>NZ_SDOY01000129.1 GCF_004117935.1 Streptomyces roseicoloratus | reverse complement strand
CTCGGTCGACTTGAGCAGGTCGTTCCAGGAGGCTTCGAACTTGTCGACGCCTTCGTTTTCGAGGAGTTGGACGACGTCGTCGTAGGAGATGCCGAGGGCGGCGATGTCGTCGAGGAGGGAGCGGGCTTCGTCGTAGGTGCCGTGGATGGTGTCGCCGGTGACCTCGCCGTGGTCGGCGGTGGCTTCCAGGGTGGCTTCGGGCATGGTGTTGACGGTGCCGGGGGCAACGAGGTCGACGACGTAGAGGGTGTCCTTGTAGGCGGGGTCCTTGACGCCGGTGGAGGCCCACAGCGGGCGCTGCTTGTTCGCCTGGGCCTTGTCCAGAGCACTCCAGCGGTCGGTGGAGAAGACCTCTTCGTAGGCCTGGTAGGCCAGGCGGGCGTTGGCGAGGGCGGCCTTGCCCTTGAGGGCCTTGGCCTCGTCGGTGTCCAGGGCGTCGAGGCGCTTGTCGATCTCGGTGTCCACGCGGGAGACGAAGAACGACGCCACCGAGTGGATCTTCGACAGGTCCAGGCCGCGTTCGCGGGCCTTTTCCAGGCCGGCGAGGTAGGCGTCCATGACGGCGCGGTAGCGCTCGAGGGAGAAGATCAGCGTGACGTTGACGCTGATGCCCAGGCCGATGACCTCGGTGATCGCCGGCAGGCCCGCCCGGGTGGCCGGGATCTTGATGAGGGTGTTGGGGCGGTCGACCAGCCAGGCCAGCTGCTTGGCCTCGGCGATGGTGGCGGCCGTGTCGTGCGCCAGACGGGGGTCGACCTCGATGGAGACCCGGCCGTCCTGGCCCTGCGTCGCGTCGAAGACCGGACGCAGGATGTCGGCGGCGTCCCTCACGTCCGCCGTCGTGATCATGCGGATGGCCTCGTCCACGGTCACCTTGCGGGCGGCGAGGTCGGCGAGCTGCTGCTCGTAGCCGTCACCGTGGCTGATGGCCTTCTGGAAGATGGACGGGTTCGTGGTCACGCCCACGACGTGGCTCTGGTCGATGAGCTCGGCCAGGTTGCCGGACGTGATCCGCTTGCGCGAAAGGTCGTCCAGCCAGATCGCGACGCCTTCGTCGGAGAGGCGCTTGAGAGCGTCTGTCATGAGAATTGCATCTCCATAGAGTCGTACGTATGCGCGCGTATGGGCGTCAGCGCGCGGAGGCGTCCAGGGATTCCCGGGCAGCGGCGACCACGGCCTCGGGAGTGAAACCGAACTCGCGGAAGAGGACCTTGGCGTCCGCGGAAGCACCGAAGTGCTCCAAAGAGACGATCCGGCCCGCATCCCCGACATACCGGTGCCAGGTCAGAGCGATACCGGCCTCCACCGCCACCCGCGCCTTCACCGACGGCGGCAGGACACCGTCCTTGTAGTCCTGGTCCTGCTCCTCGAACCACTCCACCGACGGCATCGACACCACACGAGTGGGCACACCCCGGGCTTGCAGCCGCTCACGGGCCTCCACGGCCAGGTGCACCTCGGAACCCGTCGCGATCAGCACCACCTGCGGCTCACCGCCCTCGGCGTCGAACAGCACATAGCCACCCCGGGCCGCGTCCTCGTTCGGCGCATAGGTCTGCACACCCTGACGGGTCAGCGCCAGACCCACCGGCCGGCCCTCGCCGTAGACCTTGGTGTGCCGGCGCATGATCTCGCGCCAGGCGATCGCCGTCTCGTTCGCATCAGCCGGACGGACCACCGCCAGACCCGGGATCGCGCGCAGCGAGGCCAGGTGCTCCACCGGCTGATGAGTCGGACCGTCCTCACCCAGACCGATCGAGTCATGCGTCCACACATAGGTGACCGGCAGGTGCATCAGCGCGGACAGCCGCACCGCGTTGCGCATGTAATCGGAGAACACCAGGAACGTGCCACCGTAGATGCGGGTATTGCCGTGCAGCGCGATGCCGTTCATCTCCGCGGCCATCGCGTGCTCACGGATACCGAAATGAATCGTCCGCCCGTACGGGTCCGCCTCCGGCAGCGGGTTGCCCTCGGGCAGGAACGAGGAACCCTTGTCGATCGTGGTGTTGTTCGAACCCGCCAGGTCCGCCGAACCACCCCACAGCTCCGGGATCACCGCACCCAGCGCCTGCAGCACCTTGCCCGACGCCGCACGCGTCGCCACACCCTTACCCGCCTCGAACACCGGGATCCTCGCCTCCCAGCCCTCGGGCAGCTCGTTGGCCTGGATCCGGTCGAACTCCGCCGCCCGCTCCGGATTCGCCGTGCGCCACTCCGCCAGCGACTTCTCCCACGCGGCACGCGCCTCACGGCCCCGCTCACCCAACGCGCGGGTATGGGCGATGACCTCACCGGCAACCTCGAAAGACCGCTCCGGATCGAAGCCCAGCACCCGCTTGGTGGCCGCGACCTCCTCCTCACCCAGGGCCGAGCCGTGCGCGGCCTCGGTGTTCTGCGCGTTCGGCGCCGGCCACGCGATGATCGAACGCATCGCGATGAACGACGGCCGCTCGGTCTCCGCCTCGGCAGCCCGGATCGCCGCGAACAGGGCGGCCGGGTCGAGGTCGCCGTTGGCCTGCGGCTCGACGCGCTGGACATGCCAGCCATACGCCTCGTACCGCTTCACCGTGTCCTCGGACACGGCCGTCTCGGTGTCACCCTCGATCGAAATGTGGTTGTCGTCCCACAACAGGATCAGATTCCCGAGCTTCTGGTGACCCGCCAGCGACGACGCCTCCGCGGAAATACCCTCCTGCAGACACCCGTCACCCGCGATCACGTACACGTGATGATCGAACGGAGAAGCGCCCCGCGGGGCCTCCGGATCGAACAGACCACGCTCGAAGCGGGCCGCCATCGCCATGCCCACCGCGTTCGCCACACCCTGGCCGAGCGGACCCGTCGTCGTCTCCACACCGGCCGTGTGCCCGTACTCCGGATGCCCCGGAGTCTTCGAACCCCACGTACGGAACGACTTCAGATCATCCAGCTCCAGACCGAAGCCACCCAGATAAAGCTGGGTGTACAGGGTCAGGGACGAGTGACCGGCGGAGAGAACGAACCGGTCACGGCCCACCCACTCCGGGTCGGCCGGATCATGCCGCATCACCTTCTGGAAAAGCGTGTACGCAGCAGGCGCCAGGCTCATCGCCGTACCGGGATGGCCATTGCCGACCTTCTGAACGGCGTCGGCAGCCAGGATGCGGGCGGTGTCCACGGCCCGCTGGTCCAGATCGGTCCACTCGAGGTCTGTGGTCGTCGGCTTAGTGCTCACCCTGAGTCAGGGCTCCTTCGTTGGTTGGCTGGGGCACCGGTGGGGGCGGTGTGCGGATGTCGGCATGGAGGGCCGGGGAGGGCTCCGATGACGTTCCGGCGGCCTGCGCACGGCAGCCGCCGGTACAACGGGGCTTCTCTGCCCGTCGCGGCGCCGCGACGGGCAGAGAAGCCGGGTCGGTCAGGAGCCGACGGCGACGGACTTGGGGTCGGCGTCCTCGTCGCCGGCGCCGGCGAAGTAGGTGTCACGCGGCGCACCCGGGTTCCACCCGCGGCTGACCACGAGGCGCTGGAAGGCGATGGCGCTGCCCAGCAGGACCAGGACGATGAGCGCGATCACGAGCATGCCGCCCGCCGGCCCGAGCGTGACCGCGTGGCCGACGGAGAGGCCGAACCATCCGAAGTCGGCGTCGCCGAACGTGGTGTTGGCCAGGCCGAGCGAGCCGAGCACCTTGAGCAGCAGGGCGGGCAGGAAGGTGATGATCACGCCGTTGACGAAGCCGCCGGCGATGGCCCCGCGGCGGCCGCCCGTCGCGTTGCCGAACACACCGGCCGTGCCGCCGGTGAAGAAGTGCGGAACCATGCCGGGCAGGATCAGCGCCAGACCCATCGGACCGTTGAAGGCCATCAGGAAGCCGAGGCTGGCCAGGCCACCGGTGAAGCTGGAGATGAAACCGATCAGGACGGCGTTGGGCGCGTACGGGAAGGTGACCGGGCAGTCGAGCGCCGGCAGGGCGCCGGGGACGACCTTGGCGGCGATGCCGTTGAACGCGGGGACGAGCTCGCCGAGGATGGTGCGGACGCCGAAGAGGATGACGGCCACGCCCACGCCGAACAGCAGGGCCTGCATGACACCGGCCATGACGTAGTCACCGAGCGTGGTGGCCTCCATGACGGCGAACGCCTCGGTCCGGCCCACCCGTCCGAGCATGGCCAGGGCGAACACGGTGTAGATGAGGACCATGGAGAGCGCGGTGGCGATCATCGAGTCGCGCAGGAACTTGAGCCCGTCGGGGAACTTCATGTCCTCGGTGCTCTTGCTGCGCTTGCCGACCAGGCGACCGACCGTGCCGGCCGTGATGTAGCCGATGGAGCCGAAGTGGCCGATGGCCACGTCCTCGCCTCCGGTGACGCGGCGCGTCCACGGGTGGGTGAACGTCGGCATGACGACCATCATCGTGCCGAGCAGGGCGGCGCCGACCGCGATCATCCAGAACGCCGACAGGTCGGCGGTGGCGAGCAGCGCGGTGATCAGGGTGGCCATGAAGAAGGTGTGGTGTCCCGTCAGGAACACGTATTTCAACGGTGTGAACCGTGCGAGCAGGATGCTCACGATGAAGCCGGCGATCATGACCCAGGCCACCTGAGCACCGAACTGCTTCTGGGCGAGGGCCACGACCGCCTCGTTGGTGGGAACCACGCCGCGGGCCCCGGTCGCTCCGAGGATGAGCTTGCCGAGCGGTTCCAGGGAGCCGACGACGGTGGAGGCGCCGACGCCGAGGATCAGGAATCCCATCGCGGCCTTCAGACCGCCGCCGATGACCTGACCGACGCTGCGGCGCAGGGCCAGCAGGCCGATCGCGGTGATGATGCCGACGAGGTAGGCGGGCTGGTTGAGCACGTTGTTGACGATGAATTTTGCTATGCCGACGATGACGTCCATGGGGGTGCTCCTCGGAGCGGTGGGGAGGGGGCGGGGAGCGAAGGCGCTGCCGGTCAGCGGGCCTCGGAGAGGGCGGCCTCGAGCGCCCTGGCGATGAGATCGACGTTGACCAGGTTGTCGATGACGACGATCTTGGCCTTCAGTTCGCCGAGCTGGGGGGCGAGTTCACCGGAGGTGACGACGAGGTCCGCGCCGGCGGCGGCGCCCCGGGCGGTGCCGATGTCGGCGACCTCGACGTCGGCGGTGACGCCGAGGCTGCGCAGGGCCTTCTCGACGTTCATCTTGAGGATGATGCTGCTGCCGACTCCCATGCCGCAGACGGTGAGAATCTTCATGACGGGACCTCCGGGTCGAAGTTGCCGATCAGGTGCCGCACGGTGGCGGCGTCGGGGGCGGTGAGGAGTTCTTCCATCCGCTCCGGCGCGCCCAGCAGTTGGGCGAGGCTGCCGAGGGCGGCGGTGTGCTGGTTGTGGTCGGTCGCGGCGAGGCCGACGACCAGGCGGACCGGGTCGTTGTCCCGGTGGCCGAAGTGGACGGGCTCCTGCAGGGACACCCAGGACAGTCCGGTGCGGCGGACCGCGGGCGACGGGCGGGAGTGAGCCAGTGCGAGGCCTGGGGCGATGACGATGTAGGGGCCGAGCTGTTCGACGGTGGCGATCATCTCGTCGCTGTAGGCGGCGGTGGCGGCGCCGCCCAGGATCAGCCCCTCGCCGGCGAGGCGGATCGCCGTCCGCCAGTCACGGGCCGAGGCGTTCACCAGGACGGACTGCTCGGGGAGTAGCCCCAGAAGAGACAGTTTGTCGGGCATGAGAAGAACCTTGCTGATGGTGATGGATGACCCGGTTCGGAGAACTGCGCACCGGGGTGAGGGCAGCGTAGACAGGAATTATGTCTAGCGCTAGACGTAAAGCTGTTGACTTTGAACCGAAACCGGGTTGACACTCAGGCAACCGCGGCGAACGGCCGCCTGACCCTAGGACTCTTGATGGCGACACCCTCCGTACCGGCCACCGCGACGACCCTGTCCGGCGTCGCGGCCTCCCCCGGCATCGCCGGCGGCACGGCAGTCCTCTGGAACTCCCCCGACACGCACCTGGTGGAGACGCACGTCACGGCGGACGACGTCACCGGTCAGCAGGCGCGCCTGGACGACGGCCTTCAGAAGGCCGCCCGAGAGCTCGACGCCCTCCACTCCTCCGTGTCCGGCACCGAGGAACAGGGCATCATCGCCGCGCACCGGGCGATGCTGGCCGACCCCGAGCTGCGCGCATCCCTGGGCGCGGCGATACGCGACCAGCTCGTGGACGCCGCCACGGCCGTGCAGCGCGTACTCGCCTCGCAGGCCGACGCCCTCCGCGCCTCGGGCAGCGCGCGGATCGCCGAACGCGCCACCGACATCGACGATCTGCGCCAGCGGCTGCTGGCCTCCCTCGGCGCGGTGAGCCGGACCGAGGTGGAACTTCCCGAGGACGCCGTCGTGGTGGCGACCGACCTCACGCCGTCCCAGACCATCGGCCTGGACCGGACCCGGCTGCGCGCCTTCGTCCTCTCGGGCGGCGGGCCGACGGCCCACACCACGATCCTGGCCCGCTCCCTCGGCATCCCGGCCGTCGTGCAGGTGCCGGGACTGGACGCGGTCCGGAACGGAGCGGTCCTGCTCGTCGACGGCGACCAGGGCACGGTGACCGTCGACCCCGACCCCGCGGAGGTCAGCCAGGCCGCCGAGGCCGCCCGCCGGCGCGAGGACGCCGCGGCGGACGCACTGCCCCAGGCGCTGACGAGCGACGGCCACGCCATCCGGCTGTCCGCGAACATCGGTTCCGCCGACGAAGCCGTCCGCGCCCACCGCGCCGGTGCCCGCTCGGTCGGCCTGTTCCGCACCGAGTTCGTCTTCCTCGCCGGCCAGGAGCTGCCCGGTGAGGAGGAACAGCTGGCCGCCTACGCCGGGGCCGTCCAGGCCCTGGGCGGCGGTCGGGTGACGATCCGTCTGCTCGACGTCGGCGGCGACAAGCCGCTGCCGCCGCTGACCTCCTCCGAGGCCAACCCGATGCTGGGACACCGGGGTGTGCGTCTGCTGCTCGACGCCCCCGAGGTGCTGCGCACCCAGCTGCGCGCCGTCCTGCGCGCCGCCGCGCACGGCGAGGTGTGGGTGTGCGTCCCCATGATCTCCGGCACCGCCGAGCTCGCCGCCGTGCGCAGCCATCTCGAAGAGGTACGCGCCGAGCTGAGCGCCGACGAGGTCGATCACGGCCCCGTCAAGCTGGGCGTGATGATCGAGACGCCGGCGGCCGTGCTGGCCGCCGCGGCGCTCGCGCGGCAGGCGGACTTCTTCTCGATCGGCACCAACGACCTGCTGCAGTACCTGGTCGCCGCCGACCGGGACAACGGCCGGGTCACCCATCTGCTCGACGCCCACACGCCCGCGTTGCTGCACGCGATCGGCCTGGTGGTCCGGGCGGCGCACGCCCACGGCATCACGGTCAGCGTGTGCGGCGAGGCCGCGAGCGACCCGTCCATCCAGCCGTTCCTGCTGGGTCTGGGTGTCGACGAGCTGTCCATGACCGCCGCCCGGCTGCCCGGCGCGGCCCGCTCCGTCGCCGCCGTGAGCAGTGCCGACGCCGCCGCCCTCGCCGACCGCGCGACCCGGGCGGAGGACGCCGACGAGGTGCGCGGACTGCTGGACTCCGCCACGTCCGCCGCGCCGGTCACCGCCGAGCCGATGGCCGACGGCGGCTGGGCCGTCACCGTGTCCGTCACGGCCCCGGAGGGCCTGCACGCCCGCCCCGCCTCGCAGCTGGTCTCGGCGGCCCAGGGCTTCGGCTCCGAGGTCGTTTTGCACGTGGCGGGACGGCAGGCGAACGCGAAGGCCATGCTCAGCGTGCTGGGCCTGGGCGTCGACTGCGGCACCGCCGTACGGATCGAGGCGCGTGGTGACGACGCCCACGAGGCCGTCACCACCCTGGGCACGCGGCTGGCGGCCCGCCCCTGAAACCCCGGGCCGACGCGGTGACTCCCTGCGCCGCCTCGGCCCGGCCCCAGCCGCCGGGCCGGCGTGCTCCCCCCGATCACACGCCGGCCCGGCGGCCATCCAGCCGGCCCCTCGCGGCAGCCGAACCGAATTCTGCCCATGATTGGCATAATGAGCGGCATGGGGATCCGTAACAGCAGAGCGGCGTCGGGGGCGGGCTTCCTCCTCGACATGATCCGCAACCAGCGGGCACGCACCCGGTCCGAGCTCGTACGCGCCTCCGGCATGGCCCGCGCCACCGTCGAGAACAGACTGACCGGCCTCCTGGAAGCCGGTTACATCGTGTACGGGGCGGGCAGTCCGCAGGCGGCCTCGGTCGGACGGCCGGCCGAGGTGTTCGAGTTCAACCACCGGTCGGGGATCATCCTGGCCGCCGAGCTCGGGCTCGACCACTGCCGTGTCGCCGTGACCGACCTGGCCGCCGGAATCCTGGCGACGGCGGGTGGTCCCGCGGACATGGAGTCCGGACCGGAGCAGGTCCTGCGCCAGGTGGACGAGCATCTCACCACCGCCCTCGAGCAGGCCGGAAAGACGGTCGCCGACGTGCGGGCCGTCGCCCTGGCGGTGCCCGGCACGGTCGAGACCGCCACCGGCCGGATCAACTCCCCCACGATGATGAGCAAGTGGTACAAGTTCGATCTCCGCGCCTTCTTCTCCGGCCGCTTCCCCGGCGTCCCGGTCCACGTGGAGAACGACGCCCACGTCATGGCCCTGGGCGAGCAGCGCAAACAGTGGGCGGAAACCGCCGACCTGCTCATGGTCAGCGCCGGCATGAGCATCGGCAGCGGTCTCGTCCTGGGCGGCCGGCTGTTTCGCGGCTCGCTGGGCGCGGCCGGGGACATCGGGCATCTCCACCGCGGCGGCGGACGGGTCTGCCGCTGCGGCGGCGTCGGCTGCCTGGAGACCGACGCCGCCGGCTGGGCGATCGCACGGGACCTCAGGAGCATGGACCGCGAGGCGCGTACGGCCGCGGACATCGTGGCGCTGACGCGGGCCGGCGATCCCGACGCCGTCGCGCTGGTCCGTCAGGCCGGGCGCGCCATCGGCACCGTGGTCGCCGATCTCGTCGGCGTCCTCAACCCGTCCGTGGTGGCCGTCGGCGGGACACTCGCCGAGGCCCGCGAGACCCTGCTCGCGGGGATCCGCGAGGCCGTCTACGCCCGGTCCCACCCGCTGTCCACCCGGGATCTGCGGATCACCCACAGCCTCCTGGGCGCCGACGCCGGCCTGGTCGGCGCCGCGACGCTCGCTTCCGAGCAGCTTCTCTCGCCGGAGGCCATCGACGCGCAGCTCGGCGGTCGCTGAGCCGAGCACCCGGGCCCGGGACACGGCTTCGGCCTCCGGCCCGGAGCCGGCCCGGGTGAGCCGGTTCATCGCCGACATGGCCGGAGGTCAGTCCCGCGCGCCGGGCGCGGAGCCGTGATGCCGTTCCTTGGAGACGGCGGTCTCGAAGAGTGCGCCTTCGCCGTCCTGGCTCAGCGCACCGGTCATCAGGCCGACCACGTCGGTCATGGTGACGCTGCCGGGCTTCACGACGGCGGCCCGGCGGCCGAGCCGGTGCACGTGGATGCGGTCCGCGACCTCGAAGACCTGCGGCATGTCGTGGCTGATGAGAATGACGGGGATGCCGCGGTGCCGGATCCTCCGGATCAGTTCCAGGACCTGGTCCGACTCCCTGACCCCGAGCGCGGCCGTGGGCTCGTCCATGATGATCATCTCGGTGCCGAACATGGCGGCCCGCGCCACCGCGACGGCCTGCCGCTGCCCACCGGAGAGCGAGCCGACCAGCTGTCCGATGTCCTGGAGGGTCGCGATGCCGAGCGCGTCCAGCTGGGCCGCGGCTTCCTCGCGCATGGCCCGGTGGTCGAGGAGGTGCAGCCACGAGCCGAGGAAACCCGGCCGCCTGCGTGCCCGCCCGAGGAAGAGGTTGGTCGCGATGTCCAGCTGAGGGGCGAGTGCGAGCGTCTGGTACACCGTCTCGATGCCCCGCACCCTGGCATCGCGCGGGGAATGGAAGTGCATCCGCTCGCCGTGCAGGGTGATGGTTCCGGAATCCGGGATGAGCGCGCCTGACAGGGCCTTGATGAGACTGGATTTGCCGGCTCCGTTGTCGCCGACCACGGCCAGGACTTCACCGGCTCGGATATCGAAGTCCGATTCCCGGATCGCCACGACATTTCCGTAGCGCTTCACCAGTCCCTCGGCCCGCATGACGATCCGGGCCTCGTCGGCTGCCGCGGGGCCGGGGTCCGGTGCGGTCGGCGTCTCGCTCCTCATGGCAAACCTCCGTCATCCGTGGAAATACCCGGGCAATTACCGACGCTACTCCGGGCACCGCACGCTGTATAGCTCTTGCGCAAACCTTTGCGTCGATGTTCCGCGATTCCGTGACCTCGGGTGCGCCTCCGATTCGAGCGACCCTTCGGACGGACCGCGGAACCGGGTCGCGACGACCCGCTCTTTAGTTTGCGCAAATCATTGCTACGATGCCGGGCATGGCAGGCAGACGGCCGCGGCAGACGGCCACGATGAGCGATGTGGCACGACTGGCGGGCGTCTCGGTCTCGACCGTCTCCCACGTGCTGAACAAGACGCGGGCCGTCGCGCCGGGCACCGCCCGGCTGGTCCACGACGCGGTCGCCGCCTGCGGCTACGTGCCGGAGAAGGCGCAGCAACCGGACGGGCTCGGCATCATCGGCCTGGCGATGTCGGCGATCTCCAATCCCTATTTCGCCGATGTCGTGCACGGTCTCGACCGGCGCGCCTCCCGGGAGGGCTATTCGCTGCTGCTCGCCGAGACGCACGACGACCCCGAAGGCGAACTGCGCGCCGTGAGCGAGCTGCTCAGGCGCAAGGTCAGTGCCATAGTCCTGGCCCCCTCGGGCGACACGGGCCGCACCCTGGACTACGCACGGCGGGCCGGGGTGCCGGTGACGGTCCTCGACCGCTTCGTGCGCCACGAGACCGACCAGATCAGCGTCGAGAACGTCGAGTCGACCGCCCGGCTGGTGGATCACCTGGCCGAGACCGGCCACACCCGGATCGCGATGGTCTCCGGCCGTCCCGGGCTCGCCACCACGGACGAGCGCATCCAGGGCTACCGGCTCGGCCTGGAACGCCACGGCATCGCGGCGCCGGAGGAGTACCTGGTCTCCGGGCGCTCCCAGGCCGGCCCGGCCCAGCGGGCGATCGCCGAACTGATGGGCCT
This sequence comes from Streptomyces roseicoloratus, assembly GCF_004117935.1. GTDB lineage: Bacteria > Actinomycetota > Actinomycetes > Streptomycetales > Streptomycetaceae > Streptomyces > Streptomyces roseicoloratus. Next base: position 2,489 of record NZ_SDOY01000129.1, on the reverse strand, counting down.
GAGCCGGCCGCCCACGGCCGTCGTGGTCGGCAACAACCAGATGACCATCGGCGCCATGCGAGGGCTCCGGGACGCCGGCCTGCGGGTGCCCGACGACCTCGCGCTGGTCGCGTTCGACGACTTCGAGTGGTCGGACCTCTTCCAGCCACGGCTGACCGCCATCGCGCAGCCGACCTCGACGATCGGCGAGCAGGCCTTCGAACTGGCGCTGTCCAGGATCGCGGACCCGGATCTGGCGCCGCGCCGGGTGCTGGTCCAGCCGGCGTTCCGGCACCGCGAGTCCTGCGGCTGCGCACCGGCGGACTGACCCGGTTCCACGGACACGGTCCCGGACGCGGCGATATCCGCTTCCCGGCCGGGGAAGCGGTGGGGAGGGGGTGTGCGGCTCAGTGCCTGCAGGCCCCGGCGGCGTGCGCCTTGGGTGCGTGGGCACGCCGTTCGCTCAGGATCCGGTCGGCCGAGGAGCCCGCGCGCCGGATCCTGGCGCTGGTGCGCTCGTCGACCCCGTCGGTCTTGAGCTTCGCGCTACGAGGGCTGAAGCCGTAGCGGACGTAGCGGTCGATCAGGCGCCGGCGTCGTTCCGCGGGTGCGGCGTCCAGGAACCAGGTCTCCGTGAGCAGGTCCCGTACCTGGTTCCACGGCTGCTCGTCGTTCAGCAGGAAGTTGCCGTCGACGATGACCAGCTGGTGACGCGGGGCCACCTCCAGCGACTGGGCCACCGGGTCCTCGATCTCCCGGCTGAAGTCCGGCCACCACACGCTGTGGCCGGTTTCCTCCCGGAGACGCCGGAGCATGGCGACGAATCCGTGACCGTCGAAGGTCTCGATGACTCCCTTGTCGCCGGACAGGCCCATGGTGTCGATGACGTGCTGGGCCAGATGGAATCCGTCCATGGAGACCGCCGTGGCGACCCCCGGCCGGATCGTCTCGATTTCCCTCAGGAGCTGTTCGGCGAAGGTCGACTTGCCGGCTCCCGGCTCACCGACGATTCCGAGCAGGGCCCGGCCGTGCTCCGAAAGCCGGAGCGCGCTTTCGGCGAGGGAGCGCAGCGGAGGGTCGTGGTAGATCGGCTCGATCTCTCCGGAATCCGGCGAGGCGGCGAGGGGGTTCGTCATGTGTTCTCCGTAAGTTGTTTGGTGGCCCGGGAGGGCCGGGTGTGGCTTATGGGTTCTTGCCTTCAGTGGCTTCTCAGGAGTGGCCGCCCGGTTCTCCGGGGCGCCCTGACTGCTGATTGAGATGTGCGCGCCTTGTGCGGTCGCTGATTACGGAGATGACAGCGGGGTGTTCCTTGGGCCGACGGCACGCCGTGCGGAACGAGGAGGGGCGAGTGAACGAGCGACGGGCCCGGGTCTGGGTCGGCATCGACGCCGGTAAGGGCCATCACTGGGCGGCGGTGGTCGACGAAACCGGCGCGACTCTGTGGTCGAAGAAGATCGGCAACGACGAGTCGGAGATCCTGACCGCACTCGGCGAAATCCTGGAGCTGGCCGACGAAGTCCAGTGGGCGGTGGACATCTCCGGTACGTCCTCCGCGCTGTTGCTTGCCCTGCTCGCGGCCCATGGCCAGCAGGCCGTCTACGTGCCCGGCCGCACGGTCAACCGCATGTCCGGCGCCTACCGGGGCGAGGCCGAAACCGACGCCCGCGACGCCTACGTCATCGCGGAAACCGCCCGCCACCGCCGGGACTTCGCCACCATCGAAGTGCCCGCCCAACTCGCCGCGGACCTTGCCCTGCTGACCGCCCACCGAACCGACCTGGTGGCCGACAGGGTGCGAATGATCAACCGACTCCGCGACGTGCTGACCGGTGTCTTCCCCGCCCTGGAACGGGCCTTCGACTACTCCGCCCACAAAGGTGCGCTGGTACTGCTGACCGGCTACCAGACCCCAGCCGCCATCCGCCGACGTGGCCGGGCGCGGCTCACGGCCTGGCTCGCCAACCGCAGTGTGCGCGGCGCCGACGCCGTCGCGGCAACCGCACTCGAAGCCGCCCAGGCCCAGCAGACCGCCCTGCCGGGTGAGGACGTCGCCGCCCAGATCGTGGCCGACCTGGCCACGCAGATCCTGGACCTGGACGACCGGCTCAAGCGGATCGACAAGCAGATCCGCGACACGTTCCGCAGCCACCCGCAAGCCGAGATCATCGAGTCCCTGCCCGGCATGGGCCCCATACTCGGCGCCGAGTTCATCGTCGCTGCAGGTGACCTTGCGGCCTACGCGGATGCCGGCCATCTCGCCTCCGCGGCCGGGCTGGTGCCAGTCCCACGCGACTCGGGCCGCCGAACCGGCAACCTCCACCGGCCCAAGCGCTACAGCCGCCGCCTGCGCAGGGTCTTCTACATGTCCGCGCAGACCAGCATCATCCGCGAGGGACCGAACCGAGACTTCTACCTCAAGAAGCGCGGCGAGGGCTGCAAGCACGTTCAGGCCGTGATCGCCCTGGCCCGCCGACGAGCCAGCGTCCTGTGGGCCCTCCTGCGCGACAACC
>NZ_SDOY01000128.1 GCF_004117935.1 Streptomyces roseicoloratus | reverse complement strand
CTAGTGAACTGGTTCGGAGATCCTGTCGCAGTAGCGGCAGATGCGGTCGAGGATCTGGTCGGCGGTCTTGGTCCAGGTGAAGGGCTTGGCCTGGTCGTTCCAGACCTTGATCCACTCTTCGAGTGCGGTCTTGAGGTCGTCGAGTGAGCAGAACACCCCGCGTGCGAGGCAGCGCCGTTCCAGCTCGGCGAACCACCGCTCGACCTGGTTGATCCACGACGAGTACGTCGGCGTGAAGTGCAGCCGGAAGCGGGGGTGCGCGAGGAGCCACTTGTGCACGACGGGCGCCTTGTGGGCGGAAAGGTTGTCACAGATCACGTGGACCGCCAGGCCGGGCTCGGTCTGGCGGTCGATCTCGTCGAGGAAGTCACGGAAGTCGACTGCCCGGTGCTGCGCGGACAGCTTGGTGATGACCTTGCCGGTCGCGGTGTTCAGGGCGGCGAACAGGTCGACGGTCCCGTGTCGGACGTAGTCGAAGCTCCGGCGCTCGGGCACTCCGGGAATCATCGGCAGGACCGGAGCGGTCCGCTGGAGGGCCTGGATCTGTGGCTTCTCGTCGACCGCGAACACCACGGCGTTCGCCGGCGGAGCGAGATACAAGCCGACGACGTCACGGATCTTGTCGATCAGGAACGGGTCCGGGGAGATCTTGAACGTCTCGGTCCGCCACGGCTGGAGGCCGAAGGCGTGCCAGATCCTCAGGACACTGGCCGGGGAGATCCCCACGACCTTGGCCAGCTCCCGTTTCGACCAGTGTGTCCCGGCCGGCGGTGTCTCTTCCAAGGTGCGGACCACTACCTCTTCGACCTGGGCGTCGGTGATGGTCCGCGGCACTCCGGGCCGCGGCTCGTCCGTGAGTCCGTCGAGGCGGTCGCGCAGGAACCGTGTGCGCCATCGGCGCACGGTGTCTCTGCCGACATCGAGTCGCGCGGCGACCACGGTGTTGTTCCAGCCGTTCGCGCACGCCAGCACGATGCGTGCGCGAACGGCCAGCCCCTGTGCGGTCGAGCGGCGCTTGGCCCAGTTCTCCAGCGTCAGCCGCTCGACGTCCGACAACACGACAGGTTCCAGCCGGGTATCGCCCATGCACACAGGACAGCGTGAACGCATGACCTGCCGCAGGCGAACCCCGCAATCTGAAACAGCAGACGCCTCACGTGGCGACCCACGACCTCAAAACCAGGTCACTAGGAGCGGTGCGCCGGGCCCCGGCCGACGGCCGGTTTCCGGAGTGAGCCGTCCCGTGCGGGTCCCCGCCGCGCTCCTCCGGGTCCCGGCCGCGCTCTTCCGGGTCTCGGCCGCGCCCTTCCTGGTCTTGGCCGGGCTCCTCCGGGTCCCCGCCGCGCTCCTCCGGGTCCCGGCCGCGCCCTTCCTGGTCTTGGCCGGGCTCCTCCGGGTGCCGGCCGGGCTCTTCCGGGTCTCGGCCGGGGCCGGAGGAAGCGGGCCATCGGACCCGGGTCCGGAAGGGAACGCCTAGTTCTTCGGCGGGTCGATCATCTGGAGTTCGAGGGTCGCCGGTGGCGGGGCGATGCCGGGGCCGCCGGCCGCGGTCCAGGCGAGGATCTCGTCGAGGCAGTCGGCGTCGGCGCTCCAGCCGATCCAGGCGGCCCGGCCGCCGCGGCGGCGGCCTTCGGTGGACGGCTGGACGACGAGGACGTTCGCCTGCGCGCAGGGCCCGAGGCAGTCGCTGGTACGGACGAGCAGCCGGCCGCCGGAGGCCGCGGCGGCCTCGCGGAGGCGGGCGAGCTGGCCGTCGTGGTCCTGGGCGGGGTTCTTGCGGGCGTCGCCGCAGCAGCAGCCGCGGCAGACGACGAGGGCGCAGGGGCGGGCCCCGTACCGTATCGGGACTCGGCTCACCCGGCACCGCCCGGGGCGGTGCCGGCGGCCGGGGTGTGCGTGACGGCCGGGGTGCGCGTGGCGGCCGGCCGGGCCTCGGCGCCGGCGCCGTTCATCAGGAGGGTGACGAGCTGCTCCGCGAAGCCCTCGGTGACGCCGCGGCGGCGGACGAGGACGCGCAGCCAGAGGGCGCCGGCGAGGGCGTCGACGAGGAGGGCCGGGTCGAAGTCGGCCGGGAGTTCGCCCCGCGTCACGGCGCGGACGAAGATCGGCTGGTGCCGTCCGAGGCGGTCCTCCAGGAACGAGGAGACCAGCTCGCGCATGGCGGGGTGACGTACGGCGCCGACGAGCGCGGACTCGACCACCGCGCGCTTGTGGTCGTCGGCGAGCAGGTCCTGCACGCGCGTGCCGAGGGCGGCGAGGTCGCCCGCGAGGCTGCCGGTGTCGGGCAGGTCGAAGGCGAGCAGCCCCGAGGTGAGGAGCGCGTCGCGCAGCAGCTCCGACTTGGACGGCCACCAGCGGTAGATGGTCGTCTTGTTCACGTCGGCCCGCTGGGCGACGCCTTCGATCGTCAGCTGGTCGTAGCCGTGTTCGGCCAGGAGGCCGAGGCAGGCCGCGAAGATCTCGTCACGGCGGCGGGGGCCGCCGCTCCTGCCCGGGGTGCGCGTCTCGTCCGTCATCGTGGATCACCGTATCAAGCAAAACGCAACGATGCGTTGCGGTCGCGGGTGACCGACTCCTAGTATCGCAACGCACCGTTGCGTTGCATCAGCGGCGGACCCTTCTCTCCGTTCCTCTCGACATCGGGAGACCCTTCATGCCCCACGCCCTCACCGGGCGGCTCGCCCTGGGCGTCCTCCTGCACGGCTCCGGCGGCCACTGGGCCGGCTGGCGCCATCCCGAGGCGCACGCTGCGGGCCAGCTCGACTACGCCTTCCACGAGACCCTCGCCCGGGAGCTGGAGCGCGGACGCGTCGACGTCCTCTTCCGCCCCGACCTGCTGGCCGCCTGGGGCGACGGCCCGGGCCTCCACCGGTCCGCGCGGGCCGACCACTTCGAGCCGCTCGGCCTGCTCTCCGGACTGGCCGGCGCCACCCGGCACATCGGCGTGGTCGCCACCGGCTCCACGACCTACTGGCGACCCGCCCAGCTCGCCCGCCGGTTCGCCACCGCCGACCTGCTCTCCGGCGGCCGCGCCGGCTGGAACGTCGTCACGTCCGTCCTGCCCCAGGAGGCCGCCAACTTCGGCCGCGCACCGGTCCCCCACGACGTGCGCTACCAGCTCGCGGCCGCCGTGCTCGACGACGTACGGCACCGCTGGGACCTGGCGCACGCGGGCGACCGCGCGCTCCTCGCACCGCCGCAGGGACACCCGGTGCTGTTCCAGGCCGGCTCCTCCGAGGCGGGGCGCGCCTTCGCCGCCCGGTACGCCGAGGTCGTCTTCACCGACCAGCGTGACCTGGCCTCCGCCCGCCGCTTCTACGCCGACGTCAAGGAGCGGGTCCGCGCCGCCGGGCGCCGTCCCGAACACGTCCAGGTGTGGCCCGCGTTCTGGCCGCTGGTGACGGCCACGGACGAGGAGGCGCCACGACAGGTCGCCGCCCTGCGCGCGCTCGTCCACGCGGACGTGGCCCGGCAGTGGCTGGAGGAGAACCTCGGCCTCGACCTCAGCCGGCACGACCTCGACGGCCCGCTGCCCGAGATCCCGCCCACCGACCGCAGCGAGGGCCGCCGCGAGCTGCTCCTGCGCATGGGCCGTGAGCGGGGCATGACGGTGCGCCGGCTCGCCGAGCACTTCCTCAGCCGCCAGATCGTCGCCGGTACGCCGGCGACGATCGCCGACCACCTCCAGGAGTGGTACGAGGAGCGCGGCGCCGACGGCTTCATGGTCTCGTTCCCCTATCTGCCGGGCCCCCTGGTGGACTTCGTGGACCACGTCATCCCCGAACTGCGCCGCCGGGGCCTGTTCCCCGACGCGTACGAGGGCCACGGCCTGCGCGAGAACCTGGGGCTCCCCCGCCACCCGCTCGCCCGGGGAGGCCGCCGTGTCTGAGACCGACGAGATGCCCGGGACCGCCGGGACATCCGCGACCGCCGGGACGTCCGGGACCGCCGGGACGTCCGCGACCGCCGGGACTCCCGGGACCGCCGGGAGGACGCCCGGGACCATCGGGACGTCCGAGACCATCGGGACGCCCCAGACCGACGGGGGCGTCCGTACCGGCGCCGGCGCGCGGCTGTTCGTCGCCCTGCCCGCCGTCCTCGACGCCGGAGCCCCGCACGAAGGGCTGCGGCGCTGCACCGAGGCCGTCCTCGACGCCGAACGGGCCGGCGCCGACGCCGTCGTCCTCACCGGTGACCGGGTCCCCGGCGCGCTGGAGCCGACCCTCGTGCTCGCCCTGCTCGCCGGGGCGACCAGCCGGGTGGGCCTCGTCGCGGACGTCCGGGCCTGCGACTGGGAGCCGTACCACCTCGCCCGCGAACTGGCCACGCTCGACGTCGTGTCCGGAGGCCGCGCCGGAGTGCTCCTGCGGCACCCGGCCGACGCCGCGGGGCAGCCGGTGCCCTCGGCCCACGCGACGGCGAGGGCCGAGGAGTTCCTGCGGGTGCTCACCGGGCTGTGGGACAGCTTCGACGACGACGCCTTCGTCCACGACCCCGAGTCCGGGGTCTACTTCAGGCCCGGCTCCCTGCACCGCCTCGACCACCGGGGTCCGCACTTCCAGGTCGCCGGGCCCCTGAACATCGCCCGGCCGCCGCAGGGACACCCCGTCGTCGTCACCTCCTGGGCCGCGCCCGCGGGCCCGGCCGCCCCGTACGACTACCGGCTCGCGCCCGACGGCGCCCCGGGTCACGGGCACGGCGCCGCGGTGCTCGGGATCGGCGCGCGGGAGCCGGCCGGCGAGACGACGGAGCGGGCCCGGCGGCTGCTCACCGAACAGCGGCCGGCCGTCCTCGTCGCCTCCTTCGCCGACGGCCCTCCGGCCCGTCCGGCGCTGGAGCGCCTCACCGGCGAGGTGCTGCCACGGCTGCGCCAGGAGCAGCTCCTCGCCCGCGCCGCCGACGGACCGCGGGGCCTGCGGGAGCGACTGGGCCTGCGGCGCCCGGAGGACAGGTCCTCGAGGGCGCGGCGTGCCTGACGCTCGGCGGCGACCGTGCCCGACGCCCGGCGACCGTGCCGGACGGCTCGACCGACAACACGGAAAGGTGGTCCCCATGCGGGCCGCGACAGTCTGGAAACACCCTCTGGCCTGGGTTCTGACACTGCTCGGCTGCGTGGTCGCCGCCGTGTCGACGCTCAGTTACCTGGGGCCCGCTGCGGACCCCGAAGGGCATCTGCACGGGCTCCCGGTGGTCCTCGTGACGGAGGACCAGGGAGCCTCGGGGCCCACCGGAACGGTGAACCTCGGCGACCGGGTCGCCGAGGAGGTCGCCCGGACCGGCGACGACGGTCGGGTGCGGTGGCAGCGCGTCGCCACGCGCGCGGAGGCCGGGCGGCTGCTCGACGACCAGGAGGCGTACGCCGCCCTCGTCGTCCCGGCCGACTTCAGCCGCAGCGCGCTGGCGCTGCTCGGCGGTCCCGGAGGCGCGGCCGCCCGGCGGCCGACGCTGGAGATCGCCGGGCACACGGGGACGGCCGGCGTGGCCGCTTCCATGGCGGACAAGGTGCTGCGGAAGGCCGCCGCGCAGGTGTCGCTCCAGGTGGGCGCGACGCTGACGGCCCAGGCCGCCACGCCGGGCACGGCGCAGGGGACGGGGACGGAAACGGGGAAGACGCAGGGCGAGGGCGAGGCACACAGGAAGGCGACGACGCCGGGCAAGGACGACGCGCAGGGCACGGGGACGACGCCTGGCACGGCGCCGGGCAAGGCGACGACGCCGGGGAGGACGCCGGCTGGTGTTCCGGCGGCCGGTGCCCCGGCCGGTGCTCCCGCCCCCGGTGCCGGTGCCGGTGCCGCCGCTCCGGCCGCCGGGTTCCTGGCGCTGCTGCGTGACCCGGTCGGGGTGCAGGAGACCGTGTGGAGCACGGGTGGTGCCACCAGCGCCGCGACCGGTGCCGGCGGCGCGACCGGTACCACGGCCGGCGGAGACGGTACGGCCGGCGGGGCCGCCTCGGGGGCCGTCCCGCTCTACTTCGCCATCGCGCTGCTGGTCTCCGGTCTGGTGCCGGCGTCCCTGCTGACGATGATGCTGGACTCCCGGCTCGGCTACGTCCCGCTGGAGGTGGGCCCCCGGCGCCGGCAGCTGCCCGCCGTCCGCATCTCCCGGACGGCGACGTTCCTGGCGAAGTCCCTGCCGGGCGCGGTGATGGGCTTCGCCGCGGGTGTGGTCGTCTCGCTGCTCTGTCTGGCGATCACGGAGGCGGACGCGACGGACGCCGCGCAGTTCGTGCTGTTCGGCGGTGCGGCCTGCGCGTCGGTCACCCTGGTCACCCTGGCGCTCTTCGCCGCGCTCGGCGCCCCGGGCCAGGTGGTCGCGCTGCTGCTCCTCACCCTGCTCGGCATCCCGCTGTCGGGTGCGGCGCTGCCGGTCGAGGCGCTGCCCGCCGCGCTCGATACGCTCGGCGGTCTGCTGCCGGCCCGTCACATCGCGGCGGCCGCGCGGAGCCTGCTGTTCTTCCGCAGCGGCGACGCCTCGGCGCGGGCGTGGCTGGTCGTGGCCGGTTACGGGGTCGGAGCCCTGCTCGTCGGTCTGGGCGTCAGCCGGCTGTACGACCGCAAGGGCTTCCACCGGGCGGCCGAGCACGAGTTCCGGACCCGTCCGGTGTCGGGTCCTGATCCGGTGGCCGTGCCCTCGTAGGAACGCGGGAAGCGGATCCGGTACGACGCGCGTCGGCGTCGTACCGGATCCGCTTCTCGTGTGGGCCACTCCGGCGGGTCGTGGAAGTGACGGAAGTGACCGGTGAGGTTTCGGGGATTTCCCAGTGGGCCGAAGGGGGCGCGAATGGCAGGATGATGACGTCAACTCGTCAGGAAGCCGCTCCCGTGACCGCCCCTCGGGGTCAGGCCTCCGGAAGCCTCGGGGGTGAGGACATGGTGGCGGTGACCATGCGCTGGATGGCGTCCTCGTCGAAGGCGCCGTCGTAGAAGACGCTGCGGAACATCATCGCGCCCGCCCACATCTCCAGGAGCATGGGAATGTCGGTGCCGGCGGGCAGGTCGCCCCGCTCGATGGCGCGTTCGAGGACCGTGCGGGCCCGGGCGCGCCGGGGTTCGATGATGTCCTCACGCAGGCGCTCGCGCAGCTCGGGGTTGCGGGCGGTGTCCGCGATCAGGGCGGGCAGGATGACCTGGACCTCGGGTGAGCAGAAGAAGTCGGCCAGGGCCTGACGGGCGACGCGCAGGATCTCCTCGGTGGAGTTCCCGGTCTCGTCGACCGGGACGTCCTTGAGCCGGGTGCGGACCGCGTCGAGGACCAGCTCGGCCTTGCCGGGCCAGGACCGGTACAGCGTGGCCTTGCCGACCTTCGCGTCCACCGCCACCTCGCCGATGGTGAGGTTCGCGTATCCCTCCTTCTTCAGGAGTTTGAGCGTGGAGGCGAGGATCCTCTTCCTTGCTTCCAGGTCACGGCGTTGCGGGCCGGACGGGGCCATGACGCTGTGCAGGGTGCGCTTCTCCCCCATACCGGGATCTCCTCTTCTCTCGGGCCGCCTCGGCAGACCGGCTGGTCGGTGGTCACCGGCCCGGTCGCCGGGTCCTCGGGCCCCGGGCCGGTCGGTGTCGCCGTGCGGGGTGTGCGCCGACCGGGGCGATCAGGGCCACGGCGGTGCCACGCGGGCACGGTGGGCCCGGGTGGCGCGCGTCCGCCTCGCCCGGTGCGCCTCCGTCCGCTCGCGCCGGGACCCCGGGGCAGGTGCGGCGCGGCCGGCCGGAGCGCGATTCATGTCAACTCCGCCGGTATCAGAGGACGGTGGGACGGCATCAAGTCTCCAGCACCTCTGGTCAGAACGGATCGTTTCGTTTTAGGCTAGGTCCGTGCCACAGCACTGTCAAGGTGCCGTCCGGCCGGACCGCGAGGAAACGGGGGCTCTCCCCCGTCCCGCGGACACCACGCCGCGGACCCGGCCGGGCTCCGAAGGACACGGTCCGGCCCCGTGGCTTCCCCCGCTCCCTCCGAAAGGCAGAGCACCCCCATGACGGCTATCGACGCGGGCGCCCTCCCGCGGTTCGCCACCCTCGACCCCGTCACCGGCGAGGAGATCGGCACCTTCCCCGTGGACGACGAGCGCAGCGTACGGGAGAAGGTGGACCGGGCCCGGCGGGCGTCCGCGGCCTGGGACCGACTCGGTCACGCCGGACGGCGGCAGCCGCTGCTCGCCTGGCGGCGGGTGATGGCCCGCCGGCTGCCGGAGATCATCGCCCTGATGGAACGCGAGAACGGCAAGGTGAAGGCCGACGCGCTCATCGAGATGACGGCGGCCCTGACCCATCTGGACTGGGCCGCGCGCCACTCCGGCAAGGTCCTCAGGCGACGCCGGGTCCCCTCGGGGCTCCTCATGGCCAATCAGTACGCGACGGTCGAGTACCGGCCGTTCGGCGTGATCGGGGTGATCGGCCCCTGGAACTACCCGGTGCACACCCCGCTCGGCTCCCTCGCCTACGCCCTCGCCGCCGGGAACGCCGTGGTCTTCAAGCCCAGCGAGTACACGCCGGCCATCGGCGCCTGGCTGGCGGACACCTTCGCCGAGGCGGTGCCCGGACACGACGTCCTCGTCCTCGCCACCGGCGACGGCGGCACCGGCGCGGCGTTGTGCACGGCCGGCGTCGACAAGATCGCCTTCACCGGCTCCGCCCGGACCGGCGCCCGCGTGCTGGCCGCCTGCGCCCCGTCCCTCACCCCGGTCCTGCTCGAACTGGGCGGCAAGGACGCCCTCGTGGTCGCCGCCGACGCGGACGTGGACGCGGCGGTCGAGTCGGCGCTGTGGGGCGCGTGCAGCAACGCGGGCCAGTCCTGCGCGGGCATCGAGCGGGTCTACGTCGCCGCCCCGGTGTACGAGCGCTTCCTCGGCCGCTGTGCCGAGCGCGCCCGGGAGCTGCGGGCCGGCACCGACTTCGGACCCGTCACGATGCCGGGGCAGCTGGACGTCATCCGACGGCACATCGACGACGCCCTCGCCCGCGGGGGCCGCGCGGTGGTCGGCGGACCGGAGTCGGTGCGGCCGCCGTACGTCCTCGGGCCGGTCGTCCTCGCCGACGTCCCGGAGGACTCCGCGGCCGTACGGGAGGAGACGTTCGGCCCGGTGCTCGTGGTGAACCGGGTCGCCGACGCGGAGGAGGGCGTGGAACGGGCCAACGCCTCCGCCTACGGCCTCGGCGGCGCCGTCTTCGCCCGCCGCGGCGGACTCCGGCTCGCGGAGCGGATGCGGACCGGGATGGTGAGCGTCAACGACGTCCTCTCCTTCCCCGCCGTGCCGTCGCTGCCTTTCGGCGGACGCGGCGCGTCGGGCTTCGGGCGGATCCACGGCCCGGACGGCCTGCGGGAGTTCACCGTGCCGAAGGCCGTGACGCGCAAGCTGTTCGACGTGCCCCTCACGGTGTCGTCGTACGCGCGCGGCGCCAAGGACATGCAACGGCTCCAGCGACTCGTCACGTTCATCAACTCCCGCTGAACCGGCTGGCGTTCGTGCCAGAAGTCCGGAGCTTCGAGACCGGTCGACCGAAGAGGAGAAGACATGTTGCGGATGCGTCCGCGCTGCATGGGCTGCGCGCAGCCGCTGGCCGGGGACTCCCCGGCGTTCATCTGCAGTTACGAGTGCACCTGGTGCCCGCGCTGCGCCGGGGGTTTCGCCGGGGTGTGCCCCAACTGCGCGGGCGAACTGGTACGCCGGCCGCGCCGTACGACGGGGGCGGCGGCGATCGTCTCGCGGGTGCCCGACCGGATACGGCGCTTCGTGCGCAGGACCGGCGGACCCGCGTGAGCGGACCCGGGGCGCTCAGGCGAGCTCCACGGCCGCCCGTGAGGTGAACAGGCCCGCGTAGGTCCGGCAGTCGAGGCCGGTCAGTTCGTGCCAGCGGTCCAGGCGGTACGTGAGGGTGTTGGCGTGCACGCTCAGGGCCCGGGCGGCCGCCGCCACCGAGAAACCCTGGTCGGCGAACTCCCGTACCGCTTCCGCCAGATGGGGGTTGGAGCGGGCCGTGTCGAGGGCCTCGTCGAGCAGCGGGACGCGCCCGGCGCCGACGTCGGCGACGAGCGCGAAGGGCCAGACGTCGGCGTAGCGGTGGACTCCCGGGCGTCCGCCGCCCGCGCGCAGCGCGCGACGGGCGTCGTCGACGCTCCGCCGGGCCCCCGCGGGGCCGGAGCGGACCAGACCCGCGCCGACCGGCCCGCCGCCGTCCGCCAGGAGCGCGGCCTCGGCCGGGGACGTCGCCTGCCCGCCCTGACCCACGACGACGATCTCGCCGGAGACGCCCAGGACGGCGAACCGTCCGGCCGCCTCCTCCAGGCGTGCCTGGACGGTCCGCAGCCGGACGGCGTCGGCGTCCCGGCGGCTCACCCACAGCTGGAAGTCGCCCTCCGGGTCGAAGCCGAGGCGTTCCAGGGCGGTGTGGAGTTCGCTCTCCGGCACGGCCGGGTCGTCGAGCGCCTCGGCGAGGCGGCGGCCGGCGGCCAGCCGGGCCGTCGAGGCGCCCGCCTGGGCCTCGCGGTGTCCCGCGCCGACCTCGCTGGTGACGTACTGCACCCACAGCATCGTGCGTTCCATGGCGGGCAGCAGATCGCCGAGGTCGTCGCGCTGCGCGAGGGCGTCACCGGTCACCTCCCAGACCGTGCGGAAGGCCACGTAGAAGCTGAGCAGCACGTCCTCGGCCGGCACCGCGTCCGCGGCGCGGCGCGCCCCGTAGGCGCGTGCCGCCTCCCGTTCGGCGTCGGTGGCGGCGGTGCGCCCCTCACCGAGGGCGCGGATGCCGGCCTCGAGGAAGAACCGCACGTGGGCGTCGAGGTCGGCCCGGGGCAGGTCGGCGCGGCGGAAGCCGTCGATCTGCTGGATGATCTCGGCCGTGGCTCTGGCGGCCAGCCGGGCGATGTCGGCCCGCAGGTGGGCGGCCACGGCCGCCGCCGCCGTCCGGCCGGCGTCCGGCCGCTGGTCCGTCGTGGCCAGGTCCACGGTCATGGCCCCCCTCAGATGATCATTTCCCGCTCTCGTGACCCTACCTGTGGCGGAGTGACATCTGACGTCTATATGACACACCTGTGGTGTGAGCTGGGTCGCGCAGCATCCGGGCGAAGCCGTCGACGGCCTCGTCGAGGGCGGGCGGGCCGGACCCGTCCGTGCCACCGAGGTCGCCGGAGGTGAGGCAGCACAGCGGCGCCACCCGCGCCGCACCCATGGAGGCGAGCACGGGTTCGAGGCCGCGCATGAGGAGGGGGCCGTGCCGGGGGTCGTGCGCGGTGGCGAGGGGCAGGACGACCTTGCCGGCGAGCGCGTTCCGGGGCAGCAGGTCGAGGAAGACCTTGAGCAGTCCGGTGAAGGACGCCTTGTGCACGGGCGTGCCGATGACGACGCCGTCGGCGTGCTCCAGCCGCCCGGCCGCCGAGGCGAGGGCCGGATGGCCGGCGTCGCCGCGCACCAGGGCGTCGGCGGGCAGCGGGCGCAGCGCGAGCGGGGTGACGCGCAGGCCGAGGCGGGACAGCCGCGGGGTGACCAGGTCGTCCAGGACGCGCTGGGTGGTGGAGGTGGTGGAGGGGCTGGCGCACAGGGCCAGGACGGCGGGCCCGGTCATCGGGCGGCGGCCGCGGGAACGGCGGCGGTGCGGGCGAGTTCGTTGAGCAGGTAGCCGACGTCCTCGCTCTGCCAGGGGAAGAAGTGGTCGCCGTGCAGGACCCGCATGCCGAGCCACTGCCGGGTGTGGCGTTCCCATGCGCCGACGAGGTGCGAGGGCTGGATGAAGTCGTGGCGTCCGGCGAGAGCGAGGACCGGGACGTCCAGCGGGACCGGCGCGGGGGCGGGGGCGTGGGCGAGGAGTTCGAAGTCGGCCTGGGCGGGGCGCAGGACGAGGTCGCGCATGGTGGGCGATTCGAGGACCTCGGGCGGGGTCTGGCCGAGTTGGCGGATGTGGTCGAGCAGCAGGTTCCTGCGCTCGGCGAGGAGGCCGTTGGCCTTGCGGTCGAGGCGGTCGGCGGGGCACATGGCCGAGACGACGAGGGCGGCCGGCGGCATGCCGCGTTCGCACAGGGCGCGGCAGAGCTCGTAGGCGAGGAGGGCTCCCATGCTGTGGCCGAACAGGATGGTGCGCGGGGACGGCAGCAGGCGGTGCTCGCGGGCGAGTTCGTCGGCGAGGGGGCGGATCACGTCGCCGGACCTGCGGAGCGGTTCCTCCGCGAGGCGCAGTCCGTGGCCGGGCAGTTCGACGGCCTGGAGCTGCACGTTCACCGGCAGGACGGAGGCCCAGGACCGGTAGGCGGAGGCGGTGCCGCCGGCGTACGGCAGGCAGAGGATCCGTGCGTCCGGGCGGCCGGGGACGGAGGACAGGGTGCGCGTCCAGGTGCTCATGAGGGCTCCTTCTTTCCGGCCGGGCCGGAGCGCCCGGCCAGCCGGGTCAGCTCTGCGTGGCCGCGTACCAGGATTCGGCTGTACAGGTCGGGATCGGTCAGACAACTGATGTGGCCGCCGGGTACGAGGGCCAGGCCGGCCGGGGTGCCGTCGGCGCGGACCGCGTCGAGGAAGGCGTGCTCGTCGGCGCGGAACCTGCGGTCCCGGCGGCCGTTCACGAACTGCACGGGCGTGGCGCAGGCGTGGGCGAGGGCGAGGAAGTCGCGGCGGCGGAGGTCGGCGACGACCTCGGGGAAGGTCTCCATGGCCAGGCCGCCGTGGAGGGCGGCGACGGCCGTGTCGTACGGGAGGAGCCGGCGGAACGCGGCTTCGTTGAGCCGCTCGGCACGGGCGGCGCCGATCCGCTCGATCGTCCGGGACATGCGGGTGAACGCGCGGGCCAGGGGGCCGTCGGCGCGTGCCGTGGCGCCGTTGACGAGGAGGCCGGCCGCTCCGCCGTCGCCGAGGGCGCCGTAGGCGAGCGTGGTGTAGCCGCCGAGGGAGACGCCGGCCACCCAGGGGCGGCGGCCGGTGGCGCGGGCGGCCTCGCGGACGGCGGCCCCGACCCGGTCCACGGCGCCTTCGAGGGTGAACGGCCGTCCCCTCAGGGCGCCGTGGCCGGGCAGGTCGCAGGCGGTGAGGCGGAAGCGGGGCGTGAGCCGGACGGTGTACGGCTGCCACGTCCACGCCGACAGGCGGATGCCGTGGACGAGGACGAGCGGCTCGCCGTCCACGGGGCCCGCCGTGTACAGGCCGGGCTCCCCTGCCGCGGGCCGCCAGCCGTCGGCCGGTCGCCGTTCGTCGGACATACGACGCTCCCTGGTTCTCTCGCGGTACGGGCGCGCACGGCGCGCCGGAGGGTCTGCGGAAGGAAGGTGGTGCGTGTGCGGGTGCGCGGGCCTGTGTGCGTGCCCGTGGTGCTGCCGGAGCGTTGGCGTGTGCGGGGCCCGCCGAGGGCGATGCCGCGGTCACTTCCGAAAAGCGGTGCCCGCGTCATGACGCGGAACGTTCTCGTATGCGCCCGGAACACGTCGCGAATTCCGCGCTCCATTCGACTGCGCGGACCGCGCGCGGCGGCCGGGCGTCCTGGGCGAGCACCGGCCGACAGGAAAACCGTCGCCATGGCGCGGTCGCCGACTCGTGCACATTAACTCGCCGGTAACCGGCACGCAACAACCTTTGGCCACAGGTCACCCGAGATCCGCGCCGCCGCCGACGCGCCCCGGATCCCTTCACAGGACCGTCACTTGACGAAGCATCGCGCCACTCCTAGGTTAGAACGCGTCGTCTCGTTCTGAACCAGGGTCGGGCGCCTCCCGGCGCCACCCGCGGAACGACCGTAGGCAGTCCACCGGCACCGGCCCCACCTGGTGCTTCGACTGCGACAGTGCTCAGACGCCACGGGGGATTCACATGATCGAGCGAGCCATCGGGCCCTGCCCGCCAACCACGACGCATCCTGCGCGAGCCCGCCTCTCGGGCACGTCGTGCCACTGACGTCGCGCCCTGCGCCGGAGTGCCGGCGCGACTGACGCGCCGCTTTTCCGGCACCGCATTCCTTTTCGTTCCGGCGGTCGCACACATGCGCCCGGAACCACATTTCCGTACGGAATTCCGCCTGCCTCATGGACGGCGGACATTCAGGCACGCCGATTCGTGCCGTGCACGTCCATGACACCGAAGTCCTGATTGGTGTGGAACCAATGCAGATCGATGCTGTGCACCACCCGGCCACTCCGGCCGAACTCAAACTGTTCGCCCACGCCCTGCTCTCCCCGCAGGACGCTTCCTTCAACCTCGCCGCGGCCTTCCGCATCACCGGCGGGCCCGACGTGCCCCGGCTGCGCCGGGCCCTCGGCCGGCTCGGCGCGGGCATCCGCGCGCTGAACACCACGTTCGAACAGCGTGACGGCGTGGTCCACGCCGTGTACCGGCCCTGCACCGCCGACCCCGACGACCTCGTCCCGGTCACCACCCTGACCGGCGAGGGCGCCGCGACGGTCGTCGACCGCCTGACGGAACTGGCCGACACTCCCCTGCCGCCCGACGCCCCCCGCCAGTACGACTTCCACATCCACCAGGCGGCCGACGCCACCTATGTGTCGATGCTCTTCTCGCACCTGGTCGCGGACGGCTACAGCCACTTCAACCTGGTCCACCTCCTCGGCAGGCTGTACGCCGACCCGGAGGCCGAACTGCCCGACTCCGTACAGGACTCCCCCTCCCTCCTGGTCGAGCCGAAGCCGGCCCGCGAGGAGTCGATCGCCTTCTACCGGGAGCGCCTCGGCCACGCCGACGGTCTGGGCGACGACCGGCTGCTCGGCCACCGCACGGCCGACGGGACGCTGTTCGGCGAGGAGCGCCGGCTCGACCTCGGTCCGGAGCTGAGCGAACTGGTGCGCCGCCGCGCCGAGGAGCTCGGCTGCACGCCGTTCACCTTCTTCCTCTCCGCGTACCTGATGACGTACGCCCGGACCACCGGCGGCCGTCAGCCGGTGGTGGGCATCCCGGTCGCCAACCGCCAGGGGCTCCGCCAGCGCGCCGCGTTCGGCTACTACGTCAACACCCTCCCGCTGGGCTGCGACCTCACCGCCCACCGCACCTTCGCGGACCTGTGCCGCTGGGCCGAGGCGAGCAAGTCCGAGATGCTGCGCCACCAGGGCTTCGACCTGTCGGCCCACGTCCACGAGGTGTGCCCGAAGGCGGCCGGCAGCCCGCTGAGCGTGGACCAGGCGTTCACCTACTACCGGCAGCCGCTCGCCTTCGCCCTCGACGGCTGCGAGGTCGAGCAACTCCCGCTGCGCAGGCGCATGGTGAAGTACCCGATGTCGATGAACGTCGAGGACCTCGGGGACCGCTTCGCCGTCAACGCCGAGTGCTCCGACGAGCACTGGCACACCCGTCCGCTCGAGGTCATGCGCCACGTCGTCACCCTCGTGGCCGCCGACCCCGACCGCCTCCTGACCTCCCTGCCCGCCCTCCCGGCGGACGCCGAACGGGCCCTCGACGCCCTGGTCAACGCCGACGCGCGCCCGGTCGCCGACGACGAACTGCCCGGCTCGCTCGCCGACTGGTTCACCCGCACCGCGGCGGCGCACGCCACGCGCACCGCCGTCGTCCACGAGGGCACCGCGCTCACCTACGGGCTCCTCGACGAGCTGTCCGACAAGGTCGCCGCCGCCCTCGCCGCCCGGGCCACGGGCCCGTACGTCGGCGTCTCCATGCGCCGCGGCCCCGAGCTGATCGCCGTGATCCTCGGCGTGCTCAAGGCCGGCAAGGCGTACGTGCCGCTCGACCCCAACTCCCCCTCCTCGCGCATCGGCCGGATCCTCGACGCCTTCCCGGAGGGGCTCACCGTCGTCGAGGACGAGCACCGCTGGCCCGAGGCCCCCGGACAGTGGCTGGACGCCGCCGCCACGCTCGAGGACCCCACCGGCACCGGCGCGCGCGTCGGCGGCCCGGCGCCCGCGCCGTCCGCCGACGACACCGCGTACGTCATCTTCACCTCGGGCTCCACCGGGAAGCCCAAGGGCGTCCAGGTCACGCACCGGAACGTGATGACGCTGATGCGTGCCTGCGAAGGCCGGTTCGGCTTCGGCCCCGAGGACACCTGGAGCCTGTTCCACAGCTACGCCTTCGACTTCTCCGTCTGGGAGGTCTTCGGCGCCCTGCTGTACGGCGGCCGGCTCGCGATCGTCCCCGAGACCGTCGCCAAGTCCCCCGAGGACTTCCGGGCCTTCCTCGTCCGGGAGCGGGTCACCGTCCTCAACCAGACGCCGTCCGCGTTCGGCCAGCTGCTGAAGGTGCTGCGCCCGGGTGACGGCGGCGAACTCGCCGTCCGGTACGTGGTGTTCGGCGGCGAGGCGCTCCGCTACGCCTCGCTGCGGCCCTGGTACGACGTCATGGGCGACCGGGCCGTGCTGGTCAACATGTACGGCATCACCGAGACGACCGTCCACGTCACCTTCCACGCCGTGACGCAGGAGGAGGCGGCGACCGAGACCGCGTCGCTCATCGGCCGGCCGCTGCCGCACCTCACCGTGCGCGTGGTCGACGAGGACGGGCACGTCTGCCCGCCCGGCGTGCCCGGCGAGATCGTCGTGGGCGGCGCGGGCGTCACCCTCGGCTACCTCGGCCGGCCCGAGCTGACCGCCGAGCGGTTCCCCGTCGTCGACGGACGGCCGCTGTACCGCAGCGGCGACCTCGGTGTCGTCCGCGCCGACGGCACCCTCGTCCACCTCGGCCGCATCGACCAGCAGGTCCAGCTGCGCGGCTTCCGCATCGAGCTCGGCGAGGTCGAGTCGGCGTTCCTCGCGGTCACCGGCGTGCAGGAGTGCGCGGTGCGCCTCGACGAGCGGGACGCGGAGCACCCGGCCCTGGTCGCCTTCGTCACCGGCGCCGAGGTGCCGGCGGAGGAGAAGCTCCGCCACGAGGCGCGGCTGCGGCTCCCGTCGTACATGGTCCCCTCGCGCATCGTCCGCACCGACGCGCTGCCCCTGACCATCAACGGCAAGGTCGACACCGCCGCCCTGCCCTGGCCACAGGCCCGGTCGGCCGCCGCGCGGAGCGCCGGGGCGCAGCAGTCCGGCGGCGACACCGAGGCGGCCGTGCGCGCCGTGTGGACCGAGGTGCTCGGCACCGACGGCTTCGGCGCCGACGACAACTTCTTCGACATCGGCGGCACGTCGATGCACGTGGTCCAGGTGCACCAGCTGCTCGTCCAGGAGCCGGCCGCCGAGGACCTCCAGATGATCGAACTCTTCACCCACACCACCGTGCGCCGGCTCGCCGCGCACATCGAATCGATACGGGGTACGACGCATGAGTGACGGTACGAGGGACGACGCGATCGCGATCGTCGGCATGGCGGGGCGCTTCCCGGGCGCCCCCGGCACCGCCGAGCTGTGGCGGCTCCTCGTCGAGGGCCGCGAGGCCGTCCGCGAGTTCTCCGCGGAGGAGCTGCGCGCGGCCGGTGTCCCGCAGGAGCGGTCCGCCGCCGCGAACTACGTGACCCGGGGCGCGGCCCTGGAAGACGCCGACCTGTTCGACGCCGCCTTCTTCGGCTACACGCAGCGCGACGCCAAGCTGATGGACCCGCAGCACCGGGTCTTCCTCACCTGCGCCTGGGAGGCCCTGGAGGACGCCGGCACCCCGCCGGGCGCCGAGTACGGCCCGATCGGCGTGTTCGCCGGCTCCAGTCTCAGCAGCTACCTGCTCGCGAACGTGCTGCGCTCCGGCGAGTTCGCCGACGCCGCGCTGACCTACCCGGTCCTGCTCGGCAACGACAAGGACTTCCTGGCCACCCGCGTGTCGTACAAGCTGGACCTGCGCGGACCCAGCATGAGCGTGCAGACCGCCTGCTCCAGCTCCCTGACGGCGGTGCAGCTCGCCTGCGCGGCGCTGACCCGCGGCGAGATCAAGGCCGCGCTCGCCGGCGGCGTCAGCATCACCTTCCCGCAGACCGCCGGATACGCCCACCAGGAGGGCGGCATCATGTCCCGCGACGGCCACTGCCGGCCGTTCGACGCGGACGCCTCGGGCACCGTCAAGGGCAACGGCTGCGGTGTCGTCGTCCTCAAGCGGCTCCAGGACGCGCTCGACGAGGGCGACCGCGTCTACGCGGTGGTGCGGGGCATCGCCGTCAACAACGACGGCTCGGACAAGATCGGCTTCACCGCGCCCGGCACCGCCGGCCAGCAGGCCGTCGTCCGCGCCGCCGTGGCCGCCGCCGGGATCGACCCGGCGGACATCGGTTACGTCGAGGCGCACGGCACCGGCACCGCCGTCGGCGACCCGCTGGAGATCTCCTCGCTGGCCGCCGCGCACGCCGCCGTCGGCGGCCCCGCCCCGGACTGTCTCATCGGCAGCGTGAAGGCCAACCTGGGCCACCTGGACGCGGCGGCGGGCGTCACCGGCCTCATCAAGGCCGCGCTCGCGCTGCACCACCAGACGGTGCCGCCGCAGATCAACCACGCGCGGCCCAACGCCCATCTGAACTGGGACAAGCTGCCGTACACGGTCTCCACCGAGGCCGTGCGCTTCACCGACGCCCCGTTGAAGGCGGCTGCCGTCAGCGCGTTCGGTCTCGGCGGCACCAACGCCCACGCCGTGCTCACCGTGCCGCCCGCCCCGGCCGCTCCCGCTCCGGCGGAGGACGGCGTGCGCCACCCGGTGGTGATCAGCGCCCGGACCGTCGACGCGCTGCGGCGCTTGGCCGCCGACCTGGCGCGGCGGATCTCGGACGGTCCCGACGTCCCCGAACTGGCCGACCTGGCCTACACGCTGACGGCCGGCCGGGCTCTGCTGCCCGTACGGCACGGTTTCACCGCCGCCACTCTCGACGAGGCCCGGGCCGAGCTGGAGGCGCTGGCCGCCGGCGCGGCGGCCGACGCCACTCCGCTCACCTGGCAGGGCCCGGCCCGGCGCAAGGTCACCCTGCCCGGCCAGCCGCTCGACCCGCAGCGGTACTGGATCGAGCCCGACGCCCCGCGGGCCGCCGAGCCCGCCGAGGCCGCCGTCCCGGCAGGCCGTGAGACGCCCGCCGCCGACGCCCGGTCGGTCCTGGACCGGGTCATCCTGATCGTCGCGCAGCGCCTGGACGTGCCGGAACTCGAGGCCGACGCCGACTTCTACGACATGGGCGGCGACTCGCTGCTCGCGGTCGAGGTCGTCACGGCGCTCGCCGAGGAGTTCTCCGTCGACCTGGACTTCGACGAGTTCGCCGCCCTGCGCACCCCCGAGCAGATGGCCGCCCGGATCCACGAGGCCCTCACCGGCGGCGAGGACCCGCAGCGGGGTCTGCTCGCCCTGCGCGAGGGCGAGGGCCGGGCCCTGCACCTGGTGCACCCGGCCGGCGGCACCAACGTCGTCTACGCCGGGCTCGTCGAGCACTCCGGCTCCCGCGTGCCGCTGCGCGCCCTGTCGTTCCCGGTCCAGGACCCGCCGGCCACCCTGCGCGAGCTGGCCGCCCTCTACCTGGAGCGCGTCCGGCGCGAGCAGCCCTCCGGCCCCTACCGCCTGGGCGGCTACTCCTTCGGCGGCAACGTCGCCCTGGAGATGGCGCTCCAGCTCCAGGCCGCCGGCGAGGAGGTCGAGACGCTCGTCCTGCTCGACAGCTACCCCCCGGAGACGTACGTCGGCCGGCACCTCACCGACGAGGAGTTCGCCGAGGCGTTCCCGCTGCTCCTCGACGCGGTCGGCGAGAGCCGACTGGACCTGGCGGAGCTGCGCGACAAGAGCTTCTTCCGGATCTGGAAGCACAACTACGACCTCCTCAAGGGCCACTACCCGGACCGCCCGTTCCGCGGCGACATGGTGCTGCTGCGCGCCGACGAGGTGGGCGGCACGCTCGACCTCGACACGGCGCTGCGCATGAACCTGGTCGACAAGTCCCTCTGGCAGGCGCACGTCACCGGCGCGGTGACGGAGGAGAAGGTCTTCGGCGACCACTTCTCCATGTTCGAGCCGGGCGAGCGGATCACCCGGCTGGCCGAGGCGTTCGACTCCGCCGTGGCCCCCTTCGACGCGGCCGACGCGGCCGGGGACCGGTGAGGCGCGTGCACTCCTACGGCTCGTACGTCGCGGGACAGGACGTCCCCTCCGACCGCTGGGTCTACACGGTCCGCGCCTCGGCGATGCTCACGGACATGATGAGCTCCATCCGCCTGAAGCGGGACCTGGAGCAGGGGCGCCTGGCACCCGAGGAGGCGCCGGACTCCGTCATCGGGCGCTGCGCGGTCGGCGACGCGACCGACATGGAGGCGGCGCTGCGCGGCGCCGCCGGCGCGGTGCCCACCTGGGCGGCCACGCCGCTCGCCACCCGCCTCCGGTTCGTGGAGACCGTCCACGAACTCACCCGGAGCAAGCGGGACGAGATCGTCGAACTGCTCATCGCCGAGGGGCACCCGAGGGCGCTGGCCGAGTGGGAGACCACCGGCATCATCGCCAACACGGCCCCCAGCACCCGCGCCTACATCGCGGACCAGCTGGAGCACCGCACGGTCATCGGCCCCCGCGAGCTGATCGTCCGCCGGGTCGCCGACGGCGTGGTGTGCCTCAACCCGCCGCAGAACGCGACCGTCGCCAACTCGGTCCTCGGCGTGTGGGCGCTCGCCGCCGGCAACGCCCTGGTGGTGCGCGCCCCGCTGAGCTCCCCGCTCGGGGTGCTGCGCATCGCGCACGAGCTGCTGATCCCCGCCCTGCGCGAGGTCGGCGCCCCGCCGGAGGCCCTGTCGGTGGTCTGCGCCGAAGCCGGACCGACGATGCGGCAGTGGCTCGACAGCCGGCACGTCGACGACATCATGTACTTCGGCGGCAGCGAGCAGGGGGTCGCCTTCGGCGCCGAGTGCGTGGCCCACGGCAAGAAGCCGGTGCTCGAACTCGCGGGCAACGACACGTGCGTGGTCTGGGACGACGTGGACCTCGACATGGCGGCCGAGGCGCTCGCGGAGGCGTTCTACGGCTCCGGGCAGATCTGCATGGTGCCCAACTGCGCCGTCGTCCACCCGGCGATCGCCGACGCGCTGCTCGAACGGCTGGCCGAGCGGGTGCGCGCCATCCGCCCCGGTCTTCCCGAGGAGCCGGAGGCACTGCTGTCGCCGGTGCGGCGCACCGAGGCGTACGAGGAGGTCCTCCGGGACGCCGTCGAGTTCGGCGCCACCGTCGTGACCGGCGGCCGGCGGCTCGGCCTGGACGGGGTTCCCGACCCGGTCGGCGGGGTGTTCGTGGAGCCGACCGTGGTGCGCGTCGACGGTCTGAAGGCGGCGCGGAACGTGCGGGCCGTCCGCGAGGAGACCTTCTTCCCGCTGCTGCCCGTCGTGGTCGCCGACGACGTTCCCGAGGGCGAACTCCTCGACGCCGTCGTCGACTTCGTGAACACCAACGCGTACGGGCTGCGGAACTCGCTGTGGGCGCGGGACCGCGAGGTCGTCGACGGCTTCGTCCGCGGGGTCCGCAACGGCGGCCTGCTGAAGGTCAACGACTCCCACATCGGCTTCCTGCCCGTCCTGCCCACGCACGGCGGCACCGGTCTGACCGGCGGCCCGTGCGGCGAGGCCAACTATCCGGCGCTGCGCACCAGTCACGTGCAGGGGGTGAGCATCGCCGACGGGATCCGTCCCACCGAGGCGGTGTTCGCCGCGTCGATGCCCGAGGAGGACCGATGACCCCCACCACCAACCCCGCCCCGTACGCGCTGCGTTGCATGGAGTCGGCCCGTGAGGCGTGCGCCAAGGCGCTGCCCGGGCTCGCGGAGGAGCTGCGGGACCTGCCGCTGTCCGAGCTGGAGAGCCCGGGCAGCCCGGCGCTCGCCGCGTTCAAGCGGGCCGGCGGCGCCGGACTCCTCGTGCCCCGCACCTACGGCGGCGGAGGCGCGACCGCGCTGGAGGCCGTACGGGTCTCCCGGGCACTCGGCGCGCTGTCCCCGTCGCTGGCGGTGGCCACGGCGATGCACAACTTCTCCGTGGCGTCCCTGGTCGCCCTGGTCGCGTCCGCCGATGCGAGCGGGCTGGAGTGGATGCTGATCGAGGGCATCGCCCGCGACGCGCTGCTCGTCGCCTCCGGCTTCGCCGAGGGCCGCACGGGCGCCGGAATCCTGGACGCGGCCGTGACGGCCCGCCCGGCGGAGTCGGGGGACGGCTTCGTGGTGAACGGCTCCAAGAAGCCGTGCAGCCTGTCCCGGTCCATGGACCTGCTGACCGCCGGTGTGGCGATCGAACAGCCCGACGGCTCTTCGCAGTTGGGCGTGGCGCTGATCCCGGCCGGCTCGCCCGGCATCACCCGCAGCCCGTTCTGGGGCGTGCCGTACCTGGCGGGCGCGGAGAGCGACGAGGTCGTCCTCGACGACGTGCACGTGCCCGAGGAGCTGATGCTGCGGCCCGAGGTCGAGCTCGGTTCCGGTCTGGACACCCTCCAGACCGTCGGGTTCGTCTGGTTCGAGCTCCTGGTCACCGCCGCGTACACCGGCGCGGTGGGCCGGCTGGCCGAGGCGGCGCTGGGCTCCGGGCGCGGCAGCGCGACGGACCGGGCGGCCGTGCTCGTCGCCGTGGAGGCCGCCGCGGGCCTCGCCGAGAACGTGGCGCGGGTCGTGGACTCCGGCACGGTCGGCAACGACGAGCTGGCCGCGACGCTGGCCGCGCGCTTCGCGGTCCAGGACCTGCTGGTGAAGGCTGCGGACCAGGCGGCGGAGCTGCTGGGCGGCGTCCGTTTCGTCACCTCCCCCGAGGTGGGCCATCTGCTGGCCGTCAGCAGGGTCCTGGCCTTCCACCCGCCGTCCCGGTCGTCGAGCGCCCAGGCGCTGCTCGACCACCACGCCGGCGCACCGCTGCGCATCTCGTGACGGCGCGCCCGTACCCCCGACCGGACCGATCCAGGAGGCACCGATGAGCGGCCGCGAGGCCCTGGTCGACGGCAGGAGCACCGCCGACCTGTACAAGACCCACCTCAGCAGCGGCCGGGGCCGGCTGGGCGAGATGTTCGGCGGTCACGTCGAGGCGTCGTCGTCCGGCTCCCGGGTGGTCACCGAGGAGGGCCGTTCCTTCCTCAACTGCGGTGGCTACGGCGTCTTCCTCACGGGCGCCTGCCATCCGCGCGTGGTCGAGGCGGTGGAGCGCCAGATCCGCACCCACCCGCTGTCCACCCGCATGCTGCTCGACCCGGCCGCCGGGCGGGCGGCCGCCGCGCTGGCCCGGGTCACCCCGCCGGGCCTCGACCGGATGCATTTCTGCGGCTCGGGCGCCGAGGCGGTGGAGGCGGCCCTGAAGCTGGCCCGCAGCCACGGCCGGCACCGGATCGTCGCCATGCGCGACGGCTACCACGGCAAGACGCTGGGGGCGCTGTCCGCGACGGGCAAGGACCTCTACCGCCGCCCGTTCCTGCCCCTGCTGCCCGCCACCACGCACGTGCCGTACGGGGACGCGGCGGCGCTCGCGGAGGCGCTCGGCGACGACGCCTCGGACGCGGTCGTGATCCTGGAGCCCGTGCAGGGCGAGGCCGGTGTGGTGATCCCGCCGGAGGGCTACCTCCGCGAGGTGGGCGAACTGTGCCGCCGGCGGGGCGCGTTCCTCGTCCTGGACGAGGTGATGACCGGTCTCGGCCGGCTCGGCACGTGGTGGGGCGCCGACCGCGAGGGCGTCGTGCCCGACGTGCTGCTGGTCGGCAAGTCGCTCAGCGGCGGCGTGATCCCGGTCGCCGCCGCGGTGGCCACCGAGGAGGCGTTCGCGCCGTTCGACAAGGACCCGTTCATCCACACGTCGACGTTCGCGGCCGCGCCGGTGGCGATGGCCGCGGTGGAGGCGGCGGTGGCGACGATCGACGAGGAGGGTCTCGTCGGCCGCGCCCGCACGCTCGGCGAGCGGATCCTCTCCGCGCTGCGGGCGGCCGTCGCCGACCACTGCCCGCACCTGGTGCGGGAGGTGCGCGGCGCGGGCCTCCTCATCGGCGTCGAGTTCCACGACCCGGGCTTCGCCGGCGAGTTCCTCCTCGAACTCCTGCACGAGAACGTCATCGTCAACCACTCGCTCAACGCCCACGCGGTGGTACGGCTCACGCCGCCGGCCGTCCTCGACGAGGCGGACGTGCAGGAGCTGACGGCCGCGCTGCGCACGGCGGCCCGCACCCTGGGCGAACGCTTCCCCAGCCAGAAGGGAACCTCCTGACATGCGGTCGGTCCACCTGACCCACCACGCGGCGGACGTCACGCCGCGCGACGCCTACGCCCGCATCGGCGACTTCGCCCGCTACCCCGAACTCGTCGACACCGTGCGCCGGGTCTCCGTCCGGCCCGACACCGGCGACGGCGTCATCGGCAGCGACTGGGAGGTCGACTTCCGCAACGGCGTCCTCGCCTGGGAGGAGGAGGACGTCTTCGACGACAGCGCGCTGACGATCTCCTTCCGGCAGACGCGCGGCGACTTCGACACCTTCGACGGCCACTGGCAGGTGACGCCCCAGGGGACGGGCTGCCGGGTCGAGTTCAGCGCCGCGTTCGACTTCGGACTGCCCACGCTGGCCAACATCGTCGACCCGGTGGCCGAGCGGGTGCTGAAGCAGACCATCGGCCACGTCCTGCACGCGCTGATCGGCGGCGAGGAGGTGGCCGCCTGATGGACCCCGTCAACCGGTTCGAGACCCGGACGACGTTCCGGCTGCTGCGCGCCGAGTACCTGGTGGGCATGGTGATCAGCGCCGCCCTGCTGATCGTCCACTGGGACGAGGTCCGCTGGCCCGTCGCCGTCGCCCTGTTCGCGTACATCGACGTCCTGGGCTACCTGCCCGGGGCGCTGGCCCACCGCAGGGCCAGGGGCGGGCCGGTGCCGAAGGCGTACTACGTCCTCTACAACACCATGCACAGCTGGCTCACGGCCGGCACCGTCGTCGCCCTGTGGGCGTGGCTGGTGGGCCCGGAGTGGGCGCTGCTCGCCGTCCCGCTGCACCTGTGCGGCGACCGCGGGCTGCTCGGCAACTTCTTCAAGCCGTTCAGCGTGCCCTTCGAGCCCAAGGTGCACCCGGCGTTCGCCGCCTTCGAGCAGGAGCTGCACGGGCCGGCGACGGCGGGAAGCAGGGCCCGGTGACGGCGCCCGCGGTGACGGACGCCCTGGCGGTCGTCGCGGCCCACGCCGACCACCCGAGCGGGGTGCTCGCCCTCAACACGGGCACGGTCCGCCGGCCCGGCACCGCCGTGCCGGGGTTCGTCGCCTACCGCCGGGGCCGCCGGCACGCCGTCCAGTTCGCCGGGCCGTTCGCGGCCCCGGCGGACCGGGACCGGCTCCTCGGGGAGTTCCTGCGGGAACTGTCCCGAGGACCGGGCCGGACCCCGAGGCTGACGGTGGCCCAGCTCCGCGCGGACGACGTCGCCCGTTACGAGGCGCACGGTTTCCGCGTCAACCAGATCGGCTCCTCGTACAGCATCGACCTGGAGCGGTTCACGACCCGCGGCAAGGCACTGGCGAAGGTTCGGCAGAACGTGTCGCGGGCCCGCCGCGAAGGCGTCGTCGTCACCGAGGAGGACTCCCTCGCGCCCCGGCCGGAGCTGGACGCGCTCGACGCGGCCTGGCTGCGCGCCAAGGGACGGCATGTGAAGGAGCTCGACTTCCTCATCGGCGAGCGAGGCGGGCTCGCGGCGCCGCTGCGGCGCACCTTCGTCGCCCGCGTCGGGGGTCGCGCGGTCGGCTACGTCACGTACTCCCCCGCCTGGGGCACCAGGCCCGGCTATCTGTACGACCTCACGCGCCGATCCCCGGCGGCCCCGGTGGGCACGGTCGAGCTCGTGAACCTGACGGCCCTGGAGCGTTTCCGTGAGGAGGGCACGGGCTGGCTGCACCTGGGCCTGACCCCCTTCGCGGGCCTCTCCGCCGCCCATGCCCCGGCGACGGCGTCCCCGCTGCTCGACCGCGCGCTGCGGCTGATCGCGGAGCACGGCGCGGCGGTGTACCCGGCGCGCACGCAGGAGGCGTTCAAGCTCAAGTGGGCGCCGCACGTGATCGAGCCGGAGTACGCGGCGTTCCAGGGCGGCCCGACGCCGGGCAGCGTCTGGAACCTCATGCGGATCACCAACGCGATCTGAGCCCGAACCCGCGGACCGGGCCGCAGGCGCTTCCCCCCACCCGCACGCCCCCGCGCCCCGCGCCCCGCGCCCCGCGCATCCTGCTCCCCCTCGCCCCCCACACACCCCGCACCCCGTACCCCGCACCCCGCCCACACACCCGCGCCCTCCCCCCACGCGTCTCCCGCCCCCACTCACCACCCTCACCGCCCTCACACCCCATCCGGAGTCTCAATGATGAAGTCAAGCCGCTTGCGCGACCGGCAGCTCGGGGGTGAAGACCCGGTTGTCGCGCAGGAGGGCCCACAGGACGCTGGCTCGTCGGCGGGCCAGGGCGATCACGGCCTGAACGTGCTTGCAGCCCTCGCCGCGCTTCTTGAGGTAGAAGTCTCGGTTCGGTCCCTCGCGGATGATGCTGGTCTGCGCGGACATGTAGAAGACCCTGCGCAGGCGGCGGCTGTAGCGCTTGGGCCGGTGGAGGTTGCCGGTTCGGCGGCCCGAGTCGCGTGGGACTGGCACCAGCCCGGCCGCGGAGGCGAGATGGCCGGCATCCGCGTAGGCCGCAAGGTCACCTGCAGCGACGATGAACTCGGCGCCGAGTATGGGGCCCATGCCGGGCAGGGACTCGATGATCTCGGCTTGCGGGTGGCTGCGGAACGTGTCGCGGATCTGCTTGTCGATCCGCTTGAGCCGGTCGTCCAGGTCCAGGATCTGCGTGGCCAGGTCGGCCACGATCTGGGCGGCGACGTCCTCACCCGGCAGGGCGGTCTGCTGGGCCTGGGCGGCTTCGAGTGCGGTTGCCGCGACGGCGTCGGCGCCGCGCACACTGCGGTTGGCGAGCCAGGCCGTGAGCCGCGCCCGGCCACGTCGGCGGATGGCGGCTGGGGTCTGGTAGCCGGTCAGCAGTACCAGCGCACCTTTGTGGGCGGAGTAGTCGAAGGCCCGTTCCAGGGCGGGGAAGACACCGGTCAGCACGTCGCGGAGTCGGTTGATCATTCGCACCCTGTCGGCCACCAGGTCGGTTCGGTGGGCGGTCAGCAGGGCAAGGTCCGCGGCGAGTTGGGCGGGCACTTCGATGGTGGCGAAGTCCCGGCGGTGGCGGGCGGTTTCCGCGATGACGTAGGCGTCGCGGGCGTCGGTTTCGGCCTCGCCCCGGTAGGCGCCGGACATGCGGTTGACCGTGCGGCCGGGCACGTAGACGGCCTGCTGGCCATGGGCCGCGAGCAGGGCAAGCAACAGCGCGGAGGACGTACCGGAGATGTCCACCGCCCACTGGACTTCGTCGGCCAGCTCCAGGATTTCGCCGAGTGCGGTCAGGATCTCCGACTCGTCGTTGCCGATCTTCTTCGACCACAGAGTCGCGCCGGTTTCGTCGACCACCGCCGCCCAGTGATGGCCCTTACCGGCGTCGATGCCGACCCAGACCCGGGCCCGTCGCTCGTTCACTCGCCCCTCCTCGTTCCGCACGGCGTGCCGTCGGCCCAAGGAACACCCCGCTGTCATCTCCGTAATCAGCGACCGCACAAGGCGCGCACATCTCAATCAGCAGTCAGGGCGCCCCGGAGAACCGGGCGGCCACTCCTGAGAAGCCACTGAAGGCAAGAACCCATAAGCCACACCCGGCCCTCCCGGGCCACCAAACAACTTACGGAG
>NZ_SDOY01000127.1 GCF_004117935.1 Streptomyces roseicoloratus | reverse complement strand
AGGAGACTTCCCAATGACGTTGTCAAGCCACTGCTGTGACTGGTGGTGTGGCTTGGTAGCACGCTCCGTCGCGGATCATGGCCCACAGGACGTTGGTCCGGCGACGGGCGAGTGCCAGCAGCGCCTGTTTGTGCCCCTTGCCTTCGGCGCGTTTGCGCTCGTAGAACCGTTTCGAGGCAGGGCAGGTCCGCAGGCTGGCGAAGGCGGAGAGGTAGAAGGCACGGAGCAGGCCGCGGTGGTAGCGGCGCGGGCGGTGGAGGTTGCCGCTGACGCGTCCGGAATCGCGGGGGACGGGTGCGAGGCCGGCGTAGCCGGCCAGGCGGTCCGCGGTGCCGAAGGCCTCCATGTCACCGCCGGTGGCGGCGAGGAACTCCGCGCTCAGCATGGTGCCCATGCCGGGCAGGCTCTCTATCACCTTGGCGCTCGGGTGCTCGCGAAACCGGGCCTCGATCAGGGCTTCTACTTCAGCGATCTCCTCATCGAGGGCCATCACCCCCTTCGCCAGGCGGGCCACCATGGTGGCCGCGAGCTTCTCGCCGGGCAGCGCGGTGAACTGGGCCTCGGCCGCCTCCACGACGGTCCGGGCCAAGGCCGCACTGCCGTAGACCTTGCGGTTCCTCAGCCAGGTGGTGATGCGCGAGGTTCCGGCGCGGCGGATGGCGGCCGGGGTCTGGTAGCCGGTCAGCAGCACGACCGGCCCCTTCCTGGTCAGATCCAGGGCACGCTCCAACGCGGGGAAAATCTCAAGGAGTTGAGCGCGGAGACGGTTGATTTGCCGGGTCCGGTCGCAGACCAGATCGGTGCGGCGGTTGACCAGGGTGCGCAGGTCGACGGATATCTCGTCGCCGGGCCGCAGGACCCCGAGGTCGGTGCGCATGCGGGCCTGGTCGGCGATGACGAAGGCGTCCTTCGCGTCGGTCTTGGCCTGGCTCCGGTAGCCGGCCGAGGCACGATGGACGGCCAGTCCGGTGATGTAGGTGATGTGCTGGTCATGGCTGACCAGCAGGCCGAGCAGGAGCGCGGCTCCGCCGTGGTTGATGTCCACTGCCCACAGCACGTCGCGCGACAGCTCCAGGACGTCGGCAGTGAGCTGGAGCAGCTCGATCTCGTCGTTCAAGACCCGTCGCGACAGAAGCCGCTTGCCCTGGGCGTCGATCACCACGCAGTGGTGATGTTCCTTGCCGATGTCCACTCCGGCCCAGATCTCGGGCACAGCCACCTCCACCAACTCGTCGCGCGTGAACCCAGCAGACGACCTCGCCGACGTTGTCCTACACAGCGATCGCGTCGCGTCTCCCAATTAGCGGTCGAGTCGTCGCGGGACTCCGGGCGGCCAAGTCTCCTGAGCCATCCAACGGCGGCCACATGCCAGCCATACCCAGAGCCCCTGGGCCATCGATCTTACGAATGACCGATCAACCCAAGAAGAAGGTAGGACCTCATGCTGAGCTCGACCGCCCTGCCGCTGTCCCTTCCGGCGCTGATCCCGGGCCCGCTCGCCGCCGAGGAGGCGGGGGTCGCCCCGGCGACGATCCGCAAGTGGGTGCAGCTGGGCCATCTGCGCGCGGCGGGCAAGGCGGGCCGCGCGCAGCTGTTCCGCCTGGAGGACGTCTTCGCGGCGGAACGCGCGACCCGGCGAAAGCCCCGTACCGCCTGACGAGCCGAACGGCGCACAAGAGCGCCCCTGTCCCCCGTGGGGACAGGGGCGCTTCGTCATGTCCTCACGCGCGCAGGAACGCGTACAGCGACGCGGTCATGTCGCTGACGAAGCGTGCCCGCACGTCGTCCCCGACCCGGTCGAGCGACAGATACGGGTTGAGGTCCTCCAGCTCGACGAGGAGCAGCTCGCCCTCGGGCGTGCGGCAGGCGTCGACGCGCTGGATGCCGTGGTCGAGGGTGTTCCAGTCGAGGAAGCGGCGGGCGAAGGCGAGGTCGGCCTCGGTGGGCTCGTACGTCGCCTGGACCCAGCGCTGCTCGGGGTCGGGGGAGGAGAGGGCGTACTGGAAGCGGTCGTCGACGAAGTAGAAGGACACCTCGTAGCGGAAGTCGATCCGCGGCTGGACGAGGATCTCGCCGTACGGGAGCTCCGCGAGGCGTTCGTACGGCACGAACTCCAGCCCTATGGAGTCGGCGCCGGCCTTGGGCTTGACCGCGTACGAGCCGGCGGCGGGGAGCCGGTCGAGGTGCTCGGGGCGGTCGACGGTGGGGATGACGGGGAACCCGGCGGCGGTGAGGTCGAGCAGGTACTGCTTGCCGGCCATGTCGCCGCGGCCGTGCAGCGGGTTGTAGACGCGGGTGCCGAGGGCGCGGGCCCGGGCCCGGAAGGCGTCGTAGGCCTCCTGGTAGTGGAGGACGGGGCCGCTGTTGCGGACGACGACGGCGTCGAAGCCGTCCATGAGGGCGGCGGCGTCGCGCGGGTGGCAGAGGGCGATGTCGAATGCCGCGCGCAGGCGGGCGGTGAGGTCGATGTCCTCGTCGCAGTAGCGGCGTCCGCGGGCCGGGTAGGCGAGGTCGGTGACGTAGAGGAGACGGGGGCGGGCGTCGGGAACGGCGGGCACGGGCGGCTCCTCCTGGGGTGCGGGAGATCCAACCTAGCGGGCGGCGGCTCGCTCCGGAAGGGCGTTTCCCCAGGTCAGATGAGGTACGGCGGATCCGTGGGCGAGGGATTCCGAAATCGGCCCCCGAACTAGTTGCGTGCGCGCACGCTCGTCTGTCACAGTTGGTGCAGCGGCGGAGCTGTGCCCGCGAGACGGGCCGCAGGCTCCGCCGTTCGCCGTCCGGGAGCGCTCCGCGCCCCCCGCCCCCTTCCCCGCGTCGAGCGCCCCGGGCGGCCCCCCGCACCACGGACGCGTCACGTACGCGTCGCCGCGCACCCCTCCGCACCCCGTACGCGGAGACCACGCACCCGCACCACCCGTCCCGCGCTCCCTTCCACCGAGGAGAACCGTCATGACCACTCCCCCGAGTGCGTTCCCGGACGTCGAGAAGCTGGTCGTCGACGTCCTCAAGGCCGACCCGGCGCTGGCCGGCGTCACGATCGCCGTCCAGGCGCCGAGCGGCTTCGACGGCACGCAGAAGGCCGTCCTGGTCAACCGCCGCGGCGGTGCCTGGATCGGCGACCTGCACGTCGACAAGCCGCTGATCGAGTTCGAGGTGTACGGGCCGACCAAGACCGAGGCCCACGTCATCGCGAACGCCGCCCGGCGCGCGCTGCTCGCCACCATCGGCAAGCAGCTCGGCGTGAACTACGTCAGCGACGTCGAGGAGCAGGACGGGCCCCGCTGGCTGCCCGACTACCTCTACCGCGGCGCCCACCGCTACCTCTGCGTCATCCAGCTCTCCCTGGACGTCGCCTAGCCACCCGCGCCCCGAGCGTGACACCGGCGCTCACGCCGAGCCCCGTCCGGCGCTCCGCTCCCCCGGCGCCCGCGCGACGCCCCCACAGACCAGGCCTCGCCGGCCCATCCGGCGGGGCCTTTGCCGTACCCGGAACCGGAATCCCCTCCGGCCGGGACGGTGCCCTCACCCTCTCATCAAGGAGAAAACCCACCATGGCAGGAAACAACTCGTCCGAGATCCGCGTCGCAGGCACCGGCAAGCTCTACGTGGCCGCCGTCGGCACCGCGGCCCCGACCTTCGGCGCCGGCGAGCCCGCCGCCGACTGGACCGGCTGGACCGACCTCGGCCACACCACCGGCGACGGCGTGACCTTCTCCAAGAAGGACAAGCTGGAGGCCATCGACTCGTGGCAGTCGGTCTCCCCGGTCCACTACATCTACTCGGCCCGCGACCTCTCGCTGAAGTTCGCCATGCTCCAGTTCAACGAGGACACGCTGCCGTTCTTCATGGGCGGCGGCACGGTCGAGGCCGAGCCGGCCGCGCAGGCGGAGACCTTCAAGTACGAGATCGCGGAGCGCCCGTACGCGGACGTGCGCGCCCTCGGCCTGGAGTTCACCGACGTCAAGGCCGGTGGCACCGCGGTCACGTACCGCTTCGTCATCCCGCGCGGTCAGGTCACCGCCTCCGACGACATCAAGCTGGCCCGCAAGGCGGCGTCCACGCTGGGCATCACCTTCTCCGCGATGTCGAACGGCAACGGCAAGCCGCTGGCGACCTTCCTCATGAAGGACAACTCGTACGCGGCCTGATCCTCCCCGCAAGGGATCACCCCCGGGGCGGGACGGCGCACCGCCGTCCCGCCCCGGCCCTTCTCCTCTTCACCCACGCGCCCCGCGAACCACGCGAACAAGGAGTACGCACACCATGGCCCGTTTCGACGTCAACGCCGCTCGCGCCCAGCGACTGGAGGCCCACGGCCGCACCTGGTCCTTCGAACTGGACGGCGAGTCCTTCACGCTCCCCACCGAGCTCTCCCGCAAGGCCGCGAAGGCGCTGCGGAAGCTCGACGACAACGACGTGGACGGTCTGCTCGCACTCCTGATGGGTGAGGAGCAGTTCGCCCGCTTCGAGGAGCACGACATCACGATGCAGGACATCGCCGCGATCCTCGAGGCCTACGGCAAGGAGACCGGGCTCGGCCTGGGGGAAGACTGAGCCTCGTCGAGTTCGTCGACGAACACGCCGAGGCCCTCGAGGCGGACCTCCTCCGCTATTACGGCACCGATCTCCTCGACTGGCACCGGGGTGAACTCTCGAGCCGACGGCTCATGGTGCTGATCAAGAACCTGCCGCAGGACGCCGCCGTGCAGCGCCGGCTCCACGGCGAGGCGGCCGCGTGGTCGCTCGGCGATCACCTGCTGGCCGCCGTGGTGGACCATCTGGCCGTCGGCAACTGGATGTTCCAGGTGGTCAACTCCGACGAGGACAGCGATCAGCCCGACCATCCGAAGCCGGTCCCGCGCCCGGGCGCCAAGGACGAGGAGGACGACGGGTCGGACGAGGACTCCGCGGCGGAGGGCGACTCGGGCGAGGCGGTCTCGCCCGCCTCCCTCGCCCGGTTCTTCGGCTGACGCCACCGCGGCCGGTCCGCCCCCACAGCCCCCGGAGCCCGTTCCCGTCAGGGAGCGGGCTCCGGGGGCGCTTCCTGTGCTCGCTCGGCGGCCAGTTCCTCCTCCAGGGCCCTGGCCCGTTCGGAGAGCCGGCGCCCACGCGCGCCCGCGCGCGCGTCCGGATCACCGGATTCGGAGGCCCGCCGGTCGGGCGAGCCGTGTACGGGCACGCCGGCGAGCGGCGGCACGATGGGGCGGCCGCCCTTGCCGCGGACGACCTTGCGCACCGGCTGGGCGTTGCGGCGGGCGCGGCTCTCCTGGGCGGTGAGCAGGACGTCCGCCTCGGGTTCGGGAACGGCGCCGGCTCCGGATCCGAGGCCGGCGCCGGGGTCGGACGCCCGTTCGGGTTCCGGCTCGGGCGCCGGCTCCGGCAGGCGTTCCGGTACGGGCGCGGACTCGGGTTCCGGCGACGCGTAGGTGTGCTCGGGGCGCTGTTCGAACATCTCGCGTTCGCGGCGGACGCGCTCCTCGGCCTGGACGACCACGGCCGGCGGTTCGAGGAGCCGGGCGAAGGGCAGCGGGATGACCCGGGCGCCGTCGGGATTCCCGTTCGCATCGGTGCGCCGCTGCGGGCGCCGGATTCCACGCGCGTCACCCTGACCCTGTGCGTAGGCGTCGGCCACGCGCTTCTCGTACTCGCGCCGGATCCGCGGGAGTTCGTCGGAGACGGCCTCGGCCCAGCCGGCCGTGAAGGCGGCGGTTTCGCGCCGGTCCACCTCGGCGCGGGGCAGCACGACGAGGTCCTCGGGGGAATACCCGTTGACGTGGACGAGCTCGGCCAGCCGTGCGAAGAGATGGGGCAGATCCGGAAGGGACTCGAGCCAGTCGGTGACTCGCTCCCGCCGGCTACCGCCCGGCTCCGTGTCCATGCGTCAGCACTGCCTTCCACACCCCCTGGGGTTCCCCCGCGCGCCCCTCGCGCCCCCGCCCGGCTCCCCGACTGCGTCAGGTCCGGAGAGCGCGCCCTCCAGAGTACCCCGGTCGAACACCAGCCCTGATCGAGGACCAACCCCTGGAAGGACCTGACGAGAAGACACGCCGTCAGGGGTTTCCGGCTCGACAGACCTCGAACAGATGTTCCACACTCTGTTCGCACAGAAGTTCGAAAACGTGGTGCCCCCGCCTCACTCCGCGGCGCCGCCACGCACGCACGGGCAAGCAACGGAAGGCAGGCGTCCATGACTCAGCAGGCCGAGGCATCGCGATCGCACATCCCGCTCCAGGACCGCCTCGCCCAGCTCCTGAACGGACCCGCCGCACTCGACAGGAGAGCGTTGCTCGGCACGCTGTACGCCGAGGTCGACCGTCGCGAGGCCGCCGCCTACGCGGCCGGCTGGAACGACGCCCTCGCGACCCTGCGCCGCGGCTCCCGCCGGAGCGAGGACGCCTAGCCGCCCGACCGCCCGACACACGCACGAGCCCCTGCCGAGTTCCTTGCGGCAGGGGCTATCGGCGCATGGCCCTCACCGGCCGGAAGCGGAGCAACTCATGGCAGAACCAACGATCAAGGACGTCCTGGACAGGCTCGCGGAGCTGAAGGGCGACCTCGAGACCGCCACCGTCCGCGTCAAGAACGTCGAGATGGAACGGATGACGGAGAAGGAACGGAAGGAGGCCGACGAAAAGAAGAAGAAGGAAGAGGAGGAACTGCGCAAGGAGGGCAAGCCCGTCCCCGAGGACCCCATGGTGACGGTCTCCAAGTTCAAGGCCTCCCTCATCGAGCAGGAGCCGAGGATCCTCACCGAGCGGCACCTGCCGACGAGCTTCATCACGAAGATCGACGACATGCACAAGGAGATCGTCAAGAACCCGGTGACGGAGTACTTCGAGGCCGGCGGTTTCGACGGCATCGCCGCCGGTGTCGAGAAGCTGTACGAGGGCGAGGGGATCGTCACCGCCCTCAAGTACTGGGGCTCGAACTTCGCCGGAGTGCTGGCGGCCGCGGTGCTCGGCGTGGTCGGCATCTACCTGGCGGGCCGGTTCTCGGGCATCCAGCGCAGCCTCCAGCAGCTCCTGAACTGGCGCCAGCGGGACCTTCCCCGCGCCCAGCGTTCCATCCTGGCCCTCGACGAGAACGGCGACGCCCGGTCCCAGAGCCGTCGGGACGTCGAGGCGCGCGAGCGCCGGGTCGCCAACGGCGGCACCAGCCTCGCCGACCTCGTGGGCAACGACACGAACGTCGCGCAGACCCAGGCCCTGCGCGAGCAGCTCGCGTTGATGAACCCCGAACTGCTGAAGTTCAACAACCGCGCCCCCTCCTTCCTCCAGTCCTTCCGCAAGCTGCCCACCGAGGCCAAGGCCACCCAGGCGGCGAACGGCGTGAAGAAGGTCGCCGAGGCGGCCACGGGCATCAACCACGGGCAGCTGCTCCAGGTCGCCGACGGCGTGAACAAGATCAACAACGCCATGCGGAACGCCGACCACCGGAAGATCGGAAAGGTCGCCAAGGCCGTCGGGAAGCTCAAGGACGCCATGCAGGGCTTCGACCCGAAGGACCTGCCCAAGTCCTCCGACCTGGGCCCCGCCGCCACCAAGATGGGCGAACTCGCCGACGCGACCGAAACCCTGCGCACGAAGTTCCGGGAGCTGAGCGGCACGATCCAGTCCCTCGACCAGGCCCTCGGCGCCACCCGCTGACCCCGTCCCACCCCGAAAGGAGGTAACCCATGTCTCTCGTCAGATCCCTCAAGGGCGCGTCCGACGGACTGCGCAACCTCAGGACCCACGCGTCCGGCGCCGGCACCTCGGTCAAGAAGGTCGGCGACGCCGGCCGGTCCGCGTCCGGCCAGCTCAAGACCCTCAAGACCAACGCCCAGGGTTCCCACACCCAGCTCAGGAACCTCAAGACCGCCTCGGACCAGGCCGAGAAGGCCATGGCCAAGGCCGGCAGGACCGCCGAGACCGCCGGCAAGAAGCTCGGGAAGTACGAGTCGGGCGCCGGCAAGGCCGCCAAGGGCCAGGACAAGCTCAACAAGTCGATGAAGGGCAACTTCCTCGCCCGTCTCATCGACCTCTTCATGCCGCTGATCGAGAAGATCGTCGACATGGCCCTGCAGTCGAAGACGATGCAGAAGGTCCTGAAGAAGGCCTTCGACGCCGTCAAGACGGTCATCAGCTCGGTCATGAAGGCCGTCGGCCCGATCATGAAGAAGGCCGGCCAGCTGATCAAGACGGTGTGGAACGGCATCAAGAAGGCCGTCTCCACCGTCGTCAAGGCCGTCGCCACCGTCATCAAGACCTACGTGAAGGTCTGGAAGACGGTCATCACCTCGGTCATGAAGGCGATCAAGACGGTCGTCGGCAGCGCCTGGAAGGGCATCAAGGCCGTCATCACCCCGGTGGTGAACTGGATCAAGTCCGCGATCCCGAACGCCTTCCGGGCCGTCAAGGACAAGATGTCGTCCATCTGGAACGGCCTCAAGGGCATCGCGTCCCGGGCGTTCAACGGCATCAAGAGCGGGGTGTCCGGCCCGATCAACTCCGTCATCGGCCTGATCAACCGGATGATCCGCGCCGTCAACGGCGTCAAGGTCAGCGTCCCCGGCTGGGTGCCGCTCGTCGGCGGCAAGACCTTCGGCGTGCACATCCCGACCATCCCGATGCTCGCCACCGGTGGTGTCGTCATGCCCCGCGCCGGCGGTGTCCCGGCGATCCTCGCCGAGGCCGGCGAGGCCGAGGCCGTCCTCCCGCTCTCCAAGCTGGACCGGCTGCTCGCCGTCACCGCCCGCCGCGCGCGCATGTCAGCGCAGATGCAGGGCGGGAAGGGCGTGGGCGCCGGGCTGCACATCGAGCACTACCACGCGGCCAAGGGCAGTGACCCGCAGTCCACGGCGGACGCCCTGATGTACCTGGCGAAGGCACGCGGATGAGTGCCGCCGCGGTTCCCCTGCGACGCGTCCGGCTCCCGGCGTTCAGGGCGCTCACCCCGCACGTGTCCTCCCTGCGGCAGGGCGCCGGCCAGGCGGGCGACTCGCTCAGGAGACTGAGGCAGAACGCCCAGCAGGCGGCCGGGAACATCGGACGTCTCGCCGGCGAACTGAGAACGGCCGCCACCTCCGTCCGCACCCTCGGCGCCACCGCATCCGGCACCGCGAACTCCGTCCGCGGGATCCAGCGGTCCAAGGCCGGCGCCGGCGTCAGGAAGCTCGGCACCGCCGCCGGCAAGGCCCGTACCGCCGCCGCGAAGTTCGGGCCCGCGATCGGCGGCGTCCTGTCGATCCTGGCGCCGCTGATCCCCGTCACCGACGTCATCACCAAGCTCATGGGGACGTACGGCACGGTCATGACCGTCGCCTCCGTCGCCATGACCGGCGTCAACGTCGCCATGCGGGCCAACCCGATCGGCTTCCTCGTCGGCATCCTCGTGCCCGTCGCCGCCTGGCTCATCGAGTACGCGATGCAGACCAAGACCGGCCAGAAGATCATGAAGCAGGTCTTCCAGGCGGCGCTGAAGGGCTTCCAGGCCGTCTGGACGTTCCTCCGGCCGGTCATCACGCTCATCGGCAAGGCCGTCGGTACCTACGTCAAGGGGTACCTGGCCCTCTTCAAGGCCGCGTTGAAGGGCATCGGCGCCGCCATCGACGGGATCAGGAGGATCGGCAGCGCCGTCGGCTCCGCGTCCCAGGCGCTGCGCGGGATCGCCTCCCGCGCCCTCGGCGGGATCAAGAACGCGGTCAAGCCGGTCCTGACCTTCGTCACCGACAAGATCCCGGGCTTCTTCCGGAACGCCAAGGACGCCGTGGGCAAGGCCCTTCGGGGCATGGGCGAACTGGTCAAGGGCGCCCTGACCGCCGTCATCGGCGTCGTCAAGGGCCCCATCAACGGCCTCATCGCCTTCGCCAACCGGATCATCGACGGCCTCGGCAAGCTGAGCGTCAACATCCTCGGCAAGAAGTTCGGCGTCGACATCGACAAGATCCCGATGCTCGCCGAGGGCGGTGTCGTCTTCCCCGGCGCCGACGCCGCGCCGCGCATCGACCCGCTCACCGTCCTGGAGAACCGCCGGGTCCCGGCCGTCGCCGAGGCGCCCCGGGAGCCGTACCGCATCCGGGAGTTCCGCGAGGACCCGGGCGCCGGTCCGCGGTCGACCGCCGAGGACCTGCTGTTCCTCGCGACGGCGCACTGCTGACGTCCGCGTCCCCGCACCACGCCCGCCGACGCCCGCTCACCCGACACCCCCTCAGAAGTGAGGTGACGGCCCCATGGCCGAGACCACAACCGCATACGCCGGAAGCGACAGCTTCACCGCCGACCTCGCGCCCGGCTCGCTGATCACCCAGGACGGGCAGATCCAGTGGGCCGGGCTTCTCATCGGCCCCGGTACGCCCTTCGCCGTCGACCGGACCGGCCTCCAGGGCTGGGAGGACCTGCCGGAGTACGACGCCTCCGACGCCGAGCGCCCCACCTCGCACGGCGCCTGGCCCGGCTCCCGCTACGCCAAGCCGCGCAAGGTCGGCGGCACCGTCGTGCTGATGCCGGAGTACGGCGCCGCCACCGAGGCCATCCGCGCCCTCCGCCAGGCGCTCGCGCTGCTCGACGAGGAGCGCTGGCTCACCGTCCGGCTGCACGGCGAGATGCTGACCGTCCGGGCCCGCATCGCCCAGCGCGTCGTCCCCGCCGACCAGGGCTTCGCCACCCAGGGCAGCTCCAGGATGTCCATCCAGTGGCTGGCCGCCGACCCGCGCCGCTACGCGGTCGACGAGCAGACCGCCACCACCACCGCCCCGCAGCCCGAGTCCGGACTCACCTGGGACCTGACCTGGCCGCTCGACTGGGGCCAGGCCACCTCCACCGGCGACGTGGTCGCCGTGAACACCGGCTCGGCCATCGCCCACCCGGTGATCTCCTTCCGCGGCCCGTGCTCCATGCCCACCGTCACCGAGCGGGTCAGCCGCCGGCGGCTGCGGTACGCGATCGACCTGGCCACCGGCGACGAGCTGGTCGTCGACACCGCCAACGGCACGGTCACCCTCAACGGCACCGCGTCCCGCCGGCACACCGCCATGGCGGACTCCAGCCCGGAGGAGCTGTTCGTGCTGGAGCCGGGCCGCGCGCAGCTGTCGTTCCGCCCCGACGACAGCCCGAACGCGGTGATGACCGTCCGCTGGCGCAGCGCCGAATGGTGACGAGCGAGCGGTGAGACCCGACAGCACCCGACCCCACCGAAGAGGTGAACCATGACCGTTCGCGCCGCATGGCTCCAGCCCACCGGCCAGACCCGTGAGGACACCCGCCTCACCCTGGCGGCCCTCCTCACCCCCAGCGGCCAGTCTCCCGAGGAGACCCCGCTGCGCTCCCGGCCCGGCATCGTGCCGGGAGGCTTCGTCCTGACCGGGACGGCCGCCATGGAGTGCACGATCGGCACCGGCCGCGCGATCATCCAGGGCAAGGACACCCGCCAGGGCGCCTACCTGGTGAGCGCGATCTCGCCCGAGAAGATCACCATCGACCCCGGTGACCCCCAGTACGACCGGATCGATCTCGTCGAACTGGCCGTCGTCGACAACGACCACGATCAGACCGGCGTCACCGAGTCCGTGATCCGCCTGGTCAAGGGCACCCCGTCGGCCACCCCGGTGGTCCCGCCGAGCGGCCCCGGCAGCACCCAGCCGCTCTACAGCATCCGGGTCCCCAAGGGCGTCTCCGCCGGCACCGGCGGCATCGCCTGGACCGGCGGCGCGGTCACCACCGAGCACTGGCCGGTGGTGGCCCTCGGCGGCATCACGCCGACCAGCGGATTCAAGGGCGCCTACATCGGCCAGTACCGCGACGCGGGCACCTTCCTCCAGCGCTGGGACGGCACGACCTGGGTCTCGTATCCCAAGGCCCTCGGCGGCATCGCCCCCGGCTCCGTGACGACCGGCTCGTACACCGGCCAGTACCGGGACAACGGCTCGACCCTCCAGCGCTGGGACGGCTCCGCCTGGCAGTACGCCGAGGGCACGGCCACGGTCCTGCTCGGCGTCACCCAGTACCTCTCCGCCGATCAGCAGTCCGTCCCGTCCAACACCTGGACCGTGATCAGGATGCCGACCGTCGAGGTCGACGACGGCCGCGGCTGGAGCGGCTCCACCACCTACACCGTCCCGCGCACCGGCTGGTGGCGCATCGCCGGCCACGTCACCTGGCAGAACGACGCCCAGACCGGCATGCGCGGCGCCCGCATCCTGACCAACGGCGCCGGGCAGAGCCGGATGACCTGGCTCACCCCCGCCGGCAACGGCGCCGTCTCCGTCGGCGGCCAGGGCCTGATCAGGCTCACCGCCGGCACGACCGTCCAGCTCGCCGGCTACCACACGCACACGTCGTCGATCAAGACGCTCGGCGGCTCCGGCTACGCCTGCACCCTGACCGCCGAATGGCTCAAGTCCTGACCTCGTAGCTTTCCGAAGGGGAGAACTCCATGAACCTGCGCAGCAGCTGGGTCCTCGAGACCGGCCAGACCCGCGAGGACACCCGCCTCACCCAGGTCGGCGCCACCAACGCGCTCAACCCCGTCCAGGTCCGCTCCGGCATCCTGCCGGGCTCCTACGACGGCAAGTACCGCCTCTCCGGCTTCTGGATGACGAGCGCCTCCGCCATGGAGGCGGTCGTCTCCGAGGGCCGGGCCGTCATCCAGGGCGACGTCTCCGAAGGCGTCTACCCGGTGACCCTGCCGGTCTCCGAGACCGTCACCTTCGCCCCCGGCGACGCCCAGTTCGACCGCATCGACCTCGTCGTGCTGCGGATCTACGACAGGCTCTACGAGGGCACCCGCAACGAGGCCGTCATCGAGGTCCTGCAGGGCCTCCCGGAGACGGACCCGAAGGCCCCGCCGGTGCCGGCCCGCAGCCTCCCGCTGTACGAGGTGCGGGTGCCGGTCGGCGCCAGCGCCGGCACCGGCGGCATCCCGTGGGGCACTGCCCTGAACGACCTGCGCTCGACCGTCGTCTCCGCCGGCGGCATCCTGCCGGTCGAGGGCCCGATCCAGCCGGGCGCCTACCCGGGGCAGTACCAGGACACGCCGGACGCGCAGCTCCAGCGCTGGGACGGCGGCAAGTGGGTGTCCTACCCGCAGGCCGTCGGCGGTGTCGTCCCGGCCTCCGTCGGTTCGGTGCCGGGCGGCTACATCGGCCAGTACCGGGCCGTCGCCGACGGTTCGCTGCAGCGCTGGACCGGCACCTCGTGGGCGTCCGCGTACCCGGGTCCGTACTTCAACGACACCCTGGACGCGGGCTACACGACGTCGACGACGTACGTGGACAAGCTGGAGACCCGGAACGTGAAGAACCCGCTGCAGGTGTCCTTCGTGGCCCCCGAGTCGCGGCAGGCGATCCTCACGTTCGGCTCGAAGATCGAGCTGGCCCTGGAAACCGGCACCGCCGGCATCGCCAGCACCGGCTCCATGTGCGTGCGGATCACCCAGGGCAGCAACGTGCACCGCGAGCTGAGCGACGAACTGGCCTGCGTCGGCTCCAAGTCGGCGGACCCGACGGACGCCGTCTCCGCCTCGACGACGCAGCGCATCCACACCCTGACGCCCGGCCTCACCTACACGGTGACCGCGTACTACAAGACCTCCAACGCCAACGTACGCGCCTGGTTCGACAACACCTTCATCCAGGTCACCCCGCAGTACTGAGCCGCCAGGCCGCCCCCGACCGACCTTCCTCAGGAGTCTCAATGATGAAGTCAAGCCGCTTGCGCGACCGGCAGCTCGGGGGTGAAGACCCGGTTGTCGCGCAGGAGGGCCCACAGGACGCTGGCTCGTCGGCGGGCCAGGGCGATCACGGCCTGAACGTGCTTGCAGCCCTCGCCGCGCTTCTTGAGGTAGAAGTCTCGGTTCGGTCCCTCGCGGATGATGCTGGTCTGCGCGGACATGTAGAAGACCCTGCGCAGGCGGCGGCTGTAGCGCTTGGGCCGGTGGAGGTTGCCGGTTCGGCGGCCCGAGTCGCGTGGGACTGGCACCAGCCCGGCCGCGGAGGCGAGATGGCCGGCATCCGCGTAGGCCGCAAGGTCACCTGCAGCGACGATGAACTCGGCGCCGAGTATGGGGCCCATGCCGGGCAGGGACTCGATGATCTCGGCTTGCGGGTGGCTGCGGAACGTGTCGCGGATCTGCTTGTCGATCCGCTTGAGCCGGTCGTCCAGGTCCAGGATCTGCGTGGCCAGGTCGGCCACGATCTGGGCGGCGACGTCCTCACCCGGCAGGGCGGTCTGCTGGGCCTGGGCGGCTTCGAGTGCGGTTGCCGCGACGGCGTCGGCGCCGCGCACACTGCGGTTGGCGAGCCAGGCCGTGAGCCGCGCCCGGCCACGTCGGCGGATGGCGGCTGGGGTCTGGTAGCCGGTCAGCAGTACCAGCGCACCTTTGTGGGCGGAGTAGTCGAAGGCCCGTTCCAGGGCGGGGAAGACACCGGTCAGCACGTCGCGGAGTCGGTTGATCATTCGCACCCTGTCGGCCACCAGGTCGGTTCGGTGGGCGGTCAGCAGGGCAAGGTCCGCGGCGAGTTGGGCGGGCACTTCGATGGTGGCGAAGTCCCGGCGGTGGCGGGCGGTTTCCGCGATGACGTAGGCGTCGCGGGCGTCGGTTTCGGCCTCGCCCCGGTAGGCGCCGGACATGCGGTTGACCGTGCGGCCGGGCACGTAGACGGCCTGCTGGCCATGGGCCGCGAGCAGGGCAAGCAACAGCGCGGAGGACGTACCGGAGATGTCCACCGCCCACTGGACTTCGTCGGCCAGCTCCAGGATTTCGCCGAGTGCGGTCAGGATCTCCGACTCGTCGTTGCCGATCTTCTTCGACCACAGAGTCGCGCCGGTTTCGTCGACCACCGCCGCCCAGTGATGGCCCTTACCGGCGTCGATGCCGACCCAGACCCGGGCCCGTCGCTCGTTCACTCGCCCCTCCTCGTTCCGCACGGCGTGCCGTCGGCCCAAGGAACACCCCGCTGTCATCTCC
This sequence comes from Streptomyces roseicoloratus, assembly GCF_004117935.1. Classification (GTDB taxonomy): domain Bacteria; phylum Actinomycetota; class Actinomycetes; order Streptomycetales; family Streptomycetaceae; genus Streptomyces; species Streptomyces roseicoloratus. The sequence continues at coordinate 146 of NZ_SDOY01000127.1, read as the reverse complement.
GTAATCAGCGACCGCACAAGGCGCGCACATCTCAATCAGCAGTCAGGGCGCCCCGGAGAACCGGGCGGCCACTCCTGAGAAGCCACTGAAGGCAAGAACCCATAAGCCACACCCGGCCCTCCCGGGCCACCAAACAACTTACGGAG
>NZ_SDOY01000126.1 GCF_004117935.1 Streptomyces roseicoloratus | reverse complement strand
GGTTCTAGTGGTTGTCGCAACACCCCAGTTCAAGGGGTGCGATGGACTTCCAGATCCGAGCGGACCGGACACCGCAGGGGCGTAAGAAGTTGTCCCGGGAGCGGGAGGCATACTCCCGGCTCGTGCGGCAGGGATACAGCAACACCGAAGCGTGCCGGATTGTCGGCATCGATGAGCGGACCGGTCGGAAGTGGCGCAACGGCCGCTCCGGGGAACGCAACCGGAAGCCGGTACCACCGATCAATCTGGTGGTGCCGGCTTCCGGTCCGTCCCGATACCTGAGCGAGGACGAGCGGATCCACATCGCGGACCGGCTGCGGGAGAAGGCCACGGTACGGGCGATCGCCGCGGAGCTGGGCCGAAGTCCGTCCACGGTCAGCCGGGAGATCCGCCGCAACCGCACCGACGGCACACGCGGCCAGTGGCACTACCGCCCGCACGCCGCCCAGGCCCGCGCCGACGCCCGCCGTCCCCGCCCCAAGCCCCGCAAGATCCTCCGGAACCCCGAGCTGCGGGACGCCGTCCAGACGATGCTGGACGAGAAGTGGAGCCCGGAGCAGATATGCCACGCTCTGCGGACACAGTTCCCCCAGCGGCCGGAGATGCACGTGGTCCACGAGACCGTCTATCAGGCACTTTATGTCCAGGGCAGGGGTCAGCTGCGGCGCGAGCTGGCCGGCGCCCTGCGCTCCGGGCGGGCCCGCCGCAGACCCCAGCGGCAGGCGAACTGCCGCCAGCCGCGTTTCACCACCCCGATGGTGATGATCAGCGAACGGCCCGCCGAGGTGGAGGACCGGGCCGTTCCCGGCCACTGGGAGGGCGACCTGATCATCGGCAAGGACGGCAGGTCCGCGATCGGCACCCTGGTCGAACGCGCCACCCGCTACGTCATGCTCCTGCACCTGCCCGGCGACCACGGAGCCGAGGCCGTCCTGACTGCCCTGACCGCCACCGTCCAGACCCTGCCCGCCCAGCTGATGCGGTCCCTGACCTGGGACCAGGGCAGCGAGATGGCCCGCCACGCGCAGTTCACCCTCGCCACCGACATCCCGGTCTACTTCTGCGACCCCGCCAGCCCCTGGCAGCGCGGCTCGAACGAGAACACCAACGGCCTGCTGCGGCAGTACTTCCCCAAAGGCACCGACCTGTCCGTCCACGACCCCGAGCACCTGGCCGCCGTCGCCGACCAGCTCAACCGCCGCCCACGCAAAACGCTCGGCTGGGAAACCCCGGCCGAGCGCCTGCATAAACTACTCGCGGCCTGACCAACACGACCACGTGTTGCGACGACCCCTAGAAACCGCCCCTCGTCCACGGCCCCTATCGCCGTGAGGACCTGCCGGGCCGCCGCCATCGCCCCGGTCGGCGGCGCGTCGAGGAGCGCGAGTCCGGCTGCCGACGGGTCGCCCCAGCAGGCGACCCGCAGGGCGAAGTCGGCCAGGTCGGCGACCTTGATCTCGGGCGCGGGGAACCGGGCGAGCCGCGCGTCCTCCGCCGGGGACCAGCAGCGGTACACTGTTCCGAAGCCCTCACGTCCGGCCCGGCCCGCGCGCTGGGTCGCGACGGCGACCGACACCGGCACCGTGGCCAGCGAGCCGAGACCCCGCGCATGGTCCGTGCGCGGCTCCCGGGACAGCCCGGAGTCCACCACGATCCGCACTCCCGGCACCGTCAGGCTCGACTCCGCCACCGAGGTCGCCAGGACCACCCGGCGCCGCCCGCCCGGTTCGGTTCCCCGCAGCACCGCGTCCTGCACCGCAGCCGGTGCCCGCCCGTGCAGCTGCAGCACCTCGGCGTCCAGGTCCGCGAGCAGCCCCGCCGTCCGGGCGATCTCCCCGGTGCCGGGCAGGAAGCACAGCAGATCGCCCTCGTGCCGCTCCAGGGCCTCCCGGACGGTGGCGGCGACATGGCGCAGCAGCGCGGGATCCACCCAGGTGCCGTGCGCCGGCCGCACACCGGACGGTGGCGGCGCGAAGTGGATGGCCGAGCCGTGGATCCTGCCCTCGGCCCGCACGACCGGAGCCGGGCCGCCGCTGCCGTCCAGGACCGTCAGCAGCTCGGCCCACGCCTCCGCGTCGCTCGTCGCCGACGCGGCGATCAGCTTCAGCTCCGGCCGCAGCGTCGCCCGCACGTCCACCAGGAACGCCAGCGCCGTGTCCGCGTCCAGATGCCGCTCGTGGCACTCGTCGAGCAGCACCACGTCCGCACCAGACAGCTCAGGGTCGCGCTGCAGCCGCTGGAGCAGCACTCCCGTGGTCACCACCTCGACCCGGGTCGACGGACCGGCCCGCCGCTCGCCGCGCACGGAGAAGCCGACGGCCCCGCCGATCTCCTCGCCCAGCAGCCAGGCCATCCGCCGGGCCGCCGCCCGCACCGCCATCCGGCGCGGCTCGGCCACCAGCACCCGCCGCTCCGGCCCGTCCCCTATGAGTCCCGCGAGCGCGAGCGGGACCAGCGTGGTCTTGCCGGTCCCGGGCGGGGCGTGCAGCACCGCCGTGCCGCGCTCCTCGAGCGCGGTCAGCAGCTCGGGCACGGCATGACGGACGGGAAGCAGGTCGAGTGCGTCGTTTCGGATCACGTGGCAAGTCTCGTACGGCGGACCGACCGGCTGCCTCCGGTTGTCCACAGGGCCCGCCGATTCGTACGACTTATCGCGTGATCGCGGCCTGGCCGACCCGCCGGACTCAGTCGTCCGCCCGCTCGCACACGAAGATCGCCGTGCCGGGGATCAGATTGCCGCGCAGCGGAGACCAGCCGCCCCACTCCTGGCTGTTCCAGGCAGGCCACTCCGGCTCCACCAGGTCCACCAGCCGGAAACCGCCGGCCACCACGTCCCGCACCCGGTCCCCGATCGTCCGGTGGTGCTCGACGTAGACCGCGCGTCCCCGCTCGTCCTGCTCCACGTACGGCGTCCGGTCGAAGTACGAGGCCGCGACCGAGAGTCCCTCGGGCCCGGGCTCGTCCGGGAAGGCCCAGCGGATCGGGTGCGTCACCGAGAAGACCCACCGCCCGCCCGGCCGCAGCACCCGGCGCACCTCGCGGAAGACCCGTACCGGATCCGCCACGAACGGCACCGCGCCGTACGCCGAGCACGCCAGGTCGAAGCTGCCGTCGCGGAACGGCAGCGCCCCCGCGTCCGCCTCCACCAGCGGCACGTCGCCGCCGATCCGCAGCGCGTGCTGCAGCTGGCGGTGCGAGAGGTCCAGGGCCACCGGCCGGGCGCCCTGCGCGGCCAGCCAGCGCGAGCACTGCGCCGCGCCCGCGCCGATCTCCAGCACGGCGCGGCCCTTGAGCGAAGCGGCCGGGCCGAGCAGCCCGGCCTCCGCCTCGTCCAGTCCCTCCGGACCCCACACGAACCGGTCGTCCCCGAGGAACGCCCCGTGCTCGCTCTGGTACTCGTCGGCGTTGCGGTCCCACCAGCCCCGGCTCGCCCGGCTGCTCTCCGCGTCCCCGGCGTCACGCCGGGTCGCCTCCGCCTCGTCCTCGAGCCCGCCGGGGCCGTCTTCCTGTCCGTACTCTTGGTTCATCTCGCCCGTCGATGTAGTTTGCGCTCAGAACCGCGAGCGGGTACGCGTCGCGGCTCGCCCGTGGCCGAAATGGCCTGGGCCGACACGAGTTGTGCCGGATATGCGGCGATCCGCCCCGGGTGTGCGCTTCGCGCATTGACCCTGTCCGGCCGCCCCCGTATGCTAAAGGTTGCGCTGCGGGCCTGCGCGCCTCAGACGGAGCAGGTCGCGCTCGCATCTGTTGTATGTCCCCTCGGTTCTCGAGGCGCCACCCTTCACCGGGCCAGGTGCTTCCTTTGCTGTCCGGCTTCTTCAGCTGCGATACGGGCTCTCGGCGTAGCAGTACCTACGACTTCATGTCCGTACCGGAGCCCTTTCCCACATGACGAGCAGCACCGAGACCACCGCCACCACCCCGCAGGTTGCGGTCAACGACATCGGTAACGAGGAAGCCTTCCTCGCCGCGATCGACGAGACGATCAAGTACTTCAACGACGGCGACATCGTCGACGGCGTCATCGTGAAGGTCGACCGGGACGAGGTCCTGCTCGACATCGGTTACAAGACCGAAGGTGTCATCCCGAGCCGCGAGCTCTCGATCAAGCACGACGTCGACCCGAACGAGGTCGTCAAGGTCGGCGACGAGATCGAGGCCCTGGTTCTCCAGAAGGAGGACAAGGAAGGCCGCCTGATCCTCTCGAAGAAGCGCGCCCAGTACGAGCGTGCCTGGGGCACCATCGAGAAGATCAAGGAAGAGGACGGCATCGTCACCGGTACCGTCATCGAGGTCGTCAAGGGTGGTCTCATCCTCGACATCGGCCTCCGCGGCTTCCTCCCGGCCTCCCTGGTCGAGATGCGTCGCGTCCGCGACCTCCAGCCCTACGTGGGCAAGGAGCTCGAGGCGAAGATCATCGAGCTGGACAAGAACCGCAACAACGTGGTCCTGTCCCGCCGCGCCTGGCTCGAGCAGACCCAGTCCGAGGTCCGCCAGACCTTCCTCACGACCCTCCAGAAGGGTCAGGTCCGCTCCGGCGTCGTGTCCTCGATCGTCAACTTCGGTGCCTTCGTGGACCTGGGTGGCGTCGACGGTCTGGTTCACGTCTCCGAGCTGTCCTGGAAGCACATCGACCACCCGTCCGAGGTCGTCGAGGTCGGCCAGGAGGTCACCGTCGAGGTTCTCGACGTGGACATGGACCGCGAGCGCGTCTCCCTGTCGCTGAAGGCGACCCAGGAGGACCCGTGGCAGCAGTTCGCCCGTACCCACCAGATCGGCCAGGTCGTTCCGGGTAAGGTCACCAAGCTGGTTCCGTTCGGTGCGTTCGTCCGCGTGGACGAGGGCATCGAGGGTCTGGTCCACATCTCCGAGCTGGCCGAGCGCCACGTGGAGATCCCGGAGCAGGTCGTCCAGGTCAACGACGAGATCTTCGTCAAGGTCATCGACATCGACCTCGAGCGTCGTCGCATCAGCCTCTCGCTGAAGCAGGCCAACGAGTCCTTCGGTGCCGACCCGGCCTCGGTCGAGTTCGACCCGACCCTGTACGGCATGGCCGCGTCCTACGACGACCAGGGCAACTACATCTACCCCGAGGGCTTCGACCCCGAGACCAACGACTGGCTGCCGGGCTACGAGGCCCAGCGCGAGGCGTGGGAGACCCAGTACGCCGAGGCGCAGCAGCGCTTCGAGCAGCACCAGGCTCAGGTCATCAAGTCCCGCGAGGCCGACGAGGCCGCCGCTGCCGAGGGTGGCGCCGCCGCTCAGACCGCGGCCGCTGCGACCGGTGGCTCCTACTCCTCGGAGTCGGACGACAACTCCGGCGCCCTGGCGTCGGACGAGGCCCTCGCCGCCCTGCGCGAGAAGCTGGCCGGCGGCCAGAGCTGAATCCGGCTCACCGCTGAGCTCCAGTAAGTAGTCAGCGTCGAGGCCCGTCTCCCTCCGGGGAGGCGGGCCTCGGTCGTTTCCGCACCGCGCCACGGCCAAGGCGCCGCCTTCGGCCACTCGGCCACTCGGCCGCTCGGCCGCTCGGCCCCTCGGCCCCTCGGCCGTTCGACCGTTCACCGTCTTCCGCCGCGGACCCGGGAATGGCCCCGCACCGACCGGCGTTGTCTCAAGGAGAACGCGAGGAGGAGCGGAAACCGTGCTTGATCCCCAGGACGTGTACGAATGGGACCCGAAGGGGCTGGCCGTCGTCGACATGGCCCTGGCCCAGGAGTCGGCCGGGCTGGTCATGCTCTACCACTTCGACGGCTACATCGACGCAGGTGAGACCGGTGAGCAGATCGTCACCCGCCTGCTCGACACCCTGCCCCACCAGGTCGTCGCCCGCTTCGACCACGACCGGCTCGTGGACTACCGCGCCCGCCGCCCCCTGCTGACCTTCCGCCGTGACCGCTGGACCTCGTACGAGACGCCCGCGATCGAGGTGCGCATCGTCCAGGACGCCACCGGAGCCCCCTTCCTCGTCCTGTCCGGTCCCGAACCGGACGTCGAGTGGGAGCGCTTCGCCGCCGCCGTGCGCCAGATCGTCGAGCGGCTGGGCGTCCGGCTCGCCGTCAACTTCCACGGCATCCCCATGGGAGTCCCGCACACCCGCCCCGTCGGGCTCACCCCGCACGGAAGCCGCACGGACCTCGTGCCCGGCCACCGCAGCCCCTTCGACGAGGCCCAGGTGCCCGGCAGCGCCGAGTCCCTCATCGAGTTCCGCCTCACCGAGGCCGGACACGACACCCTCGGCGTCGCCGCCCACGTCCCGCACTACGTGGCCCGCTCGCCCTACCCGGACGCCGCCCTCACCACCCTCGAGGCGATCACCGCCGCCACCGGCCTGGTCCTGCCCGGCGTCGCGCACGCGCTGCGCACCGAGGCCCGGCGGACCCAGACCGAGATCGACCGCCAGATCGGCGAGGGCGACGAGGAGCTGATCGCGCTCGTGCAGGGCCTGGAGCACCAGTACGACGCGATGGCGGGCGCCGAGACCCGCGGCAGCCTGGTCGCCGAGCCCGTCGAGCTGCCCTCCGCCGACGAGCTCGGCCGCGAGTTCGAGCGCTTCCTCGCCGAACGGGAGGGCGACGCCTAGCCGCCGCGCGGCGGGATCTAAGCTGCCGCTCATGCTGAAGGTGGGTCTGACCGGCGGTATCGGCGCCGGCAAGAGCGAAGTGTCCCGGCTGTTCGTGTCGTACGGGGCCGTCCTGATCGACGCCGACCGGATCGCCCGCGAGGTCGTGGAGCCCGGCACCCCCGGGCTCCGGGCCGTCGTCGCCGAGTTCGGCGACGGCATCCTCACCGCCGAGGGCGCCCTCGACCGGCCCGCGCTCGGCGCGATCGTCTTCAACGACCCCGAGCGGCTCGCCGCCCTCAACGCGATCGTCCACCCGCTCGTCGGCGCCCGCTCCGCCGAGCTCGAAGGCCTCGCGGGCCCCGGCGACGTCGTCGTCCACGACGTACCCCTGCTCACCGAGAACGGCCTCGCCCCGCTCTACGACCTGGTCGTCGTCGTGGACGCCTCGCCCGAGACCCAGCTCGACCGGCTCGTACGGTTCCGCGGCATGACCGAGCCCGAAGCCCGTGCCCGCATGTCCGCCCAGGCCACCCGCGCCCAGCGGCGGGCCGTCGCCGATCTCGTGATCGACAACGACGGCCCCCTGGAGGCGCTGGAGCCGCAGGTCCGCACGGTGTGGGAGGAGCTCAGGCAACGCGCCGCGGACGCTTCCTGACTCCGGGACGCCTCCGGGGCAATCCGAGCGCTCCGAGACGTTCAGGGCGCTCCGAGACGCTCCGGGGCGCAAGACCCGTGGGACTGGGTAGGGATGATCCTCGCAAGGGCCCGCCACAGCCGGTCCCGACGGAATACGGCCACCGTGCCCGCTGTTGAACCGCCGGAGCGAGGGGAAGGAATCCACCGTGGCCGAGAGCACCCCGGAGACCCATGTCATCGACTTCCGCGCCGCCGAGCAGCTGCTGGCCGCGCGGGACCCGAGAGGCGCCGTCAAACTCCTGGACTCGGTGATCGCCGCCCACCCCGAGAACACCGCCGCGCGACTCCTGCGCGCCCGCGCCTTCTTCGCCGCCGCCCAACTGCGATCGGCCGAGCTCGAGTTCGGCCTGGTCCTGGAGAGAGAACCGGACAACGCGTTCGCGCACTTCGCGCTCGCCCGCACCTTCGAGCGCTCCGGCCGCTCCGACCAGGCCGTGCGCCACTTCCGCCTCGCCGCCGCGCTGGACCCCAAGCCGGAGTACCTGGAAGCGGCCCGCTTCGGCCCCGCGGACGGGCCGGGCCTGCCCGGGGGCGGATCCGGGCCGGGGTCACCGGACAGACCATAGGTCCACCCGTCAGGCGACCGTCGTCCTGCCCCTTCCGTCATCCCCGGCCTCTCCTACGGCCTGTCTCCCACGGCCTGTCTCCTAGGGCCTCTTCGGCGGCTCCTCGCCGGCGCCGCCCGGACCGCCCCAGCGGCCCCGTCCGCCGTGATCGGGCTCGTACGGCGGGATGTCACGCCCCGGCTGCCAGTGCGGGCCCTGCCGTATGTGGCGCGTGACCAGCGTCAGGTCGACGGCCGCCACCACGAAGAGCACCGCGCACGCGGCCGCCCAGCCGGGCCGCTCTACCAGAGAGAACATCACCGTTCCGAAGGCCGCCCACAACACGCCCCACAGACTGAGCCAGAACCGCAGCCGCAGCGCACTGCGCGCGGTCGCCGGTTCACTCCCCGTTCGCATCACTCGCACCTCCCGGGTGAGGTGTCCCACCGGGCACATCCGGCACCTACCCGTCGCACACGATCCGAAAGCACGCCGCCACCGAGCCGAGAGGACGCGACAGGACATGGGCACATCGCCGAACCCGCACCGCAAGCGCTACGGACACGACGGGAGCGGCCCCGGGCCGATCACCCCGGACGGCTGTGCCGTCGATCTCTACCGGCGGCTCTCGGTCGGCACGGAACCCGAGGTGATCGCGGCGGCGCTGCCGGCCGGCGCCTCGCTCCTCGAACTCGGCAGCGGCGCCGGCCGGGTCACCGCACCGCTGGCCGCACGCGGCTTCGCGGTGACGGCCGTGGACGAGTCCGCGGAGATGCTGGCCGTCGTCGGCGAGCGAGTTCCGGGCGTCGAGACCGTGCTCAGCCCCATCGAGGACCTGCGACTGGACCGTCGCTTCGACGCGGTCGTGCTCGGCTCGTTCCTCGTGCACACCGCCGACCCCCGCACCCGGCAGGGGTTCCTGGAGACCTGCCGCCGCCATGTGACGGACGACGGCCACGTCCTCGTCCAGCGCGAGGGCGCGGACTACCACGACGCCGTGCCGCGGGAGAGGCACGACCCGGCCGGGTACACCGTGCGGATCGTGTCGTGCGATCCGGTCGGCGACGGCGTCGACCGGGTGCTGTGCGAGTACGTCTTCCCGGACGCGCGCTGGACCCAGACCTTCCTGTCCCGGAGGCTCACCACGGCGGACTTCGAAGAGCACCTCCGCGAGGCCGGACTCGTCGTCGAGCGTTACCTGACCGACGACGGCATCTGGGTCCTGGCCCGGCCCGCAGGGAACGGCTGAGGCCCGCGGAGGAACGGCTGAGGCATGGCTGAGACACGGAGGAACGGGCGAGGTCCCCAGAGGAACGGCCTCCGGGCCCGGCGGCGCTCAGTGCCCGACGGTGCTCAGTGCCCGACGGTGCTCAGTGCACGACGGTGTAGCTGCGCCACGGCAGGGTGTCCGGCGCGATCTCGTCACCGGTGTTGCTCGCCACGTAGGTGGAATCCTTGCCCTTGCAGTCGCGCGTCCGGTACAGCACGAGGTCGACCAGCGTCGAGTTCTCGATCTTCGTGGCGCCCGCCGGTGCCAGTCGGTGGCAGCCGTTCACGGAAGGGCTGGTCACCCTCACCCCGACCTCGCGCCCGGTCTCGTACGAGATCGTGCCCACCGCGCTGCGGCCGAGGCCCGAGCAACCCGCGACCGCGAGCGAGAGCAGGGCGGCCCCGGTGGCGATGGTGAGACGCCGGTGAAGGGACATGGCGGGATTCCTCGTCTGTCGGGAGGCGGCCGAAGCCTGTTCCCCGCCACCCTGCCGCCTCCCCGTCCGGGTGTCATGTTCTGTTGGGCCGCCCGGGGGAACCGCCGGGTGAGGCCGTTGTCAGACCTCACCCGTAAGGTCGGAAGTCCAGTCGGAACCGTCGCGGACCGGGAGGTGAGCAGCGCCGTGACACAAGCAGTGACGCCGGCGGTGACGCCGGCGACGACGCCGGGGGTGACGTCGGCGGCGGCAGGCTCGGTGGCCCCGGCCGCGGCACCCCGGGTCTTCCCCGGCGCCGCCGCCGTCTTCCTGCCCGCGGCCCTGCCCCGGGACGGCCGCGTCGCCTTCTGGGCGCCCGACGGCGGCACCCTCCCGGTCCTGCCCGCCCCGCCCACTCCGCTCGCTCCGTCGGCCGGGCGTCCCGGCGCGGACGACGGAACCGGCCTGCCGGCCACCGCCGAGCCGGGCGAGCTCACCGTGGTGCGGCGCCACGGCGCGGGGGCCCGTGCCCGGACCGTGCCCGCCGTGCTGCTGCCCGTCGCCGACGCCCTGCCCCACCTCGTCGCCGCCCGCCACCACCCCGCGGCGCACCCCGCGACCGCCTGCTGGGGAGCCGCCGCCCTCCACGCCCTGCACCTGGTCGCCCGCGGGCGGCTGCTGCCCGGACTCACCGCCGACGACCACGACGCCTGGCGCGCCGGGCCGCTCGACGCCGACGACATCGCCCATCTACGGGCGGTCGCGGCCGCCATGCCGTACGAGGCCCACGCGACGCCCGTGCCCGGACCGGGACCCCTCCGGCTGCCCGAGCCCGAGGCACTGGTCCGCGCCTTCCTCGACGCCGTGGCCGACACCCTGCCCCGCACACCGGCCGCGCCGCACGCGGCCGGAGCGCCGTTCGCCGCGCGTGAGCCGAGCCGGCTGCCGCACGCGCGTGCCTGGGCGGCGGAGGCCGCCGCCGGCATGGACGCCGGCGTCCGGATCTCGCTCCGGCTCGACCTGTCCCCGTTCGAACTCTTCGACGCGTCCACGGAAACGGACGCGGACGCCGCCGGGACGGGCGAGGCGCGGCAGGCCGCCGCGGCCCTCCTCCAGGTGCACAGCCTCGCCGACCCCACCCTCGTCATCGACGCCGCCGCCCTCTGGGCAGGCGAGGGCGACGAGCACTTCGGGCCGCGCGCCAGGGTCGACGCCGTCCTCGCCCTGCGCCGGGCGGCACGCGTCTGGGCGCCGCTCGGCCGCCTCCTCGAGCGTGGCGTGCCCGACGTCCTGTCCGTGACCGAGGACGAGCTGTACGAGCTGCTCGGCCCGGCCGCCGCCCGGCTCTCCGACGCCGGTGTCGCCGTCCACTGGCCCCGCGACCTCGCGCGCGCCCTCACCGCCTCCGCCGTCGTCCGGCCCGACCGCGCCGCGCCCGGCTCGGCCACCGACGGCACCGCCTTCTTCGACAGCACGGAGCTGCTGCGGTTCGACTGGCAGCTCGCGCTCGACGGCGACCCGCTCACCGCCCGCGAGATGGACGCCCTCGCCGAGGCCCACCGGCCCGTGGTCCGGCTGCGCGACCAGTGGGTGGTCGTCGACCCCGATCTCGTGCGCAAGGCCCGCAAGCGCGAACTCGGCCTGCTCCAGCCGGTCGACGCCCTCGCCGTCGCCCTCACCGGCACCGCCGACGTCGACGGCCGGACCGTGCCCGCCGTCCCCGTCGGCGCCCTGGCCACCCTGAGGGACCGGCTCCTCGCCGGCCCCGAGGACGTGCCGCCGCCGCCCGGCCTCGACGCCACCCTGCGCGACTACCAGCTCCGCGGGCTGGCCTGGCTCGACCTCATGACCTCGCTCGGACTCGGCGGCTGCCTCGCCGACGACATGGGCCTCGGCAAGACCGTCACCCTCATCGCCCTCCATCTGCGCCGCGCCCGCTCCGCGCCGACCCTGGTCGTCTGCCCGGCCTCGCTCCTCGGCAACTGGCAGCGCGAGATCGAGCGCTTCGCCCCCGGCGTCCCCGTCCGCCGCTACCACGGCACCGACCGCTCCCTCGAAGGACTCGACGGCGGGTTCGTCCTCACCACCTACGGCACCCTGCGCACCAGCGCGCCCCGACTCGCCGAGCAGGAATGGGGCATGGTCGTCGCCGACGAGGCCCAGCACGTCAAGAACCCCTTCTCGGCGACCGCCAAGGCCCTGCGCACCGTGCCCGCTCCCGCCCGGGTCGCCCTCACCGGAACGCCCGTGGAGAACAACCTCTCCGAGCTGTGGGCGCTCCTCGACTGGACCACGCCCGGTCTCCTCGGCCCCCTGAAGGCCTTCCGCTCGCGGCACGCCCGCGCCGTGGAGAACGGCGAGGAGATCGAGAACGAGGAGGCGGTCGAGCGCCTGGCCCGGCTCGTCCGGCCGTTCCTGCTGCGGCGCCGCAAGTCCGACCCCGGCATCGTCCCCGAGCTGCCGCCGAAGACCGAGTCCGACCACCCCGTCGCCCTCACCCGCGAACAGGCCTCGCTCTACGAGGCGGTGGTGCGCGAGACGATGGCGCACATCGAGGGCGCCGAGGGCATCGCCCGGCGCGGACTCGTCATGAAACTGCTGACCTCGCTCAAGCAGATCTGCGACCACCCCGCGCTCTTCCTCAAGGAGCGGCCCGCGCCGGGCTCCGCCGCCCGCGCCACGGCCCGCGGTGTGCGGCTCGCCGGCCGCTCGGGCAAGCTCGCCCTGCTCGACGAACTCCTCGACACGATCCTCGCCGAGGACGGCTCCGTCCTCGTCTTCACCCAGTACGTGTCGATGGCACGGCTCCTCGCCGACCACCTCGCGGCCCGCGGCATCGCCACCCAGCTCCTGCACGGCGGCACGCCCGTCACCGAGCGCGAGCGGATGGTCGACCGCTTCCAGGCCGGCGAGGTCCCCGTCTTCCTGCTCTCCCTGAAGGCCGCAGGCACCGGCCTCAACCTGACGCGGGCCGGTCATGTCGTGCACTACGACCGCTGGTGGAACCCCGCCGTCGAGGAGCAGGCCACCGACCGTGCCTACCGGATCGGCCAGACCCAGCCGGTCCAGGTCCACCGGCTGATCGCCGAGGGCACCGTCGAGGACCGGATCGCCGAGATGCTGCGCGCCAAGCAGGCCCTCGCCGACGCCGTTCTCGGCACCGGCGAGGCCGCCCTCACCGAGCTCACCGACCGCGAGCTGGCCGACCTGGTGTCCCTGAGGAGGCCCGCATGAACCCCGACGCCTCCCTCCCGCCGGACGCCTCCCGCCCCGCCGACGGGCCCCGCCGGCCCGGTCGGCCGCGGCCGTCCCGCCTGCGCGCGGGCGGGGCCCGGGGGGCGCTGCCCCGCCACGACGACCGGCGGAGGAGCTTCCCCCAGCTCGCCCCGCACGAGACCCCGGACGGGAGGTTCGCCGCCAGCTGGTGGGGCAACGCGTGGGTGGACGCCCTGGAGGACACCGCGCTCGACCCGGCCCGCCTCGCGCGCGGCAGGGCCTACGCCCAGCGCGGACACGTCGACGCGATCACCGTCACGCCCGGCCGGGTCGTCGCCTACGTGCACGGCAGCCGCCCCCGGCCGTACCGCGCGGAGATCCGGCTGCGGACCCTCGGCGACGAGGACTGGGAGCGCTTCCTCGACGAGGCCACCGCACGCCCCGAGCACATCGCCGCGCTCCTGGACAAGGACGTCCCGCACGCCCTGGAGGCCGTCACCGGACTCCTGCCCGCCCCCGGCGACCTCGTCCCCGACTGCACCTGCCCCGACGACGGCTACCCCTGCAAACACGCCGCCGCCCTCTGTTACCAGTCCGCCCGCCTCCTCGACGAGGACCCCTTCGTCCTGTTCCTGATGCGCGGCCGGGGCGAACAGGAACTCCTCGCCGAGCTCACCCGGCGCAACGCGGCGCGCTCCGCCGCCGAGGGCGCCACAGCCGCGGCGGCTTCCCCGGCCCTCCCCACCGTTCCCGCGCGCTCCGTGCTCGCCGCGGCCGGCGGCCATGCCCTGCCGCCGCTGCCCCCGCCGCTGCCCGCGCCCGCGCGGCCCGGCCGCCCCGCCGTGTTCCCCGCCGACCCCGACGCCCCCGACCCGCTCGCGCTCGACCTCCTCGCCGGAGAGGCCGCCGCCCGCGCCCACACGTTCCTCGCCACCGGGCACGACCCCGTCGCCGTCCTCACCCCCTGGCAGGACGCGGTACGGCTGGCCGCCGCGCACCCCGGTTCCGGCCTCACCGCCTCCACCCGCGCCCTCTACCGCGACCTCGCCCACGCGCTCGACCGCACGCCCACGGACCTGTCCCGCGCGGTCGCCGCCTGGCGCCAGGGCGGCCCGGCCGGGCTCGCCGTCCTGGAGGAGGCATGGGACCCGCCCGCCGGTCCCTTCGACCGGGCGAGACCCGCCCTGCTCGCCGCCGACCTGCCGGCCTTCCGCCCCTGGCGCAACCGGCTGTCCACCCGCTCCCTCCAACTCCGCTTCGGCCGCGACGGACTCTGGTACGGCTACGAGTCGGACGCCGACCGCGAGGACTGGTGGCCGCGCGGCACCCCCGACACCGACCCCGTCGGCGTGATCACCGACCTGCTCGGGAGGTGACGGCAGCACCGACCGGTCCCGGGCGGCGCGGAGCGGCGCCTCCGCGCGCTGCGCCATGCGGGTGGCTCCGGCCGTTCCCGCGTCACCGTGACGTGCCGGGAACATGCGACGTCAGACCATGATCGGCCGCCTCAAGCTCCCTCGAAGGAGTGAAACACGCCGACGGTCGGATCCGGCCAACACGCGAGCCGCGTTATTTCGGATACGGGCGAGGGCCCGTGAAGACATCCGGAAGGCAGGAAACCATGAGGCAGATCAGCCGAAGTGGTCTGGCCACACTGTTGGTCACCGGTGGCGCGCTGGCGCTCTCGGCGGGCGCCGCCCATGCGGACTCCGCGGCGCAGGGTGCCGCCGTCGGTTCGCCGGGCGTCGGCTCCGGCAACGCGGTGCAGCTGCCGGTGCACGTGCCCGTGAACGTCTGCGGGAACACCGTCAACGTCGTCGGTCTGCTCAACCCGGCGGCGGGCAACAGCTGTGCCAACCGCTCCGACTCCTCGCACCGGGGCTCCGGCGCCCGTGCCGGCGGCCCGTCCCACAAGGACATGCCGGGCACCCCGCGGGCCGGCTCGTCCGACGGCGGCACCCGCGCGGGCGGCGGTTCCGGGCACGGCGGTGGCCACCACGGCGGCGGGGCCCACAACGGCGGCGGCGCGAGCGCCGAGGGCGTCACCGAGGGCTCCCCGGGCGTCCTGTCCGGCAACGGCATCCAGCTGCCCGTCGACCTTCCGGTCAACCTCAGCGGCAACTCGGTCAACGTGGTCGGCATCGGCAACCCCGCCATCGGCAACACCTCGGTGAACGAGTCCGAGGAGGAGTGCGAGCACCCCGAGACCCCGACCCCGCGTCCGGAGACCCCGCGCAACCTGCCGCCCGCCCCGAACACCGAGGAGCTCCCCCCGGCTCCGCAGTCGCACTCGGTCCAGCTCGCCAGCACCGGCGCCGACTCCCTGGGCTACGCGGCCCCGGCGAGCGCCGCCCTGCTCCTCGGCGGAGCGCTCCTGTACCGCAGGGCCCGCCGCGCGGCCGACCAGGTCTGACGCACCGGCGACCACCAGCCTCCTCGATTGCCACCGGCCCCGATCGACCGGGATCGGTCAGGGACGCCGCGTCGCCGCGCTCCTCGCCCTGCCCGTCAGCCGGCCCGCTCCTCGGCCCGCACGCTTCGGAGTCCGTCCGACGCGGCTCCCGTCCGCCAGGACGTGAGCACCGTCTCGACGGCGGGCGCGATGCGGGCCCGGGCCTGATGCCGGGGCACCCCGGCCATCAACAACGCGTCGTAGTCGGTGTCGACATGGCGTACGGCGGCCCGCACCGCGGCCGTGACCGCGCCCGGGTCGAGGGCCCGGCCCGCCGCCGTACGACCCACCCGGCCACTGCCCTTGGCCGAGGCGTGCGCGGCGATCCGCGCCGCCCGCTCGGCCGGGCAGCCCGGGAACAGGCGCAGGATCTCCGCCCGCAGGGCCACCGTGATCTCCGCGTCCCGCGCGGCCCGGCGCGCCGCGTCGCGGGCCCGGCGACGCGCCCGGGCCTCGGCGTCCGCGAGGCAGGCGGCCTCGGCCCGCGCGAGCGCCGCCTCCTCGACGAGCAGGCCCTGACGCTCGTAGCGCGTACGGCGCCGGTTGTGCCGTACCACCACCGCCCACAGCGCACTGCCCTCGCGGGCACGGCGGGTGAGCGCGGTGTCGCCGCGCCGCAGGAAGACGAGGTGCCCGAGATCGGCGCAGTCCAGGCAGACGGGCGCGTTGAACTCGACGACCATCCGCTCCAGCGGGCCCTGGTGGCATTCCGAGCAGCGGCGTCGCCTGAGCGGTTCGACCACGACGGGAGCGACGAGATCCACACCGTTGTCCTACCCGCGGGTTCACGCCTCCAGACGTGCCCGTCTCGTGCCGAACGCCCCACGGTCCGGCGGCTGTCGGCGTGGGCACGGCGATGAAGCCCCCACACGCCGCCGGCGGCACAGCGGCGAACGCGGGCGCTACTGGCGGTAGCCGCCGAGGAAGCGGCCGATACGGCTGATCGCGGCGTCCAGGTCGTCGGCGTACGGCAGCGTGAGGATGCGGAAGTGGTCCGGGCGCGGCCAGTTGAAGCCGGTGCCCTGTACCACCTGGATCTTCTCCCGCAGCAGCAGGTCGAGGACGAACTTCTCGTCGTCGTGGATGCGGTGCACGGCCGGGTCGAGGCGGGGGAAGGCGTAGAGCGCGCCCTGCGGTTTGACGCAGCTGACGCCGGGGATCTCGTTGAGCTTCTCCCAGGCCCGGTCGCGCTGTTCGCGCAGCCGTCCGCCGGGGGCGGTGAGCTCGTGGATGGACTGCCGGCCGCCGAGCGCGGCCTGGATGGCGTACTGGGCGGGCGCGTTGGGGCAGAGCCGCATGGAGGCCAGCATGGTCAGGCCCTCCAGATAGCTCCTGGCGTGCTCACGGGGGCCGCTGACGACCAGCCAGCCGGAGCGGAAGCCGGCCACCCGGTAGGTCTTCGACAGGCCGCCGAAGGTGAGGACGACCAGGTCGGGGGCGAGCGCGGCGACCGGGTGGTGGACGGCCTCGTCGTAGACGATCCGGTCGTAGATCTCGTCGGCGAGGACCATCAGGCCGTGGCGGCGGGCGAGGTCGAGGATGCCCTCCAGGACCTCCTTCGGGTACACCGCGCCGGTCGGGTTGTTCGGGTTGATGATGACGACGGCCCGGGTCCGGTCGGTGATCTTCGCGGCCATGTCGTCGAGGTCCGGGTACCAGTCGGCGGACTCGTCGCACAGGTAGTGCACGGGCCGGCCGCCCGCGAGGGTCGTGACCGCGGTCCACAGCGGGTAGTCGGGGGCCGGGATGAGGACCTCGTCGCCGTCCTCCAGGAGGGCCTGCGTGGCCATGGCGATGAGTTCGGAGACGCCGTTGCCCAGGTAGACGTCGTCGACGTCCACGTCCGTCAGACCCATCGACTGGTAGCGCTGGACGACGGCGCGGCGGGCGGACAGGATGCCGCGCGAGTCGGTGTAGCCGTGCGCCCTGGGGAGCATCCGGATCATGTCCTGGACGATCTCCTCGGGAGCCTCGAAGCCGAAGAGCGCCGGGTTTCCGGTGTTGAGGCGCAGGACGCTGTGGCCCGCCTCCTCCAGGGCGTTGGCGTGCTCGATGACCGGGCCGCGGATCTCGTAGCAGACCTCGCTCAGCTTGCTCGACTGCCGGAACTCCATGCGCCGACCTCCCCAGAAGTGTTGATGCTTGGTTTTACCAAGTTCGAGCTTGGAAAGTCCAACAACATGTCTAGACTGCGTCGCATGCCACCTCAGTCACCCTCGTCACGATCGTCGCGTCAGCCACGCCGCCGGAGCTACGACCAGTACTGCGCCGCAGCGCGCGCCCTCGATGCCGTGGGCGACCGGTGGACCCTGCTGATCGTCCGTGAACTCCTCGCGGGACCGCGGCGCTACACCGACCTGCACGCCGATCTCCCCGGCGTCAGCACCGACATGCTCGCGGGCCGGCTCAAGGACATGGAGGGCGCGGACCTCGTCACCCGCCGCAGGCTGCCGCCGCCCGTCTCCGCGTACGTCTACGAACTCACCGAGCGCGGCCGCGAGCTGCTGCCCGTGCTGCGCGCCCTCGCCGCGTGGGGCGCGCCCGCACTCGGCGAACCCCGGCCGACCGACGCCGTCCGCGCCCACTGGTTCGCGATCCCGCTCCTCGACGCCCTGGCCGGACTCGGCGCGAAGGTCGTGCAGGTCACGCTGGACGAGGGCGAGTTCCACGTACGCGCCGAGGACGGCGGACGGCATTCGTACGGGGAGGGTCCGGCCGCCGACGCCGAGGTGCGGCTGCGCACGGACACGGCGACCTGCCGGGCCCTGGCGGACGGCGAACTGACCCTCGCCCAGGCGGTGGAGGCAGGCCGCGCCGAACTCCTCGACTGAGGCGCCGGCCTATCCGCCGGCGGCCGGAGCCTTGGCGCGGCCCGCGGAGCGCGCGCGGTCCGGAGCGTTCGCGCGGTCCGGCGTAGGCGTGCGGTCCGGCGTAGGCGTGCGGTCCGGCGTCAGGGTGTGGTCCGGCGCATGGGTGTGGTCCCTGGTGCGCGGACGGTCCGGACCGTGCTCGTCGGACGCGTCCGGGAGCGGTGGTTCCGGGAAGCGGGCCAGGGCCGCGGCCAGCCGGTCCCTGGCCTCCGTCTGGGCGGCGATGCGCGCCTCCAGCACCGCGAGGCGCTCGCGGGCGATCCGCAGCCCGCCGGCGGAGGGCGGCGTCCCCGGCATGTCCCCGTCGAGGCAGCCCGCGAACGCGGCCACGTCGTCCAGCGTCAGGCCCGCGCCCAGCAGGTACCGGATGTTGGCCACGCGGACCACGGCGTCCGCCTCGTACACCCGGTACCCGTTGGACGCGCGTACCGAGGAGATCAGCCCCGCCTGCTCGTAGTGCCGCAGCGCGCGTGCCGTCGTCCCCGTCCTGCGGGCCAGTTCCCCGATGCGCAAGGCCCCCACCTCCCCGCGCAGTCGTATCACGACACCAGCGCCCCGCCGTCCACGGGCAGCACCGTGCCCGTCAGATAGCCGGCCTCCGGCGCGGCCAGTGCGGTGATCGCCCAGGCCACGTCCTCGGGGCTGCCGATCCGGCCCAGCGGGATGTGCGCCAGCTGCCACTTCCGGACCGCCTCGCGCTGCTCCGCGGAGAGCCCCATGTGGTCGGCGATCGGGGTCTCGATCGCACCGGGTGCGACGGCCACGACCCGGACACCGCGCGGCGCGAGCTCCACCGCCCAGCAGCGGGTCAGGGTCTCCAGGGCGCTCTTCGTCGCCGGATAGACGGAGTTGTCCGGCCAGCCGCGCTGTCCGACCGTCGTCGTGACGTTGACGACGACGCCCCCGGCGGCCTCGAGCGCCGGCACGGCGGCCTGCGTGAGCAGCACCGGCGCGACCAGGTTGGTCTCGACGAGCGGGCCGATCACCTCGCGGTCCAGGGTGCCCAGCGGCCCGCCGACGGCGATCCCCGCGTTGTTGACGAGCACGTCGAGCCGCCCGTACGTCTCCACGGCGGTGCGGACGATGTCCTCCGGCGCGCCCTGCGCCGTGACGTCGGCGGCCAGCGGCCGGATCCCCGGGAAGCCCGCCGCCGTCTCGTCGAGCGGCTCCTGCCTGCGGCCCACCGCGACGACCGTCGCGCCCTGCCGGGCGAAGCGCCGGGCCGTGGCCCGGCCGATCCCGGTGCCCGCGCCGGTGACCACGACGACCGGAGAAGCGCCGGGAGCGGGTGGGGAGGCGGCGGGAGCGGGCGTTTCCATGGCTGTCCGTATCTGAATCTGAAGCCGCGTCGGTGCATCGGTGTTCATGGAGCGATCGTCGAACCTTGACGCCAGCGGCAAGGTCAAGCCCGTTCGCGCGAAACGTTCGCGGGGCCGGTACGGCAGGATGGGGCGGATGCGATTCCAAGCGATCAGCTGGGAGCGGCTGGCCGGCGCCGTGGCCGACCGCGTCGACCGGACGGACCCCGGCGACGGCAGCGACTGGCTCAAGGTGGGTGTCGACGGCGCCCCGGCCACGCCGGGCGGCGAGTTCGCCGAACGGGTCGCCGAGGTGCTGCGGCTGCGCGGCAGGTCGGTGCTCGTCGTCGCGACCGGCGGCTTCCTGCGGCCCGCGTCGCTGCGCTTCGAGCACGGCAAGAGGGACCCCGACGCGTACTACGGCGACTGGTTCGACACCGGAGCGCTGTGGCGGGAGGTGTTCGGCCCGCTGGAGCCGGGCGGCAGCGGGCGGGTGCTGCCCGACCTGTGGAACCCCGTGACCGACCGGGCCACCCGCAGCTCCGCCGTACCGCTGGCGCCCGGCGGAGTCCTCCTGGTCCACGGGCCGTTCCTGCTCGGCCACTGGTTCCCGTTCGACGTGAAGCTGCACCTGCGGCTCTCGCCGGGCGCGCTGGCCCGTCGTACCGAGGAGCCGTGGACGCTGCCCGCGTTCGCGCGGTACGAGGAGGAGGTCGGACCCGCCGATGCCGCCGACGCCGTCGTCCGCGTCGACGACCCACGGCGCCCGGCCTGGACCGGCTTCGTGGACTGACCTGCGCCCGGAACGGTCTATCCGGGCCGTCCGCCCACCGACCCGACCGCCCGTGCCCCCGCCCGGCAGCCCGCCTCCGCCGCCCGGCCCGGGTCCGCGCCCGCGAGCCGGGCCGCCAGGAAGGCGCCGGTGAAGGCGTCGCCCGCCCCGGTGGTGTCGACCGGGCGCGCGGGCGGAGCCGGGACCTTCGCCGTCACCCGGCCGTCGGCGGCGAGCACGGCGCCGTCGGCGCCCAGGGTCACCGCGACCAGCGGGAAGCGCCGGCTCAGCGCCGCCGCTGCCGCGGCCGGGTCCGCGTGACCGCTCAGGAGGCGGGCCTCGTCCGCGTTGGGCAGCAGGCACTCGGCGCCGGCCGTGGACGAGAGGAACGCCTCGGCGCCGTGTTCCGTGAGGAAGCCCGCCGAGGCCGGGTCGACGCTCACCGGAACGCCCGCCGCGCCCGCGTCCCGCAGCACCCGCCCGGCCGTCCCGCGGCTCCGCTCGGCGAAGAAGAGGTAGCCGGACAGGTGCACCCGGGCCACCCCGTCGAGCAGGTCCGGCGACCAGTCGCCGGGCGAGAGCCGCAGCGCCGCGCCGCTGTCCGTCAGGAACGTCCGCTCCGCGTCCGCGCCGACCAGGGCGATCACCGTCGCGGTCGGCACTTCCTCGTCCGGGACGAGCAGCGGTCGCACGCCCGCGCGGCGCAGCTCCCGGTCGTGCCACACGGCGGAGTCGGTACCGACCCGGGCGAGGAGCCGCACTTCGGCGCAGCCCGAACGCACCGCCCAGCAGGCCACGTTCGCCCCGGCTCCGCCGGGAAGGGTGCGGATCTCGGCCGCCGTGTCGGTCGCGGGCGCGAGCGGCGTACGGTGCCGGGCGACCACGTCGGTGACGACGTCCCCGACGACCAGCAGCGCACCAGGGACGGGCCGGGACGCGGGCGCGGACCCGGGGGCGGGCCTCGGCTCCGCCGCCGAGCCGCGGCTGGTGGCCGCCCAGGTCCCGCTCACCGCTGCCCTTCGTGGTAGGCGGCGGCGATCCGTGCCGCGAGCCGCACGTTGCCCCGTACCGCCGCCAGGTTGGCCTCCAGGGACGCCCCGTCCGTATGCGTCGTCAGGTACTCCAGCAGGAACGGCGTCACCGCCTGCCCCGAGATCCCCTTCTCCCGGACCGCCGCGAGACCGGCCGCGAGCACCCGGTCGTGCAGGGCCGGGTCGAGCTGCTGCCCGGGCGGTACGGGATTGCCGACGACCAGCGCCGCACCCGGCCCGCCCAACTCGTCCCGGGCCCGCATCACCCGCGCGACGTCCTGCGGTGTCCGCACCGTCCAGTCGACGCGCTCGCCGGAGGACGAGAGGTAGAAGCCGGGGAAGGTCTCCGTGCCGTAGCCGACGACGGTCACACCGAGGGTCTCCAGGCGCTGCAGGGTCGCGGGCACGTCGAGGATCGACTTCACGCCCGCGCAGACGACGGTGATGCCGGCCGTGGCGAGCAGCCGCAGGTCCGCCGACTCGTCCTGGGTCTCGGCCCACTCACGGTGGACCCCGCCGAGACCGCCGGTCGCGAAGACCCGTACGCCGGCGGTGTCGGCCAGCCAGGCCGTCGCCGAGACGGTCGTCGCGCCGGACGCCCCGGCGGCGAGGGCCGGGGCCAGGTCCCGGTGGCCGAGCTTGCGGACCGAGGGGTCCTCGGCGACCCGGGTGAGCGCGGCGTCGTCCAGACCGATCCGGGCGACGCCGTCGAGCACCGCGATCGTCGCGGGCACCGCCCCGCCGCCCCGTACCAGCGCCTCCAGCTCCTTCGCCACGGCCAGGTTGCGCGGGCGCGGCAGGCCGTGGGCGATGATCGTCGACTCCAGCGCGACGACGGGGCGCCCCTCGTGGAGCGCCTCCCGTACCTCTTCGGACACCTGTGTGGGCATGCTGGATCTCTGGCGCACCCACCCGCCTCGCAAACCTCGCCGACACACATCGGCCACGGCCGTCGTGGACTTCGGCGGTCGTCGGCCACGGCGGTGGCGGCAGTCGTTCAGCCGCAGCGCGGCAGCGCGGGCAGCCTGGCGACGTCCACGACCTGGATCACCGCCCGCGCGCCCGCCGTCTTGGCGTTGCCGAGGCTGTAGGCGAGGACCAGGGCGTTCCCGTCGGCGGCCGTGTAGCCGTACGGGGGAGCGATCCGCGCGTACGAGCCGACGCCGGGGTCCAGGGCGTACGAGGTCTCCGGCGTGCGCCAGGTGACCAGCCTGCCCGCGATCCGCAGCTGGTCCATGCCGTCCGCCGCGGGCGAGGCGGTCACGGCGGCCCAGGGCGGCCGGGCCTCGCCGGCGCGCCAGACCATCAGCCGGGGCTCGGTCTCGCCCTCGACCCACGCCCATGTGCCGCCGTCGGAGACGAGCGCGCGGATGTCGCGCAGCGCGGCCACCGGCGCGGGCAGTGCGGCCGGGCGGCCGTCGCGGAGCGAGAGGGCCGCCGGCCGGGTGTGGGCGCCCTCGGCCTCCCGCCACACCAGCAGGCCGCCCGCGGCGAAGGGCGTGTCCAGCACTCCCGTGTGCCACGCGCGCGCGTGCCCACCGCCCGCCGGGGCGGCGAACACGGTGGCCTTTCCGGTTCCGGTGCCCTGGGCCCAGACCACGGTGCCGTCGTGGACGACCGGGCGGGGGAGGGGCCCCGGCCGGTCGGCGCGGGTCAGGCGCCGGCTCCTGCCGGTGGCCGCGTCCCACACGTAGAGGCTCCACGGGCTGTCCAGGGTCCGGCCTTCCAGGACGGCGAACGCGGCCCACCGGCGCCCGTCGAAGTCGGCCGCGAGCAGCTGGTGTTCGACCGGGTCGGTGAAGCGGAGCAGCGTCCGCGGAGACGTTTCTCCGTCACGTACGAGGACGGCTCGGCGGCCGTCGTCGCCGGTGAGCTGGAGCGCCGTCCAGCCGGGACCGGTGTCCGCGAGGGCCGGGCGCCGCCCGCCGGACGGCCGGTACTCGCCGGCGGCGAAGACCGCGCCCCACGCTGCCGGCAGCGGCACCTCGCAGGCCGCGGCCCGGGGTGCCGGCGGCGCGGTGGCGGGCTGCGGCCGGGGCGGCGCGGTGCCTCCGGGCGAGCATCCGGCGAGCGTGACGCCCGCCAGGAGGCCCGCCAGGATGCTCGGGACCACGCCCGCCCGCGCGTACCTCCGCGTGCACCCCGGGGCGTCAGCCCGCGTGCGCCCCGGGGCGCACGCCAGAGTGCGTGCCGGAGTGCGCGCCGGTGCGGGTGCCCGGCGCGGTCGCCTACCAGACGTAGCCACGGCCGCCCATGATGGTGGTGATCGTGTCGGACGAGATGTGCGCGGACTTGGGCACCGGGCCGGCCCACGAGATGACGCTGGTGCTCACGCCGCCCACCGGGTCGAGGTAGTTGACCTGCCCGGCGGCCGTGTCCGTGTTGTAGCCGTCGATCGAGACCCAGTGGAAGATCTCGATGTTGGGGTGGCCCACGAGGTGCGGACCGCCGGGCACCTCCCAGGCGTTGCCGGCGATGGCGTAGTCGTTGTCGGTGTTGTGGGTGATGTGCTGCCTGAAGTTCGCCTTGTCGGTGGCGGTGGGCGAGTACGGCAGGGCCTTCGGTACGTAGCCGGCGCCGGGCAGGCGGTGGTTGAGCGCGTCCACCATCGGATAGCCGGTGGGGTTCGGGACGTTGATGTCGATGCCGTACCAGGCGGTGCCGCTCGTGTTCGTCCTCAGCAGGGTCGCCGCGTCCCGCTGCGAGCGCCCGCCGACCTCGTCGTGGGCGGACTGGGTGATCACGAGCGCGGCCGGGCCGCACCAGTACGAGGTCTGCTGGGACTGGTGGAGGGCGCCGGAGACCTTGTACCCGGCGAGCGCGCCGGCGGCGCCGTACGCGCGGGCGCGCTCGTACGTTCTCTCCGCCTCGGCCTGCTTGACGGCGGTGAGCGCGCGCTGGGCGGGCGTCAGGTGCTGCGGGCCGAGCGTGTCGTGGGCGGCCTTGTACCACGCCCCGGGGGCGGGCGCGGGCTCCGCGGCCGGCACGGCGGGCGCCGCCGGGGTCGCGAAGGCGGTGGGAGCGGTGGACACGGCGGCCATGGCGGCGGTCAGCAGGGCCGCGGTGCCGAGGACGGCCCTGCGGGCGCGGGTGGGGGTCATCGCACTCTCCTGTCCGGGGAGGGAGGTGGGGGAGGGGAGCCGGAGACCGGCTCGGGGGGAGTGTGGCGCCGCCGAGCCCCGGCTGTCAGGAGGGCGCGGCGCAATCTCCGGCACCAACATTGGGCCCACCAAAGACGCCTGCCCCGACCAGCGACGACGGTCGTGGGCGACAGTTGTTCGAGGGGCGGTTTTCCTTGCCCGGGCGCTACGGAATCGGTGCCCCGGCGGACGTGTCCGCGCCGGTCGCGCGCCGATGGCGCCGTGCTCCCGGCGGATGCGCCCCCTGCGGATTCCGTGACGCCGCGCCTGCGGATTCCGTACCGGTGAAGTCGCTGGTCGGACCGAGAAACGGAGGGGAATCCTCCATCGGGTACCGGTCCCGTGCAGGCCCGACGGACCCCGCTACAGTCACCGCCCATGACGACCCACGCGCAGCCTTCCTTCGCCGTCCACATCCCCGACGCCCAGCTCGAGCCCGAGCCGCTCGACCCCGGCCAGATCGTCTCCGGCACCCCGGAGGTGACCGGCAAGGTCCTGTGGGAGTCCGCGGACGGCAGGCAGATCCGCGGCATCTGGCAGATCACGCCGGGCGTGGTCACCGACACCGAGGCGAACGAGCTGTTCGTCGTCGTGAGCGGGCGCGCCACGGTCGAGGTCGAGGGCGGCGAGACGCTGGAGATCGGCCCGGGCGACGCGTGCGTGCTCCGCGAGGGCGACCGCACCACCTGGACGGTGCACGAGACCCTGCGCAAGGCGTACCACATCAGCCTCTGACTCCGGAGCGGGGCGGTCCGGCTTGACTCCCGAGCCGCGCGCGTGCGACGGGCGCACCGGCGCGTCGGGCCTCCAGGCGCCGGGCCGCGGGGCACGTGCCCGTGCGTCTGGGTCTGGGTCTGGTAGGAAACCTTCCTATCCGCTACTCTCGCCGCGGCGGCTTGGCGCGGCGCCCGTCCGGGAACCCCGGGCGTGGGCGTGACGCGCTCAGCGAGAGCTCTGACCCGGCCGCCGTCACCGCCGCACGCCCCGTGGCGCCCCCCGCCGCGCGGGCCGGGCCGCGCTGTCCGCACCGGAGTCCAGCTCTCGCCGTCTCCAGGCCAGGGAGTCCCAGGTATGCGCCTGAACGCCTCCGCCCCACCTCGCCGCACCACCCCGTCCCTCCTCCTCGCCGTGCTCGGCGCCGTGCTGCTCCTCATCGGCGGCCTGCTGGTCCTCGCGCCCGACCGGGCGGCCGCCGCCGACCCGCTGCTCTCCCGCGGCAAGCCCGCCACCTCGTCCTCCGTCGAGGACACCGGTTACGAACCCGCCAGGGCCTTCGACGGCGACCCGGCCACCCGCTGGGCCAGCGCCGAGGGCTCCGATCCCGAATGGCTGAGCGTCGATCTCGGGGCCCCGGCCTCCGTCTCCCGCGTCCGCCTCAAGTGGGAGGCGGCGTACGCCAAGACCTACCGCGTCGAGATCTCCGCCGACGGCACCTCGTGGACCCCGCTCGCCACCGAGTCGGCGGGCAACGGCGGCACCGACGACTGGACCGGCCTCAGCGGCAAGGGTCGCCACGTCCGCGTTCTCGGCACCACCCGCGGCACCCCGTACGGCTACTCCCTCTACGAAGTCGAGGTGTACGGCACGCCCGACGGCACCACGCCCACCACCCCGCCGCCCACGACCCCGCCCCCCACCGGCGCCTTCACGGTCGTCGCGGCCGGCGACATCGCCGCCGAGTGCACCGCCTCCAGCAGCTCCTGCGCGCACCCGAAGACCGCCGCCCAGGCGCAGCGCATCAACCCGGCGTTCTACCTGACGATGGGTGACAACCAGTACGACGACGCCCGGTTGTCCGACTACCGCAACTACTACGACAAGAGCTGGGGCGCCTTCAAGGCGAAGACCCGCCCCGTGCCCGGCAACCACGAGACCTACGACCCGGCAGGACCGCTCGCCGGCTACAAGTCGTACTTCGGCGCGATCGCCTACCCGCAGGGCAAGCCCTACTACAGCTACGACCAGGGCAACTGGCACTTCGTCGCCCTCGACTCCAACTCCTTCGACGACCCCGCCCAGATCCAGTGGCTCAAGGACGACCTCGCCCGCAACGCCAAGGGCTGCGTCGCCGCCTACTTCCACCACCCGCTCTACTCCTCCGGCGGCCACGGCAACGACCCCGTCTCCAAGCCCGTCTGGAAGATCCTCTACGCGGCCAAGGCCGACCTCGTCCTCAACGGGCACGACCACCACTACGAGCGCTTCGCCCCGCAGGACCCGGACGGCCGGGCCACCGCCGACGGCATCGTCGAGATCGTCGGCGGCATGGGCGGCGCCGAGCCGTACCCGATCGAGGACGTCCAGCCCAACAGCCAGAAGCGGATCAGCGGTCCGTACGGGGTGCTGAAGCTCGACTTCACCGACACCACCTACACCTGGCAGTACGTCGGCACCGACGGCCAGGTCAAGGACGCCGGCCCGACCTACCGCTGCCACTGATGTACCTCGCGACCACCGGTCGCCGGGACGTGTCGCCCGCCCCCATCGGGGCGCGGCGGCGCGTCTCCGCCACCGTCCTCGCCCTCGGCACGGTCAGCCTCGTCACCGACGTCTCCTCCGAGATGGTCACCGCCGTCCTGCCGCTCTACCTGGTCCTGGGTCTCGGCCTCACCCCCCTCCAGTTCGGCTTCCTCGACGGCCTCTTCACCGGTGCCACCGCCCTCGTCCGGCTCGTCGGCGGGCACGCCGCCGACCGCGGCGGCC
The DNA here is from genome assembly GCF_004117935.1 of Streptomyces roseicoloratus. Taxonomy (GTDB): domain Bacteria; phylum Actinomycetota; class Actinomycetes; order Streptomycetales; family Streptomycetaceae; genus Streptomyces; species Streptomyces roseicoloratus. The sequence goes on along the minus strand of NZ_SDOY01000126.1, from coordinate 2,047 downwards.
GGCACAAACGCGTCGCCGGCCTCGGCTACGCCCTCTCCGCCTGCTCCCGGCTCGGCCTGCTGCTCGCGGGCGGCGCCACCGGCTGGATCGCCACCGCACTGGCCGCCGACCGGCTCGGCAAGGGCATCCGCACGGCGCCCCGCGACGCCCTCATCACCCTCGACAGCCCGCCCGACGGCCTCGGCCGCGCCTTCGGCGTGCACCGCGCCATGGACACCACCGGCGCCCTGCTCGGCCCGCTGGCCGCCTTCGCGATCCTGTGGGCCACCGCCGACGCGTACGACGCCGTCTTCGTCGTCAGCTTCTGCACCGGGCTGCTCGGGGTGCTGCTGCTCGCCGTGCTCGTCCCCGGCGGCAGGAGGGAGACCACCGGCGAGTCCCACCGGGTCCGCGACCTCGCGGCCCCGCTCCGGCTGCCCGCCGTGCGCAGGGTCGTGCTCGCCGCCGCACTGCTCGGCGCGGCCACCGTCGGCGACGGGTTCCTCTACCTGCTGCTCCAGCGGCGGACCGACCTCGCGGCCACCTGGTTCCCGTTCCTGCCGCTCGCCGCCTCCGCCGCCTATCTGCTGCTCGCCGTACCGGCCGGGCGGCTCGCCGACCGCACCGGCCGCGGACGCTCCTTCCTGTACGGGCACGGGGCCCTGCTCCTCGCCCTCGGTCTGCTCCTGGCCCCGCTGCCCGGGCCGCTGCTCCTGGTGGGCGTCCCGCTGCTGATCGGCGTCTTCTACGCGGCCACCGACGGCGTGCTGATGGCGCTCACCGGACCGCTGCTCCCGGCCGCGCGCCGGGCGAGCGGCCTGGCCCTGGTCCAGACCGTCCAGGCCCTCGCCAAGGTGGCGGCGGCGGCCGGCTTCGGGGCGGCCTGGACGCTGTGGGGACCGCGCACCGCTCTCGTCCTCGCGCTCGCCGCTCTCGTGCCCGCCCTGGGCTGCGCGACCCGGCTGCTGCCGCCGGGCCGGGCGGAGCCGTCCCCGGAACCGCCGCCGCCCTCCCCGCCCTCCGCCTCGCCGTCAGGCGGCCCGCTCCTCCGGAAGGAGACGTCATGACCCGGCGCGGCAACCTGTGGGCGCTCGTCCTCGGCTTCCTGCTCCTCGCCGGAGGGGCCGGCGCGTACACCTGGCACGCCGCCACCGGGCGCGCCGCGAGCGCCGGCGGGGCGGGGGCCGAGGCGGACTTCACCCTCGGCAGCGGCTCCCCGGGCGCGCTCTGGTTCCGCGACACCGCGAGCGGGCGCGTCGCCCGACTCGACGCCGCCGCGCCCGGAGGCCGGACGGCGCGCGGGCCGCGCTGCGACCGCTTCCACGCCGCCGGGGACACCGCGCTCTGCCTCCAGCGGCGCCCCGGCGTGCCGGCCCGCTCCTTCGTCCTCGTGCTCGACCGGCGGCTGCGCGAGCAGCGGCGGATGAGCCTGCCCGGCATCCCCGACCGCGCCCGGGTCTCCGCCTCCGGCAACGTGCTCGCCTGGACCACCTTCGCGACCGGCGACTCCTACGCCACCTCGGCCTTCTCCACGCGCACCTCCATCCTCGACCTGCGCACCGGCTACCTGATCAAGAACATCGAGGAGATCCCGCTCTCCCTCGGCGGGCGCCGCCACCACGCGCCCGACGTCAACTACTGGGGCGTCAGCTTCGCCCGCGACGACAACCGCTTCTACGCCACCGTGGCCACCGGCGGGCACACGTACCTCGTCGAGGGCGACCTCGGGAACTGGTCGGCGCGGGCACTGAAGGAGAACGTCGAGTGCCCCTCGCTGTCGCCGGACGGCACCCGGATCGCGTACAAGAAGAAGGTGTCCGACGACCCCCGCGCACCGTGGCGGCTGCACGTCCTCGACCTGGCCACGCTCCGCGAGCACCCGCTGGCCGAATCGCGCTCCGTCGACGACCAGGCGTCCTGGACCGGCCCCGGCACCCTCGCGTACGCGTACGGCGGCGCCGTGTGGACCGTGCCCGCCGACGGCACCGGCGCGCCGCGCCGGGCGGCGGCCGGGGCGTCGTCCCCGGTCGTGCCCCGGTGACGGCGCGCCCGACCGTCCGGGCCGCCG
>NZ_SDOY01000125.1 GCF_004117935.1 Streptomyces roseicoloratus | reverse complement strand
GCACGCGCGGCGCCGCCCCGTCGGGCGGCATCCCGGTCGCGGGCGCCCAGCCCACGACGGCCGCCGTGACCGCGGCGCCGGAAGCCCCCGCCGCCGAGGCTCCCGCGACGGAGACCGCCGTCGTGAACACCGCCGCGGAGACCGCCGTCGCCGAGACGCCCGTCGCCGAGACGCCCGTCGTCGAGACGCCCGTCGCCGAGACCCCGGTGACGGAGCCGCGCACGCGACGCCGTACGCGCAAGCCGCAGGCGGAGAGGTCCGCCGAGGCGGCTCCGGCGGCCGAGGCCGCGCCGACTGTCGAGGCTGCCGCTCCGGCCGCCGAGACCGAGCCCGTCGCCAAGACCGAGCCCGTCGCCGACGCTGCCGCTCCGGCTGCCGCTCCCGTCGCCAAGGCGGAGCCCGCCGCCGTCGAAGCGCCGGCTGCCGCCGAGGCCCGGCCGCGGCGCCGTCGTGGCCGTGGCGGCCGGTCGGAGGCCGCCGCGCCGGTGGCCGCCGCACCCGCTCCGGTCGAGGCACCGGCCCCGCGCCGGCGCCGGGTGCGTCCGCGTCCGCGTCCGGCCGAGGAGACCGTGACGTTCCAGACGGTCGAGACAGCCGCCGCCGCGCTGGCCGCCTCCGCGAACACCGCGACGGTGCCCGCGCAGACGACCGCCGAACCGAAGGTCGTCGAGCAGAAGACCGCCGCGCCGAAGAAGGCGGAGCCGAAGGCCGCCGCTGCGGCCGCCACCGTCGCGACCGCCGTGACGGTGCCGGCCCAGGCCTCCGAGCCGGTGGCCGCCACCGCGCCGTCGGGGCCCCGGCCGCGCCGCCGCGCGACCCGTCCGGTGACCAGCACGGCCCCGGCCGTCGAAGCCCCGGCCGCGCCGGAGCCGGTCGCCGCCGCCCCGGTCGAGGAGCCGAAGCCGCGCCGTCGGGCGACCCGCCGGGCGTCGAGCCCGGTGACGTCGACGCCGGACGCGAGTGCCGTGGTGGTCGTCGCCGAGGAACCGCAGGCCGCCGAGCCGCAGGCCGCCGAGCCGCAGGCCGAGGAGCCGAAGAAGGCCGCGCCGCGCAAGCGGGCCGCCAAGAAGGCCGTCGCGACGGTCGAGACCGTCGCCGAGGTGGCGGAGACCGTCGCCGAGGAGCCGAAGAAGGCCGCCCCGCGCAAGCGCACTACCCGGAAGGCCGCCGCCAGGCCCGAGGCCGTGGAGACCTCCACCGCCGAGGAGCCGAAGGCGGAGGACGCGAAGGCCGAGGAGCCGAAGAAGGCCGCGCCGCGCAAGCGGGTCGCCAAGAAGGTCGCCGAGGCCGTCGCCGAGGTGGTCGAGGCCGTCGAGGCCGCGCCGAAGGCCCCGCGCAAGCGCGCGGCCAGGAAGGCCGTCGCGGCCGAGGCGCCGGACGCGTCGGAGCCGAAGACCACGACGACCCGTCGTCGTACGACGAAGAAGGCCGCGGCGGAGCAGCCCGCCGAGGCGGCGGAGGCCGCGCCGAAGGCCCCGCGCAAGCGGACCGCCAAGAAGGCGGCCGCCCAGCCGGAGGCGTGACACCGGCACGTCCCGCCACCGCGGCCCCGGCCCTCGGAAACGAGCGCCGGGGCCGCGGTGCGTGCGGGCGCCCGCCCGCTCCGACACCGGCGGGCGCTGCGGTTACAGTCCCTGTATGAGCAAGCCCCGGTCCCTCGCGCTGCCGCCCCGTACCCGTGGCTACCGTCTGGCCACCGCCCGGGGCGAGTTCGCCGTGCTCGACGCACAGCCGGCCGGCCGGCGGCACGGGACCGTCCTGCTGCTGCCCGGGTACACCGGGAGCAAGGAGGACTTCCTCGCGCTCCTCGGACCGCTGGGCGAGGCCGGCTACCGCGCGGTCGCCGTCGACGGGCGCGGGCAGCACGAGTCGCCCGGGCCGCGCGGCCGGGCCGCGTACCGGCGCAAGGCGCTGGCGCTCGACGCGGTGGCGCAGGCGGCGGCCCTCGGGGACGGGCCGGTGCACCTGCTGGGGCACTCGTTCGGCGGGCTCGTGGCCCGTGCGGCGGCCGGTCTCGCGCCGGACGCGTTCGTCTCGCTGACCCTGCTGTCCTCCGGCCCCGGCCGGGTGGCCCGCCCGCAGCGGATCCGCGTCCTGGCGTTGCGGGGCGCGCTCGCTCTGCTGCCGAAGGAGCGGGTGTGGCAGGCGACGCGCTGGCTGGACGGCCGGGGCGAGGAGCCGGGTGTGGCGGATCCGCCGGAGATCGTGCGGTTCCTGCGCCGGCGCTGGATGCGGACCCGGATCGCGCAGCTCTCCGGCGCCGGCCGGCTGCTGCTCGGCGACCCGGACGGCACCGAGGCCCTGCGCACGCTGCCGTTCCCGCTGCACATCGCGTACGGCGACGAGGAGATGGTCTGGCCGGTGCCGGACCTGGCGGCGGCGGCAGCCCGTACCGGCGCGCACCACACCGTGGTACGCGGTGCCGGGCACTCCCCCAACGTCTCGCACCCGGAGGAGCTGGCGGAGCGGCTCGCCGCGTTCTGGGACGGGATCCCGGGGCGGATCACCGCGGTGGCGCAGGCGGAGGCCCGGCGGGTCTAGGGCGTGTGGCGAAAGTCCCGCCCGCCCTGCGGGCAGACGACGCCGCTTCCGACACACGCCCCGGCCTGCCCCTCCGGAGGACGCGGCCGGGCCGGACGGCCGGCGGCGCCGCCACGACCGGCGGCAACCCGGACGAAGCGCGCCCGTCACGCGCGTCGGCGAGGATGGGAGGAGGCCCGCGCAGGGCCGGACCGCCGTCCCGATCGCGGTCGGCGCTACCCACCAGTATTTAGCCAGGCGAAAAATTTCCTTAGCGTAGGGAATGTTTGCAGGCTGCATGTCGTTGGACAGGTACGTAACCCAGTTCTCCGCCTAGGAGGAACACCTCAGACGAAGGGAGAAGCCCATGCGCTTCGAAATCCTGCGACTCGACGACATCGACGGCACGCCCGTCGACCGGACGGTCGTGGACGCCGCCTCCGTCAACCGGATCGTGCAGCAGGCCGCCTCGATCGGCCAGCGCATCTGGATCCGCCCCGCCGAGACCACGGCCTCGTAAGGCCACGGTCACACCACACGCACCGCGCCCCCGCACGGACTCCGTCATCGGAATCCGTACGGGGGCGCAGTGGCGTCCGGCCGCACGGGGACGGCGAGGGCGTCCGGCCGCGTGGCGACCGGTGAGGCCTCAGGCCCCCTGGATCACCTGGGTGACGCCGTTGATGATCTGCTGCACGGCGATCGCGGCGAGCATCATGCCGGCCAGGCGCGTCACCAGGACGACGCCGCCGTCCTTGATGACCCGGATGATCAGCAGCGAGTAGCGCATGGTCAGCCACAGCACCACGTGCATGGCGACGATCGCCGCCCAGACGGAGACCTGCGCGGCGGCACCGTCGGCGTGCTGCACGGCGAGGATGACCGACACGATCGCGCCGGGTCCGGCGAGCAGCGGCATGCCGAGCGGGACGAGCGCGACGTTGACGTCCTTGGTCTGCTTGGGCTCGTCGGTCTGGCCGGTCAGGAGGCTCAGCGCGATCAGCAGCAGGAGCAGACCGCCCGCGATCATCAGCGCGGGGACGGAGACGTGCAGATAGGCCAGGATCTGCTGGCCCAGGATGCCGAAGACGCTGATGACGCTGAAGGCGACGGCCACGGCCTGCCAGGCCATGCGGCGCTGGACCTTGGCGGCGCGGCCGGAGGTGAGGGCGAGGAAGATCGGCGTGATCCCGGGCGGGTCCATGATCACGAAGAGGGTCAGGAAGAGCGAGCCGAAGACGGCGACGTCGAACACGGTGAAGGCCTTGCGCGAAAGGGGTGTACACGAACGTCCGGAACTGGGGATTCCGGAGAGTGGGCAGGGTGATGCCCGACGGGAAGGAGGAAGAAGGCGGCGGACCTGAGCCGAGGACGGGAGGCCGGGGGGGCCGGGGTGCCGGGGGCGGGGAGGCCGGGGGCCGGGAAGCCGTGCGCCGAGGCCGGCGCCGGAGCCCGCGGGCACTCGCCGCGGGACGGCGTGGCGCCGCGGCTCGTGACTCCACGGGTTCCGCGGGTTTCAGGGGCTTCGGGGGCTCCGTACGCTCCCTGGGCTCCGTGACGGACCGTGGGCCCCGCACCCTTCGGCGCCGGCACCGAGGGGTGCACGGCGACCGGCGGCGCGAAGCCCGCGGGCCCTCGGGCCCCGTGCACGGGGCCCGGAGCCTTGCCCCCGGGCAGGGGGTACGGCGCCGGCCCGGCAGGGCTCAGGTCTCCGGACGGGTCCTAGGCGCGTCCGCCCGCGCCCGGCACGGGGAAGGCGCCGGCGGCACGGCGGGTGATCTCGCCGTAGATCTCGGGGTCGGTGGTGTAGTCGCCGAGGCCGACGGTCTTGCGGCTGCCGTGGTAGTCGCTGGAGCCGGTGACCAGCAGGCCCAGCTCCTTCGCCAGGCCGCGCAGCCGCGCCCGGGTCGGTTCGTCGTGCTCCATGTGGTCCACCTCGATGCCGTCGAGACCGGCCGCGGCCAGCTCGGCGATGGCGGACTCGGGCACGCACTCGCCGCGCTTGACGGCCAGCGGGTGGGCGAAGACGGTGACGCCGCCGGCCGCCTTGACCAGGCGGATCGCGTCGAGGGGGTCCAGCTCGTGCTTCTCGACGTACGCGCGGCCGCCGTCGGCCAGCCAGTCGGAGGTGAAGGCGCCGGAGACGTCGGGCACCACGCCGGCCTCGACGAGCGCCTCGGCGACGTGCGGTCGGCCCACGGAGCCGTCGCCGGCGATCCGGGCGACCTGCTCCCAGGTGACGGGGACGCCGAGCTCCTGGAGCTTGGTGACCATCGCGCGGGCCCGCGGCACCCGGTCGTCCCTGACCAGCTCGCGCTCGGCGAGCAGGGCGGGCTCCTCGGGGTCGAAGAGGTACGCCAGCATGTGGAGGCCCACGCCGTCGTAGCGGCAGGAGAGTTCGGCGCCGGTGACGAGGGTGAGGCCTTCGGGCAGGGCGGCGACGGCCTCCGCGTAGCCGCGCGTGGTGTCGTGGTCGGTCAGCGCCACCACGTCGAGCCCGGCGGCGGCCGCGTTGCGGACCAGCTCGGCCGGGGTGTCCGTGCCGTCGGAGGCGGTGGAGTGGGTGTGCAGATCGATGCGCACGACGTGACTCCAAGGGGCTCCGGGCGGACGGAAGGGACGCTCCAGCATAACGGGCGAATCCAGCACACGCGTACGGATCCCCCGAACCCCTCACCCCTTACTGCCCCACCCTGCCCCCGCCGACAGGCCCGGCGCCTCACCCCGACAGGCCCCGCGCCTCACCTCGACAGGCCCGGCGTCTCACCCCGACCGAGCGCCTCACCACGGCGGCCCGGCACCGCGCGTCGCGCACCGCGTCGCCCCGCACCGGCAGGGCGCGCCGTCCTACGTCAGCAGGCGCGGCGTCAGCGCGCCGCAGGGCAGCAGCTCGACCTCCGAGCCGGCGTCCCGCAGGTCGGTGAGGACCAGCTCGTCGTACATCAGCAGTCCCGACTGCTCGGGCCAGACGATCGCCCACAGCCACAGCCCGCGCGCCTCGCCGGCGAAGACGGCGCGGTCCTGCGGGGCGCCGTTGACGTGCCAGAGCGGGGTCGGGCGGCCGGCGGCGAGCACCTTGACCTGAGGCGGCTTGTCGATGGCCATGCCGGGTCCGGGGTCGGGTCCGTCCATGCCGGCGTACCGCGCGCCGAGGCCGACGCCGAGTTCCTCGGCGACGAGCAGCAGCTCCCCGATGCCGCCGAGCGGCCCGGGGCCGGAGCAGGCGACGGCGGTCGCGCGGCCGCCGCTGCGGTCGTCACCTGCGTACGCGACCCCCGTGAAGAGCCATCCGACGGGCAGCGGCCACGGCATCCACACCGGCACGTGGGCCCGGTGCACGACGACGTCGAGGCCCTCGACGCTGGGCGGGATCACGGGTTGTAGCGGGTGCACCGAGCCGTGCACGTCGCACTGCCAGGAGTCGGCGAAGAGACCGGGCGCCCTGACCCGGCCACCGCACTTCGGGCAACTGGGTTCGCCCCTCATAGGGCTCAACGGTCCTACCGCTCGGGCCCCGCGTCAAGGACGATCACCGATGATCACCCGTCCGGCCGGAGCCGTTCCCCCTCCGCCGGACACCGGTCGGGACGGAACGCGCAAGGAAGCGGAAAGCCCACGGACCGGTCGGGAGATCAGTCCAGGGAGACCGACCTGCGCAGCGGATCGCGCAGGTCCGTGCCGTTCGCCAGCCAGCGCTCCTCCAGGGCCTTCGCCCCGTGCACCCGCTTCCACGCCGCCTCGTTCGAGGTCATCGGCAGCAGCGGCAGGAACCGCACCGGGTCCATCGGCTCGTCGAGCTCCAGGTCCTCCACCAGCCCGCCCGGCTCGGCGACCAGGACGGAGCTGAACGCGGCGTCCGGCCACAGCGGCTCGCCCACGTCGAGCGAGGCGCCCGGCGCGACGACCACGCCCTCCACCTGCGGAGTGGCGGCGAGCACCGCGAGCGGGCGCAACACCTTGTCGGTGTCGGCGCGGCCGGCCCGCACGGAGAGCACCAGCTCGGCGCGGGGGCCCTTGACCGGGTCGGCGAGCACCGCGGTGGGGTCGGACATCGGCCGGGCCGACATGCCGAGGGTCGCGTAGCGCACGAGACCGGCTTCGGCGTCGACGAACCGGAGCACCTCGATCCGGTCGGTGCCGAGGAAGGTGATCGCGGCGCGCGCGTCCGGCTCGCCGAGGGCGGTGCGGAGCCGGGCGTCGACCAGAGCGAGAATTTCTGCCATGCGGCGAGCATAAAGCGCGTATGGAACGGGCAAAGTAAGGGATTGACCCTCAGTCGGCTGATAGTCTTTGGCACTGGTCGGGATACCCGACTGCTCGTCACACGTCATCCCTCACGAGGGACCGGCCGGAGGAGGTGGGACTGCGATGGACCGAAGTCGGTCGGGCAGTACCAGCCGCTCTTCCGCCGCCCCGCACCCGAGCCCGGTGCGTTCCTCCCTCCGGTGACGTGAGGACCCTCGCGGATCTCTCCCGCGGGCCCCTTCCTTCCCGGTAGCTCGCACGACGGAAGAGCACCTCTCTTTTCCTGTCTGTAGCGAACGCCGTCACCGCGATCCTCCGGTGCCGCCCGCTTTGTGGACGACGTAAGCTCCACGTCCCCATTCCGGGCTGTGCCACGCTCGCCGACGGCCTCTCCGTGAAGGAGCACGCCCATGTCGATGATCCGTGACCTGCGCGCCGCAGTCCGTCCGTCGCTGCTGCACCCGCTGCGCAGGACCGCCCCGGCCGCCTCCTCCCCGTACGCCAACTACGACGCCACCCGCGACCCCACGGCCGCCAGCGCCGTCGTCGACTGCGCCGTCTACCGCGACGGCCGCCGCGTGGACGACCGCGCCTGCCTCACGCCGCGCGGCGCGATGGCCCAGGTACGGGAGAGCGGCGGCTTCGCCTGGATCGGCCTCCACGAGCCGACCGAGGCCGAATTCGCCGGTATCGCCGCCGAGTTCGGGCTGCACCCGCTCGCCGTCGAGGACGCCGTCCACGCCCACCAGCGGCCCAAGCTGGAGCGGTACGACGACACCCTCTTCACCGTCTTCAAGACGATCCACTACATCGAGCACGCCGAACTCACCGCCACCAGCGAGGTCGTGGAGACCGGCGAGGTCATGGTCTTCACCGGCCCCGACTTCGTCATCACCGTCCGGCACGGCGGCCAGGGCTCGCTGCGCAATCTCCGCCACCGCCTCGAGAGCGAGCCGGAACTCCTCGTCAAGGGCCCGTCCTCCGTGCTCCACGCCATCGCCGACCACGTCGTCGACGGCTACATCGCGGTCGCCGACGCGGTCGAGCTCGACATCGACCAGCTGGAGATCGACGTCTTCTCGCCGGCCGCCAAGGGCGCCACGCGCGGCGCCGACACCGGCCGGATCTACCAGCTCAAGCGCGAGGTCCTGGAGTTCAAGCGGGCCGTGACGCCGTTGCTGCGTCCGATGCAGCTGCTCAGTGAGCGGCCGATGCGGCTGGTGGACCCCGACATCCAGAAGTACTTCCGGGACGTCGCCGACCACCTCGCCCGGGTCCAGGAGCAGGTCGTCGCCTTCGACGAGCTGCTCAACTCGATCCTCCAGGCCAACCTGGCGCAGGCGACCGTCGCCCAGAACGAGGACATGCGCAAGATCACCTCGTGGGCGGCGATCGTCGCCGTCCCGACGGCGGTCTGCGGCGTCTACGGCATGAACTTCGACCACATGCCGGAGCTCCACTGGAAGTACGGCTACCCGATGGTGCTCGGCGGCATCGCCGTCATCTGCTTCGCCATCCACCGCACCCTCAAGCGCAACGGCTGGCTGTAGGCGGCGGAGCGCGGTCGATAGGCTTCGGCCATGACCGACACGCTGCTCTCCGCCGCCCTCGTCGAGGAGGCCGCCAAGAAGTCCGGCCTCATCTGGGTGCGGGGCGAGGCCCCGGCCGCCCGGCCGCTCTGGCACGTGTGGCACGACGGCGCCGCGCACGTCGTCGGCGACGGGCCCGGCGAGCAGCCGCTGCCCGGCCTGCGCGACGGCGGCACCGCCGAGGTCACCGTGCGCAGCAAGGAGAAGGGCGGCCGGATCGTCGCCTGGACCGCCGGCGTACGCGAGCTGACGCCGGGTACGGAGGAGTGGGGCGCGGCCGTCGCCGAGCTGAAGGGCAAGCGGCTGAACGCGCCCGACGGCGAGGCGATGCCGGAGCGCTGGGCCCGCGAGTGCCGGCTGGTGCGGCTCGACCCGCGCACCGCGACCACCGAACTGCCGGACGGCTCGCTGGCCGCCGTACCGCTGCCGTCCCCGGGCGTCACCCGCCGGCCGGTCCCGGCGGGACTGCCGAAGCTCCTGCTGAAGCGGAAGCGCCGCCGCAAGGCGTAGGGCGCCTCTTCCGGATCGCGGCCGGGTCCGGAAGAAGCGCCCCGGGCGTCCGCCCGGTACGGGCGCCACGGCGCCGGCGGGCCCGCGCCCGGACGGCGCCGGGCCTACGTACGCGGCAGCTGCTTGCCGTAGTCGAGGGTCTGGCCCTTGGCGGGCTCGGTGAGCGGGAAGTCCTTGTCCCACTCGGAGAGGATCACCACGCCCGCGCCGCCGGCGCGCGCGAAGCGCAACGGGAAGGGCGTGCCCTGCAGGGAGACGTCGAGGGAGCCGCCCTCGCCGTCCTCGCCGCCCCGGACGTTGATGGTGCGCACGCCGCCGATCTTGTCGTAGTCGCCCTTGACGAGGTCACCGTGCAGCCCGATGAGGCCGTCGAGCAGCAGGTTCATGTCGGTGAAGCCGCGCAGCTGCTTGTACGAGGGGTCGTCCTGGGGCACCTTCACGTACATGTCGTCGAGCTTGTCGGCGGCCTCGGAACCGGCGTCGTCGGAGCCGGAGCCCGATCCCGACGCGGGCGCGGGCTTGGCGGACGTCTTGCCGCCCGTGCCCTCCCGGTCGTCGTGCTCCCAGAAGGACGCGTCGGCCTTCAGATAGAGCGCCTCGCCGACCCGCAGCAGCTCGAAGGTGCTGTTCTTCGTGGTCACCGAGCCCGTCGCGCCGTCGTCCTTCAGACGCATGTTGAGCTTGTACGTGCCGCCCTTGCTGACCAGCGTGCCGGACAGCCGCACCGCCTTCGCCGCGTCCGCCGCCGCCTGGGCCTCGTCCTCGATCGCCGTCGGGTCGAGCTTCCCGACGCCGTTGGTCCCCTCGTCGGGGTCGGCCGCGCAGGCGGTCAGCGCCGAGGCGAGGCCGACGCACAGCGCCAGCGGAACGACGGCCCCGCGGACGCGCGAGACAGGGCGGAGCACGGTCACCTGGGCACCTCTCGTGACGGTGGGGGACGGGCCGGGCGGAACCGGAGCCGGTGGGGGACGGCAGACCGCAGCGTACCCGGGACGGGCGGCCGCTCCGCAGGCAGCCGTACGGGCGCCCTGCCGAAGCGGGGCCGGTCGGCACGGGCTAGCCTGAACCCGGCAAGCCGGGCAACGGCCCCGGACCGACCCGAATCGTGCGGCACCGAGGAGGCGCGTGGCATGGCGGCAGGCGCCCCCCGGATCTTCGTCTCCCATCTCGCCGGGGTCCCCGTCTTCGACCCGGTCGGCGACCAGGTGGGCCGGGTCAGCGACCTGGTGGCGATGCTGCGCGTGGGCCGCCGTCCGCCGCGGCTGCTCGGCATGGTCGTCGAAGTGCTGTCGCGGCGCCGGGTCTTCGTGCCCATGACCCGGATCACCGGCGTCGAGTCCGGGCAGGTCATCACCACGGGCGTGGTGAACATGCGCCGCTTCGAACAGCGCCCGACCGAGCGGCTCGTGCTCGGCGAACTGCTCGACCGGCGGGTGACGCTGGTCGAGAGCGACGAGGAGGTCACCGTCCTCGACGTGGCGATCCAGCAGCTGCCCGCCCGCCGCGACTGGGAGATCGACAAGGTCTTCGTGCGGCGCGGCAAGGGCGGGGCACTGCGCCGGAAGGGCGAGACGCTCACCGTCGACTGGTCCGCCGTCACCGGTTTCTCCCTGGAGGAGCACGGACAGGGCGCCGAGAGCCTGGTCGCCACCTTCGAGAAGCTGCGCCCCGCCGACCTCGCCAACGCGCTGCACCACCTCTCGCCCAAGCGGCGCGCCGAGGTGGCCGTGGCCCTCGACGACGACCGGCTCGCGGACGTCCTGGAGGAGCTGCCGGAGGACGACCAGATCGAGATCCTGGGCAAGCTGAAGGAGGAGCGGGCCGCCGACGTCCTGGAGGCCATGGACCCGGACGACGCGGCCGACCTGCTGAACGAGCTCCCGGAGGACGAGAAGGAACGTCTGCTCACGCTGATGCAGCCGGACGACGCCGCGGACGTGCGCCGGCTCATGTCGTACGAGGAGCGCACCGCCGGCGGTCTGATGAACTCCGAGCCCATCGTGCTGCGCCCGGACGCCACCGTCGCCGACGCGCTGGCGCGGGTGCGCCAGCAGGACCTGCCGCCGGCGCTCGCCGCGCAGGTGTACGTGTGCCGGCCGCCGGACGAGACGCCGACCGGCAAGTACCTGGGCACCGTGCACTTCCAGCGGCTGCTGCGGGACCCTCCGTTCACGCTGGTGAGCTCGCTCGTGGACAGCGATCTGCCGCCGCTCGGCCCGGACACCCCGCTGCCCGCCGTGACCAGCTATTTCGCCGCGTACAACCTCGTGGCGGCGCCGGTGGTGGACGAGAGCGGTTCGCTGCTGGGCGCGGTGACGGTCGACGACGTCCTCGACCACCTGCTGCCGGACGACTGGCGGGAGACGGAGTTCCACGAGGAGGGGGTGCACGGTGGCTGAGCGGGCTCAGGAGCGGGACCGCGAGCGGGAGCGGACGCTGCCGCGGATCCGGCTCGACCAGCCGCGGATGCGGCGGGCGCGGCTGCTGCCGGAGTACGACCCGGAGGCGTTCGGGCGGCTGTCGGAGCGGATCGCCCGCTTCCTGGGGACGGGCCGGTTCATCGTCTGGATGACGGTGATCATCATCGCGTGGGTGGTGTGGAACGTCTCCGTGCCGGACTACCTGCGCTTCGACCAGTACCCGTTCATCTTCCTGACCCTGATGCTCTCCCTCCAGGCCTCGTACGCGGCCCCGCTGATCCTGCTCGCGCAGAACCGGCAGGACGACCGGGACCGGGTCAACCTGGAGCAGGACCGCAAGCAGAACGAGCGCTCGATCGCCGACACCGAGTACCTGACCCGGGAGATCGCGGCGCTGCGGATGGGCCTGGGCGAGGTGGCGACCCGCGACTGGATGCGTTCGGAGCTCCAGGACCTGCTGAAGGAGCTGGAGGACCGCAACGGAGAGCGGCACGGGGAGCGGCAGGGAGAGCGTTCCGCGGACCGGCAGGGCGACCGGTACGGGGAGCGCCGCGATCTATTCCCGTAGACCGGTTCGCTCCGGAGTGACGTACCCGACCGTCAACAGGCTTTCATCAGCCGGTGCCCGTCGCCGTACCATCTCCTTATGGCTACGGAAGACGCGGTGCTCGAAGCACTGGCGACGGTGAACGACCCCGAGATCAACAAACCGATCACCGAGCTCGGCATGGTCAAGTCGGTGGAGATCGCTGACGACGGCAACGTCGCCGTCACGGTCTACCTCACCGTCTCCGGCTGCCCGATGCGCGAAACGATCACCCAGCGCGTCACGGACGCCGTCTCCCGCGTCGAGGGCGTCACCGGCGTGGACGTCTCGCTGGACGTGATGAGCGACGAGCAGCGCAAGGAGCTGGCGTCGGCGCTGCGCGGCACCACCGCCGAGCGCGAGGTCCCCTTCGCCAAGCCGGGCTCGCTGACCCGGGTCTACGCGGTCGCCTCGGGCAAGGGCGGCGTCGGCAAGTCCTCGGTGACGGTCAACCTGGCGGCGGCGATGGCGGCCGACGGTCTGAAGGTCGGCGTCGTGGACGCCGACATCTACGGCCACAGCGTGCCCCGCATGCTCGGCGTGGACGGCAGGCCCACCCAGGTCGAGAACATGATCATGCCGCCGTCGGCGAACGGCGTGAAGGTCATCTCCATCGGCATGTTCACCCCGGGCAACGCGCCGGTCGTCTGGCGCGGCCCGATGCTGCACCGCGCGCTCCAGCAGTTCCTCGCGGACGTGTACTGGGGCGACCTGGACGTGCTGCTGCTCGACCTGCCGCCGGGCACCGGCGACATCGCGATCTCCGTCGCGCAGCTCGTGCCGAACGCGGAGATCCTGGTCGTCACCACCCCGCAGCAGGCGGCGGCCGAGGTCGCCGAGCGGGCCGGGTCGATCGCCGTGCAGACCCATCAGAAGATCGTCGGCGTCGTCGAGAACATGTCGGGCCTGCCGTGCCCGCACTGCGACGAGATGGTCGACGTGTTCGGCACGGGCGGCGGTCAGAAGGTCGCCGACGGCCTGACCAGGACCACGGGCGCGACCGTCCCGGTGCTCGGCGCCATCCCGATCGACGTGCGCCTGCGCGAGGGCGGCGACGAGGGCAAGCCGGTCGTCATCACCGACCCCGACTCCCCCGCGGGCTCCGCCCTGCGCGCCATCGCCGGCAAGCTCGGCGGCCGCCAGCGCGGCCTGTCGGGCATGAGCCTGGGCATCACGCCGCGCAACAAGTTCTGAGCCGACGCGACACACGGAAGGGGCGCCCCGCGGATGTGCGGGGCGCCCCTTCCGCATGTCACGGCCCGGGCCCGGTGGGGGACGACGCCGCCAGGGCTGCCTCAGGCGTACGCGCCCAGGTCCTTCACCTGCGCGAAGCCCAGGCCGTACGCGCTCATCCCCCGCCCGTACGCGCCGATGTGGACGCCCGGGGCCGAGCCGGCGAGCACCCAGCCGAACTCGGACTCGCGGTAGTGGAAGGGCACGGGCACGCCGTCCACGGGCAGGGACAGCGTCGACCAGGCGGGGCCTTCGAGGTCGTCGGCGAGCTCGAAGGCCGTCTCCGTCTGCTGGTCCAGCCAGTTGTCCCGCCGGGCGTGGTCGAGCTGGGCGGGCCAGGTGTGGGCGAGGAGGCCGGAGCCGGCCAGCCAGGCCGCCGAGGAGACCGTGGTGGCGTCCAGGACGCCGGTGCCGTCGCCGGTGCGGCGTACGGGGTTGGCGGCGACCGTCACGACGACCGCGAAGCGCTCCTTCTCCGCGCCGCCGGCCTCGGACTTTATCGACGGCTCGTCACCGTGGCCCAGCGAGCCGTGCTGCACGGTGCCGTCCGCCGCCGTGCCGATCTGCATCAGCCGGCGCGGCCCGGTGAACGCCTCGTCGAGCCCGTACCAGGCGAAGGGTGCGCGCAGAAAGCCGTCGGCTTCCACCCGACTCGTCGTCTTCATCTCGGCCGCCTCCTCGTTGCGTCAACAGAGGGAGGATAGCCACCTGCGCGCAGCGGGTCGGTGACAGGCCGTCGTCAGGTGGCGTCCGCGTCGTACGGCGGGCGCTCGTCGGGGGCCGGCTTGTCCTGCTTCTTCAGCAGGTCCGGGCCGCTGCCGTTGACCGCGGCGGGCGTGGCGGCGGGCGCGGGCGCGGAGGCCGACTCGCGGCCGTGGACGGCGTCGGCGACCTCGTTCATCTCCTTCTTGAGGTCGAAGGTCGAGCGGAGCTCGTTCAGTTCCTTCAGGTCCTCGTTCTCCGCGAGCTGCTTGCGGAGGAAGGTCTTGGGATTGAGGTCCTCGAACTCGAAGTCCTTGAACTCCGGGCCGAGCTCGCTGCGGATGTCCTGCTTGGCGCTGTCCGAGAACTCGCGGACCTTGCGGATGAAGCGCGAGACGTCCTGGATCACCTTCGGCAGCTTCTCGGGTCCGAAGATGAGCACGGCGAGCAGCACGAGCGTCACCAGCTCGAGTGCGCCTATGTCGCTGAACACCCTGTAGCTCCTTCTCGCCGGTCCCGGGCGGCCCGCTCCACGGTACCCGCCGAAACTGTCCGGCGGGTACCGCGTGGGGTCCTGCGCGTTGTCCCACGGGTTGTCCCGTGCGGCGCCCCGCCGGTCGGCCCGGGGCGGCTTCCGGGCGGTGCGGCGCGGTCCCCGCCGGACGGGCTCAGGTGCCCGTGGACGAGCCCAGGGTCAAGGTCTTTGTCTGCTCTTTGCCGTCGCGCGTCACGGTCAGCCGCAGCCGGTCGCCGGGGCGGTGGGCGCGGATCTTCACGATGAGCTCCTCGCCACTGTGGACGCGCTGGCCGTCGACCTTGGTGATCACGTCGCCGGGGCGGATGCCGGCCTTGGCGGCGGGGCTGCCCGGCGTGACGGACGCGGAGCCGCCCTTGCCCTTGTCGCCGACGCGGGCGCCGTCGCCGTTGTACGCCATGTCGAGGCTGACGCCGATGACCGGGTGGGTGGCCTTGCCGGTGTTGATCAGCTCCTCGGCGACCCGCTTGCCCTGGTTGATCGGGATGGCGAAGCCGAGGCCGATCGAGCCGGACTGGCCGCCGCCCTCGCCGGACGAACCGTTGCCCGCGGCGCGGATGGCGCTGTTGATGCCGATGACCCGGGCCTGGGAGTCCACGAGCGGGCCGCCGGAGTTGCCGGGGTTTATCGGGGCGTCGGTCTGGAGGGCGTCGACGTAGCTGACGTCGCTGCCGTCGCCCTTCTCGCCGCCCGCGGTGATCGGCCGCTCCTTGGCGCTGATGATGCCGGCGGTCACGGTGTTGGAGAGGTCGAAGGGCGCGCCGATGGCGACGACCGGGTCGCCGACGCGGACGCCGTCGGAGTTGCCGAGCGGCAGCGGCCTGAGACCGGAGACCCCGCGGACCTGGATCACGGCGAGGTCGTATCCGGTGTCGCGGCCGATGAGCTTGGCGCGGGCCGATTCGCCGTTGCTGAAGGTGACGGAGATCTCGCCGGAGGAGGCCGCCGCGTCCACCACGTGGTTGTTGGTGAGGATGTGGCCGCGGGTGTCGAGCACGAAGCCGGTGCCGGTGCCGGAGGAACCGCTGCCGCTGACGTGGATGGTGACGACGCTGGGCAGCGCCTTGGCAGCGACGGCGGCGACGCTGCCGGGCGCGCGGTCGGTGTCCTCGGCGGCGGCCTGGGGCAGTTCGACCGAGGTGAGGCCGCCGTTGCGCTCGATGTAGGCGCCGACGCCGCCGCCGATGACACCGGTCACGAGGGCGAAGGCGAGCGCGCCGACGAGCGCGAGGCCGCGCCGCGGCTTCCGTGACGCCTTGCCCTCGGCGAGGACGAGCGGCTGCGCACCCCACGGGTCGTACGCGGAGGCCACCGGCGGGGCCGGCTGCGTCGGTGCGGACACCGGGTGCGCGGCGGGCGCCGGGGCCGGTATCGGGCTCGGCGCCTGGGCCGGCGGCGCAGTCGTCGGCACGGGACGCTGGACCGGCGGCGCGGGCGCCCACGGCCCCGGCTCACCATAGGGCGGCGTCCGGTAGGGATCGGGCGCGTGCAGGGGCTGCGGGGCGGCCTGGGGCGGCTGAGCAGCCGGTACGGGCGCGGGCGCGGAGGCCGGCGCGGGCTCGGGAGCCGGCGCGGGCTCGGGAGCCGGCGCGGGGGCGTGGGCGGGCCGGGTCTCGGGCGGGGTGGTGGCCTCCGGCAGGGCGGCCTCGGGCTTCGCGAGCGGCGGGGCGGACTCCGTCCCGGGCCGGACGTCGGAGCCGTCCGCGGCCGGAGCCCTACCATCCGCCGCGGGCTCCGCGAGGGATACGGCGGGCTCAGCTGCCGCCGGCACCGGCGTGAGGGCCGTGGCCGAGTCCGGAACTCCGGCCGTGGCACTGGCGTCCGGGGCCGGATCCCGGGTCGCCGGGGCGGCGAGGGTGAAGTCCGTGTCGTCGGTGGGCGGCTCGGGCGGCCCCACGGGTGCCTCGGCTGTGGTGGCCGTGGTCGACGGCCGGCTCCACCATGTCGGCTTCCCGTTCTTCATGCTCTCCCCGCAACGGATGACCTGTCCGCGCCGCCCGCTTCACCGGGCGGCGCGCCCCTGTCCCTGGATTCAACCAGGTTGGATTCAACCAGGTTGACGGTCAGCGGTGGGAGGGGCCGGGAGCAGGAGTCGGGGCCGGTGACACGGTCGGGAGTCCGGGCTCGTAGGCGAGCCGGAGCGCCGGGCTCATCGGCCGGACGTACAGGGAGAGTTCGACCCGGGCGGGAAGGATCGTCGGTGGCGGTGCGTCCGGGACCGCCTCGCGGCGCGAACCGGACGCGAAGGTCGCCGGCGCCCGCAGCGGTGTGACGTTGCTGCCGTTGCCCTGGCCGCCGCGCGGGCTGTCCATGGACAGGGTGCTGCTCAGCGCGATCGCGGCGAACGAGACCGCGCTGGCCGCCGCGAAGGCGAAGCGCCGCCCCCGCCCCGCGGAGCGTTCACCGACCTCGTGGATGCGGAAGCCCGTGTCCGGGGTGACGGGCGCGGCCGTGGCGAAGCCGCCGGACCGCATGCCGCCGGACCCCATGCCGCCGCCGCCCAACAGGCCGTCGAAAGGTCCGCCCTGGTCGGAGGATCCCCCCGGCAGCCCCTGGAGGCGGGCGAGCAGCCCCTCCGAGGGCGGAGGGGGCGCGGTGGAGGCGAAGACGTTCTTCAGGGTGCGCTGCGCGTCGGCCTCGGCCTTGCAGCGGGCACAGGTGGCGAGATGGGCGAGGACGCGCTCACGGGCGTCATGGCCGAGCTCGCCGTCGACAAGCGCGGCGAGCCGGTCCCCGAGGTGGTGTTCCGCGAGTCGCTGCTCCTCGGGGGTCGCGGAGGGACTGGTTCCGCTCACGCCGTTCCGACCTCCCAGCCCACCCCGGCGAGGGCCCGCTCCTGGCGCGCCTCGGGCGAACGGTGCTTGAGCGCCTTGCGCAGGTGGGAGCGGCCGCGGTGGATGCGGCTGCGGACGGTGCCGAGCTTCACGCCCAGGGTCGCGGCGATCTCCTCGTACGAGAGGCCCTCGATGTCGCAGAGGACGACCGCGGCCCGGAACTCGGGCGCGAGGGTGTCGAGGGCCTGCTGGACGTCGGCGTCGAAGTGCGTGTCGTTGAACGCCTGCTGCGGCGACGGCTCACGGCTCGGCAGCCGCTCGGCGGCGTCGTCGGCGAGCGCGTCGAAGCGGATCCGCTGCTTGCGGCGGACCATGTCCAGGAACAGGTTGGTGGTGATGCGGTGCAGCCAGCCCTCGAAGGTGCCCGGCGTGTACGAGGACAGCGAGCGGAAGACCCGGACGAAGACCTCCTGGGTGAGGTCCTCGGCGTCGTGCTGGTTGCCGGTGAGGCGGTAGGCGAGTCGGTAGACCCGGCCGCTGTGGGTGCTGACGATCTCCTCCCAGCTGGGCGGAGTCCACGCCTGCGATTCCGCATCCGATGCGAAGGTCGCGGTGGTGGGTGCGGAGTCGGCGGTGCGCGAACGGTCAGCGGTGTCAGTCACGGATTTCGGCTCACCCGCCGACCCGAGCAGGCGCCTCAGCACGCCTCTCCGATCCACAGGCGCAGCCGCACCTCCCCTGTCGGCTCTGGTGGTGTCCAGTGGAGCCCCTACCATAGCCACCTCGCCCGTTAGCTCCGGATAAGAATCTTTACGCGAATTTGGGGTCGGCTCGCACCGGAGTCCGTCCTCGCTTCCCGTCCTCTAGTAACGCGCAGTCCCATCTGCGGGTTCCCGCGCTCAGCGGATACAGTCGACGCCTGCGTCAATATGGCGTCGAGGACGGGGACAGGAGAGGGCCATTACCGCCAACCGGCAGACGAGCTTGGCGTTCGCCGACGCCTATGTCGCCGAGGACGAAGCGCTGCGCTGGGCCCGTGACCGGGCCCGCGAGACGGGGCTGCCCTCGGTGTCGCCGGGCACCGGCGCCGCCCTGCGTCTGCTGGCCGCGACGGCGGACGCCAAGGCGGTGGCGGAGATCGGCACCGGCACGGGCGTGTCCGGCATCTACCTGCTGCTCGGGATGCGCCCGGACGGGGTCCTGACCACCGTGGACGTGGAGCCGGAGCGCCAGGCGCACGCGAAGGCGGCGTTCCGCGCGGCGGGTTTCGCGGGCAACCGGGCCCGCTTCATCCCGGGCCGCGCGCTGGACGTCCTGCCGCGGCTCGCGGACGGCGGTTACGACCTGGTGTTCTGCGACGGCGACCGGCTGGAGCTCCTCGACTACCTCGCTGAATCGTTGCGCCTGCTGCGACCTGGCGGTCTGGTCTGCTTCGAGGGCGTCTTCGCGGACGGCCGCACGGTGGACTCGGCGGCCCAGCCGGCGGAGGTGCAGCGGATACGCGAGCTGCTGCGGACGGTACGCGAGAGCCGGGAACTGCTGCCGACGCTGCTGCCGGTGGGCGACGGCCTGCTGTGCGCGGTCCGCAGGGGCGCCTAGATGAATGAGTCCGATGTTTTCAGTGGTCGTAGGCGATCAGTGAGCGTTTGACTGCGGCGCCGGTGGTCCAGTTGTGCCAGATGCCGGCGGCCAGGGCGAGGAGTCGTTGTCCGGTGCGGGCGAAGACACCGGCCGGGGTTCTGCCGCCGTGGTGTTCGAGGCTGAGCTGGCCTTTGAGGGTGTCGATGACGGCCTCGATCCACTGTCGGACCCGGGCGATCTTCCCGTGCCGGACCGGTTCGTCCTTGCGGTCCGGCCGCACGAGGTGGGCGCCGAGGCGCTCGCTGACGAAGGTCTCGAACTCCTTCCCGGCAAAGCCCTTGTCGGCGAGGATCACCTGCCCTTGGCGGACGAGGTGGTGGTCGTGTTCGAGCAGGGCGGCCATCACCTCCCGCTCGCCGATCTTCGGGTTGGCCAGACACCAGGTGACGGGCATGCCCTCGGCGGTGGTGACCAGGTAGAGCCGGAAGCCCCAGAAGAAGCGGGAGTGGCTGCGGCAGTAGCCGTATCCGCAGTGCCCGGCCAGTTCGGAGCGTTTGACGGTCTCGCGGGAGGCCGCGCAGGGCAGCGGGGTGGAGTCGATCAGCCGCAGGTCGTCGTTCCAGGTCGGCACCTGCCGGGCCAGTGCCTCGATCACCTGGCTGATCAGCGGACCTGCGGCGTTGAGGCGCTTGTTGTAGGCGGACTGCTGGGGCAGGTAGCGGAACAGGTGTCCCAGCCGGGCATGCGCGAAGCGGATCCAGTGCCGGGCCGAGGGGAAGCCGAGCAGGACCTGGGCGACGGCCAGGCACAGCAGTTCGGCGTCCGTGAGTTTCGGGGGTCGCCCGATCCGGCGACAAGGCGCCACATGGTCGTCGATGAACACGTACA
>NZ_SDOY01000124.1 GCF_004117935.1 Streptomyces roseicoloratus | reverse complement strand
CCGGAGGCGCGGCCCCGTGGGTGCCCGCCCGCCCCGGCGGGACTGCCCGCACGGTGTGCGCCCGGGCCCCACGCGGAGCCCGGGGACGGCGCGGCGTCCCGTCGGGGGGCGGGGCCGGCGTCAGGCCAGGTGGGCCTGGACCTCGGCGGCGGCCTCGTCGCCGTACGCCTTGGTGAAGCGCTCCATGAAGTTGGCGCGGCGCAGGGTGTACTCCTGGGTGCCGAGCGTCTCGATCACCAGGGTGGCGAGCATGCAGCCGACCTGGGCGGCGCGCTCCAGGCTGACGCCCCAGCCGAGGCCGGTCAGGAAGCCGGCCCGGAAGGCGTCGCCGACGCCGGTCGGGTCGACCTTGGCGTCCTCCTCCGGGCAGCCGACCTCGATCGGGTCCTCGCCGGCCCGCTCGATGCGGACGCCGCGCGAGCCGAGGGTGGTGACCCGGTGGCCGACCCGGCCGAGGATCTCCTCCTCGGTCCAGCCGGTCTTGGACTCGATGAGCCCCTTCTCGTACTCGTTGGAGAAGAGGTAGGCCGCGCCGTCCATGAGGGTGCGGATCTCGTCGCCGCCCATGCGGGCGATCTGCTGCGAGAAGTCGGCGGCGAAGGGGATACCGCGCGTGCGGCACTCCTCGGTGTGGCGCAGCATCGCCTCCGGGTCGTCGGCGCCGATGAGGACCAGGTCGAGTCCGCCCACGCGGTCGGCGACGGCCTTGAGCTCGATCAGCCGGGCCTCGCTCATGGCGCCGGTGTAGAAGGAGCCGATCTGGTTGTGGTCCTTGTCCGTGGTGCACACGAAGCGCGCGGTGTGCAGCACCTCGGAGATGCGGACGGACGCGGTGTCGACGCCGTTCCGGTCGAGCCAGGCGCGGTACTCGTCGAAGTCGAAGCCCGCCGCTCCCACCAGGATCGGCCTGCCGCCGAGCTGCCCCATGCCGAAGGAGATGTTCGCGGCGACGCCGCCCCGGCGGACGTCGAGGTTGTCGACGAGGAACGACAGCGAGACCGTGTGGAGCTGGTCCGCCACGAGCTGGTCGGCGAACCGACCGGGGAAGGTCATGAGGTGGTCGGTGGCGATGGAGCCGGTGACTGCGATACGCACGGCTGGGCGCTCCTGGTGGAGGGACGGCAATGACAGTTCACGCTACCGGCTGCGGGGACGGAAGCCGAACAGCGGAAACTACCCCAGAGTAGGGCTTTTCTCCGAAGCCGGAGCGTGCGTACGGTGCGGCCATGACCCAGTACCCCGCTCCTCGTGAGCCCCAGGAGTCCGATTTCAGCCTCGCCGAGCTGTGCGGGGCCGGCGCTCGGATGGCCCCGCACTGGGTGACTCCGGCGGCTCCCGCTGCCGACCCGGTGTCCCCCGCCCTGATCCACGGAGTCGAGGTGCCGGCGGCGTCGGCCAGACTGATCGCCGCCACCTCCGAGTACGGAGCCTGAGACACCCGCCCCGGATCGCTCCGCCACCGGTCCGGAGCAACCGGGGAACCGGAACCGCGCCGCCCTCGTCCCATGGGTGTCTTCCGCAGGGATGCCAGGTCTGGAGGAGCGCGCGGTGAGCAGCAGTACGGAGAACCGGCCCGGGAAGCGGGGTCCGCTTCTGATCGCCTCGGTGGCGGCGGGAGTGCTCCTCGTCGGCGGCGGAGGCGTGTACTACGCCACCGTCGCGCAGGGCGACGGCGGGGCCACGCAGGCCGCCGGGGACGCGGCGGCCACTCCCCCGCCGCTGAACCTCGGCGGCACGACGGACGGCGGTCCCGGGATCGCGCCGGGCGAGCCCGACCCGAACGGCGGTCCCGACGGGACCGTCTACAAGGCGAAGGGCCCCCTCCCCCAGGGGCCCTCCTCGGCCGCGGTCCACCGGCCCGAGGGCCGGGTCACCTCGGCGGAGGTGACCCGGCTCGCCAAGGCCCTGGGCATCCCGGGCACCCCGCAGCTGGTCGGCGAGGTGTGGCGGCTGGCCCCGGAGAAGGACGCCTCGGGGCTGCGCCTCGACGTGTCGGCGAAGGCGCCGGGCAGCTGGACGCTCAGCCGCTACGACGGCGGCCCGATCGGCGACTCCTGCCTCAAGGGCAAGGCCTGTCCGCCGCCCGGCGAGGCGAAGCCGCCGAGCGGCGGCTCGCCGGTGAGCGAGGCCGCGGCGAAGGCGGCGGCCGCGCCGGCGCTCAAGGCGATCGGCCAGGACGACGCCAAGCTGGACGCGAGCCAGGTGATGAACGGCTCGGAGCGGGTGGTCAACGCGAACCCGGTGGTGGGCGGGCTGCCCACGTACGGCTGGTCCACCGGCCTCCACATCGGCCCGGACGGTTCCGTGACGGCCGGGAGCGGGCGCCTGAAGGCTCCCGTGAAGGGCGACACCTATCCGGTGGTGAGCGCGGAGAAGGCGCTCGCCGAGCTGAACGAGGCCGGGAAGGGAACCGGCCCGGTCGGCATCGGCGGCTGCGCGACCGACCCGCCGGCGGGCACGGCCGACCGGCCCGGCGGCGTGCCGCCGGCCAGGGACGGCGGCGAGGGCGGGACGGCGCAGGCGCCCTGCCCGCCGCGGGACCGTTCCGCGACGCCGCACGAGGTGGCGGTGACGGGCGCGGTCTTCGGTCTGGCCGCGCAGTACGTGGACGGCGAGCAGGTGCTCGTGCCGGCGTGGCTGTTCACGGCGCAGGAGAAGCCGGGCGCCAAGCCGTTCACGGTGGTGCGGACGGCGGTCGACGCGCCCGATCCGGCCCCGCCGGCCAAGCCCTCGCCCACCCCCACGCCGGCACCCGACCAGGGGACGGCTCCGGAGCGGCAGGTCACCTCCTTCACCACGGACGCGAGTGGCCGGAAGCTGTCGGTGACCTTCTGGGGCGGCGCGTGCAGCGACTACGCGGTGACCGCGGAGGAGAGCGCCGGGAAGGTCGTCGTGCGGATCAAGGAGACGCCGCGGGAGCCGGGCCGGGCCTGCATCATGGTCGCCCTGGAGATCACGAAGACGGTGACGCTCCAGGCGCCGCTGGGCGACCGGCCGGTCGTGGACGGGGCTAGCAGCCGGCCGGTGCCCCGGCCGTGACGCCACGACGCCTCGGACGCCGCTGTGGAACGTCCGTGAGGGAACGCGTGTGAGGGCGGCACCCGGACTTCCGGGTGCCGCCCTCACACGTGCGCGTACGACTCAGGCGGGCCTGACGCCCGTCTGGGACTTAGCTGAAGCTGTCGCCGCAGGCGCAGGAGCCCGTGGCGTTCGGGTTGTCGATCGTGAAGCCCTGCTTCTCGATGGTGTCGACGAAGTCGATCGAGGCGCCGCCCAGGTACGGAGCGCTCATGCGGTCGGTGACGACCTTGACGCCGCCGAAGTCCTTGACGACGTCGCCGTCGAGCGAACGCTCGTCGAAGAACAGCTGGTAACGCAGGCCGGAGCAGCCACCGGGCTGAACGGCGACGCGCAGCGCCAGGTCGTCACGGCCTTCCTGGTCGAGCAGGGCCTTGACCTTGGCCGCGGCGGCGTCGGACAGGAGGATGCCGTCGCTGACAGTGGTCTTCTCGTCCGATACGGACATCTGCTTCTCTCCCGGGTTGGTACGGAGACTGCTTGCCGACGGTTGCAACCGGCGGGGCCGCGGATTCATTCCGGGCCGAGGCGTGTCTTTCCCCTTCATGCTCGCACACCGCGCCCACGGACGGGGAAGGCGAAGTCGCGGGAGTCACGGAGACGCACAAGGCGAATTCGTCACATCGACACTATGGACATCGTCAAAGTGACGTGAACCGGTTATGATAGATAGCGTCATTTAGACGAAAAGGCTTTACGAGGCTCACTGTAGAAAGGGTGCGTGACGTGACCACCGCCCAGCCCCTGGACGTCCAGCCGACGCCGCTCGCCCTTCTCCTGCTCGGCCGCGAGGCCGACCCCAAGAGCGAGCGTGGCGTGGAGTGCCCCGGCGACCTGCCGTCGCCGTCCGACCCCGACCTGGTGGAACGCGCCCGCGTCGCCAAGGAGAAGCTCGGGGACAAGGTCTTCGTCCTCGGGCACCACTACCAGCGCGACGAGGTCATCCAGTTCGCCGACGTCACCGGCGACTCCTTCAAGCTCGCCCGTGACGCCGCCGCCAAGCCGGAGGCCGAGTACATCGTCTTCTGCGGCGTGCACTTCATGGCCGAGTCGGCGGACATCCTCACCGGTGACGACCAGAAGGTCGTGCTGCCCGACCTCGCCGCCGGCTGCTCGATGGCCGACATGGCCACCGCCGAACAGGTCGCGGAGTGCTGGGACGTGCTCACCGAGGCCGGGATCGCGGACGTCACCGTGCCCGTCTCGTACATGAACTCCTCCGCCGACATCAAGGCCTTCACCGGCAAGCACGGCGGCACCATCTGCACCTCCTCGAACGCCAAGCGCGCCCTGGACTGGGCCTTCGAGCAGGGCGAGAAGGTGCTCTTCCTGCCGGACCAGCACCTGGGCCGCAACACGGCCGTCCGCGACATGGGCATGTCGCTGGACGACTGCGTGGTCTACAACCCGCACAAGCCGAACGGCGGCCTGACCGCCGAGGAGCTGCGCGGCGCGAAGATGATCCTGTGGCGCGGGCACTGCTCGGTGCACGGCCGGTTCTCCCTGGACTCGGTCAACGAGGTGCGCGAGCGCATCCCGGGCGTCAACGTGCTCGTCCACCCCGAGTGCAAGCACGAGGTCGTGGCCGCCGCCGACTACGTGGGCTCCACGGAGTACATCATCAAGGCGCTGGAGGCGGCCCCGGCCGGCTCGAAGTGGGCGATCGGCACCGAGCTGAACCTGGTCCGCCGTCTCGCGAACCGGTTCGCCGGCGAGGGCAAGGAGATCGTCTTCCTCGACAAGACGGTCTGCTTCTGCTCGACCATGAACCGCATCGACCTGCCGCACCTGGTGTGGACCCTGGAGTCCCTCGCCGAGGGCAACCTGGTCAACCGGATCCAGGTCGACAAGGAGACCGAGTCCTTCGCCAAGCTCGCCCTGGAGCGGATGCTGGCTCTGCCGTAACGATTCCCCGGTCCGGCCGCCCCTCGGGGCGGCCGTCCGGCCGCTCACGGCGGAAGGGGCGCCCCGCGCGATCGCGGGGCGCCCCTTCGCATGCCGTACGGACGACCGGTCTGCCTTCCGTACGGGACCGGTCAGACCCCGGCCGGCTCCTTGGCCTGCGGCGGGACCGGCGCGCCGCCGGCCTTCGCCGCCCGCTTCGCCGCCTTCTTCGCCGCGCGGCGCTCCTTGCGGAGCTCCACCACCGCGTAGAGCGTCGGGACGAGCAGCAGGGTCAGCAGCGTCGAGGTGACCAGACCGCCGATCACCACCACGGCCAGCGGCTGGGCGATGAAGCCGCCCTCGCCGGTGACGCCGAGCGCCATCGGCAGCAGCGCGAAGATCGTCGCCAGGGCAGTCATCAGGATCGGGCGCAGCCGGTGCCGACCGCCCTCGATCACCGCCTCGACCACGCCCAGGCCCTGCGCCCGGTACTGGTTGATCAGGTCGATCAGGACGATCGCGTTGGTCACCACGATGCCGATCAGCATCAGCATGCCGATCATCGCCGGCACGCCCATGGGCGTGCCCGTGGCGACGAGCAGGCCGATGGCGCCGGTGGCCGCGAACGGGATGGAGACCAGCAGGATCAGCGGCTGCACCAGCGACCGGAAGGTCGCGACCAGCAGCATGAAGACGATCGCCACCGCCGCGAGCATCGCGAGCATCATGCTCACCATGGCCTCGGACTGGTCCTCGGAGACCCCGCCGATGGAGGCGGTCGCGCCCTCCGGGAGGTCGAGACCGTTCAGCTTCGTCTGCAGCGCGGCGCTCACCGCGCCGGTGTTGTCCGTGGTTGGCTTGGCCGTGATCGTCGCCGCGCGGGCGCCGTCGATCCGGGTCATGGAGACCGGACCCGGCACCAGCCGGACGTCCGCGATGTCACCCAGCCTCACCGGGCCGAGCGGCAGCGCCGTGAGCTCGGCCAGGGTGGTCGCCGGCTTCGCGGAGGTGATCAGGACGTCCCGCTCGGTGTCGTCGAGGGTCGCCTTCGCGGCGGGGATGCCGCGCACGGCCTGGGAGACGACCATCCCGAGGGTGGTGTCGTCGAAGCCGGCGTCGGCCGCCTTCGCGTTGGCCTTCACCGAGATCCGGGGCACCGACTGCGACAGGTCGCTCTGCACGTCGGTGACGTCCTTCAGCTCCCCCACCGCGATCTTGACCTGCTCGGACGCCTTCTTCAGGACCGCCGGGTCGCCGGCCTTGACGACCACGCTCAGGTCCTGGTTGCCGAAGCCGTCACCGGCCGCGATGGTCGTGTCGCCGATCCCGTCGAGCTTCGCGAGCGCCGCGTCGATCGCGTCCCGGGTCTGCTCGTACGAGGCCGAGTCCTCCAGGGTGACCTGGTAGGAGGCCTGGTTGGATCCGGTGCCGCCGCCGAAGGCCGCCATGAAGCCGGAGGAGCCGACGGTGACCTGGTAGTCCTTGACGCCCTCGGTGCCGGCGAGGACCTTCTCGACCTTCTTCGCGGCCTCGTCGGAGGCGGCGAGGCTGGTGCCGGGCGCCAGCTTCTGCTTGATGCTGAGGACCTGCTGCTCGCCCTGGTCGAAGAAGTTGGTCTTCATCAGCGGGGCCATGCCGAAGGTGACGACCAGGACCACGAGGGCGATCGCCACGCTGGTGAGGCGACGCCGGGTGGCGAAGCGCAGCACCGGCACGTACGCACGTTGCAGCCGGCTCCGGTTCTCCTTCTCCTCGGCCTGCCTGCGGGCCTCCTCCGGGTCCTCGGAGGTGCCCTTGGGGGCGCGCAGGAACCAGTACGAGAGGACCGGGACGACGGTCAGCGAGACCAGCAGCGAGGCGAGCAGCGCCGCGGTGACGGTCAGGCTGAACGAGCCGAACAGCTCGCCGATCATGCCGCCGACCAGGCCGATCGGCAGGAAGACGGCGACCGTGGTGAGCGTCGACGAGGTCACCGCGCCGGCCACCTCGCGCACCGCGGTGAGGATCGCGGACTGGCGCTCCTCGCCGTAGCCGAGGTGCCGCTTGATGTTCTCCAGGACCACGATCGAGTCGTCGACGACCCGTCCGATGGCGATCGTGAGCGCCCCCAGGGTCAGCACGTTGAGCGACAGGTCACGGGTCCACAGCACGATCAGCGCCAGGACCACCGACAGCGGGATGGAGACCGCGGTGACCAGGGTGGAGCGCAGCGAGGCCAGGAAGACCAGGATGACGAGGACGGCCATCACGAGGCCGAGCGCGCCCTCCGTGGTGAGGCCGGAGATCGACTTGGCGACGGCCGGTCCCTGGTCGGAGACGACGGTCAGCTCGGCGCCCGCGCCGAGGTCCTTGCGCAGCCTGGGCAGCTCGTCCCTGACGGCGTCGGAGATGGCGACGGCGCTGCCGTCCTTGTCCATGGTGGCCATGACGGCGAGGCTGGGCCGGCCGTTGGTGCGGGTCAGGGAGACCCGGCTCGACTCCTCCTGGCGCACGGTCGCGACGTCGCCGAGGCGGACGGCCCTGCCCTGCTCGGGCCTGATCCGCAGGTCCTGGATCTGGCGGAGCGAGGTGTAGCCGCCGCCGACCTGGACGGTGCGGCTCTTGCCGGCCTCGGAGAAGGAACCGGCGGGCATGGTGCCGCCGCCGTTCCTGATCGCCTCGGCGAGACGGGCGGTGGTCAGTCCGGCCGCGGCGAGCTTGCGCTGGTCGGGCGTGACGGAGACCTGGAGGTCCTGGACGCCGTCGACGGTGACCTGGGCGACGCCGTCGATGTCCTCCAGGGCCGGGACGACGGTCCGCTCCAGCTGGTCGGCCAGCGCCTGCTGGTCCTTGTCGGAGGTGACGGCGAGGACGACGGTCGGGATGTCGTCGGTCGAGCCGGCCACCACCTGCGGGTCGACCGACTCGGGCAGCACGGCCCGGGCCCGGTTGACGGCCTGCTGGACGTCGGCGACGAGCTGCTTGGTCCCCTCGTCCCCGTAGTCGAAGCTCGCCATGATGACGGCGCTGCCCTCGGAGGCGGTGGAGGTGATGCCCTTGATGCCGTCGACGGCCTTGAGGTTGTTCTCCAGCGGCTGGACGACCTGCTTCTCGACCACGTCGGGCGAGGCGCCCTGGTACGGGGCGATGATCGAGACCATCGGCAGTTCGATCGAGGGGAACAGCTGCTGCTTCAACTGCGGGATCGCGATCGCTCCGAAGAGGAGCGCGACGAGGGACATCAGGCCGATCAGGGCCCGTTGCGCGAGGCTGAATCTCGACAGCCAGGACATGGATGCTCTCTTCTTGTGG
Organism: Streptomyces roseicoloratus; assembly: GCF_004117935.1. GTDB lineage: Bacteria > Actinomycetota > Actinomycetes > Streptomycetales > Streptomycetaceae > Streptomyces > Streptomyces roseicoloratus. Next base: position 6,689 of record NZ_SDOY01000124.1, on the reverse strand, counting down.
CGTGCTGGCGTACTCGGCGGCCGGACGCCCCGGGGTCCTTTCGGGGGTGTCCGCTTATACGATCAGCCACGCGAAGGGCCCGTTCCTCGCCCCCTGGGTCCAATTCCTTATACCGCGCATACCGCGTCTGGAGTACGCCCGCCCCGGCGGTCACTCCGCCCTCGGACGTACGAGCCCCGACTCGTAGGCGGTGACGACGAGCTGGGCGCGGTCGCGGGCTCCCAGCTTGGCCATGGTCCGGTTGACGTGGGTCTTCACGGTGAGCGGACTGACGTCGAGCCGCCCGGCGATCTCGTCGTTGGAGTGACCGCCCGCCACCAGGACGAGCACCTCCCGCTCGCGGGCGGTGAGCGCCGCCAGGCGCTCGGAGTACGCCGGTGCCTCCCTGCCCGGGTCGGCGCCGCCGCCCTGTGCGAGGAACGTGGCGATCAGGCCCTTCGTCGCGACCGGGGAGAGCAGCGCCTCGCCCGCGTGCGCGATCCGGATCGCGCCGAGCAGCTCCTCCGGTTCCGCGCCCTTGCCCAGGAAGCCGGAGGCCCCGGCGCGCAGCGACTGCACCACGTACTCGTCGACCTCGAAGGTGGTCAGCATGACGATCCGTACGCCGGACAGCCCGGGGTCGGCGGTGATCAGGCGGGTGGCGGCGAGGCCGTCGGTGCCCGGCATCCGGATGTCCATCAGGACCACGTCCGGCCGGGTGGCCCGGGCCAGCTCCACGGCCTCGGCGCCGTCGGCGGCCTCGGCCACCACCTCCATGTCGGACTCCGAGTTCACCAGGACCTTGAAGGCGCTGCGCAGCAGGGCCTGGTCGTCGGCGAGCAGCACCCGGATGGGCCGGTCCGGGCCGGCGCCCGCCGCGTCCGTGCCCGCGTCCGTGCCCGCGTCCGTGATCGCGTCCGTGGCCCCGTCGGTCGTCATGTGGCGTCCTCCCCCGTGCTGCGGCCGGTCACGGGCAGTATCGCCTGCACGCGGAAGCCGCCTCCGTAGCGGGGTGCGGCGGTCAGCGTGCCGCCCAGGGCGGTCACCCGCTCGCGCATCCCGAGGAGGCCGTGTCCGCCGCCGGGCACGGGCTCGGCGAGCAGCGGGCCGTCGTCGAGGACGGTGACCTCGACGGTGCGGCCGACCCTGACCACGCTCACCTCGGCCCTGGCCTCGGGACCCGCGTGCTTGCGCACGTTGGTGAGCGCCTCCTGGATGATCCGGTACGCGGCGAGGTCGACGGCCGCCGGCAGGGCGGCGCCGCCGTCGGTGCGGGCCAGCTCGACCGGCAGCCCGGCGTTGCGGAAGGTGGTCAGCAGGTCGTCGAGGACGGCGAGGCCCGACACCGGCTCCGTCGGGGCCTCCGGGTCTCCCGACTGGCGCAGCAGGCCCACCGTGGCGCGCAGTTCGTCGAGCGCCGAACGGGAGGCGGTGCGCACATGCGCCAGGGCCTCCTTGGCCTGGTCGGGGCGCTTGTCCATGACGTGCGCGGCGACGCCGGCCTGCACGTTCACCAGCGCGATGTGATGGGCCACCACGTCGTGGAGGTCCCGGGCGATCCGCAGCCGCTCCTCGGCGACCCGCCGCCGGGCCTCCTCCTCGCGGCTGCGCTCGGCGCGTTCGGCCCGCTCCCGTATGGCGTCCACGAAGGCCCGGCGGCTGCGCACCGCGTCCCCGGCCGCCGCGGCCATCCCGGTCCAGGCGAAGACGCCCAGGTTCTCCTGCGCGTACCAGGGCGTCGGTCCGAAGACCATGGCGGCGAAGGTGAGCGCGGTCATGGTGGCCAGGCCGAGCCGCCAGGTGGTGGGCCGGTCGGTGCGGGAGGCGACGGTGAAGAGCGCCACGACGGCGCTCATGGTCACGGGCGCCGGGCGTTCGTCACCGATCAGCCCGATCAGGGAGAAGCCGGCGGTGGCGGCGAGCACCGTGATCGGCCTCCGCCGCCGGAACACCAGCGCGGCGGCCCCGAGCAGCATGAGCACCAGGCCGAAGGCGGTGGGCGCCCGGTCCCCGAAGGTGGGCCCGTCCGGGCTGCCGTGCGGGTCGGTGAAGGAACCCGTGACCATGCACACGAGCACGACGAGGGCCAGGCCCGCGTCGAAGGCCAGAGGATGCGCCCGCAGCCGGTGCCGGGTCCGCGCGAGCGGGGCCGCGAGCGGGGTGCCGTTGGTCGTCACAGCAGAAGACGGTACGGGGTGACGGGGCCGGGACGTACGCGTTGCCGCCGGGACGTACCCGTGCCGCCGGGACGTACCCGTGCCGCCGGGACGTACCCGTGCCGCCGGGACGTACCCGTGCCGCCGGGACGTACCCGTGCCGCCGGGACGTACCCGTGCCGCCGGGACGTACCCGTGCCCCGTCCCTGGGGGACGGGGCACGGGAGGGGAGTGCTCGGCGCGTGCCCGGCGCGTCGGCGGGTGCCGTTCGGCCGGCTCAGCCGGGGATGAGACCGTCGTCGGAGAGCATCGCGCGGACCTCGTCGAGGCTCGCGTCGAAGGCGGGCAGGATCAGCTCGGAGGGCTCCAGGGCGTCGTCCGGCAGTGGCTCGCCGCGCTCCCGGACCTTGTCGAGCAGCGCGTGGAGCGTGCGCCGGAAACCCGCCTCGTCACCGCCCTCCAGCTCCTCGAGGAGTTCGTCGTCGAGCGCGTTGAGCTCGACGAACGTGCTGTCGGCCAGCTTCCACTGGCCCTCCCCCATGATCCGTACGATCATGACGCGTCCTCTTCCGTGGACTGCCGTTTCCGTGGACCGCGGTTCCGTGGACCGCTCCGGTCCCGCCCGCTACTTCTCGAAGCGGGGCTGGGACTGCTGCTGGTTCTGGCCCTGGTTCTGCGCGGTGCCGTTGCCGCCCTCGATGGCCTGCTGCTGCGCCGACGGACCGCCGGCCAGCTCGGCCTTCATCCGCTGCAGCTCGAGCTCCACGTCCGTACCGCCGGAGAGGCGGTCGAGCTCCGCCTGGATGTCGTCCTTGGCCAGACCGGACTGGTCGTCGAGGGCGCCCGAGGCGAGCAGCTCGTCGATCGCGCCGGCCCGGGCCTGGAGCTGGGCGGTCTTGTCCTCGGCCCGCTGGATCGCGAGGCCGACGTCGCTCATCTCCTCCGAGATGCCGGAGAACGACTCGGCGATCCGGGTCTGCGCCTGGGCGGCCGTGTACGTCGCCTTGATCGTCTCCTTCTTCGTACGGAAGGCGTCCACCTTGGCCTGCAGCCGCTGCGCCGCGAGGGTCAGCTTCTCCTCCTCGCCCTGCAGGGTCTGGTGCTGCACCTCCAGGTCGCTGACCTGCTGCTGCAGCGCGGCCCTGCGGGACAGCGCCTCGCGCGCCAGGTCCTCGCGGCCGAGCGCCAGCGCCTTGCGGCCCTGGTCCTCCAGCTTGGCGGACTGGCCCTGGAGCTGGTTCAGCTGCAGCTCCAGGCGCTTGCGGGAGGTCGCCACGTCGGCGACGCCGCGGCGCACCTTCTGCAGCAGCTCCAGCTGCTTCTGGTAGGAGTAATCGAGGGTCTCGCGCGGATCCTCGGCCCGGTCGAGGGCCTTGTTTGCCTTCGCGCGGAAGATCATCCCCATACGCTTCATCACACCGCTCATGGGCTTCGCGCGCCCCCTTCTGACGGACTCGGCTCAAGCACTCCAACAAGAACCACAGTACGGTTCCTCACTCCATTACCGCACTGTTCGGGGCCCGATGTGCTCCTCCCCAAGGACGACTGGGGATCACCGCACCTCCGGCCCAGGGAGTAGGGAGACCCCTGGGCTGCCCCTTCCCCGCAGGCGGAGACGCAGGGCGTTAGCGGATCGTTCCCGGCCGCGCTGGGGTCCATGCCTGGCAGCACGTACCCTTGGCCTTGTGTTCCGTAGCCGTTCGAAGGAAGAGAAGGCCCCCACCGACAAGGTGACGGAGGACCTCTCCAAGCAGCCCCGCGACCCTCAGGCCCCCAAGGGCCGCCCGACCCCGAAGCGGAGTGAGGCCCAGACCCAGCGCCGCCGGGCGCAGTCAGTGCCGATGGACCGCAAGGAGGCCGCCAAGCGTCAGCGCGAGGCTCGCCGTGCGGACCTGGCCCGTCAGCGCGAGGCGCTGAACAGCGGTGACGAGCGCTTCCTGCCCGCCCGCGACAAGGGCCCGGTGCGGCGCTTCGTCCGCGACTTCGTCGACTCGCGCTTCGCCGTCGCCGAGTTCTTCCTGCCGATGGCCGTGGTGATCCTCGTCCTGTCGCTGTTCGGCAACACCAACCGTCAGCTGCAGAACATCTCGCTGCTGCTGTGGGCCGGCGTCATCGTCATGATCGTCATCGACTCGATCGGCATCTGGCTGCGACTGCGCAAGCAGCTGGCCGAGCGCTTCCCGAACGAGTCGAAGCGCGGCGCGATCGCGTACGGCCTGATGCGCACGCTCCAGATGCGCCGGCTGCGGCTTCCGAAGCCGCAGGTCAAGCGCGGAGAGCGGCCCTGAGCGCGGAGGAACCGGCCGCGGGCGGGGTGCTCGCGGGCGAGGTGCTGCCCGTCCTCGGCCACTGGTCCACCGTGCCCGGCGGGCTGCGCGACACCGTCCGCCAGGAGCTGATCGCGCGCCAGCTCGACGAGCAGATAGCCGCCCGCTACCCGGTGGGGCAGCGGCTGCGCATCCTCGACGCGGGCATGGGGCAGGGCACCCAGGCCCTGCGCCTGGCCCGTGCCGGTCACACCGTGACCGGTCTGGAGGCCGATCCCGATCTGCTCAAGGCCGCCCGCGAGTCGCTGGCGACCGAGCCGGCCGGCATCCGCGAGCGGGTCCGGCTGATCGAGGGCAACGGCCGCGAGACCGGGGTGCACTTCCTGCCCGGCAGCTTCGACGTCGTCCTGTGCCACGGCGTGCTCCTGCACGCCGACGAGCCGGACGCCCTCCTCGCGGGCCTGGCCCGGATGCTGGCCCCCGGCGGCCTGCTGTCCCTGGTGGTACGGAACGCGGAGGCGCTGGCCATGCGGCCGGGCCTCGCCGGGGACTGGGCGGGCGCGCTCGCCGCGTTCGAGTCGGACGTCTTCACGGACGGGAGCGGCGCGAAGGTACGGGCCGACCGCCTCGACGCCCTCACCTCGACGCTCGCGGGCATCGCGGCGCCGCTGCACGCCTGGTACGGCGTGCACGTCTTCACCGACGGGGTCCGCGGCGACGTCGGCCTGCCGGCCGCCGACGAACTGGAACGCCTCCTCACCGCCGAGGACCGGGCGAGCCGTACGGACCCGTACCGGCGGATCGCCGGCCTGTTGCACCTGTGCGGCGTCAGGGGCTGACCCGAAGCCCCACCGACCGCCCGGTCCTCCGCGCCGCACCGGCAGCGGCGCCACCGGCCGCCCCGCTGCGGCGACGGCCCCGCCGTCGCGCTGGGGCCCGGGCCCTTGGCACCGCTACGGCGGTGCCGCCGTCGCCCTGCCTGTGCCCTGCGGGTCCGGCACCCGGCCGCACCGCCACGGCCTCCACTCGCAGGACCACGCCAGCCGTCCCGCGACGGCCTCCACGCGCAGAACCGCGCCCGTCGTCCCGCGACGGCCTCCACGCGCAGGACCGCACCCGCCGCACCGCCACGGCCTCCACGCGCAGGACCGCACCCGCCGCACCGCCACGGCCTCCACGCGCAGAACCGCACCCGCCGCACCGCGACGGCCTCCACGCGCAGAACCGTGCCCGCCGCACCGCGACGGCCTCCACTCGCAGACCGCGCCCGCCGCACCGCTGTGGGCGGACCCCGCCGTTGCCCTGTGCCCCTCCCGCCCGGGGCCGCCGCTCGCCGTCCCGCCGTTTCGCTGTGGGCATTCGTTCCGCTGGGGCGGAACGGGTGGGCACAGCGGAACGGCGCCCCTGCCGCGCCTAGATGAATGAGTCCGATGTTTTCAGTGGTCGTAGGCGATCAGTGAGCGTTTGACTGCGGCGCCGGTGGTCCAGTTGTGCCAGATGCCGGCGGCCAGGGCGAGGAGTCGTTGTCCGGTGCGGGCGAAGACACCGGCCGGGGTTCTGCCGCCGTGGTGTTCGAGGCTGAGCTGGCCTTTGAGGGTGTCGATGACGGCCTCGATCCACTGTCGGACCCGGGCGATCTTCCCGTGCCGGACCGGTTCGTCCTTGCGGTCCGGCCGCACGAGGTGGGCGCCGAGGCGCTCGCTGACGAAGGTCTCGAACTCCTTCCCGGCAAAGCCCTTGTCGGCGAGGATCACCTGCCCTTGGCGGACGAGGTGGTGGTCGTGTTCGAGCAGGGCGGCCATCACCTCCCGCTCGCCGATCTTCGGGTTGGCCAGACACCAGGTGACGGGCATGCCCTCGGCGGTGGTGACCAGGTAGAGCCGGAAGCCCCAGAAGAAGCGGGAGTGGCTGCGGCAGTAGCCGTATCCGCAGTGCCCGGCCAGTTCGGAGCGTTTGACGGTCTCGCGGGAGGCCGCGCAGGGCAGCGGGGTGGAGTCGATCAGCCGCAGGTCGTCGTTCCAGGTCGGCACCTGCCGGGCCAGTGCCTCGATCACCTGGCTGATCAGCGGACCTGCGGCGTTGAGGCGCTTGTTGTAGGCGGACTGCTGGGGCAGGTAGCGGAACAGGTGTCCCAGCCGGGCATGCGCGAAGCGGATCCAGTGCCGGGCCGAGGGGAAGCCGAGCAGGACCTGGGCGACGGCCAGGCACAGCAGTTCGGCGTCCGTGAGTTTCGGGGGTCGCCCGATCCGGCGACAAGGCGCCACATGGTCGTCGATGAACACGTACA
>NZ_SDOY01000123.1 GCF_004117935.1 Streptomyces roseicoloratus | reverse complement strand
GCGGGACGACTGCCCACAACGAGACAGCGGGGCGCGTCGCCCACAACGAGACAGCGGGCGCGGACCCGCCCCGCAACGAGGCCGCACGGGCGGGGTCGTCGACCACAACAGCGCGGGCCCGGCCCGGCCCCGGCAGCGGGGCGCAACGGGTGCAGGCCCACACGGGACGGCGGGCCCACACAGGAGGGCAGGCCCACACGGACGGCGGGCCCACACAGGACGGCGGGCCCACACGGGACGCGCGGGCCCGCGCAGGACTCGGGGCGCCGCCCCGTAAGGCGTACAGCGCGGGCTCGTAAGGCGTACGGCGCCATCCCGTGAGGCGTGCGGCGCGGACTTGTAAGGCGTACGGAGCGGGGCCGTGAGGCGCACGGCGCCGCCCCGTGAGGCGTACGGCGCCGCCCCGTGAGGCGTACGGCGCCGCCCCGTGAGGCGTACGGCGTCGCCCCGTCAGGGGCGTATGGCGCGGGGTGGGTCTTCCCGGATCGCCGCCCCGTCACCCGCCCCGGCCGGCGGCCGTTCCGCGGCGGCCCCGGTCCGGGGCACATCCACGTGCACAGAGAGGACCGCCATGCTCGACCACCTCATCAAGGGCGCCACCGTCGTGGACGGCACCGGCGCCCCCGCCCGCGTGGCGGACGTCGGCATCCGCGACGGCCGGATCGTCTTTCCCGTGCCCGACCCCGTCCCCGACCCCGCTCCCGACGCCGCCACGGCCGCCCGCACCACCGAGGACGCCACCGGCCTCGTCCTCGCCCCCGGCTTCGTCGACCCGCACACCCACTACGACGCCCAGCTCTTCTGGGACCCGTACGCCACGCCCTCGATGAACCACGGCGTCACCACCGTCGCCGGCGGCAACTGCGGCTTCACCCTCGCCCCGCTCCACCCGGACCGGCCCGCCGACGCCGACTACACGCGCCGCATGATGTCCAAGGTCGAGGGCATGGCCCTCGCCGCGCTCGAGGAGGGCGTGGACTGGAGCTGGTCGTCCTTCGGCGAGTACCTCGACGCGCTCGAAGGACGGATCGCCGTCAACGCCGGCTTCATGGTCGGCCACTGCGCCCTGCGGCGCTACGTCATGGGCGCCGACGCCGTCGGCGGCCGGCCGACCGACGCACAGCTCGGCCGGATGGTCGGCCTGCTCAAGGAGGCCATGGAGGCCGGCGCCTGGGGCCTGTCCACCACCCAGTCCGCCACCCACTCCGACGGCGACGGCGCCCCCGTCGCCTCCCGCCACGCGGAGCCCGCCGAGCTGATCGCCCTGGCGAAGGCGGTCGGCGAGCACGAGGGCACGCAGCTGGAGGCGATCGTGGCGGGCTGCCTCGACCAGTTCGCCGACGCCGAGATCGACCTCCTCGTCGAGATGAGCGCCGCCGCCGGCCGGCCCCTCAACTGGAACGTCCTCACCATCGACGCCACCGTCCCCGAGCGCGTCCCGCGCCAGCTCCTCGCCTCCGAGCGGGCCCGCAAGTCCGGCGGCCGGATCGTCGCGCTCACGATGCCGATCCTCACGCCCATGAACATGTCGCTCGGCACCTTCTGCGCCCTCAACCTCATTCCCGGCTGGGGCGAGGTCCTCGGCCTTCCCCTCCCCGAGCGGATCGCGAGGCTCCGCGACCCGGACGTACGGGCGGAGATGCTGCGCCGCGCCGACTCCAGGGAGGCCGGCGTCTTCCGCCGCCTCGCGAACTTCGGCCGGTACGTCGTCGGGGACACGTACAGCCGCCAGAACGAGGGGCTCACCGGCCGCGTCGTGAAGGACATCGCCGCCGAACGCGGCCAGGACCCCTTCCAGTGCCTCGTGGAGATCTGCGCCAACGACGACCTGCGCACCGTCCTGTGGCCGATGCCCACCGACAACGACCCCGCCTCCTGGGCGCTGCGCGCCGAGACCTGGCAGCACGAGGACGTCATGCTCGGCGGCTCCGACGCGGGCGCGCACCTGGACCGGATGTGCGGGGCGCCCTACACCACCCGCTTCCTCGGCGACTGCCTGCGCGGCCGGAAGCTGGTGCCGCTGGAGCAGGCGGTGCGGATGCTGAGCGACGACCCGGCCCGGCTGTTCGGGCTGCGCGAGCGCGGCCGGATCGCCGACGGCTACCACGCGGACCTGGTCCTCTTCGACCCGGAGCGGATCGACGCCGGCCCGGCGACCCTCGTCCACGACCTGCCGGGCGACAGCCCGCGCCTGGACTCGCGGGCGACCGGGATCGTGTCGGTGCGGGTCAACGGCGTGGAGACGGTACGGGACGACGAGGTGACGGGCGCGATACCGGGGCGCGTCCTGCGCTCGGGCCGTGACACGAGGACGGTGGGCACGCGATGACGCGGGAACCGGGCACGGGCGGGACCACGGGCCGCTCCGACGGCGGGCCGACGGGCCGTCCCGAGGACGGGATCACGGAGCGCCTCTACATAGGAGGGGAGTGGGTCGAGCCCGACGGCGGCCACTACGACGTGGTGGACCCCGCGACGGAGGACGTCGTCGGCCGCGCCCCCGAAGCCTCCCGCGCCCAGGTCCACGAGGCCGCCGAGGCGGCGCGCGAGGCCTTCGCGACGTGGTCGCGGACGAAGCCGGAGGAGCGGGCGGCGATCCTGGACCGGGCGGCGGACCTCATGGCCCGGGACGCCGAGGCGAACACGCTGCTGGCCCGCGCCGAGACCGGCGCCACCACCGCCACCGCGCGCGCGATGCAGGTGGCCGTCGGCGCGGCCCGCTTCCGGCGGTACGCGCGCGGCGCCCTGGAGCCGGTCGAGCAGGCCCTGCCGCCGCAGATCAGCCCGGCCGGTCCGATGGGGCGGGCGGGGGTCCTCGGGGCGGTGGCGGTACGGCGCCCGGTGGGCGTGGTCACCTGCATCACCTCGTACAACAACCCCTGGGCCAATCCGGCGGGCAAGATCGCGCCGGCGCTGGCCATGGGCAACACGGTCGTGGTGAAGCCGGCCCCGCAGGACCCGCTGTCGGTGTTCGCGATGACCCGCGCACTGGCGGAGGCGGGCGTCCCGGCCGGCGTGGTGAACGTCGTCACCGGTGCGGCGCCCGCGGTCGGGGAGGCGGCCGTGGACGCGCCGGCGGTCGACATGGTGTCGTTCACCGGCTCGACGGCCGTCGGGCAGGCGATCGGCGAGGTGTGCGGCCGGCAGCTCAAGCGGCAGTTGATGGAGTTGGGCGGCAAGGGCGCGGCGCTGGTCTTCGACGACGTCGGCGAGGACGGGCTCGCCGCGGCCGTGTCGGGCATCGGGACGACGTTCTCCTTCTACAGCGGGCAGATCTGCACGGCCCCGACCCGGGTGCTCGCCCAGCGCGGGATCCACGACCGGCTGGTCGAGCGGCTGGCCGGCTACGCCGGGCACCTCACGGTCGGCGACCCGGCGGCGCCGGGCACCGTGGTCGGCCCGGTGATCTCGGCGGCGCACCGCGACCGCGTGGAGTCGTACGTCGAGCTGGGGCGCAAGGAGGGCGCACGGGTGGTCGTGGGCGGCGAGCGGCCGGCCGGGCCGGGGCTGGACCGCGGTTTCTACGTGGCGCCGACGCTGCTCGCGGACTGCACCAACGAGATGCGGGTGGTGCGGGAGGAGATCTTCGGCCCGGTGGTCGTGGTGGTGCCCTTCGACGACGAGGAGGAGGGCGTGGCGCTGGCGAACGACAGCGACTACGGGCTGATCGACTACGTGTGGTCCGGGGACGTGGCCCGCGCGTTCCGCGTCGCGTCGCGGTTGCGGGCCGGAGGGGTCGGGGTCAACACCGTCGGCCGCAACATGGAGGCGCCGTTCGGCGGCTTCAAGAAGAGCGGTGTCGGCCGGGACGTGGGTTCGTACGCGCTGCACGCGTACAGCGAGCTGCAGGCGGTGGTCTGGCCGGGCTGAGCACGGGCCGGGAGGCGGTCGTCCGGCCGGGGCGACGAACGCCGCGAAAATTCCTCGGGAAAATTTGAAAACGGACATTTGGGGCACAGCTGCGGTTCCCGCATATCGGACACCTCGCGAGGGGCCTACCGGTTGGTCGGTCCGTCGCGGTCGTCGATCTTTCAATCATTGGCAAGTGCCCGATTCGCCCTCGCAATGCAAGGCAATGATCGTCGCGACGGCCGGAGTTCGATCTTCCGGATGTGGAAACCGCAGCACTTAACGTCCTGTTCATGACTCAGGTGGACGTGCGGCCCCAGGCCGGAGACACGGTAAGGGGCGTCGCCGCGGGCGACAGCCACGGTGTACGGACCAAGGGCCTCGGAGGGAACTCCGTGGGCCTGCTCGGCAGTGCCGTGATCGGCATCTCCACTGTCGCCCCCGTCTACTGCCTCACCTCCACCCTCGGCTCCACCGCCGGCGAGGTCGGCCTCCAGATGCCCGCCGTCTTCCTCGCGGGCTTCCTGCCGATGCTGCTCGTCGCGTTCGCGTACCGCGAGCTCAACAAGGCCATGCCGGACTGCGGCACCTCCTTCACCTGGACGGTGAAGGCCTTCGGCCCGAAGCTCGGCTGGATGTGCGGCTGGGGACTGGTGATCGCCACGATCATCGTGCTCTCCAACCTGGCCGGCGTCGCCACCTCGTACTTCTGGCTGCTCGCCGGAGAGATCACCGGCGATCCGTCGATCGCCGCCCTGGACGACAACAAGGCCGTCCACATCGTCACCTGCCTCACCCTGATCGCCCTCGCGACCGCCATCAGCTACCGCGGCATGACCGCCACCAAGGGCGTGCAGTACACCCTCGTCGGCCTCCAGCTCGTCGTCCTCGCCGTCTTCGTCGCCCTGGCCGTCTCCAAGGCCGGCTCCTTCGAGACCTCGGTGGACTTCTCCTGGTCCTGGATGAACCCCTTCGCGGTCCAGTCCTTCGCCGCCTTCACCGCCGGCCTGTCCCTCTCGATCTTCATGTACTGGGGCTGGGACGCCTGCATGGCGACCAACGAGGAGACCACCGGCAGCCAGAAGACCCCCGGCCGCGCCGCGTTGATCGCCATGGTCGTCCTGGTCGGCTCGTACCTGGCCACCGGCATCGCCGCCCAGATGGCCGTCGGCTCCGGCGACCAGGGCCTCGGCCTGGCCAACCCGGAGACCTCCGACAACGTCTTCGCCGCCCTCGCCGGCCCCGTCATGGGCCCCGCGCTCGGCATCCTGCTCTTCGTCGCCGTCCTCGCGTCCGCCGCCGCGAGCCTGCAGACCACCTTCATCCCGGTGGCCCGCACGGTCCTCGCCATGGCCACGTACGAGGCCCTGCCGACGTCCTTCACCAAGGTCCACCCGGTCTTCAAGACGCCCGGCAAGGCCACCGTCGTCGCGGGCGTCGCCACGGGCGCCTTCTACACGGTGATGACCCTGGTCAGCGAGAACGTCCTGGTCGACACGATCTACGCGCTCGGCCTGATGATCTGCTTCTACTACGCCCTGACGGCCTTCGCCTGCGTGTGGTACTTCCGCGGCGAGCTCTTCCGCTCCGGCCGCGACCTGGCCTACAAGGGCCTCATGCCGCTGCTCGGCGGCCTCATGCTGACCGCCGTCTTCGGCAAGACGCTGTACGACATGTGGGACCCGGCCTACGGCTCCGGATCCGCCGTGTTCGGCGTCGGCTCCGTCTTCGTGATCGGCGTCGGGCTGCTGCTGCTCGGCGTGGTGATCATGCTGGTGATGCGCGCCAAGAGCCCCGCGTTCTTCCGCGGAGAGGTGCTCACCAAGGAGACCCCGTCGCTGGTCGTGGAGGACTGACCACCGTCGACCGGTGAGGGACAGCGGCGAGGTGGCGGACCCGTGGGGGGTCCCGCCACCTCGTCCTTCCGTTCCGCCGCCTCGCCGGGCTCAGTGCTGCCCGGGCAGCAGTCCCTCCACCAGCTGGTTGGCGGCCGGCATCTGCGCGGCGGAGGCGGGCTTGGCCTTCGGCGCGAGGACACCGCTCAGCGGCACGACGGAGGGCAGGTTGGCCCCCGCGGTGTCGGCGGCGGCGGTCCCGGCGGCGGCGAGACCGCCGGCCACGGCGAAGGAGGTCAGGGCGACTGCGGTGAGCATCTTCTTCATGCCGCGAGAACGCCGCCCGAGCCCCGAGGGTTACGCGCGCCACGCCCGCGGCTGCACCCGCGGGCCCGCTCCCGGGTGGGCCAACGCGGGTTCGACGCCAGACGCCGGGGTAGGGACGTCGCCATCCGCGCCCTCACGGTGACACCCGACTCCGCGGCGAGCAGGTCCGGCTGATCTCCGTGTTACTGCTCGTACCCCGGCCCGGCGGGAGCGGTGCGCCGGGAGCGCCGAACGGCGGGGGCGCACGCGGCGTCGACGCGGGGGATACCGTACGCAGCACCGATCACAGGGGGGAACATGAGCACGACCAGCCACGAGTGTCCGGGCTGCGGGCGGGACGACCTGGTGCAGGCGGTGCCCGCCGTGTACCTCGGCGGGCGGGACTCCGTCACCGGCCGGGAGCGGAACTCCGACGGGAACACGCGGACGGTGACGCGCCGCGTGACCACCGCCCTGTCCGAGGCGCTCGCGCCCGTACCGAAGGAACCCTCGTCCGCGATCGGCGGCCTCGGCTTCTTCGCCGGGTTCGTCTGCGTCGCCGCGTTCATGGGCTGGGTCCTCGTCGGGGGCGCCTTCGAGGACGAGCCCGAGATCCCGGACGGCGTGTACGGATCCTTCGGCGGCCCGCCGGAGCCGGCGCGCCTCGGGTCCGACCTCTCCTTCCTCGGCTGGGTCTCCGGGCTCGCCCTGGCCGTCGCCCTCGCCGTCATCGTGATCCTGGTCCGACGCAGGGCCGCCTTCCTGCACCGGATCCGGGACCGGCACAGGGCCGAGGAACTGTGGTCGCAGGGCTGGTACTGCCACCGCTGCGGCACCGTCCACCTCGTCGGCGTTCCCGGCGAGGACACCGCCCCGCTCACCCTCCAGCGCTTCCGCGAACGCGTCTGGGAACGCGGCGGCTACGGCGACCTGGCGGCCCGCCGGCGAGTCGTGGACTGACACCCCGCCCGCCACCCGCCCGCGGCGGAGGGCGGTCCCGTCCCGCACGGGCGAACCCTCCGTCGTACCTCTCGGAAATCCGCGCCGCACGCCCTACCGTGCCGCCTATGCGGATCTCGACCACGATCTTCCTGACCGACGAGACCATCAGCCCCGTACGCCTCGCGCGCGAGCTCGAGCAGCGCGGCTTCGCCGGGCTCTACCTGCCCGAGCACACCCACATCCCCGTCTCCCGCGACACGCCCGACCCGGCCGGCCGCGGCGAGCTGCCCCGCGAGTACGGCCGCACCCTCGACCCCTTCGTGGCGCTCGGGCAGGCCGCCGCCGTCACCGAGCGGCTCCGGCTCGGCACGGGCATCACGCTGGTCGTCGAGCACGACCCGATCGCGCTCGCCAAGCAGGTCGCCACCCTCGACCACCTCTCCGGCGGCCGCTTCACCCTCGGCGTCGGCTTCGGCTGGAACCGCGAGGAGGCCGCCGACCACGGCGTCGACTGGTCCACCCGCCGCGCCCGCACCCGCGACGCCATGCACCTGATGCGCGCCCTGTGGGCGCCCGTACCCACCGCCTACGAGGGCGCCTTCGGCCACTCCGTGCGGGCCTCCCAGGCCTGGCCCAAGCCCGTCGCCGGCGGCGCTCCCCGCACCCTGGTGGGCGGCGCCGCCGGCCCCCGGCTCTTCGAGCACATCGCCGACTACGCCGACGGCTGGATGCCCATCGGCGGCCGCGGTCTGACAGAGTCCGTGCCGGTTCTGCGGGAGGTCTGGGAGCGTGCGGGCCGCGACCCGAAGGCGCTCCAGGTCGTCCCGTACGCCGTCCTCCCGAGCCCGGGCAAGCTCGCGCACTACGAGGAACTGGGCTGCGAGGAGGTCGTGCTCCAGCTGCCGCCGGGGCAGGAGGCCGAAGTGCTGGGCGTCCTCGACGAGTACGCGAGCCACCTGTGAGCCCGGGACACCGGCGGCGCGGCCCGTCGCCGGGGGACGGGGAGCGGGGGCGGAGGCCGGGCCGGGACCGGAGCCCCGGCCACCGCCCGGCCTCCGCCCCCGCCCAGGTCCGCGGCGTGCCGCCCGCTCGTAAGGTGGGTCCATGACGGATCACCAGGTACCCCACCCCGCCGCGCCGACCGCCAACGCCATGCGGCGTGCGCTCAGGCGGGCCAGGGACGGAGTCGCGCTCGACGCCGTCGAGGCCGCCGTGCTGCTGCGGGCGCGCGGGGACGATCTGGCGGACCTGGTCGCGACGGCCGGCCGGGTGCGGGACGCGGGGCTCGCGGCGGCCGGGCGGCCGGGCGTCATCACGTACTCGAAGAGCGTGTTCATACCCCTGACCCGGCTCTGCCGCGACAAGTGCCACTACTGCACCTTCGCGACCGTGCCCGGCAAGCTCCGGCGCGCCGGCCACGGGATGTTCATGTCGCCGGACGAGGTCCTCGACATCGCCCGCCGCGGCGCCGAGCTGGGCTGCAAGGAAGCCCTGATCACCCTCGGCGACAAGCCCGAGGACCGCTGGCCCGAGGCCCGCGAGTGGCTGGACGCGCACGGCTACGACGACACGATCGCGTACGTGCGCGCCATGGCGATCCGCATCCTGGAGGAGACCGGGCTGCTCCCGCACCTCAACCCCGGGGTGATGACCTGGACGGACTTCCAGCGGCTCAAGCCCGTCGCGCCGAGCATGGGCATGATGCTGGAGACGACCGCCACCCGGCTGTGGTCCGAGCCCGGCGGCCCCCACCACGGCTCCCCGGACAAGGAACCCGCCGTGCGGCTGCGGGTCCTGGAGGACGCCGGACGCTCCTCCGTGCCGTTCACCTCCGGCCTGCTGCTCGGCATCGGCGAGACGCCCGAGGAACGCGCCGAGTCGCTGTTCGCGCTGCGCCGGATCGCCCGGTCCTACCACGGCATCCAGGAACTGATCATCCAGAACTTCCGCGCCAAGCCGGACACGGCCATGCGCGGCATGCCGGACGCGGAACTCGACGACCTGGTCGCGACCGTCGCCGTCGCCCGGCTCATCATGGGCCCGAGCGCCTGCCTCCAGGCCCCGCCGAACCTGGTCGACGCGGAGTACGAGCGGCTGATCGCCGCCGGCGTCGACGACTGGGGCGGGGTCTCGCCGCTCACCATCGACCACGTCAACCCCGAGCGGCCCTGGCCGCAGATCGACGAACTGGCCGCCCGGTCCCGGGCCGCCGGCTTCGAGCTGCGCGAACGGCTCTGCGTGTACCCGGAGTTCGTGCGGCGCGGCGAGCCGTGGCTCGACCCGCGGCTGCTGCCGCACGTCCGTGCCCTCGCCGACCCCGAGACCGGTCTCGCGAACCCGGACGCGCCGGTGCGCGGACTGCCCTGGCAGGAACCGGACGAGGCCTTCACCGCCGCGGGCCGCACCGACCTGCACCGCACCATCGACACCGACGGCCGCACCGGCGACCGCCGCGCCGACTTCGACGAGGTGTACGGCGACTGGGAGGCGCTGCGCGAGGCCGCGGCCCCCGGCATGGCGCCGGAGCGGATCGACGCCGACGTGCGCGAGGCCCTGGCCGTCGCCGCCGACGACCCGACCCGGCTCACCGACCCGCAGGCCCTCGCCCTGCTGCACGCCGAGGGGCCGGCCCTGGACGCGCTGTGCCGGGTCGCCGACGACATCCGCAGGAGCGTGAACGGCGACGACGTCACGTACGTCGTCACCCGGAACATCAACTTCACCAACGTCTGCTACACCGGCTGCCGTTTCTGCGCCTTCGCCCAGCGCCGCACCGACGCCGACGCCTACACCCTGTCCCTGGACCAGGTCGCCGACCGCGCCCGCCAGGCCTGGGACGTCGGCGCCGTCGAGGTCTGCATGCAGGGCGGCATCCACCCGGACCTGCCCGGCACGGCGTACTTCGACATCGCGAGGGCGGTGAAGGAACGCGTCCCCGGCATGCACGTGCACGCCTTCTCGCCGATGGAGGTCGTCAACGGCGCCTCCCGCACCGGCCTGTCGATCCGCGAGTGGCTGACCGCCGCCAAGGAGGCCGGACTCGACTCGATCCCCGGCACCGCCGCCGAGATCCTCGACGACGAGGTCCGCTGGGTGCTCACCAAGGGCAAACTGCCCACCGCCACCTGGATCGAGGTGGTCACCACCGCGCACGAGCTGGGCATCCGGTCGAGCTCGACGATGATGTACGGGCACGTGGACCAGCCCCGCCACTGGCTCGGCCACTTCCGCACCCTGGCCCGGATCCAGCAGGAGACCGGTGGCTTCACGGAGTTCGTGACGCTGCCGTTCATCCACACCAACGCCCCCGTGTACCTCGCGGGCATCGCCCGCCCGGGCCCGACCGTCCGCGACAACCGCGCGGTGACGGCGATGGCCCGGGTCCTCCTCCACCCGCACATCCCCAACATCCAGACCAGCTGGGTGAAGCTGGGCGCGGAGGGCGCCGCCGAGATGCTGCGCTCGGGCGCCAACGACCTCGGAGGCACCCTGATGGAGGAGACCATCTCCCGGATGGCGGGCTCGAGTTACGGCTCGTACCGCTCGATCCGCGACCTGGAGGCCATCGCCGAGGCGGCCGGCCGCCCGGCCCGGCCCCGGACCACCCTGTACGGCGAGGTCCCGGAGGAACGGCAGCGCGCGGCCCGTGCCTCGGACGGCCACCTGCCGGAACTGCTGCCGGTCGTCCAGGACTGACGCCGGGAGCCTGCCTCCGGGGGCCGGCGGCCGACGGCCGGTCCCCGGTCGAACTGCGGTCAAAAGCGGCCTGAAGGGAGCCAGAACGCAAAACGTTCCGGTCTGCGAATGAGCGCATCCGGTCTATTACAGTGCTGAACGCTGGAGGCTGGACGCAGGACCAGGAGCTGCCGACCGGGGGAGGCACGTCGTGACGACCACAGCCGCGGCCGTCTGGGGACGCACCGAACAGCAGGACTTCCGTTCGCGCGTCCGCGGCTGTCTGCTCGGCGGCGCGGTCGGCGACGCCCTCGGCGCCGCGGCCGCCGGCCGGAGCCTCGCGCGACTGCGCGAGGACCACGGCCCGGACGGGCTGACCGACCTGGCGCCCGCCTACGGCCGCCGGGGCGCCGTCACCGCCGCCACCCAGATGTCCCTGTTCACCGTGGACGGCCTCGTCCGCGCCCAGGTCCGCCGCGACACCGGCGCCTGGCACCCGCCCACCGACGTCCACCGCGCCCACCTGCGCTGGGCGGCCACCCAGCGCGACTGGGGCCCCGACGAACGCCGGGCGGACCTCGGCTGGCTGGCCCGCCAGGAGTGGCTGTACGCCCGCCGGGACCCGGCCCGGGCCTGCCTCACCGGTCTCGGCGACGAGATCCTGGGCACCCCGGACCGGCCCAAGAACCCGGGGGCCGCCGACAGCGGCGCCCTGGTCCGCTCGGCGCCCTTCGGGCTGCTCGTCGGCTGGGAGCCGCAGCTGGTGTGCCAGCTCGCGGTGGAGTGCGCGGCGCAGACCCACGGCGACCCGGCCGCCTACCTCGCGGCCGGCGCGTTCGCGGTCGTCGTGCACGGCCTGGCCCGCGGCGGCGGCGTCGAGGCCGCCGTCCACGTCGCCGCCGACCAGCTCGCGCCGCGCCCGGGCCACGAACCGGTCACCGAGGCCCTGCGGGCCGCGCTCGCCGCCGTACGGCAGGGAGTCCCGGACGCGGACCGGGTGACGGCGCTCGGGGCGGCCGAGGACCGGGCCGAGGGACAGCTGGCGGCGGCGCTGTACTGCGCGCTGGTCGGCGAGGACATCCGGCACGGGCTGCGGCTCGCGGTCAACCACGACGGCCCGTCGGCCGCGACCGGCACCCTCACCGGCGCGCTGCTCGGCGCCCTGCACGGCGAGACGGCCCTCCCGCCGTCGTGGGTGGCCGAACTGGAGGGCCGCGCGACGGTCCTGGAACTCGCGGACGACTTCGCGATGGAGATGACGCAGGGCGCCGCGCTGCACGGCCCCGCGGACCTGTCCTCGGGCTGGCTGGACCGCTACCCGAGGGGCTGAGCGGGCCGGGAGCTGAGCGGGCCGAGGGGCGGGCCGGCCGAGGGACCGAGCGGGGCGAGGGGCGGGCCGGCCGAGGGGCTGAGCGGGCCGAGGGACCGAGCGGGGCGAGGGGGCCCAGGGGGTGGGCGGGGCCGGTCCGCGGGTTCAGCGCATCAGCTCGCCCGCGTTGACGAGCAGCGACTGTCCCGTGATCGCCCGCGCCCGGTCCGAGGCGAGGAACGCCGCCGCCTCCGCCACGTCGCCGTCCGTCGCGAGCTCCGGCAGCGCCATCCGCTCGGTCAGCCGGGCCAGCACCTCGGTCTCCGCCACCTGCTCCGCGTGCGCCGTGAACCGGACGTACGCCTGCACGGGCGGCCCCCACATCCAGCCCGGCAGCACGGTGTTGACCCGGATCCGGTGCGGGCCGAGCTCGCGCGCCAGCGAGTACATCGCCGAGGTCAGCGCGCCCTTCGACGCCGCGTACGCCGCCTGGCGCACCTGCGAGGGCGCGGCGACCGCCGACTGGGTGCCGATCAGGACGACCGATCCGCCCCGCTCCTTCAGGGCCGGCAGACAGGCCCGGGTCATCCGCAGCGTGCCGAGCAGATTGACGTCGAGGACGCCCTGCCAGGTCGCGAAGTCCGCGTCCTCCAGGCCGCCGAAGTACGAGTCCCAGGCGGCCACGTGGACCACCGCGTCGATCCTGCCGAAGCGCTCGACCGCGAGCGCGGCGAGCGCCTCGCACTGCGCCTCGTCGGTGATGTCGGTGGCCCGGAACGCGGTCCTCGTCCCGTCCGGGTCGATCTCCGCCGCCGACTTCGCCAGATGGGCCTCGGTGCGCGCCCCGAGGACCGCGCGGCCCCCGTCCCGTACCACCGTCTCCGCGATCCGGTGGCCGAGCCCGGCGCCGACACCGGACACGACGACCGTCTTCCCCTGGAGCAGCATCCGGGTACCTCCCGCGTCTGGTCATGGATCTGACGACCCGTCAGAGTAGGGGTCTCCGGCAGGCAAGGGAAGGGAAAGGGGACCGGCATGCGCGAGGAGACACGGGACGGGGCGGCGCGCGGCGAGGCGCGGGAGGGGGCGGTGCGCGGTGAGGCGCGAGGTGGGGCGGCGGCGCGGACCGGCGCGGGGCCCGACGCGTACGCGGAGCTGGCGGCGGTCGGGCCGTACGGCGTCCGCCCCGGCCACGCGCTGATCACGATGGTCGAACCGCACCCGGGCCACGAGTACGCGTACAACCGCTGGTACGAGGACGACCACTACTACGCCGGCGCGATGGCCATGCCCTGGATGTTCGCCGGCCGCCGCTGGGTCGCCACCCGCGACCTCCAAGCGCTGCGCCGCCCGGAGAAGTCCGCGATCGCCCGGCCCGTCACGGCCGGCTGCTATCTCTCGACCTACTGGGTCACCGAGGGCCGCTACGACGAGCACATGAAGTGGACCGTCGCCATCAACAAGCGCCTCAACCGCGACGCCCGGGTCTACCGCGACCGCACGCACGTCTTCACGGCCTTCCAGGACCACGAGACGACCGTGTACCGGGACGGCGCCGCCGGGCCGCGCGACGTCCACGCCCTCGACCACCCGTACCGGGGCCTGGTCCTCCAGGTGATCGACGCGGAGGACCGGGCGGCGCGGGCGGAGCTGCTCGAGCGGCTGGCCGCGCGCGAACTGCCGCGGCGGCTCGCCGGCTCGCCCGCGGCCATGGTGACGGTCTTCCGGCCCACGCCGCTGCCCGGCGACCGGATGACCTACGTGAAACAGGTCGAGGGCGTCGACACCCGTCTGACGCTGCTGTGGTTCCTGGAGTGCGACCCGCGCGACTGCTGGGAGGGCCACTTCGCCGGCCTCGACGAGACGGCGGGGGAGTGGGGCGGCCGCGTCGAACTGCTGGCGCCGTTCATCCCGACGGTGCCGGGCACGGACCGCTACGTGGACGAACTGCGCTGAGGGGCGCGAGGGGGCGGAGGGGGCCGAGGAGGCCCGTACGTCACCGGGACGGGCGGGTGCCGGTATCCCACCGGCGCGGGCGGCTGCCCGTACGCCACCGGGACGGGCGGCTGCCCGTACGCGACGAGCACGGCTTCGCGTACGGGCAAGGCCGAGCCCCCTCGGCCAGGACGGCGGACCGGTCGAGAGGGCTCCTTGCTTGAAGCGGTGCGACGCGCGCGCGGGGTCACAGGGCCCCGGCGCTCACCTCGCCCACGAACGTGTTCCACGTGCCCGGTCCGAAAGAGAGGGAGGGGCCCTCGGGGGCCTTCGAGTCGCGCACGTCGATCGCGCTCACGACCGGCGACTTGACCTCGACGCACGCGCCGTTGCCACCGGAATACGAGGACTTCGTCCAGTTGTCCGTGCCACCCTGAATAATCGCCATTCTTCTCAACTCCGGTTTCTTCGAGTACGGGGTGAGCGCTGGGTGCCGCCAGGAGGAGTCACGCCAACGGTGTTGTCTGTTCTGGCGTGATCGACGCTAGCGCCCGGCCCCGTGATGTGGGACCGGCGTTCACCCGACCGGATGGCATATTCCAAGGGGACTTCCGTCAGGGCGAGTCGGAGGTGTACCGTACCGGCCTCGTCCCCCGCGCCCCGGCCGAATGTCGGCATTCGGCCCGCGGCGTCCCTATTTTCCCGCGGCGTACTGCTTCGCGATATCCGTCACGAACTCCCGGGTGTCCTCGACATTCAGCGCCTGTGCCCGCAAGTGCTCGTACATCACGCTGTACTTCGCGACGTCCTGGGCCTTCTCCAGATAGAGGTCGCTCGTCACGCCCTCGATGTAGACGACGGAGGAGTCGGAGGTGTCCGGGAATTCCAGAATCGCGTAATGCCCGCTGATGCCCGGATGCGCGCCCATGTGGAACGGCAGCACCTGCACGGTCACGTGCGGCAGGTGCGACTGCTCGATGAGGTGCTCCAGCTGCTCGACCATCAGCTGCCGGTTGCCGACGAGCCGGCGCAGCGCGCCCTCGTCGATCACCGCCCACAGCCGCAGCGGACGCTCGTCGTCCTTGATGCGGTCCTGACGGCGGGTGCGGACCGTGACCCGCTTCTCGATGTCGGACGGAGTGGACTCCGGCAGCGCGCCGGCGATCACGGCCTCCGCGTAGCCGTGGGTCTGCAGCAGTCCAGGGATGATCTGCGGCTCGTAGACGCGCAGGCTCTCCGCGTCCGTCTCCAGGCCGATGTAGACGCTGTACGGGATGTCGCCGAAGGCGTGCCACCAGCCCTGCTGGCGCGAGTCCTTGGCCATCTGCATGAGCGAGTCGACCACCCGGTCGTCCTCGACCTCGTACACGCCGCACAGGTCGCGGACGTCCCGCTGGCTGATCGAGCGCCTACCGTTCTCGAGGCGGCTGATCTTGGACTGCGACACGAGCAGACGGTCGGCCACCTGCTCGGCCGTCATGCCCTTCGCCTCCCGGAGCCGACGCAGCTCCTGGCCCAATCGGCGTCGCCTGACGGTGGGGTTGACATTGGACGCCACGGAAACTGCACCTCCGGCTGTCTGCTGCGTAGCTGTGAGTATCTACCGCTTGGCAGACTGCCACCAAAGGTGCGGTGCGCGCTGGGAAATGACCACACGCGACGGGTGCGGGCGACCGGACGCGAGAGGTGTGGCGGCCGGGCGCGGCGGGTGCGGGCGACCGTGCGCGAGAGGTGTGGCGGCCGGGCGCGGCGGGTGCGGGCGGCCGCCGTCACGGCCCGCCCGCACCCGGGTGCGCTCACATGGCGGCGCGCGCCATGGTGCCGCGGCGCGGCTGGGACGGCACCCCGCCGGCCGTGGCGCTCCGGCGGGGCTGGGCGCCCACGCCGTTCTGGACGTCCATCACGGCGTGCGCCACGAGACCGCCCATCGGGTCGTGCCGGATCAGGTCGCGCAGCCGGGACCGCGACGACCGTCCTTCGTTGCCCGGGTACAGGTGCTTGCCGAGACCGACCGCGTGGGCCAGCGCGGCGAGCGCCGCGGTCCGCGGGTCCGGCGGCACGCCGGTGCGGATCGCACTGTCCAGCCGGGACCTGATCTCCCGGCTGATCGCCGTGTCCGTCGCCTGGTAGCGAGTCGTCGGCAGCACCCCGCACATCTGGCCCTCCACGGCATGCACCATGCCGCAGCGCTCCAGATGCGAGAGATACGTCTGGCGGAGCCCCAGCCGGGGCCCGCCGATCCAGTGGACGGCCCGAACCGGGCTGCCGCGCCTGCGCAGCAGTTCCAGCGCGGAGTCCAGAGTCGGATCTCCGGTCGGCCGTGGCATCACCACGGCGATACGATCCCCGTCAGGGGCTATCCGTCCTGCCAGAGCCAGCTCCACTAGCTGTGCTCCGGCGAGGCCCAGGTCGAGCGACTGCGGCTGCGCTGTGGTACCCGTGGCCGGGTCCAGAGCGAGCAGCAGAAGCTCCTCCGGAATGGTTCTGCGGCTCCTGCCCATCCATGCCTCCCCGCGTGGATGAATGACAGGGTGACCCCTCTCACATTCATCTGTCGAGAGTGCCTGGGTGGTTCGTACGGGAACCGGCAGGTATGTCGTTCTCGTCTAGCACGGGGGCCAAGGGGCTCACACAGGACACTGGTAGACGGTTCGGACGTAGGCATGAGCGATGGAGGAGGCACGGTGGCGGGCGAGTCCCCCGACAAGGCGGAGCAGCGGGAGAGCGCGGTCGGCGGTGACGGCAAGGACCCGCGACTGTCCGTCCTCCGCGACCGGGTCGACGAGCCGACGGCCGTCTTCCGGGCCCTGGCCCCGCGGACGGCGCCGGAGGACGGGCCCGGGGAGCCGGAGGAGTCGGCGCCCGTGAGGGCCGCCGGACGGTCGGAGTCCCCGACGCCGTCGGAGCCGGAGGCGCCGTCGGCCGAGTCTTCCGTGACGGAGGACGCGGCCGGGGCCGAGCCGGTTGCGGACGCCGAGACCGAGCCCGAGCCCGAGCCGACGGTCGGTGGTGGCGCGGAGACGACGGCCGGTGCCGAGCCGACCGGTGATGCCGAGGAGACCGCCGCCGGTACGGAGTCGGCCGCGGCTGCCGAGACCACGACAGAGGCCACGCCCGAGGCCACGACCGAGGCCACGCCCGAGGCCACGACCGAGGCCACGCCCGAGGGCGGGTCCGAGGCCGTGTCCGCGGCGTCGGTCGAGTCGTGGTTCGACGCGCGCAAGCCGGCGGCGCTCCGGGCGGAGGAGCAGCCGGAGGAGCAGGCGGAGAAGCAGCGGGACGAGAAGCCGGAGGCGGCGGCCGACGACGAGCCGCAGCACCCTGAGGCGTCCGCGCCCGCCACGCCGGCGTCCGCGGCCGCCAAGCCGGTGGCCGGGCCCGTCGACCAGCCGACCGCGGTCTTCAAGGCCTTCACGCCCGCGGCCGAGCCGAAGGCCGAGCCCGTGGCCGCCGAGGCCGAGCCCGACGTCGCCAAGCCCGAGCCCAAGCCCGAGGCCTCCGAGCCCCGGGCCGAGGCCTCCGAGCCCCAGGCCGCGCCGAAGTCCCGGCCCGTCGACCAGCCGACGACCGCGCTCAAACTGCCGTCGTCCCTGTTCCGGCCGCTCCAGGGCGACATCACCCAGGAGCAGCCGAAGCCACGGCCCGAGGCCGAGTCCACCGGCAGCGCCCCGTCGGCGTCCGCCGGCGCCGCCGCGCCCGCCGCGCCCGCCGCGGCCCAGGCGGCGGCTCCCGTACAGCCGTCGTCGCCGTCGCCGTCGCCGTCGCCGTCTCCGTCGCTCGCCGAGGCCGAGCGGACCCGGCAGCAGCCGCTGCCGCCCCGCCCGCCGCTGGAGATCCTGGCGGAGCTGACCAACACGCCGCCGCCCCCGCCGACCCCGCTCCGCAACACCGTCCGGCGCCTGAAGATCTGGACCCCGCTGGTGGTCCTCCTCCTCGTCGTCTTTGCGGTCGTACAGTTCGTGCGCCCGCTGCCGGACCCGAAGCTGGTGCTGTCCGCGTCGCCCACGTACACGTTCGAGGGCGGCCCGCTGCAGATGCCGTGGCCGTCCGAGGGCCAGGGCGCCGCCGAGGTCGAGGGCGTGGGTTCGCTCGGCACGTACGGGCCGCAGAAGCCCGCGCCGATCGCGAGCGTCGCGAAGACCATGACGGCGTACGTGATCCTCCGCGACCACCCCATCAAGGGGAAGGGGGACGGCCCGGAGATCGAGGTCGACAAGACCGCCGGCGAGCAGGCGAAGGCGAAGGACGAGTCGACCGCGCCCATCAAGGAGGGCGAGACCTACTCGGAGAAGGAGCTGCTCCAGCTCCTCATGATCCCGTCGGGCAACAACGTGGCCCGGCTGCTCGCCCGCTGGGACGCCGGTTCCGAGGCCGCGTTCGTCGACAAGATGAACGCCGCGGCCAAGGAGCTCGGCATGACCGGCTCGACCTACACGGACCCGTCCGGTCTCCTGGCGACCACCGTGTCGACGCCGCTCGACCAGCTGAAGCTGGCGAAGGCGGTCATGCAGTACGAGGTGTTCCGCGAGATCGTGGACATGCCGAACGTGACGATCGACGGCATCCCCGGCCAGATCGAGAACAACAACAACATCCTGCTCGAGCCGGGTGTGGCCGGCATCAAGACGGGTTCGTCGACCCCGGCCGGCGGCAACCTGCTGTGGTCGGCGTACACGGTCGTCGACGGCCAGAAGCGCCGCATCCTCGGCATCGTCATGGGAGCCAAGGACGCCGCGCAGCTGTGGCAGAAGCTGGAGCTGGCGATCCAGAACAGCCTCAAGCTCATCAAGCAGGCCCAGAAGGACGTCACCTCCGCCACGGTGGTGAAGAAGGGCCAGGTCGTCGGTTACGTGGACGACGGGCTCGGCGGCCGTACGCCGGTCGTGTCCACCAAGGACCTCAAGGCGGTCGGCTGGCCCGGCCTGAAGGTGGACCTGCGGCTCGGCGACGGCGGGAAGAAGCCGCCGCACGCCGGCAAGGCCGGGGACGCCGTCGGCGAGGTGTCGATCGGCACCGGCGCCGGTGAGGTCAGCGCGCCGGTGGCGCTGAAGGAGGACCTGGTGGAGCCCGGCATCGGCGAGAAGCTGACCCGACTGGGCTGATCGGACGGGCGCCCGGGAGCTCCCCGGGCGCCCTCCTGTTAGCGTTCCCTCCGGGGGAACGAGAAGAAGGGCAGCACGGGAAAGGGCCGCATTGAGCACCGCCGAGGGGACCCGTGAGGCCGGAGGCCAACCCGACGTGTCTTCACCTTCGCGAATAGAACTCCCGGGGCAGCGACCGGCATCCGACCAGGCCACCGCCGCCCCTGACACCGCCACCGCCGACGGCACCGCCACCGGCACCGCTGACGGCGACACCGGCACCGCTGACGCTGCCGGCACCGGCACCGCCGACGGCACCGCCACCGAGACCGCCGACGGCGCCGCCGGCGAGGAAACCGACGGCACCGCCGACAGCGCCGCCGACGGTGCTCCCCGAGGCACGGGAGGCTCCGCCGCCCCGCGCCGCCGCAAGCGCCGCTATCCCGTCCTCGTCGCGACCGCCGCGGCCGCGCTCACCCACGTCCTGTGGTTCTTCTTCTTCGCCAACAGCGGCGGAGACCTGGCCGCGCAGGACGCGTGGGCGGAGTTCGTCGGCCGCCACCCGGACTCGGCGTACAACCTCGCCTGGTACGGCGGGATGCACCCGGTCTCGTACAGCGTGGTGTCCCCGTACGTCATGTCCGTGCTCGGCGTGCGGACGACGATGATGATCGCCGGGACGCTCTCGGCCGGTCTGACGGCGCTGATCCTGGTGCGGGTGCGGGCGGTGCGCAATCCGATGGCGTGCGCGCTCGCCGGTGTCTTCGCCTTCCTGTGCAACGCGCTGTCGGGGCGGGTCACCTTCGGCCTCGGCATGATGTTCGCGATCGGCTCGGTCGCGGCGGTCTTCTGCTGGCCGCACCGCTGGCGCTACCACCGCTGGGCGAAGGCGGCCGTGGCCGCGCCGCTCGCCGGGCTCGCGACCGCGTGCAGCCCGGTCGCCGGACTGTTCCTGGGCGTGGTGGCGGCGGCGCTGTTCCTCCACAAGCGGCGCCCGGGCGCGTACGCCGTCGGCCTGGCGCCGGTCGCGGTGGTGGCGCTGTCGGCGTGGCTGTTCCCCTTCTCCGGCACGCAGCCGATGAGCCTGGGCTCGACCTCGCTCCCGTTCCTCTTCGGCGTCCTGGTCCTGGTGCTGGTCCCGAAGGACTGGCGGACGGTGCGCACCGCGGCGGCCGTCTACTCGGCGGGCACGCTGCTGACCTGGCTGATCGACTCGCAGATCGGCTCGAACGTCTCCCGCCTGGTGATGCTGTTCGCCGGTGTGGTGCTGCTCGCGGCCCTGCCGTACGCGCGTCCGCGCTCGCGCCGCTGGTACGCGGTCGTGCTGGCCTTCGTCGGGCTGAACGCGTGGATCGGCTTCAAGGGCGTCGACGACGTCATCCGCACCGCCCCGGACGCGTCCTGGACGCGCGAGGTGGCGCCGCTGATCAACCAGCTCCAGGAGCGGGGCGCCGAGCAGGCCAGGGTGGAGGTCGTGCCGGCCTCCAGCCACCGCGAGTCCTCCGCGCTCGCCCCGTACATCAACCTGGCGCGCGGCTGGAACCGTCAGGCCGACATCGAGCGCAACCCCCTCTTCTACGACGACACCCTCAACGCGGCGAACTACCACGACTGGCTCGGCCGCTGGGCGGTGCGCTACGTGGTGCTGCCGACCGGCGCGCCGGACTCGGGCGCCGAGGCGGAGGCGGAGCTGGTCGCCGGGGGACTGCCGTATCTGAGGCAGGTGTGGTCGGACGTCAACTGGCGGCTGTACGAGGTCACCGACCCGACGCCGCTCGCGGACCCGCCGGCGCGCGTGCAGCGGGCGGAGGCCAACGAGGTCGTCCTGCACCTGGACCGTCCGGCCCGTGTCACGATCCGTGTCCCCTACTCGCCGTGGCTGGCCCTGATCGACGAGAACGGCGGCAAGATCGAGCCGCCGCAGGAGACGGAGGCGTCGAAGGAGGCGCGCGAGGCCTCGGAGACCGAGCTCCCGAAGGTGTTCGCGAACGAGGAGGGCTGCCTCCTGAAGGCGGAGCCGGACGCGGAGGGCGACGAGTGGACCGAACTCGTCGCCCCGAAGGCCGGCACCTACCGCCTCGCGGCCCCCTACAAGCTCTTCCCGCGCGGCACGGCGTGCCCGGAGGAACTCCGCTGACGCCCGCCCCGCCCCCGCAGGGGTCACCCGTACGGGGTGCGGGACGGCCGTGAACGGTCGGGCGGCACCGAGTCCGGCATAGGCTCCGTGCGGACAACACGTACGGGACGAGGTCGGCGGTGGCAGTGGGCGACATGGCGGTGGACGCACGAGCGGGTGCGGAGGAGACCCCGGGGAACGCGAACGGGGACGGACCCGAGAACCCGGACGAGGCGACGACGAAGCCCCGGAAGCGCCGCCGCCCGTTCTGGGTGGAGCTCCCGTTCCTGGCGGTGATCGCGCTCGGCCTGGCCTTCCTGATCAAGACCTTCCTGCTGCAGGCGTTCCTGATTCCGTCGGGCTCCATGCAGAACACCCTGCAGGAGGACGACCGGGTCCTGGTGGACAAGCTGACGCCGTGGTTCGGCTCGGAGCCCGAGCGGGGCGAGGTCGTGGTCTTCCGCGACCCGGCGGACTGGCTGTCGAGCCTGCCGGCCCAGGAGCCGAACGCGGCACAGCGCTTCCTGGGCTTCATCGGCCTGATGCCGGCGGTGGGGGAGAAGCACCTGATCAAGCGGGTGATCGGCGTCGCGGGCGACACCGTCGAGTGCAAGGGCACCGGCCCCCTGAAGGTCAACGGCAAGCCGCTCACCGAGCCGTACGTCTACGCCGGCAACACGCCCTGCAGCCCGGACCCGGGCGGCCAGTTCAAGGTCACCGTCCCGCCCGGCCACCTGTGGGTCATGGGCGACCACCGCCAGGCCTCCCTGGACTCCCGCTACCACCGCAACGACCCCCACGGCGGCATGGTCCCCGAGACGGACGTGGTAGGCCGAGCGGTAGTCGTCGCCTGGCCGATCCCCCACTGGTCGACCCTCCCGGTCCCGGAGACGTTCGAGCAGCGGGGGCTGGACACCACGGACTGACCCGCCGGCCACACCTGCCAGGGGCCCCGACACATGCCGGGTGCCCCAGGATTCCCCGCGGAATCCGGCGCGGACGCGGTACGGAGGAAACATCGTTCGGGCAGCACCCGCCCGACGAGGCATCGCTGATGTCAGCCGTGACGGCCGCCCATGGATGCCAAAGGACAAGGGCACCTACCAAGACCGGTGGGTGCCCTTTTCTCGCGCCCCTTCGGTTTCGTGAGCGCTCCTTGCCCTTCGCGGCGCGGGTTCACTTCCTCAGCTGCCTCGAAGAGCGGTGAACCTCAGCGGCGATGGGCGGGGTTGCGCCGCTAACCCCGCGGTCCTCCAACCTCGGCCTCGGCCCCGCTGACGGGTGCCGTGTCGATGTGATGGAGGAAGTACATGAAGGCCGAACGCACCGCGATTGCCGCACTGGGCGCTGTGGTTGCCGGAATCATCGCCGTGTCGCACCCCTCGCTCATCCCGGCGATGACGCTGGCCGTCGCCGTGTGGGTGGCACTCGCTCTGTACCTCAAGGTTTGAACCAGCCCTGCCAGATGTGCTGCCACGACAGTTGGAGGAGAGAGAAATGAACCCTGACCGCGCTGACGCGCCTTGCCAGGCAGCGACGCCCACGACGACGTGGGAGGACGTTGACGCGCCTTCGGCTCTCGGTGGCCCTGTGCCGGGCTGGGGGGATACCGATGAGGCGCCTCGTGTCCTTATGGCACCTCTACCGATCGTCGGCTGGGCGAACGCCGATGTGCCGTCCGCGCTCGAGATTCTGGATGACGACGGATCAGAGAGGGCATGAGCGAAGCGCGGCCCGGACGTGAGTCTGGGCCGCCCTCGCGGTCACGACGCCTCCGTGCCTGTGCAGATATGACGAACTCGATGCGGCAAGCGTAGTTGCCAGACGGGCAGGCTTGATCGGGGCGGAAAGGGCTACGCCAGGACGGGCTGACCGCCGATGAGTGCCTCCAGGGGGCCAGTACGTCGATCGACGAGGAGGTTCCACCGACCCGCCACATCGGCGTACGTCGCGGCTCTTCAATCGCTGGGTTGGTGCCGGAGGTCAGCACCAGGGACTGGACGGTGACACCGCATCGGGTCTCCGCCCGGAACTCGGGGTTCGGCTGGAGGTTGTAGCGGTCGCGGACGACCTCGACCTCGTTGGTAGCGAGGACCGCGGTGGGGGTCGTGGAGCCGTTGACGCTGCCGTAGTACGTGGCGCGGGCCTTGCGCGAGGTGATGATGCCGACCGGGAGCGGGGCGCCGGTGGAACGCAGGATCTCGATCCGGCGCAGCTCGTCGACGATGGGTTCGCTGGTCGGATCGGACCAGCGAATGGCGGCGGAGGGCATGCCCGCGGCCGGGACCCTGAAGGCTTCCAGGGGAGGCGGTCCTCGCCGAGGAAAGCGGCCGCCTGGTTGGTGTCGCAGGCGGCGAGCAAACGTGTACGCGGCAAACCGTCGGCGGTCCGCCTTCGGCACCCACGACGCGCCGCTGTGTCCGGGAAGTCCCGGGAGCCGGCCCCCGGAGGCCCTCTGGAGCGCCGGTTTGTAGGCAGGGATCCGCACGTATCGACTATCAGATTCGGCCAACGCCGCGGATCACACTCCAGGTTGGTCCACTACAGGGCGGCGCAGCCTGAATCACCAACGGGTGCGTCCGAACTCGGACTGCGGGGCTACCGAGAGTGATCACTGGTGCGATGCCTGTGGCAAGCTGGGAACGAGCGGGCACATATGTTCGCGCAACACACGGCCGGACAGGGAGGGGCGGACGCAGTGTCATTCGCAGAGGAATGGGCGGAACTCAAGGCCGCCGCACTCGCCCGCCGGCAGGACTCGGCGCAGATGCAGCTGAACCAGGTGCCCACGGACGGCGACCACCCTGATGGATCGACCGCTCGGGGGGACGGGTTCTCTGTGAACGCAGCGTCGATCAACGGAAGTTCGCATCTGCTCATGGAGATTGCGGGCCTTCTCTATGAAGGACGGATGGATGGCGAGAACGCCACGATGAGCCGCGCTCCCCGGGCGCACGTCGACGTCGCGTCAAACGTCGACGCCTTTGCCCGGTTCGCCAAAGACCAGTACAACGACATGGTCGCGCTCCTCGCCGCGTTGTCCACCAAGCTGAAGTCCTCGGGCAACAGCTACACGACCGTCGACCAGGGGGTACAGGCGCAGATGAACGCGATGCTCGACTGCGGAACCTACGTCGCCCCCGAGAACAGGTGACCGGCCATGGCCTACCACCAAGACGTGGAGTTCCTCGAGGATGCCAACCCGAGCCTCATCGACCGCAACGCCGCCGAGTTCCGGCGCCTGTCCGCGCTGATCGACTCGGCCGACGACGCGTTCCGCAAGGCTGCCAAGGTTGATTGGGAGAGCGAAGCTCGCGATCTCTACGTCAAGCGGCTCAGGGAAAGCAAGAGCATCGCCGACGCCCTCTCGGAAGCCTTCCGTTTGGCGGCTTCCGCCCTCGCCGCCTACGCCGACGCCGTAACCACGGCCAAGCTTCACTACAAGAGCGGCAAGCACACCGAGGGAAAGCTGTCCGCGGTCATGGCCCGAGAGGCCCAGGCGATTACCTCGACCGCACGAGCCGCGGAACCGCTGCGCCAGTGGGAGGACCTGCGCGCCACCACGGGGGTACTGGACTTCTTCGCTGAGCTGACCGTCGACGCGGACGCGATCAGAGAGGAGGCCGAGAGCTACTACAACCAGACCAAGGACCACTACGGCGACGCCCTCCGTGTCGAGTCCGAGGCGCGGAAGAGCTGCGTAGCCGACATCAAGGCGGCGTACGGGTTGATCCCCGAGTTCCAGGGAACCATCCCCGACCCCGAGCAATTCCTGAAGGGCCTCGGACCGCTGCAGGCCGAGGCGCGAGAGGCGAGCGGCAACCCGAACGTCCAGTTGCCCGGATCAGGCCCGAAGGTTGATTCGATCCCTACTGTCCGCTCCGACGTCGTGGTCTCGGAGGCGCTGATGCGCATTGCGAACCGGGTCGACGGGCTCCCGGAGGCCCAGGGGAACAACTACTGGTTGTGGTCCAACTCGGACGATGGACGACGCGAGTACATCTCTGCCAACCGGGAGCTGATCAGGGCCGCGGCCGCGGACTCGGGTCTTCCGCCCGAGATGGTCGCGGGTATCGCGTGGCAGGAGGTCGAGGGCGATCCCGGCTGGCTCGACGAGGCGGCCTACGAGGGACGCAAGATTCTTCCGGGCGCCGAAGACCCCGACCGTACCTCGATGGGCCCCATGGCCATCCAGGTACGCCGCGCTGCCGAAGTGCTCGGGTACGACTCGAGCCACCTCACCGCCATGCAACGCGATGTCGTGGTCGACGCGATCAAGGACCCCGCGAAGAACATCTTCATCGCCTCGGAGTATCTCGCCCAGCTCAAAGCGGAGAGCGGCTTCGCCGACGTGCCTCCGGAGAGGATGACCCGCGCCCAGATGCAGGAACTCGCGGCCCGCTACAACGGCGGCCCCTATTTCGAAAGCGCCGACGCCCAGGCATATGGTCGGGGCTTCGACCGTAGGCTGGACCAGGCCAAGGAGGCACTGGGGTGAGCGAAACCGCAGGGTCGACGACCGACGTCCGCGAGAGCCGACAGTCGAGGTCAGCCGGCCGGATCGGCACTGCCGTGTGCTCGGTCGTTCTCGTGCTCGGGCACCTGGTGACGGGCTATGTGGCGCTCACCGCCTTCATGGTCGAGCCCGACGGCCCCTGGGACCGGCAGGCTGTCGCGAACGCCGGAGTCGCCGCGGGTATCGCTCTGGCCTTCTCTGTCGTGACGGCGCTGCTCTCCTGGGTGTTTGTGAAGGCGGAGTGGCTGCGCAGGTGGTGGTACCTGGTACCCGCCGCGCTGGCCATCTCCGCACTGCTGCGTCTGACGGTCCTCGCGCCTGAACTCTGACGCGGTACCCGGCTGGGCACCGCGGCGCCTTCCTCTCGATGGCGTCGCGAGCACCGGCTCTACCCGGTGTTCCACCTCATGGTCTTCCGGGGCACACGCCAAGGCGAGTCCTGCGGCCTGCCCGGGCGCGAGACCGACATGACCGCCGGAACCGTCCACACCAGCGAGCAGCTTGCCGCGGCTTGTACGACGCCTGGGAGGTCATTCCGAAGAGCGACAGCGGTGCTCGCACGGCCCGCCTCGACAGCCAGACCCCCGTGTGGCGCTTATGCTGCGCAAGGCGAGCGGCAGGAGGAGGCGGCGACGGTGAGCAGCCGCAGGGGCCGCAGCCGGTCCGCAGGACGAGCCCGAGGCCCCGGCGGCGCCGAGACCGCTGCCGAGCCAGACTCCGGCGCCGACGAGCAGTCCCCCGTCCGCCCGCTGATCCGCCCCGTCGAGCCGGGCGAGGTGGCGGCGTAGCGGCGGCGGGCTCCGTCCCCGCCGGATGCGCCGTGTCCCCGATCCGTCTCCGCACACATGAAAGCACCCCCTCGGAAGATCGCTTCCGAGGGGGTGCTCGATGCTCCGTGCCTGGTCAGACACAGTGCCCCCGGCAGGATTCGAACCTGCGACACCCGCTTTAGGAGAGCGGTGCTCTATCCCCTGAGCTACGAAGGCAAGGCGCGGGGTCAGTGTAGCGGGTGGGGGCCGGGGGGTGTCGGGGGTTGTTTCCCGGGTGTCACGTACGGGGCGGGTGGTCGAAGCGGTCCAGGTAGTCCGCGTTCGCGATCGGGGTCGCCGCGAGCCATTCCGGCGGGAGGTCGAAGGCGTCGGCCAGGGGCATCAGGTGGGGCGCCAGGGTGGCGACCGTGTGTTCCGTCGTGGTGTGGAGGGCCTCGGCCTGGGCGGGCGTGAGGTGGCCCGCGACGAGGAGGTCGCCCGTGTGGGGGCGCAGTTCGTCGAGGAGGAAGAGGCGGGCGAGGTGTTCCAGGAGGAAGCGGGCGCGCGGGGTGGCGGCGCGCGCGGCCGCGGTGAGGAAGGCGTTGGCGGCGGCCGTGCGGGCGTGGGCGGCGACCATCTCCAGGGCCGCGCCCGAGGTCTCGTTCCAGCGGCCGACAGGGTCGCCCGAGGGCCCGCCGCGCAGGGCGGCGCGGGCGCGGGTCTGCCAGACGCGCTCGACGCAGGCGTGCAGGTCGCGCAGGAAGCCGAGGTCGGTGAGCTCGCCGCGCGGGGCGTGGGCGGGGCCGGCCTCGTGGGCGAAGACCAGCTCGGAGGCGGCCTTGGTCCAGATCACCAGGTTGTCGCCCTCGGCGGTGATGCCGCCCTCGACGTTGAGCGGCAGGTCGGCGATGCCGTTCGCGGGGAAGAGACCCTGGGCGCCGCAGCGTTCGCGCGCCTCGACCGTGATGTCGCGGGCCTGCCAGGTGATCCAGCCCTTGGCGACCGCGATCAGCCGCTCGGTCTCCTCGCGCTGCTGCGGGTCGGTCGGGTCGTGGGCCGCCCACCGGTCGAGCACGGAGCGGTGCAGGAAGGTCATCGCGTAGGCCGTGGCGAGGGAGCGCAGCAGCCGGCCGTGGTGGCTGCGGTGTGCGGTCAGGGGTATCCGCTCGCCGGCCTTCGGGGCGGCCACCTGGCGGTGGTGGGCGTAGCGGACGGCGATCGCGAGGGCGGCGCGGGCCATGCCGAGGGTGCCGCCGCTCATGCACAGCTTGCC
Source organism: Streptomyces roseicoloratus (assembly GCF_004117935.1). GTDB lineage: Bacteria > Actinomycetota > Actinomycetes > Streptomycetales > Streptomycetaceae > Streptomyces > Streptomyces roseicoloratus. The sequence goes on along the minus strand of NZ_SDOY01000123.1, from coordinate 45,586 downwards.
CATGGTGACCCGGCCGACCGAGCGCAGGAACCGCTTGCGCCGGTTGCCGAGGTTGCTGCTGAGCCTGCCCTCCTTGTCGAGCCGGCCGTGCGCGGCCTCCAGCATCGCCTCGCGGGGCAGCCGTACGTGCTCGAAGGAGGTGAGGCAGTGGTCGACCGGTGTGCCAGTGCGGTCGGGGAGCCGCTGCACCCGTATGCCGGGCAGGTGGCCGTCCGCGTCGCTGAGCGGGGTGAGGAAGAGGAAGACGCCCTGGTCCTCGCCGTCGACGAGGAGGCGCGCGGCGACGACCGCGGTCTTGGGCCCGCCCGCGAGGCTGGTGTTGGGCATGAACTTCCGGGCCCCCGGGTTCGGGGTGTGCAGCACGAAGCCGCCGGTCTCGCGGTCCAGGACGGCGACGGTCTCGAGCGCGGCGACGTCGTTGCCGTGGGCGAGCTCGGTGCACAGGAAGGTGCCGGTGCGCTCCATCGTGGTGTACGCGGTGAGGTCGCGGCGGTAGCCGTCGTGGTCCAGCAGACTGCCGAGGAAGAGGTTGTAGTGGATGCTGGCGAGCGTGCACAGGCCGCCGTCGACGAAGCCGGTCCACTCGTGCAGGGCGGCGAGCCTGCGGGCGTCGTAGGTCAGGGCCTCGGCGGCGGTGCCGGCCACGGTGTCGTTGACCAGTCGCAGCCGCTCGTAGGAGAGTGCGGTCCGCTCGGCGGGGGTGAGGCCGGGACGGTGGGCGAAGGACTCGCCGGCGATCAGCCTGCGCCACTCGCCGTGGACGCGCTCGCGGTCCTCGCCGTCGAAGAGGAGGCGGGTGAGTTCGGCCACGGCGCTGTCGTCGGCGGTGCCGGCGGCATCGGCGGCATCGACGACATCGGCCGCGTCGGCGGCGTCGTGTCTGAGTGGTGCCTCCGCGTGCTTGAGCATCGGCTCGTCCCCCGAAGTGAGTTGACCGGTAGGGATGGTCTGAGACCTGCCCAAGGGTAAGATACGGACCATCCGGTTTTGTTTCAATGCCTTGTCAAACCGGTGGGGTGGTTTTATTCTCGAAATGTGGATGTGTAAAAGAAAACGGTCTTCGACGGGGCAACCCTAATGCCGGTGGGTGTTCGTCCGGACCGGCCGCCGACCGTCACTCCATGTGAGCCGTTGGAATACCAACCTCGCGGTTTTTTTCTCCGTGAGGTACGGAGGATGTAGTGGCGCAACAAGAGCGGGCCATTCGCACACGTCAGAAGATCGTGCTCGCGGCCGCCGAACTCTTCGACGAGGTCGGTTACGAGGCGGCGACGATCTCGGAGGTCCTGAAGAAGTGCGGAGTGACCAAGGGCGCCCTGTACTTCCACTTCTCCTCCAAGGAGGAGCTCGCCCAGGAGGTGCTCGCCGGACAGGTCGGCGCCCTGCCGCCGGTGCCGCAGCGCGAGCTCTACCTCCAGCAGCTCACTGACGAAGCGCTGGTCCTCGCCCACCTGCTGAGGGTCGGCGATCCGATGGTGCGCGGCAGCATCCGCCTCACCGTGGAGCAGGGCTCGCTGCACGACGGACTCGACCGCCAGGTGCCGATGCGCGGCTGGATCGACCACAACATCGCCGTGCTCAACGGGGCCAAGGGGGCCGGCGAGCTATTGCCGCACGTGGACATCGCCTCCGCGGCGACCCTGTTCACCGGCAGTTTCACCGGCGTCCAGATGCTGTCCAAGATCATGACCGGGCACGCGGACATGGTGGACCGCGTCGCCGACCTCATGCGGACCCTCCTCAGCGCCATCGCCGTGCCCGGCGTGCTCGTCCGTCTGGACTTCGAGCCGCCGCGCGCCGAGCGGGCCTACGAGGAGGCGCTGCGCGCCCGCACCGAGGACGCCGCGGCCGACGGCGTCGCGTCGACCGCTGCCACGGTGCCGTCCGCTTCTGCGGCGACGTCCGCTGCCACCTCCAATACCTCTAATACCTCTGCCACCTCGTCGACTGCTTCGACCGCGTCGACGTCGGGCTGACGGCTTCTCGTACGGCAGAGGGAAGGTCACACTCTCCTCGGTTGCGTGTGCCGGGGGGGAGGGGCGCGCGGAACGCAAGACGCAGTCCGAACCGAAACGGAGAACACGCTCATGGACCGCACGGACGTCGCCGGCAGAGATGCCGCCGAGGCCGCCGCCCAGGCGACCGAGGCAGCCGCCCAGGCGACCGAGGCCGCTGCCCAGGCGACTGAGGCGACCGAGGCAGCCGCAGCAGTCGAGGCTGCCGAAGCCGGCCACGCCCCCGGGGCAGCCGCAGGCCCCGAGGCCGCCGGAACCCCCGACGCCCCCGGAGCCCCCGAGACCCTCGCCACCTGCCCGTACGCCCTCGACGTGACCGGTCGCGACCTCGCCGGCGAGGCCGCCGCGCTCAGGGAACAGGGACCGGCCGTCCAGGTCGAACTCCCCGGCGGGGTAAGGGTCTGGGCCGTCGTCCGCCAGGACCACGTCGAGCGGCTCCTCGTCGACCCGCGGGTCTCCAAGGACGCCCGCCGCCACTGGCCCGCCTTCGTCGAGGGCCGGATCACGCCCGAGTGGCCCCTCTATCCCTGGGTCGCCAACGAGAACATGCTCTTCTCGTACGGCGCCGAGCACGCCCGGCTGCGCCGGCTGGTCGCCGCGGCCTTCACCGCCCGCCGTACCGCGGCCCTGCGCCCCCGGATCGAGGAGATCACCGCCGCGCTCCTGGACGGTCTCACCGAGCGCCTCGCCGCCGGCGAACCGGCCGAACTGCGCACCGGATACGCCGAACCGCTGCCCCTCCAGGTCATCTGCGAGCTCTTCGGCGTCGCCGAAGGCGGTGCTCGTGACGAACTCACCGCCGCCCTGCGCACGGTGTTCAGCTCCAGCGTCACCGCCGAGACCATGGAGGCCGCGCGCGGCACCGCCTTCCGTCTGCTCGGCGAACTCGTCGCCGCCCGCCGCGAGGTGCCCGGCGACGACCTGACCTCCTCGCTCATCGCCGCCCGTGACGGCGACGGCGACGACGCCCTCACCGAGAACGAACTCCTCGGCTCCCTCTTCCTGTTGATCGCCGCAGGCCAGGACACCACCGCCGCGCTCGTGGTCAACGCCGTCGCCGCCCTCCTCACCCACCCCGAGCAGCTCGCGCACGTCCGCGCCGGACGCGCCTCCTGGGACGACGTGGTCGCCGAGACGCTGCGCACCCACGGCCCGGCCGCGTACTCGCCGTTGCGCTTCGCCGTCGAGGACATCGAGCTCGACGGCGTGAAGATCGCCCAGGGTGAGCCGATCCTCGTGAACTTCGCGGCGGGCGGCCTCGATCCGCAGCGGTACGGGCCTGACGTCGCCCGCTTCGACGTGCTGCGCCGCGATCGCGACACCCTCGGCTTCGGGCACGGAGTGCACCGCTGCCTGGGCGCGCCGCTCGCGACGCTGGAGGCGACCGTCGCCCTCTCCGCCCTCTTCGAGCGCTTCCCGGACCTCGAACTGGCCTGCCCCACCGACGAGTTGGCGCCACTGCCGACTTTCCTCCTCAACGGGTACGGGGCGCTGCCGGTGCGACTGCCCGCACGGGGGTGAGCGGCGCGGAGGCGAGTCGGCGGTACTGCGCTGCGGGCGCTGTGCGTCGTGTGTCGTCCGGACTCGGCGCGCGGTGCGCCGTTCTGGGTGCGCGCCGTGCCGGTGTGCTCGTCTCGGGCCGGTCCTCGCCTCCGTAGGCTCGTCTGCAGGCCTCGCTTCTGCCGGTGTCGACCTGGCGTCGGTGTCGACCTGGCGTCGATGCCGAGCCGGTGCCGGTGTCGAGCCGGTGTGGGTGTCGACCTGTGCCGGTTTTTGTTCTTGCCGTTCACTGAAAAACCGCCCATCCGGTTTGTTACAGTGCGGTAGTAAGTGAGCGGTGCGCGTTGTCACCACACGGTCAGTGACGGAGGCGCCTTGGCCAAGCAGGAGCGGGCGATTCGGACCCGTAACGCCCTTGTCGAGTCGGCGGCGGCGCTCTTCGACCGGGACGGCTTCGAGGTCGCCTCGCTCGCGACCATCAGCGCCCGGGCCGGAGTCAGCAGCGGAGCCCTGCACTTCCACTTCCCGAGCAAGGCGGCGCTGGCCGACGCGGTCGTCGCGGCGGCCGGTGACCGGCTCGTACGGATCACCCGGGAGCGCGAGGCGCTGCCGCTGCAGTCCCTGATCGACGCCAGCCACGAGCTGGTCCAGGGGTTGCGGTCGGATCCGGTGCTGCGGGCCGGCTTCGCCCTGAGTACCGGCCCGGAGCGTACGAGGACGTCGCGGGACCTGCGCCGCATGTGGTGCGAGTGGGTCGAGGGCGTGGTGCTGCGGGCCGAGCGCGCGGGACTGCTCGCGCCCGACGTGACGGCCTCGGACGTGGCGGCGGCGGTCGTGGCGGTCGCCGCGGGCCATGAGGCCTTGGGGCATCAGGACCCGCGCTGGCTGGAGCGCGCCCCGCTCACCCGGTTCTGGACCTTCCTGCTGCCCCGCGTGGTCGGCGCCGCCCGCGTCGGCCTCTTCGTCGCCTCGGGCGACCCGGAGGCGGAACCGTCGCGGGTCGTCGTCGAAGCGCCGCCGCACGTCGTGCTCGAACCGCCGCGAACTGCCGCGGAGCCGCCGCGGGTCGTCGTCGCACCGCCCCGGGCCGCCGCGGAGCCGCCGCCGGCGGTTGCGGGGCCACGTGAGACGGTCGAGTGAGACGGTGCGAGTGAGACGGTCGAGTGTGGCCGTCGGTTGGACCGCCGGTAGGGCCGTCGGTTGGACCGCCAGTGGGACCGTGGCGGGATCGTCGGTGAGCCGTCGGTGAGACGGGTGGCACCTTGACCGCCCCGGCGGGCGGGCATAGCGTCGGGTCTCGGCGGCTGAGCGAGCGCTTAGGGCATGGGGAAGTGAGGACGTACACGTGGCCGAGCACGACACGGAGCCGCCCACCGAGCCGTTCTCCGCTCCCTCAACCGCCGCTCCCTCAACCCCCGGTGCCTCACCCGGCGGCCCCGCCGCGACCGACGCCTTCTCCGACCCCGAGCTCGTCCGCTCCCTGACGGCAGCCGGCGCGCCCTTCGCCGTCGAGGGCGGGGTGTACGCGGGCGGGCCCCGGACGTTGCGCGAGTTCGTCGAGGCCACCTGGGGTTTCGGCGACCTTCCCTTCCTCGTCTCCGAGGACGGCGTCACCAGCTACCGCGCGTTCTTCGACGCCGCCTGCGGCCTCGCCCGCCGACTCGTCGACCTGCACGGCCTGCGCCCCGGCGACCGGGCGGTCGTCGCGATGCGCAACCACCCCGAGTGGCACACCGCCTTCTGGGCCGCCCAGCTCGCCGGCCTCGTCGCCGTACCGCTCAACGCCTGGTGGACCGAGGGCGAGTTCGCGTACGCCCTCGACGACTGCGCGCCGCGCGTCCTGCTCGTGGACGGCGAGCGGGTCCCCCGCGTCGCCGAATGGGCCCGCGCCCACGGCGTGCCAGGGATCGTGTTCCACAGCGAGCCGGGCCACAGCGAGCCGGACCAGGGTGAACCGGGCCAGGGTGAACCGGGCCAGGGTGAACTGGGCCAGGGGGAGTCGGGGCACGGAGAGACGTCGGGGCAAAGGGAGACGGCGGTTCTCGGGGAGACGTCGGGCCAAGGAGAGACCGCGGGCCAAGGAGAGGCGGCCCACCGGCAGCCCGACCACCCGCAGCCCGACCACCCGCAGCCCCCTCGGGCGCTGCCCGAGGGCTTCGAGGCGTACGTCCCCGACACCGACCCGTTCCTCGGCCCGCCCGCCGTCGAGGTGCTGCCGGAGCATGACGCCACGATCATGTACACCTCCGGCACCACCGGCCGGCCCAAGGGCGCCGTCGCCACGCACCTCGCGCAGGCGGGCGCGGCCATGAACCCGCGTTACTTCGCCGCGGCGTCCGCGCTGCGCCGCGGCCGGCGGCCGGGCACGGGGCCGGCGCCGGTGTCGCTCACCACCTTCCCCTTCTTCCACGCGGCCGCCTTCACCTCCTTCTACTCGGTCATGGCGGCCGGCGGCACGCTCGTCCTCATGCGCAAGTGGGACCCGGCCAGGGCGCTGGAGCTGATCCGCGTCCACGGCGTCACCCACTACGCGGGCGTCCCCGCCACTGCCCTCCAGCTGCTCGACCTCGCCGAGCGCACCGGCGACCCGCTGACCTCGCTCGTGCAGCTCAGCACCGGCGGAGCGGCCGCGCCGCCCGAGATCACGGCGCGGCTCGCCGCCGTGTACGGGGAGCGGATCGAGCCGCGGAACGGCTACGGGCTCACCGAGACCTGCGGCGGCGTGCTCGCCAACTTCGGCGCCGAGTACCGTGCCCATCCCGCGGGCGCCGGGCGGCCCACCCCGGTCACCGAGGTGCGGATCGAGGCGCCGGACGCCGGAGGCGTGGGCGAGCTGTGGCTGCGCGGCCAGTCGCTCGTACGCGGCTACTGGGGCGACGAGGAGGCCACCCGGGCCGCGTTCACGGCGGACGGCTGGTTCCGTACGGGCGACCTCGCGCGGATCGACGACGGCCGGGTCACGGTCGTCGACCGGCTCAAGGACATGGTCGTCAGGGGCGGCGAGAACGTGTACTGCGTCGAGGTGGAGGGTGTGCTCCACGACCACCCGGACGTCGTCGAGGCCGCCGTCGTCGGCGTGCCGCACCCGGTCCTCGGCGAGGAGGTCGCCGCCGTGGTCCGGCTCGGGCCGGGCGCGACGTCCGGCCCGGCCGAACTGCGCGCACACGTCGGCGCGCGGCTCGCCGCCTTCAAGGTGCCGGCGCACGTCCTCGTTCGGGAGACCGGGCTGCCGCGCAACGCGGCGGGGAAGGTCCTCAAGCAGGAACTGCGCACGGAGGCCACGGCGCGGATCGGAACCGGGTCGCCGACGCCGGCGGAGTAACCCTCGCGACGGAGCCCCAGCCGCAGGTCAGGCTCCGGGCCAGGCTCCGGCTCCCCCTCCGGGGGGCAGCAGATCCAGCACCGGGCCAGGCTTCGGCCCCGGCCCCGGCTCGACCCCGGCAGCCCCTGGCACCTCTGGCGGCCCCTCCCGGCCAGCCCTGGCCGCCGCCGGCCCCCCGCCTCAGGACCGCGAGATGCGGACCCGGTAACCCCCCGTCACCGGGTCCTCCGCGAGGACGCTCACGCGGATGCCGTTGGTCCGGTCGGTGAAGCTCTCGCCCGGTCCGAACGGGGCGTCGGACAGCTCGGAGTGGACGTTGGGGCGGCGGGTGCAGCCGCCGCTGTCGTGGTCGCTGTCGGAGACGGTGACCGGCCCGTGCCCGGTGTCGACGTCCGTCTCGACCTTGTAGACGAGGACGCCCGCCTTGCAGACCGCCTCGTCGTTGCCCTCGCGGGTGCGCGCCTCGATCGCGTAGCCGGAGGTGGCGGAGAGCGGGACGAACGCGAGCTTGGGGCCGCCGGCGGTGGCGAGCGGGGTGAGCGTGTAGTCGAAGTCGCCGGTCCGGGAGGCGCAGCCGACCTGGTCGTCGTCGAGCCAGCCGAGCTTCCACTTGTGCCAGCCGAGCAGGTCGTTGTTGGCGCCCCAGTCCTCGGACATGATGTCCCAGTGCCCGACGGTGCCGCCGCCGTCGGCGGTGTAGAGGTCGGGCAGTCCGAAGACGTGGCCGTTCTCGTGCGGCAGGACGCGGTAGCCGGTCTCGGCGTACGTCCCCGAGCCGTCGTCCTGGCGGCTGTAGACGAAGGACGTGTTGGCGAGCGGGACGCCGTCCGCGTACGGGGCGTCCTCGTTGCCGGAGAAGGTCACGGACAGGACGGTGTCGAGTGCCGAGGGCCCGGCGTTCGGGGTGACCAGGACGTTGAGCAGGTCGTACGAGCTGAAGTCCACCCGGGCGTCGGCGGCCTTCACGATGTCCTCGACGAGCCCGCGGTAGCCCGGTTCGTACGGGGAGCCGCGCTCGACCCCGTACGAGGAGAAGGGCCGGGGCATCCGCAGCCAGTCGGGTATCGGGGTCTCGGGGTGGTAGTGGAGGCGGCCGTACGAGCTGACGCGGAACCACTCGGCGGTCTGCGGGAAGAACTCGCGGAAGCGGCTCATGGCCGTGCCCTGTCCGGGCGCGTCCGGGAAGTCGATCATCAGGGTGAGGGCCCGTACGCGGCCGGTGGAGCGGACGTATCCGGGCGCGGTGGGCAGGCCCTCCGACATCTGCACACCCATCGTCGTGGCGATCCGGCACGGTGCCAGCGGCGCTTCCCCGGGGTCGGCGGCGACGGGTCCCGCGGATGCGGGGGCCGGGCCGGGCAGGGTCGTGCTGGCCGTCGCCAGGGCGGCGATCGCGAAGGCGGCCGCCGCGGCCAGGGCGATGGGTCTGCGTATGCGCCGACGGGTGTCCTGCATGCGGTCGCCTCTCTGTCCGCGCCACGGTGACGGCGCCGTACCGATCGGCCACGGGCCGTGTGACCGGGCCGTGTGACCGGGCCGTGCCGATCGGCTGGTGCGATCGCGCCGTGCCATCGGTGGTGCGATCTCGCCGTGCGATCAGCCTGTGGCGGCGGATCGGCGTGCGCGCGCCGGGTGGCCCGACCGGGGTATTCGAGGGCGGACGGAGCAGTCGGAGCAGACGGAGCAGTCGGAGCAGACGGAGCAGACGGAGCAGACGGAGTGGAGGGGGCAGACGGAGCGGAGCAGACGGAGCGGAGGGGCAGACGGAGCAGACGGAGCAGACGGACGAAACAGAGCCATGGGGCAGGGCCCACACGGACCCAAGGGGCGACCGCGCAAACGAAGGGACCGACCGCGCAAACCCAAGGGGCGGACCGCGTAACCGAAGGGGCCGGACCGCGCAGCAGCCCCGTGGGACGGCCCACGAGCGCCCCTCCATCAACCATGTGACCCAGGTCACAGTCGAAGCGGGAAATAACCGGGGATCCGTTCCCCGTTTACGCCTGTGTTCGATGAAATGGGGACTTGCTCCCCGGATGGCTTCGGACGGGTGACTCTCCGGCGGACGGCCGTTCCGGCGGATGGGACTCCGTCTTTCATGACTCAGGTGGATCTGGGAGGTACGGCCGTGAGCAGCAGCAGCATCGCCGGTGTCGCGCCCGTGCGCCGCGTGTCCCGCCCGCGGGCGGACGCGGTGCGCAACCGCGAGCGGATCGTCACGGCCGCCCGCGAGATGTTCGTGGAGTCCGGCGCGCAGGTGCCGCTCGACGAGATAGCGCGCCGCGCCGGGGTGGGCAACGCGACGCTCTACCGCAACTTCCCGGAGCGCGACGATCTCGTCCGCGAGGTCGTCCTTTCCCTGACGGCCCGCATAACCGAGCGCGCCGTCGAGGCCGCCGAGCAGGAGAGCGACCCCTTCGAGGCCGTTCGCCGCTTCACCCACGCCGCCGCCGACGAGCGGGTCGGTGCCCTGTGCCCGATGCTCGACGGCGACTTCGACAAGAACCACCCGGACCTGCTGGCCGAGCGTTCGCGCCTGGAGGAGGCCGTCCAGGAGCTCGTGGAGCGGGCGCAGACCGCCGGCCGGATGCGGGCCGACGTCGGCGCCGGTGACCTGATGATCGCGGTCTCCCAGCTGACCCGGCCGCTGCCCGGCACCGCCTGCCCGAGCATGGACCGGTTCGTCCACCGTCATCTGCAGGTGCTCCTGGACGGTCTCGAAGCGCCCGCGCGCTCCGAGCTGCCCGGCTACGCCGCAACCCTGGAGGGCCTGAGGAGAGAGTCCGGGTGCACCTCGTGACCCACTGATCGAACGAATCGCCCGCATCGCTCGAACCGCCTGAATCGACCCGGGCCTCGTGACCGGAGCCTCGCCTCCGTCCTTCTCCTGACTTCCCGTACTACCGCCGGCTCACCCAGAGCCCTTTTTCACCCTTTGCGCCAAGAGGTGGCTACCCCCATGTCAAAAATCACCGCGTCCTCCCCGTCGGCGACGGCCGACCCGAGTCGCTGGAAAGCCCTGGGCTTCATCGCCCTGGCCCAGTTGATGGTCGTGCTCGACGCGACCATCGTGAACATCGCCCTGCCGACCGCCCAACAGGACCTGGGCATATCCGACGGCAACCGGCAGTGGGTCATCACCGCGTACGCGCTCGCCTTCGGCGGTCTGTTGCTCTTCGGCGGACGCATCGCCGACCTGTGGGGCCGCAAGCGCGCCTTCGTCGTCGGTCTGATCGGTTTCGCCGCGGCCTCCGCGCTCGGCGGCGCCGCCACCGGCGAGGCGATGATGCTCGGTGCCCGTGCCCTCCAGGGTGCGTTCGGTGCGCTGCTCGCGCCCGCCGCCCTGTCGCTGCTCGCGGTGATGTTCACCGACGCCAAGGAGCGCGCCAAGGCCTTCGGCATCTACGGTGCGATCGCCGGTGGCGGTGGCGCCGTGGGTCTGATCCTCGGCGGCTTCCTCACCGAGTACCTGAACTGGCGCTGGACCTTCTTCGTCAACATCCCGTTCGCGATCGTCGCCGCGGCCGGTGCCTACTTCGTGATCCGTGAGCCGTCCGGCGGCCGCAACCGCTCGCCGCTCGACATACCCGGCGTCGTCCTGTCCACCCTCGGTCTGGTCGCCCTGGTCTACGGCTTCACCCGTGCCGAGTCCCAGGGCTGGTCCGACCCGGTGACGATCGGCATGTTCATCGGCTCGGTCGTGCTCCTCGGCGCGTTCGTCCTCACCGAGGCCCGGGTGAAGTCCCCGCTGCTGCCGCTGCGCGTGTTGACCGACCGCAACCGCGGCGGTGTCTACCTCTCGCTCGGCCTCGCGATCATCGCGATGTTCGGCCTGTTCCTCTTCCTGACCTACTACCTCCAGATCGTGAAGGGCTACTCGCCGGTCAAGACGGGCTTCGCCTTCCTGCCCATGATCACGGGCATGATCGTCGGCTCCACCCAGATCGGCACCCGGCTGATGACCCGGGTCGCGCCGCGCCTCCTGATGGGCCCGGGCTTCCTGACCGCCGGCGTCGGCATGCTGCTGCTGACGCAGCTGGAGATCGGTTCCTCGTACGCGGGCCTGATCCTGCCCGCGCAGCTGCTGCTCGGCCTCGGCATGGGTACGGCCTTCATGCCGGCCATGTCGCTCGCCACGCACGGCGTGGACCCGCGTGACTCCGGTGTGGCCTCCGCGATGGTCAACACCTCGCAGCAGGTCGGCGGCGCCATCGGTACGGCCCTGCTCAACACCATCGCCGCCTCGGCGACCACCGCGTACCTCACGGGCCACGCGGCGGGCGCCACCACCCCGGCGGCGCAGAAGCTGCTCCAGCTCCAGGGCATGGTCGAGGGCTACACGGCCGCGATCTGGTGGGCGGTCGGCATCCTGGTCGCTTCGGCCGCGATCGCCTTCGCCCTGATCAACACCGGGAAGCCGGGAGCCGGTCCGGTGGCCGGTTCGGACGCCGGCGCGGGCGTCGAGGACGAGGTGAGGATCCCGGTCGTCGCCCACTGACGACGACCCGACGCCCCCGGGCGACCGCCGGTGACGACCGCTCACCGGTAAGCCGCCCGGTGACGGCCCCTCACTGGTGAACAGCCCGGTGACGACTGCTCACCGGCAACCGCTCACTGACAACCGCTCACTGACAACCGCAACCGCAGACCACCCGGCGCACCCTGCCCTGGTTCCACTGAACGCCCGATCTCCGATCATGCGACGATCACGCGATCTCCGATCACGCGATCTCCGATCGTCCGGGCTTCAGCGGAGCCAGGGCAGGTCCGCGTTCGGGTCCGTGGGCTGGAGGCCTTCGGCGACCGCCCGCATGATCGCGCCGAGCTGCTCGACCTGCTCCGGCGTGAGCCGGTCGAAGAGCGCCTGCCGCACGGCCTCGACATGGCCGGGCGCGGTGCGGCGCAACACCTCGTAGCCCTCGTCCGTCAGTGTGGCGAACTGGCCGCGCTTGTCGGAGGCGCATTCCTCGCGTGCCACCCAGCCGTTCTTCTCGAGCCGCGCGATCGCGTGCGAGAGCCGGGAGCGGGTGATCTTCGCGTCCTTGGCCAGCTCCGTCATGCGCATCCGGCGCCGCGGTGCCTGGGCGAGCTGGACGAGCAGCCCGTAGTAGATGTGCGGCATCCCGGCGTCGCGCTGCAGCTGGCGGTCGAGATGGTCCTCCAGGAGGGTGGTGGCGTGGAGGTAGGAGCGCCAGGTGCGCTGTTCCTCGTCGCTGAGCCAGCGGGGTTCGTTCATGGGGCCATCGTACGACCAGTCCTTGAAAGTTGAACTAGATCGGGTCTAGACTGACTTCAAGCTTGAAAGTTCAAGGAACTCTGAACGGGAGGCGGACGTCATGCACGCCACGCTCGAACCGAACCCCGCCCCCACGCGGATGCCGGCCCTCTACCTCTCCCACGGCGCGCCGCCGCTCGCCGACGACCCGGTCTGGCCCGGCGAGCTCGCCGCCTGGTCCGCGGACCTGCCCCGCCCCACCGCGATCCTCATGGTCTCCGCCCACTGGGAGGAGGCCCCGCTCGCCCTCGGCGCCACCGAGACCGTCCCGCTCGTCTACGACTTCTGGGGCTTCCCCGAGCACTACTACCGCGTGCGGTACGGGGCGCCCGGAGCGCCCGAGCTCGCCGAGTCCGTCCGCAAGCTGCTCCGTGCGCCCGGCGCGCCGGTGCAGGACATCCCCGACCGGGGCCTGGACCACGGCGCGTACGTGCCGCTGGTGGAGATGTTCCCGGGGGCCGACATTCCGGTCCTGCAGATCTCCATGCCCACCCTCGACCCGCGCCGGCTGATGGACATCGGCCGCAAGCTGGCCCCGCTCCGCGACGAGGGCGTGCTGATCGTGGGCAGCGGCTTCTTCACCCACAACCTGGCCGCCCTGCGGCACACCGGCGGCGGCGTTCCGGGCTGGTCGGCCGAATTCGACGCCTGGGGGCACGAGGCGCTCGCCGCGCGGGACGTCGACGCGCTGCTCGACTTCGAGCACGCGTCGCCCGCCGGCCGGCTCGCCCACCCGCGCACCGAGCACTTCGCCCCGCTGTTCGTCACCATGGGCGCGGCGGACGCCGCCGGCGACCTGGACCGGGAGCGGAGCGTGATCGACGGCTTCTGGATGGGCCTGGCGAAGCGCTCGATCCAGTTCGGCTGAGCCGGTCGTGCGCGTTCGGCTGACCCGGTCGTGCGTGTTCGGCTGACCCCCGCCGTGCGCGTTCGGCTGATCCCTGCCATGTGTGCCGAGCAACCGTGGAGGGACGCACGTCGTCCTGAGGGGTGGGAGCGGAGCCGAGGAAGTCGCTGCTCCGGGTGTGACGGCGGTCTCACGCGGACCCGGCCCCAGGGTCGGCGGGGCCGGCGGGGCGTCCATGCCCCTCCTGACCTGCGGGTCCGTCGATCCCGTCGGACACACCTCCGGCCGGCGGCGGCGCAGGATACTGCATGATCGCGAAAATCCATGTGCCGGGTGGGAATTCTGTCCTGATTCCAGTCGTTGTTTCCGTCGGATGCAGGGCACCCGTGAGGGTGTCGCGACCTACTCAGCAAGGGAGCACGCATGGCAACCCGTGCCGTCGCCCGTCGTCAGTCGCCCGCCGCGAGCGGAGACAGCCGGGCAAGCAGCGTTCGCGCCGTGGGCGGGGAGATCGCCGACCGCGACCTGGTCGGCATGTACCTCGACGAGATCGCGCGCACGCCCCTGCTCGACGCCGCCAAGGAGGTCGAGCTCTCCCAGACGATCGAGGCCGGGGTGTACGCCCAGCAGATCCTCGACGGCGAGTTCGAGAGTCCGACCGAGGCGACCCGCGAGGAGCTCGAAGCGCTGGTCGCGGAGGGCGAGCGTGCGAAGGACCTGTTCATCAAGTCCAACCTTCGGCTCGTCGTCGCCGTGGCCCGGCGCTACCCGCGCAGCGGGCTCCCGTTGCTCGACCTCATCCAGGAGGGGAACGCGGGCCTGGTGCGCGCGGTCGAGAAGTTCGACTACGCGAAGGGCTTCAAGTTCTCCACGTACGCGACGTGGTGGATCCGCCAGGCCATCACCCGCTCCATAGCCGACCAGTCCCGCACCATCCGCCTCCCCGTCCACCTGGTGGAGGAGCTGGGCCGCATCCGCCGGGTGCAGCGCGAGTTCAACCGCGAGCACGGCCGCGAGCCGGAGCCCGCCGAGGTCGCCGCCGAGCTGGGCTCCACGCCCGAGCGGGTCACGGACGTCCTCGACTGGGCCCGCGACCCGGTCTCGCTCAACATGTCGGTGGACGACGAGGGCGAGACACAGTTCGGCGACCTGCTCGAGGACACCTCGGCGATCTCGCCGGAGCAGTCCGTCCTGACCCTCCTCCGCAGCGAGGAGCTCGACGACCTGATCGACAAGCTCGACAACCGCACGGCCTCGATCATCCGTATGCGCTACGGCATCGAGGACGGCCGCGAGCGCACCCTCACGGAGGTCGGCAAGGAACATGGCCTGACCCGCGAACGCATCCGCCAGATCGAGAAGCACGCCCTCCTCGAACTCAAGAAGATGGCCCGGGACACCGGCTTCGACGCGGTCGCCTGACAGCCCCACGCCCCGGCCGACCCGGGCCGCCGGGCCCCGCCCGCGGGCCCAAGGGTGCCTGGGGCGGCGTGCCCCGGTCCTGGGGCGCCCCAGGACCCCACGCATGCCCCGGGGGTCTGGGGCGCCTGGGGGCAGGGCGCCTGCCGGACGGCGCCCTTGCGGGCGCGTTCCGCCCCTGCGCCTGAACCCGCACCCCTGCGCGGCGCGCCCTCGTTGCCCACGCCCACGCCCACGCTGACGCCCTCGGCCGCGCCCACGCCTACGCCCGCGCCCCCGGCCGCAGTCGGCGAACCCGCCGAACCCCGGCCCGGGAGCCGGGCCCGAGGCCCGTCCGGCCCGAGGCCTGTTCCGCCCCGAGGCCCTCTTCGGCCCCGAGGCCCGTGCGCCCCGGCCCCACGGGCATCGAGGCCTCTCCGGGTGCGGCGTTCAGCGGCGTACCGCCGCCGCCAGTCGCGCCCCCAGCTCCTCCGCGCACGCCGCCAGCGACTCCGGCCCGTGGATGGTGAACGCCACGTCCACCAGCACCAGCCGCACCGCCAGCCACTCGACGGAATCGGCGATCCGCGTCCGCAGCCGGCAGCTCGTCTCCCCGGTCGGCACCGGCGTCAGATGGGCCGGCAGCCGCCCCGCCACGAACTGCGCCGGCGCCTCGAAACTCACGTCCATCTCGATCTCCGGCAGCGTCCGCGCCATGGAGCGGGACATGTAGACCGCCGCGTCCCCCGCCGGCAGCTCCCGCGGCGAGAAACGCGCCCCCGTCGGGAACGGGTCGCTGACCCGGTCGACCCGGAAGGTCCGCCAGTCCTCGCGCTCCATGTCGTACGCGACGAGGTACCAGCGCCGCCCGGTCGACACCAGCCGGTACGGCTCGACCAGCCGCTTCGACTCGGCGCCGTTCCCCGCCCGGTAGCCGAAGCGCAGCCGCTCCTGCCCCGTCACCGCGCCCGCGAGCGTGGTCAGCGTCTGCGGCGTGACGGTGGCGCCGTCCCCCCGGGTCAGCGGGATCGTCGCGTTCTGGAGGGTCGAGACCCGGTGCCGCAGCCGGGACGGCAGCACCTGCTCCAGTTTGGCCAGGGCCCGTACGGAGGCCTCCTCGACGCCCTCGATGGCATGCCCGGCACCCGCGCGCAGCCCGACCGCGATGGCCACGGCCTCTTCGTCGTCGAGGAGCAGCGGCGGCATGGCCGTACCGGCCACCAGCCGGTAGCCGCCCACCGCGCCCCTGGTCGCCTCGACCGGATAGCCGAGGTCGCGCAGTCGGCCGATGTCCCTGCGGATCGTGCGCGGCGAGACCGAGAGCCGATCGGCGAGCTCGCTGCCGGGCCACTCGCGCGGCGTCTGGAGGAGTGACAACAGGTTGAGGAGTCGTGCCGGGGTGTCCGTCATGTGCTCAAGGATGCGGTCCATCTAGGACATCATCTGACCTACATGGCCGATACGTTCATCCCATGAGTTCACACGACGCCGTCAGGGATGCGGCGACCGCCGACACCGCCGACAAGAGACGCTGGATCGCGCTCGCGATCGTCATGACCGCCGCCTTCATGGATCTGGTCGACGCCACGATCGTGAACATCGCGATCCCCAGCATTGAGCGGGACCTCGGCGCCTCGTTCGGTGCGATCCAGTGGATCACCGCCGGTTACGCGCTCGCGTTCGCCGCCGGTCTGATCACCGGCGGCCGGCTCGGCGACATCTACGGCCGCAGGCGCCTCTTCCTCCTCGGCACGGCGGGCTTCACCGTCGCGTCCGCGCTGTGCGGCTTCGCCGCCAACCAGGAGATGCTGGTCGCTTCCCGCCTGCTCCAGGGCGCGGCGGCCGCGATGATGGTGCCGCAGGTCCTGTCGATCGTGCACGTCACGTTCCCGGCCCACGAGCGCGGCAAGGTCTTCGGCCTGTTCGGCGCGATCATGGGCCTGGGCGCGGTGTCCGGGCCGCTGCTCGGCGCGCTGCTCACGCAGTGGAACATCGCGGGCCTGGAATGGCGTCCGATCTTCCTGATCAACCTGCCGGTCGGCGTCGCGGCCCTGATCCTGGGCCGGAAGTTCATCACCGAGTCGAAGGCACCGAAGGCCCTCCGCCTGGACCTGGTGGGCGTGGTCCTGGCGACGCTCGCGATGCTGATGCTGATCTACCCGCTGACCCGCGGCCGTGAGCTGGACTGGCCGCTGTGGGGCCACCTGATGATGGCCGGCAGCCTCGTCGTGTTCGCTGCGCTCGTCGCGTACGAGAAGTACAAGACGCGCAAGGACGGCTCGCCGCTCGTCGAGCTGTCGCTGTTCAAGGTGAAGTCCTTCGCCGCGGGCATCGCCGTCCAGCTGACCTTCGGCGTCGTGATGGGCATCTTCTTCCTGGTCTGGACGCTCTACATGCAGATCGGTCTCGGCTGGACCGCGCTGAAGGCCGGTCTGACGGGCGTGCCGTTCTCCATCGCCGTCTCCGCGGCCGCGGGCCTGTCGGTGCAGGCGCTCGTGCCGCGCTTCGGACGCAAGGTCCTCCAGGCGGGCGCGCTGACCATGGCGGCGGGCCTCCTGCTCTACTTCTTCCTCGCGGGCCGGTACGGCATGGAGATCGCGCCGTGGCAGATGATCGCGCCGCTGGTGGTGATGGGCCTGGGCATGGGCCTGATCGTGGCGCCGCTGACGGACGCGGTGCTCTCGGAGGTGCCGCGCGAGCACGCGGGGTCCGCCTCGGGTCTGATCAACACGACCGGCCAGATGGGCAACGCGCTGGGCCTCGGCCTGGTGTCGGTGGTGTTCTTCGGGACGATCGACGAGAAGCGGCTCGCGGCGTTCCCGGCGGAGACGGGCGAGGCGTTCACCAACGCCTTCCGGAACTCGCTGGGCTGGGCGGTCGTGGTCCTCGCCGGCATCTTCCTGGTGATGTTCGCGCTGCCGGCGAAGTCGAAGCAGCACGTCGAGGGCGCCCAGGACGAGCCGGCGGACGCCGACGGCGTGGGTGAGCCGGGGGAGCCGGGGGAGCCGGTCAAGGAGTCGGCTCTGGTGAGCTGAGTCTCCACCGGACAGCCCGAGGGGCGGTGCGCTCGCAGCGCGCACCGCCCCTCGGCCGTGTCTCCCTTCGGATGAGCCGTGGCGTCGGCCGTCAGGTCAGTGGCGGTTGACGCGTCCGTCGGTCCTCAGGTCACCCTTGAACTTCATGGAACGGAGCTGAACGGGCGTGGGCGTCGTCTGCTGCGTCCAGCCCTCGTCCCAGATGAAGGCGTTGCCCTCGACGTCACCGTGCGTCTGGTACACGGTCCCGGCGGTCGTGATCACCTTCACGTACGCGTCGTTCCCCTGGGCCTCCATGGCGATGCCGCAGGCGTTCGCCGGGAAGTCCGGGTTCTCGGGGTCGTCGTCGTCGGGATCGGTGGTGTTCGTCAGGTCCTGCCACACGATCGGTCCGCCGGCCGTGTCCGCCTTACCGACGTAGGCCTTCCCGCCGGTGAGCGCCGCCTGGAAGTCGGCGGTGCCCGAGGGGGTGTAGACGTCGATGTCGGAGCAGGGGCCGGTGGCACCTGTGGCTCCGGTGGCACCTGTGGCTCCGGTGGCACCTGTGGCGCCCGTGGCTCCGGTCGCCCCGGTCGGTCCGGTGGGTCCGGTGTCGCCGGTGGGTCCGGCGGGCCCGGTGTCGCCGGTGGCACCCGTGGGCCCGGTGGGTCCGGTGTCACCGGTCGGTCCGGTGGGTCCGGTGTCGCCGGTGGGTCCGGCGGGCCCGGTGTCGCCGGTGGCACCCGTGGGCCCGGTGGGTCCGGTGTCACCGGTCGGTCCGGTGGGTCCGGTGTCGCCGGTGGGTCCGGCGGGCCCGGTGTCGCCGGTGGCACCCGTGGGGCCAGTGGGTCCGGTGTCACCGGTCGGTCCGGTGGGTCCGGTGTCGCCAGTGGGTCCGGTGGGTCCGGTGTCGCCGGTGGCACCCGTGGGCCCGGTGGGTCCGGTGTCACCGGTCGGTCCGGTGGGTCCGGTGTCGCCGGTGGGTCCGGCGGGGCCCGTGTCACCGGTGGGTCCGGTGGGTCCGGTGTCGCCGGTCGCTCCGGTGTCGCCTGTCGGTCCGGAAGGGCCGGTGTCGCCGGTGGGCCCGGTCGGACCCGTGACCCCGGCCGCGCCGGTCGCACCCGTCGCGCCGGTCGCACCCGTCGCACCCGTCGCTCCGGTCGGGCCCGTCGGCCCGGTGTCGCCCTTCGGCCCCGTCGGGCCTGTCGGGCCGGTGGGACCCTGCGGTCCTGTCGGTCCGGTCGGGCCCACCTTGCAATGGTCGTGCTCGTGGTCGCCGCCCACGGGGACCATGGCGCGGACATAGCGGTCGCTCGTCAACGAGCCGATCTGGTGGTCGAGGAACTGGTGGAGCCCACCGACGCCCGGCGGTCCCTCGTGACCACGCGGCCCCTGCTCCCACGGGGGCGGACCCTGCTCCCACGGCGGCGGGCCCTGCTCCTCCCACGGCGGCGGGCCGTCGTCGCCGTGCGGCGGACCCTGCTCCCAGGGCGGCGGGCCCTGCTCCTCCCACGGGGGCGGGCCGTCGTCGCCGTGCGGAGGCTTCCCCTGGTGCTCGTGCGGCGGGCGGTCCTGGCACTTGTCGTCGGTCATGGGGCCGGCCGCAGCGACGCCCGACCGGCCGTCGGAGACGGGGTCCCCCCAAGCCGAGGCCGAGGGCGTGAAGCCGGTCAGGACCAGCGCCACCGAGGCGAGGGCGCCACCGCCCAGCCAGGCGCGCCGTCGCGGCAGCGGCCCGAGCGGCGACCTGGACCGAGCCCTGGGATCAGGACGCATGCATGCTCCTTCCTCCGCCGGCGGTCTCGCCGGCGTGAGAGGCAAGTGATGTCCGGGGTACCCGGGATACCCGGGGTACCCGAGATGTTCGGGACTTCAGAGAAGCGCATATGAGCTTCTTATCTGATCGTCGGATCGCACACGCGAAGTCTTGATGGGTCCGCGGACGCTCTCAGCGCCATGGCGTATCCGCTCCAGCCGAATGGATGCGTACGCGAAGGCGAACCCAGGACGCCGGGACGGCGTGCCGCCGCCGCACCCGCCACGGTCGTGCGTACGGTCGCCCCCCGCCCCGCCCACCGGAAGTGGTGTTGCCGTGCAGCCGTCCTTCTGCTTGTGCATGATCGTCAAGAACGAGGCCGCGGTCATCGAGCGCTGCCTCGCCTCCGTCCGGCACCTCGTCACCACCTGGGTCATCTCGGACACCGGCTCCACCGACGGCACGCAGGACCTGATCCGGGGAGCCCTCGCCGGCGTCCCCGGCGAGCTGGTGGAGGAGCCCTGGGTGAACTTCGGGCACAACCGGAGCCTGAACATCGCCCGGGCCCGCGGCCGGGCCGACTACCTGCTCCTCCTCGACGCCGATCACGTGCTGCGCGAGGAGGGGCCGCTGCCGGAGCTGACCGCCGACGCGTACATGCTGCGGCACCGGGGCGCGCTCGAGTACCGGATCAAGCGCCTGGTCAGAGCCGATCTGCCGTGGCGGTACGAGGGAGTGACGCACGAGTACCTGACCGCGGACCGCGAGCACGTCCAGCGGAACCTCGACGCCCTCGTCATCGAGGACCACGCCGACGGCGGCTCCCGCCACGACAAGTTCGAGCGCGACGCCCGCCTCCTGAGCGCCGAGCTCGAGCGCGACCCGGCCAACCCGCGCACGGTCTTCTACCTCGCCCAGACCCTGCGCGACACCGGCGGCCGCGCGAAGGAGGCGGCCGCCCTCTACGAGCGGCGCGCGGCCATGGGCGGCTGGGGCGAGGAGGTCTACTACTCCCTGCTCCAGGCCGGGATCCTCGCCGCGGAGGCCGGTGACTGGCCCACCGCCCAGGACACCCTCGTACGAGCCTGGGAATCCCGTCCGCAGCGGCTGGAGGCCTGTTACGAACTGGCCGCACGGCTGCGGAAACGGAAACACCACCACGCCGCCCACGCGATCCTCTCGACCGTCCTCGACCGGCCGCAGCCCGCCGAGGACGTGCTGTTCCTCCAGCCATGGGTGTACCGCTGGGGGCTGCTGTTCGAGTACTCGATCACCTCCTACTGGGTGGGCGATCACACGGCCTCGCTCGCCGCCTGCGACCGGCTGCTCGCCCTCCCCGACCTGCCCGCGCCGTACCGCGACCGGACGCGCGCCAACCGCGAGTTCGCCGTCGCGAAACTCACCGCGCCCGCCGCGCCCGCGACGACCCGAGATCCCACCCCTGCGCCCGCAGTGGCCCGGCCCGCCGCCCCGGCAGCAGCTCCGGTTTCGGCCCCTGCGCCCGCCGACGCTTCCGCTTCCGCTTCCGCTTCCGTGTCCGCTTCCGTATCCGCTTCCGTGTCCGTCACGTCTGCGTGAGGAGGCGCTGATGGGAACTCCCGCCTCCGTAAGGGGTAACGGCCCTGACCCGGCCCGCCCCGGCCCCACGGCCGACCCGGCCGGCCTCCGCGACTCGGCCGCTCCCACCGATCCGACCGACCCGGCCGGCCTCGCTCCCGCCGATCCTGCAGCCCCCGCCGGGCATCCTGCGGTCCGCCGCCGCTCCGCGGTCGGCTTTGGCGCCGACGCCGGAGCGGCGCGGTCGACCGCCGCCCGGGCGAGCCACCGCCGACTGCCGGCCGGCACATGGCTGTGGCCGGGCCTGCTCGCCTTCGTCCTCGGCCTCTACGGGGCGGGTGGCCCGCAGCTGTGGGAGGACGAGCTCAACAGCTGGGACATGGCGACCCGTTCGACCGGCCGACTGCTCGAGACGCTTCAGAACGTCGACGCCGTCCTCGCCGCGTACTACCTCCTCCTGCACACCTGGACCACCCTCTTCGGCGACTCCGACCTCGCCCTGCGACTGCCCTCCGTGCTGGCGGCGGCCGGAGCGGCGGTCTGTACGGCACTGATCGGAGCGCGACTGGCCGGGCCGCGGGCCGGCCGCGTCGCGGGCCTGCTGTTCGCCCTGACCCCGGTGGTGTCGCGCTACGCACAGGAGGCCAGGCCGTACGCCCTCGTCGTCCTCGCCGTCGCCCTCGCCACGCTGCTCCTGCTGCGGGCCCTGGACCGGCCCGACAGCAAAGGGCGCTGGGTCGCCTACGCCCTGGCCGTATCAGCGGTCGGACTGCTGCACCTCGTGGCGCTGACCGCCCTGGCCGGGCACGTGGTGGCGGCCGCGGTCGCGGCCAAAGGCATCAAAGGCATCAAGGGCGTCAAGGGCGTCAAGGGCGTCAAGGGCTGTCCGGTGCTCCTGTACTTCGGTGCCGCGGTCCTCACCGGCACAGCCGCGGCGGCACCGGTCCTGGCCCTGGGCCGTTCACAGGCGGGGCGTCAGATCTCGTGGATCCCGAGTCCCGACCTGTGGGGCCTGGCCGCGTTCTGGCCGCAGCTGTTCGGCTCCGCGCTGACCGGGGGCGCGGTCATGGCCCTGGCCGCGCTGGCCTGGACGGGGCGTCAGGGGCGGGCGAGCCGCACGGCCGGTGCGGGTGCGGGTGCGGGCGTGGGTGCGGACGCGGACGGCGGTGACGCCAGGTCCGATTCCGATTCCGATTCCGATTCCGGTTCCGGTCCCGGCTCCGGCTTCCGGTCCGGTTCCGGTCCCGGTTCCGGTCCCGGCTCCGGCCTCTGGTCCGGTTTCGGGTCCGGCTTCGGTTCAAGCCCGAGTGCGGGTGCCGGCGCCGACCGGGCCTGGCTGTCGGCGATGACCGCCTCCGCCGTGGCGCCTCCGCTGATCCTGTGGGCGGTCTCGCACGGAGACGTCTCGTACTTCTACTTCCGCTATCTGCTGTTCACGCTGCCCGCCTGGGCCGTCCTGGCCGGGGCCGCGCTGCGGACCGTACGTCCCCGGGCCGTCCTCGCCGTGCTCCTGGCCGGGCTCGCCCTGCTCACGCTGCCCGAGCAGCGGGCGCTGCGCGAACCGTACGCGCACTTCTGGCACGGCGTGGACTACCGGGGCGCCGCAGCCGCCATCGAGAAGTACCACCGTCCCGGGGACGCCGTGGTCTACGACCGCGGCGACGACTACTGGCGACTCCTGGACGCCGGCGTACGGCACTATCTGCCGGACGGACTGCGCCCGCGGGACGTCTTCCTGGCCCGCTCGGCGGCCGACCGCGCCGATCTGTGGGCGTCGGAGTGCCCGGTCCCGGCGCGCTGCCTGCGCGACGAGCCGCGCATCTGGCTGGTCGTCCCGGCAGGCGAAGCGGACCCGTTGCAGGCCCTCCCGTCGGCCCAGGCCCGCGCCCTGCGGGCCCACTACACGGCGACCGGCACCGAACGGCTCACGGGAGTGACGGTCGCGCTGCTGGTGCGCAAGACCGGGCGTACGGCCGAGGTCGCGGGCGAAAGGACCGGGGAGGAGGAGAGATAGAGCCGGAGGCAGACCAGGCCAGGCCAGGGCGGGCCAGGCCCCGCCAGGGCGGACCAGGTCAGACAAAGCCCCGCCAGGCCAGGCCAGGCATGGCCCGGAAAAGCCCCGCCAGGCCAGGCCGGGCAAGGCATGGCCCGGTCAGGGTGGGGCAGCCATGGCGAGGCGGGGCAGGCGCAGCGCTGTCCGTCAGCGCACGCGCGCGCGGGACTCCATCGCCTCGCGGGCGGCGCGCTCCTCCTCGTACACCTCGCACATGTGACGGCCGTCGGGCGTCGCTGTGTGCTCGACCTCCCAGAGGCTCAGCTCGCTGCCGTCCAGGAGCAGGAACTGGTGCTCGTAGAGGGTGAAGCCGGCGTCCCGGCCGCCCTCCACGGGGCAGTGCCGTCCGAAGGCCTGGGTGATGTGGTGTGCGAACGCGAGCCGCAGCCGCCGGGCGGTGGCCTCGCCGGGCCGGTCCGCGTTCTCCGCGCGGCGCAGCACCCGGCGTGCGTGGTCCGCCGAGTTGTCCGGCACGTACATCCGCGGCTGGGTCGGTATCGGGCGGGCGAGGAGGGCGCTCAGCACCTCCAGGTCGTCGTCCTCCTCGGAGGTCGTGCCGTCCGACCGCTCCACGGTCCAGTCCAGCGAGGGTCCGGAGGGCAGCCGGGAGGCGGCGAGCCGCGCCTCGGCCTCCTCCAGGTACAGCTCGTGCTGCTCGGTGCCGTCCCGGCCGGAGTTGTGGACCAGCTCCCAGAGGCTCGGCGCGGTGCCGTCCGGCAGCAGGTACGTATGGCGGTAGGTGGTGCGGTGCAGCGACGCGCTGTGGTGCGAGGAGTACAGCGCCGTGGAGTGGGCGAGGGCCGACTCCAGCCGCTCGATCGTGGAATCGGGCAGGTCGAAGGAGTTGAGCGCCCGGCCGAGAAGTCGCTCAAGGTGGGTCTCGGTGGTCTCGTACGGATCGTGAGACTGATCCTGCGGATCGTTCAAGGGGGTCTCCAGGCCGTCGCCGCATGTCACTTGCTGCTTGCTAAACGTAGTCCCTGGGTCTGACATCGTGTCCGGCGTTCGGGAAAACGAACGGGGGCGCACACCGAGTTCCCGCGCCCCTTTGAGTATTTTTCAACTTCCCTCGGTATACCGGCAGTCGGTGGACAGGGCTAGCCGTTGCGCGTGTCGCCGTACAGCTCGCGGTAGGAGGGGAAGTCGCCGCCGGGCCCCGACACGCCGTTGGCGGGCGCGAGAACGGCCTGGACGATGGCTTGGGTGATGGTGTCCGCACCCGCCGCGAGGATCTCGTTGAGGGCGAGCGGACCGGGCGCGGAAGGCAGTTCGCGCGCCCCCGTCGCGAGGGCGAAGACGGTGTCGCCGTCGTTCAGGAGATGCACGGGACGGACGGCGCGCGCGATGCCGTCGTGCGCCGTCCCTGCGAGCTTGTGCGCCTGCGCGCGGGTCAGCACCGCGTCCGTCGCCACCACCGCGAGGGTGGTGTTCAGAGGCGGGGGCGCGAGCTTCGCCCGCGCCTCGGCGAGACGCCGCATCGCCGCCGCGTGCACGGCCGGATCGGGAAACGCGAAGCGGACGGGGCCATGGACGTCGCCGGATCCGCCGCGGTCGTCGAGGCCGTCGAATCCACTGAAGTAACCGCCGTACGGCACGCCCGTCTCCGGATCGACCGCCGAACCGACCGCGTTGACCACCACCAGCGCGCCGACCGTGATCCCCGACTCCAGGACGGTGCTCGCCGTCCCCACTCCGCCCTTGAGGCCGCCGACGACGGCTCCCGTGCCCGCACCCACCGCGCCCGTCTCCACGCGCGCGTGAAGCCCGCTCGCCGCGGCGGCCTCCACCGCCGCCCGGCCCGTCGTGGCGTCCGGCCGGGCGGAGAAATCGCCGCCGCGGCCGAGGTCGAAGACGCAGGCGGCGGGCACGACCGGCACCACATGTGCCGGATCGGGTCCCACCCGCACGCCGCGCCCCTGCTCCTCCAGCCAGGACATCACCCCGCCTGCCGAGTCCAGCCCGTACGCGCTGCCTCCGGTCAGGACGACCGCCTCGACGCGCTGCACCAGGTTGCGCGGGTCCAGTGCGTCCGTCTCCCGCGTACCGGGCCCGCCGCCCCGTACGTCGACCGCGGCGACCGCCCCGCCCTCCGGGGCCAGGACCACCGTCGTCCCGGACAGGGCCCGAGGCCCGGCCACGCGCGCGTGACCGACGCGGATCCCGGCCACGTCGGTGATGCCGCCATGGGTTCCGGTCGTCCTGGGCGGTCTGTACGAGGCGTCGGGCGGGGTTGCGAGTGAGGTGTCGTGCGGCGTGAGGTTCGAGGTGTCGCGCGGCGTGAGGTTCGAGGTGTCGCGCGGCGTGTCGTGCTGATGCTCGGCCATGCCTCCTGCGTAGCACGGATGACCGGCGGAGGGACCGGGGCGGGCCGGAACGGAGGAAGGGAAGCGGGCCGGTCGAGAGCCGGCCGGGCAGGGGTGGGAGCGGCTCGGACCGGGGTGGGAACGGCGCGGGCGGTTCAGCGCGGGCGGTTCAGCGCTTCGGGCCGAGGTACGTGCCGCCCGAGGCGTCGATCACCGTGCCCGTGACCCAGCGACCGGCCGGAGAGGCGAGGAAGGCCACCGGCTCGGCCACGTCCTCCGGCTGACCGACCCACGGCAGCGCCTGACCGGCGATCAGCAACTCCTCCAACTGCGGCATCGCCGCCATCGCGGCCGTGAGCCCGGCGGTCTGCGTCGGGCCGGGGGCAACGGTGTTGACGGTGATCCGCCGCATGCCGGCGACGTTCGCGAGGGTGCGGGTGAAGGTCTCCATGGCGCCCTTCGTCATCGCGTACGCCAGCTCGTCGGCGAGCGAGACACGGGTGACGGCGGAACCGATGTTGACGATGGAGCCACCGTCGCGCAGCACCGGAAGGAGCTGCTGCACCAGGAAGAACGGGGCGCGCACGTTGACCGCGAAGACGCGGTCGAACTGCTCGACGGTCTCGTCCTGGAGGTGCCCGCCGGAGGACGAGACGGCCGCGTTGTTGACCAGGACGTCGAGCCCGGTGCCCCCGGTGTGGGCCAGGAGCCCCGCCCGTACGCCCTCGACGAGCAGCAGTACGCCTTCGTGCGTGCTGAGCTCGGCCCCGACGGCGAACGCCCGGCCGCCGTCGGCGGTGATCAGGTCGACGGTCTCCTGCGCGGCCGCCCCGTCGGTGCCGTAATGGACGGCGACGAGCAGTCCGTCGGCGGCAAGACGCCGGGCGATGGCCCGCCCGATGCCGCGCGAGGCGCCGGTGACGAGGGCGGTGCGAAGGGTGTGCTGCTGCATGGCGAACCTTCCGGTCTGCGGAGTTCGGTGTGAGGCGATCGCCCCGACAGGAAGGAGACTGGCCGCGTCCGCTGACGAACCACGCACGAAGCGCTGACGGCGGCTGACCACGGCGCGGGTGGGCACGGCGGGCGCGGGTGGGCACGGCCGCCTGGGTGGGCAGTGAGGGCCGGGCGAGCTCTACGGCCCGGGCTCGGAGGCCTCGGGCTTGAGCCCGAGGCACCAGGCAGCCCGGCCAGGCAGCCCAGGCCCGGGTGGAGCTGGGGGCCGGCGGCCCGGGGGCCAGGAGTTCATGGCCAGGACCTTGAGCCTCGGACGAATTACCCCGGCGCCCTGGACTCAGGACGGAGTACCGAGGCGGCCTCGTCGGGGCGGATCGCCCACCAGCCGCACTCGGACATGTCCTGCCGGCCTGGAAGGGCCGCAGGGTCCGGCAGATCCGTGGAGCCCGGCAGTCTGCGGAGCCCGGCAGGTCCACGGAGCCCGGCAGGTCCGCGGCTTCCGCCAGAACCGCGGCGTCCGGCAGATCCGCAGCGTCCGGCAGGCCAGGCGGGCCGGTCAGGTCCTGCGGGCAGGGCCGGTCAGGTCTGCGGGCCCACGGAGGCCAGCGGGCCTGCCGGGCCAGGCAGGCCCGCCGCCTTCGGCTCCTGCGGCCGGCCGGGGAGGCCCGCGCGGCGCGCGGTTTCCGCCGCGCGGGTGCGGTCCGCGGCGGCGGAGTCCGGGTCGCCCGCGGCCTCGTGGACCGTGGCGCGGCGGCCGAGGAGGTCCACGATGTCCTCGGCCACGCCCAGGGATTCGAAGAGGCCGAGGGCTTCGGCGAGCAGGGGCAGCGGTTCGGGGGAGAGGCCGGCGAGCCCCTCCAGGGCCGTGGCCGTGCCCCAGCGGTCACCGAGGGCGCGGAAGCCCGCCAGGGCCGCCGTCAACGTCCGTTCCGCCGTCTCCCGGTCTCCCCGGGCCAGTGCCAGGTGCCCCTGGCCGACCAGGTCGAGGGCACGCGACCAGGGGTCGTCCGGTACCGGAAGGCGCTCCTCCGGCCCGACCGCCGTGGCCCACAGGAACGCGGTGAACGGCTGCCGCAGCGGCTCCGTACGCGTGACGAGCAGGTCCCGCGCGCGTACGAGCCGTGTGGTGGGAGGCGGGGCCGGCTGCCGCTGCTGCCCGGTGCTGGTGTCAGGGCCGGCTACGGCGCCGCCAGGGCCACTGCCGGGGCCGGTTCCGATGGCGACGCCAGGGCCCGTTCCGGGCGCGGGTGCGGCTCCGGCGATCAGGACGCACAGGGCGTACTCCTCGCCGAGACCGGCCGAGTCCGGTGCGAGACTGGCCTGTTCGACCGCGTCGAGCAGTTCCGCGGCCGGCCCGGCGACCTGGCCGCGCAGGCCCCGCAGCCACCAGTACGAGGTGAGCGCGGCCACCAGGCGCAGCCCGTCCTCCGGGGACGCGCGGCGCAGGGCGGTGCGCAGGTTCGGCTCCTCGGCGTCGAGGCGGGCGAGCAGGCCGAGCTGGTCAGGGCCGCGCAGTCCCGGGTCGGTGGCGCGGGCGAGGGCCAGGAAGTGGGCGGTGTGCGCGGCGAAGGCCGGGTCGTCGGCGGGCAGCTGCCCCGCCGCGTAGGCGCGGACGGTCTCCAGCATGCGGTAGCGGCTCCGGCCGCTCGCGTCCGTGGTCGCCTCCATCAGCGACTTCTCGGTGAGCGACGCCAGGAGGTCGGCGGCGTCCGCGGCATCCGTGCCCCAGACCGCGGCCGCCGCCTCGATGGTGGCGCCGCCCCGGAAGACGGAGAAACGCGCCGCGGAGACCCGTTCCTCCTCGTCCAGGAGTTCCCAGCTCCACTGCACCACCGCGGCCAGCGTCCGGTGCCGTTCGGGCGCCGTGCGGTCCCCCCGCGACAGCACCCGGAACGGCCCGGCGAGCCGGTCTCCCAGCCGGTCGGCGAGGTCGTCGACGGTGAGGGTCCGCAGCCGGGCGGCCGCGAGTTCGAGGGCGAGGGGCAGCCCGTCGAGGGCCGCGCAGATCTCGGGCACGCGCGCGTGCCCGGTGAACCCGGGCCGGGCCGCCGCCCCACGTCGTACGAACAGCTCCTCCGCCGCACCGGCCGCGAGCGCGGCCAGCGGCAGCAGGGATTCGCCCGTGATGCCCAGCGCCTCACGGCTGGTCGCGAGGACCCGCAGCTCCTGGCAGCCGGTGAGCAGCTCCCGTACGAGCAGGGCCGACTCGGCCACCACGTGCTCGCAGTTGTCGACGACGAGCAGCACCGGCCGGTCCGCGAGGGCCCGCACGAGTGCGTCCGAACCGGCGTCCCGCACCCCGAGCGCACGCGCGAACGCCCCGGCCGACTCGCCCGGCCCGACGGCGGCCAGGTCCACGAACACGGCGTCACGGCCCGCGCATTCCACCGCGAGCCGGGTCTTGCCCGCGCCGCCGGGTCCGACCAGCGTCACCAGCCGCGCGGCCGAGAGCAACGCACCGAGCCGCTCCCGCTCGCGCTCCCGCCCCACGAAGGCGGTGAGCGGCAGGGGCGGCCGCACGCGGGTCCGTGGAACGGGACCAAGGTCACGACCACCAGGACCGGGCGCAAGTCCAAGACCAGGACCAAGACCAGGACCAGGCACAAGTCCCAGACCGGGATCAAGATCACGACCGGGACCGGGCACAAGTCCAATGCCGGGACCAAGACCAAGACCAACGCCAAGGCCAACGCCAACGCCAACGCCAAGGTCGAGTCCGAGATCGGGATCGCCTCCGTCGCGGTCCGGAAGTTCCGTCCCGGGGCCAGGCCCGTGCCCGGAGCGGCCGCCCCGCCGGCCGGGGCCGGTTCCGCCCCGGATTTCCGCCGCCCCGCTCGCCGGCCGAGCCGACGCGTTTGCCGCCTGCCCCGACCCGTTTGCCGCCGGAGCCGGCCCGTTCTCCGCCCGACCCGACGCGTCTGCCGCCCGACCCGGACCGCTCGCTGCCTGCCCCGGCCCGTTCTCCGCCCGACCCGGCCCGTTCGCCGACTGCCCGGACCCGTTCGCCGACGGGGCGGATGCCTCTCCCCGGAGGACCGCCAGGTGGGCCGAGACCAGTTCTTCCGATGGATCCGCGCCCAGCTCCTCCGCGAGCGCCCCGCGCACCTCCTCGTACACGCCGAGCGCCTCCGCCTGTCGCCCGGCGCCGGCCAGCGCCCGCATCTGGAGGGCCCGGAGCCGTTCGCGCAGCGGGTGGGCGGTCGCCGCCTCCGTCAAGTCCC
This sequence comes from Streptomyces roseicoloratus, assembly GCF_004117935.1. Lineage (GTDB taxonomy): Bacteria > Actinomycetota > Actinomycetes > Streptomycetales > Streptomycetaceae > Streptomyces > Streptomyces roseicoloratus. The sequence continues at coordinate 16,371 of NZ_SDOY01000123.1, read as the reverse complement.
GTACGAGCGGAGCGGGATCACCGCCGCAGGCGAGGCGTGCGGCCGCCCACTCCTCCAACGCGTCGAGGCGCAGCGCGTCGAGCCGGGCGACCTGCGCGGCGGCGTACGGAGCGTCCCGTACGTCCGCGAGGGCAGGTCCGCGCCAGAGCCCGAGGGCCTCACGCAACAGCTCCTCGGCCCGTACGGCGTCCCCGGACGCGGCGCGGAGCCGGGCGCCCTCGCGCGCCAGCCGCGCGAACCGCAACGCGTCCACGTCGTCGGCCGCGACGCCGGCGAGCCGGTAGCCGGCGGGCGAATGCTCCACGGCCACCCCGTCCGGCAGGCCCGCCCGGCGCAGCCGGGAGACCTGCGACTGGAGGGCGTTCGCGGCGCCTGCCGGAGGGTCGTCCCCGTACAGGCCGTCGACGAGCCGTTCGACCGCGACCACGTGCCCCGCGTCGAGCAGCAGCAGGGCGAGCAGCGCCCGCACCCGGGGACCGCCGGAGGCGGGCGAGCCGCCGACGGTGAGCGGACCGAGAAGCCGGAAGACCATGGGGAAATTCTCACCTGGGGGACGGCGCGGGCCCAGGGGCCGGAGCAGGGCAGGGGGCAGGTACAGGGGTTCCGCTGGGCGCGGGCACGGCGCGAGGGCTCCCGTGAGGTGCATGCGGCGTGCGCCGTCCGGCACCGTACACACGGCGCGGGACGTCCCGTGCGCCACGCGCGGCGTAAGGCCACGGAGGAACCCTCTTCCGCCCCTCGTACCCCTCGTACCTCTCGCACCCTTCGTACCCCTCACACCCCTCGCGTCCCTCGTGCCGCTCTGCTCCCCGCCTCAGGAGGCCCGTGGTCCGTTCCGTCTCGTGGCCGGGTTGGTGGCCGTCAGGGTCACTCCCACGGCCACCGTCGCCGCCGAGACGAGCCCGGCGGCGAACACCGCCCAGTGCCCGGCGAAGGAGCACATCAGGATCGCCAGGACGGCCACAGGAAGCACCGCCTGCTGGGCGAAGCCGACCTTGAAGTAGCGGGCGTGCAGCAGCCACACGCACAGCAGGAACACGGCCGCCGGGATGGTCACGGCGGAGGACGCGGCGAGGGTGGTGATGTGCGCTTCGCCGACGGCCTGCTCGACCGCGATCTCGATGCCCGCGCCGATCGCGGCGGCGGAGGTGAAGATCAGGTAGTGGCCGTAGCCCCAGAGGAAGCCCTGGCGGTTGGAGGCGAGCCGGTCGTGGGCGGGGACGACGAAGTAGATCCACCAGGCGGCGAAGACGATGAGGAGTCCGCCTGCGGCGATCGGCAGCACCTCGCCGAGCGCGTCGTTCTCCGCCACACCCGACTTCACGGCGACCGTCGCCGCCGCGATGGTCTCGCCGAGCACGATGATGGTGAAGAGGCCGTAGCGCTCGGCGATGTGGTGCGGGTGCCAGTGCGTCGTGACGTCCTTCTCCGCGTACACCGGTACGGCCATCTCGGCCAGGGCCATGACCAGGAACACCCATGGGCGGCCGTCCTCGGGAACGAACAGCAGCGCCGTCCAGCCGATCTGACAGGCCGCCACGCCGCCCGCGTACCGCCGGCACATCGTTCGTTCGGCGGGGTCGGTGGCGTGGTGCGCGGCGCGCAGCCACTGCGTGGAGAGCGCGAGCCGCATGACGAGGTACCCGATGTACACGACAAGGAAGTCGTGGTCCTCGAAGGCCCGCGAGACGCCGGCGGCGAGGATGAGCACGCCGGCGATCTGGACGAGGGTCACGACCCGGTACAGGACGTCGTCGTTGTCGTACGCCGAGGCGAACCAGGTGAAGTTCATCCAGGCCCACCAGATGGCCCAGAACACCATCGCGTAGTTCAGGATCCCGGTCCCGGCATGCCCCTCCGCGACGGCGTGCACGAGCTCCGCACCGGCTTGGGCGACGGCGACGACGAAGCAGAGGTCGAAGAACAACTCGAGCGGCGTGGCCGCCCGGTGCGCTTCCTCACGCGACCGGGCGGTGAGCGGAAGAAAGGGTTGCGTCATGCCCCACAGAACAGCACGCCCTCACCCACCCACGGCCGTACGACACCACGACGCTGGGGTGCCACGGCGCTGGGGCCCCACGACACACGATGCCGCCCGCCGGGACGTGGGGCGCCACGACACGCGATGCCGCGCGCCGGGACGTGGGGCGCCACGACACACGATGCCGCCCGCCGGGACGTGGGGCGCCACGACACACGATGCCGCCCGCCGGACGTGGGGTGGGTGCCACGACAGCCCGATGCTGCCTGCCGGGACGTGAGGTGCCACGACAGCCCGATGCCGCGCGCCGGGACGCGGGGCGCCACGACAACACGACGCGGTAGCGCCACGACGAGGTTCGTAGGGCCCGGTCCGGCGGGACCTCCGCCCGCCGACTCCCACGACGATCGGCTCTCCCGTACGCCTGCTGTCCGAGCGGAGCCTGGAGGAGCAAGAGCCCCTCGACCTCAGGAAATCGCCATGAGTTCGGTAGTCCAGGACAGCAGAAGGACGGGCGGCCCGTCACCCGCCCCGTACGGCGCGGAGCAGTACGGGCCCGGCAGGACGATCACGGACTGGGAACCGGAGAACGAGCTCTTCTGGAAGTCCATCGGCAGCCGGGTCGCGAACCGCAACCTGTGGATCGCCGTGCCGGCGCTGCTCGTGGCGTTCGTGGTCTGGCAGGTGTGGTCGGTCACCGCGACGAACCTGAAGGACGTCGGCTTCGCCTTCTCCACCTCCCAGCTGTTCTGGCTGACGGCAGTCCCGGGTCTGACCGGCGGCACGGCCCGGATCCTCTACACCTTCCTCGGCCCGATGATCGGGCAGCGGCGCTTCACCGCCCTGTCGACGCTGGTGCTGGTCGTGCCGCTGATCTGGCTGGGCATCGCGATCCAGGACCCGTCGACCCCGTACGGGGTGATGGTCGGCATCGCCGCGCTGTGCGGCATCGGAGGCGCGAACTTCGCCTCGTCCCTGGCCAACATCGGTTTCTTCTTCCCGAAGGCGAGGAAGGGCAGCGCGACCGGTGTCAACGGCGGCCTCGGCAACCTGGGCGTCTCCGCCGTCCAGCTGCTGACCCCGATCGTCATCACCTGGTCGACGATTGCCATCGGCTCGGCCCAGCACAAGGCCGACGGCACCCCGGTCCACCTGCAGAACGCCGCCTTCATCTGGGTCCCGGTGCTGCTGGTCCTGGCCGCCGTCGCCTGGTTCGGCCAGAACGACCTGAAGGTCGCGTCGACGCCGTTCAGCCGGCAGAAGGTGATCTTCAAGCGCAAGCACAACTGGCTGATGACCTGGCTGTACGTCGGTACCTTCGGCTCGTTCATCGGTTTCGCCGCCGCCCTGCCGATGCTGATCAAGACCACCTTCCCTGACTACTCCGTCGCCACCTACGCCTGGATGGGCCCGGCGGTCGGCGCCCTCGCCCGGTGGGCGGGCGGCTGGATCGCCGACAGGTGGGGCGGTGCGCGGGTCACGATCCTGTCCTTCGTGGGCATGGCGGTCTCCATCGTGGGGGTGATCGACTTCCTTCCCGCGATCGACGACGGCGGCTCCGGCGCTTCCGGTGCCCCCAGCGGTTCGTTCTACGGCTTCTTCTTCTGCTTCCTGGCGGCGTTCCTCTTCTCCGGCATCGGCAACGGCTCGACCTTCCGCCAGATCCCGGTGATCTTCCGTGGGACCCATCTGAAGGGCTTGACCGAGGGCACCCCGGAGTACGCGCGTGCCCGGAAGCAGGCGGAGATGGAGTCCGGAGCCGTCACCGGTTTCACTTCGGCCATCGCCGCCTACGGCTTCTTCTTCATCCCGGCACTCTTCGGCTCCATCGCCGTGACCAGCGCGATGTGGGGATTCGTCGCCTTCTACCTGAGCTGCGTACTCGTGACCTGGTGGTTCTACGCCCGCAAGAACGCCGAGGCCCCCAGCTGACGGACCTGCGCCGGGCCGGCCCGCCTGATCGGGCGCGGGCCCGGCCAGGTCTGCCGTCGGCCACAGGTTGGGCGCAGGCTCCCTCGACCGTCGGCCCGTCTGGCCCGGGCTGGGCGCCTGCGAGCCTGCCCGGCTGGCCGCCGGCCCCGCCGAAGGACCCCGCCGGCCCTGCCGAAGGGCCCCGACGGCTCCGCCGAGAGACCCCGACGGCCCCGCCGAAGGACCGCGCCGAACGGTCCCGCTTCGACGGGGCCTTTCCGCATGCCAGGGAAGGGACCAACGGCCGTCGACTGGTGACCATTGCCGCCCCATCCGATCGATCAAACGGAGTGCAATGGAAGCAGCCAGCCGGCAACAAGGCTGTTCCGAGAGATCGAAGGCGGTGCGGGCAGTGACGGTGACCCCTGCTGAAGCAACGGTGAACGGTGGAGCCTGGAAGGGCTTCAAGGGCGGTCTGTGGCGTGACGCCATCGACGTACGCGACTTCATCCAGCAGAACTACACCCCGTACGAGGGAGACGGCTCCTTCCTCGCCGGCCCCACCGAGCGGACCACCGCCGTGTGGAAGGCCATCACGGACAGGTTTCCGGAGGAGCGTGCCAAGGGCGTCCACGACGTCGCGTACGACATCCCCTCCACCATCACCGCCCATGCCCCGGGCTGGATCGACCGCGACAAGGACCTGATCGTCGGCCTCCAGACGGACGCCCCGCTGAAGCGCGCCATCATGCCGAACGGCGGCTGGCGCATGGTGGCCGGCGTCCTGGAGACCTACGGCTACCCGGTCTCGACGGAGCTGGAGAAGGTCTTCACCGAGTACCGCAAGACCCACAACGCCGGCGTCTTCGACGCCTACACCCCCGAGATCCGCGCTGCCCGCAAGGCCGGCATCGTCACCGGCCTCCCCGACGCCTACGGTCGCGGTCGCATCATCGGTGACTACCGCCGGGTCGCCCTCTACGGCGTCGACCGCCTCGTCGAGGTGAAGGAGCAGGAGAAGGCGGAGCTGAACTCCCTCTCCGCCGGGAACCGTTCGCTGGAAGAGACGATCCGGCTGCGCGAGGAGCTCGCGGAGCAGATCCGTGCGCTCGGCGAGCTGAAGGTGATGGCCGCCGCCTACGGCTACGACATCTCGGGCCCGGCCACCACCGGCCGCGAGGCCATCCAATGGCTGTACTTCGCCTACCTCGCCGCCGTGAAGGAGCAGAACGGCGCCGCGATGTCGCTGGGCCGCACCTCCACCTTCGTTGACGTCTATCTGCAGCGGGACATCGAGTCCGGTCTCCTCACCGAGGAACAGGCACAGGAACTGGTCGACGACTTCGTCATCAAGCTGCGTATCGTCCGCTTCCTCCGCACCCCCGAGTACGACGAGCTCTTCTCCGGCGACCCGACATGGGTCACCGAGTCCATCGCCGGCATCGGCGTGGACGGCCGTCCGCTGGTCACCAGGACCTCCTTCCGCTATCTCCAGACCCTGTACAACCTCGGTCCGGCCCCCGAGCCGAACATGACCGTGCTCTGGTCACCGCAGCTCCCTCAGGGCTTCAAGGAGTTCTGCGCGAAGGTCTCGATCGACACCTCCTCCGTCCAGTACGAGTCGGACGAGCTGATGCGTCCCCGCTTCGGCGACGACACCGCCATCGCCTGCTGCGTCTCCGCGATGCCCGTCGGCAAGCAGATGCAGTTCTTCGGCGCTCGCGTGAACCTCGCGAAGACCCTCCTCTACGCGATCAACGGCGGCCGCGACGAGAAGTCCGGCGTCCAGGTCGGCCCCGACACCGGCGCCGTCACCTCCGAGGTCCTCGACTACGACGAGGTGATGCGCAAGTTCGACGCGCAGATGGAGTGGTTGGCGAACGTTTACGTCCACGCGCTGAACGTCATCCACTACATGCACGACAAGTACGCCTACGAGCGCATCGAGATGGCGCTCCACGACCGTGACGTGCGTCGCACCATGGCCTGCGGCATCGCCGGCCTCTCGGTCGCCGCCGACTCGCTGGCCGCCATCAAGTACGCCAAGGTCACCGCACTGCGCGACGAGACCGGCCTGGCCACCGACTTCGAGATCGAGGGCGACTTCCCGGCGTACGGCAACAACGACGACCGTGCCGACTCGATCGCCGTCCGGCTGGTCGAGGAGTTCATGAAGAAGGTGCGCAAGCACCCGACCTACCGGAACGCCGAACACACCCAGTCCGTCCTGACCATCACCTCCAACGTCGTCTACGGAAAGAAGACCGGCAACACTCCCGACGGGCGTCGTGCCGGCGAGCCGTTCTCCCCAGGCGCCAACCCGATGAACGGCCGCGACACCCACGGTTACGTCGCCTCGGCCCTGTCGGTCGCCAAACTCCCGTACCAGGACGCCGAGGACGGTATCTCGCTGACCAACACCGTCACTCCCGACGGGCTCGGCCGCACTCCTGAGGAGCGAATCAGGAACCTTGCCGGCGTCCTCGACGGCTACATGGCCACCGACGGCTTCCACATGAACGTCAACGTCCTCAACCGAGACGTGCTGCTCGACGCCATGGAGCACCCGGAGAACCACCCTCAGCTCACCATCCGGGTCTCCGGATACGCGGTGAACTTCGTCCGCCTCACCCGCGCCCAGCAGCTCGACGTCCTCCACCGCACCTTCCACGGCTCCCTGTGACCCGAGCCCCCGGGCCGGCCCTCACCACCCGGCCACCCGGCACTCGCCTCACTCGGCTCGCTCCTCTTGCTGATCTCGTTCTCCTTCGCTCCTCTCGCCTCGTCTCGTCTCGTCTTGCTCCTCTCGTCACTCCTTCCTGATAGGAGGCCCCGCCATGGCCGTGCTCCTCGGCTCGGACATCCCGACCCGTCCCGCCACCCCTGCCGCCGTTGTGACCGGGCGGCCCTCGGAGGGTTCGGTGCACTCCTGGGACCTGTCCACAGGTGTCGACGGTCCCGGCACCCGCTTCGTCACCTTCCTCGCCGGCTGCCCCCTGACCTGCCTGTACTGCCACAACCCCGACACCTGGCGGATGCGGAACGGCAAGCGGACCTCCGCCGACGACGTGATCGCGGAAGCGGGCAAGTACACCCGCTTCATCGCCGCCTCCGGCGGCGGGGCCACTGTCTCGGGCGGCGAACCCCTGCTCCAGCCCGTCTTCACCGGCGAACTGCTGCACCGGATGAAGTACGAGCTCGGCCTGCACACCGCCCTCGACACCTCGGGCTTCCTCGGCGCCCGGGCCACGGACGCTCTGCTGCGCGACACCGACCTGGTCCTTCTCGACATCAAGTCCTGGGACCGGGACACGTACGAGAAGCTGACCGGTCGACCGCTCCAGCCGACCCTGGACTTCGCCCGCCGCCTCGCTGACCTCGGCCAGGAGGTCCACGTCCGCTACGTCCTCGTCCCGGATCTCACCGACGACCCGGCCGACATCGAGGGAGTCGCCGCCTTCGCCGGGGGTCTCGGCAATGTCTCCCGCGTGGACATCCTCCCCTTCCACCGGCTCGGCGAAGCGAAATGGCGAGCACTCGCCAGGCCGTTCACCCTGCACGACACCCCGTCGCCGACTCCGGAGCAGGTCGCTGCGACACGGGAGATCTTCCGCTCCCACGGGCTGTACGCCGTTTGAGCTCGGCCCGGGCATACGCTCACCCGCCGGCATCGCAAAACGGGCGTAAAGGGGTGAATGCTTCTATCGTGAGCGCGTGATCGAGCCACCGCAGGCCCCTGCCGAGCCCCCGCCGGCCCCCGCCGGCCCGCCGCCCGCCCCGGCGGACCGGACGCCGCAGACCCCCGCCCAAGTGCGCCGCCGTGCCACCCTCGCCGGGGTCGCCGTCTCCGTGTTGCTGATCCTCGCTATCGTCTTCGGCAGCCGACTGCTGCGCGATTTCGACTCGGCCCTCCTTCCGTACGCGGTGGCGACCGTCTTCCTCGCCTTCGGCGTCGCCTACCGCTACACCGTGTGGGTGTCCGCGCCGGGCGCCCGCCGCTTGTTCCGGCAGGGCTGGCGCGCCTTCTTCTCGGTCGAGAACTTCCGCAGCGCTCCCACCGCGCTGCCCCGGATGATCGCCACCTACCTCGGCTTCCAGAAGTTCCTCGGCGCCCGCTCGCACGCCCGGTGGGCTGCCCACCAACTGATCTTCTGGGGCTGCATCCTCGCCGCCCTCATCACCTTCCCGCTCACCTGGGGCTGGTTCACCTTCACCTCCTCCACCGGCTCGGGCCCCGGCTACGAGATGCGGATCTGGGGCTTCAAGGTCCTGGGCTTCGACTCGCTGAACATCGTCGGCTGGCTGATGTTCCACGGCCTGGACATCGCCGCCGTCCTCGTCATCCCCGGCGCCTGCTACTTCCTGTGGCGACGGATGAAGGACCGCGGCGCCATCACCGGCCAGCGCTTCGCCTACGACCTGGTCCCGTTGATCGCCCTCATCGTCATCTCGGTCACCGGCCTGCTGCTGACCTTCTCCTCGATCTTCCTGCACGGTGGCGGCTACGAGTTCCTGGCGATCCTTCACATGGTGTCGGTGGTCTTCACCCTCATCTACATCCCGTTCGGGAAGTTCTTCCACATCGTCCAGCGCCCCGCCGCCGTCGGCATGCAGCTGTTCAAGTACACCGCGCGCCGCAAGGCCGAAGCCACCGGCCCGGCATCCGCCGGCACCGCGACATCGAGCACCGCCACGATGAGCGCCGCGGCCGGCGTGGTCGGTGCCGACGGCCCCGACGCCGGCCTCCTCACCTGCCGACGCTGCGGCAGGCCCATCGACACCGCCCCCTATGTCGACAACCTCCAGGGCACCATGCGCGACCTGGGCCTCGGCTTCGACGAGTGGACCGAGTACTGCCCCCGCTGCAAGCGGGTCCTCCGGGGCAACGCCTACCTCAGCCACGTCAAGAAAGGCTTCAAGTGACGCACGCGCACGCCGGGCAGCAGCTGCCTCTGGATCCGTCCGTCGCCCCGCCCGGCACCCGGAACTTCCGCGACGCCGGAGGCATCCCCGCCGACCGCTGGCACGCCGACCAGAACGGCGAGACCCTGGTCCCCACTCACTGCTGCTTCTGCGGCGTGCAGTGCGGCATGTACCTGCGCGTCGACCACGCCGGCAAGGTCTTCGGCGTGGAACCCCGCAACCACGACATCAACCGGATGCGGCTCTGCCCCAAGGGCATCAACGCCTATCAGCAGGTCAACCACCCCGACCGGCTCACCTCCCCGCTGATGCGCCGCAGCCGCGACGAGCCCTTCCGGGAGGTCGGCTGGGAAGAGGCGCTCGACTTCACCGCCTCCGAGATCCGCCGCATCCAGAGCGAGTACGGCAACGACGCCTTCGGCCTGCTCGGCGGCGCGAGCCTGTTCTCGGAGAAGACCTATCTGGTCGGCAAGTTCGCCCGCGTCGCCCTGAAGACCCGGCACGTCGACTACAACGGCCGGCTGTGCATGGTCTCCGCCGCGGGAGCCAACAAGCTGGCCTTCGGCATCGACCGGGCCGGCAACCCGTTCTCCGACATCCTCCTCACCGACTGCCTCCTCATCGCCGGGTCCAACGTCGGCGAATGCTTCCCCGTGATGACCCAGTACCTCTGGGGAGCCCGGGACCGCGGCGCCACCCTGATCGTCGTCGACCCGCGCGAGACTGCCATCGCCCGCACCGCCGACATCCACGTGGCGCTCAAGCCGGGCACCGACTCCGCCTTCTTCAACGCCGTCCTCCACGTCGTCGTCGCCGAGGACCTCACCGACGAGGCCTACCTCGCCGCCCACACCACCGGCTGGGAGGAGGTGAAGAAGACCGTCGCCGACTATCCGCCCTCCCGCGCCGCCCGGATCTGCGGCGTCCCCGAAGAGCAGATCGTCCAGGTCGCCCGGGTGTTCGCCGGTGCCGGCAAGGCCATGGCCTGGCACGCTCGCGGCGTCGAACACCACTCGCAGGGCGTCGAGAACTGCCTGACGATCATCAACCTGTGCGTCGCCACCGGAAACATCGGCCGCCCGGGCGCCGGCTACGGCACCATCACCGGCCAGGGCAACGGTCAGGGCGGCCGCGAGCACGGCCAGAAGTCCGACCTCCTGCCCGGCGGACGCTCCATCTCCGACCCCGAACACCGCCGCCAGATCTGCGCGATCTGGGGCATCGACGAGTCCGAGCTGCCACCTGCCGGCACCTCCATGATGGAGATGGTCTGGCAGATGCAGCGCCGCGAGATCCGCGGCCTCATCGGCGTCTGCAACAACCCCTTCGTCTCGCTCCCTCACTACGCCACGGTGAAGGAGGGCTACGACACCACCGAGTTCCACGCCCAATTCGACTTCTTCCTTTCCGAGACCGCCGCCAACGCGCACGTCGTCTTCCCCGTCACCGTGTGGGCCGAGGACGAGGGCGTCATGGCCAACGCCGAGGCCCGCGTCGTCAAACACAACAAGGCCCAGGAGCCCCCGGCCGGCGTCCGCACCGACACCTGGGTCATCTGCGAGCTCGCCAGACGCCTCGGGGCCGGCGACAAGTTCGCCTTCCCCGACTCCCGCGCCGTCTTCGAGGAGCTGCGCATCGCGTCGGCCGGAACGGTCAACGACTACTACGGCATCACCTACGAGCGGCTTGAGGAGACCGGCGGCATCGTCTGGCCCTGCCCCTCCACCGACCACCCCGGCACGCCACGCCTCTTCGAGGACGGCAGGACCTATCACGCCGACGGCAAGATCCATATGCAGGTCGTCGAATGGCACCCGCCCATGGACCCGTACAGCGAGGAATACCCGCTCTCCCTCACCACCGGCCGCACCGTCGCCCATTTCCTCTCCGGCAACCAGACCCGCCGCCTGGGCGCCCTCGTCGAGCAGACGCCCCGGCCCTGGGTCGAGGTCCACCCCTCCCACGGCTTCCGCAACGGCGACCCGGTCCGCGTCGTCACCCGCCGCGGCAGCGAGGTCTTCCCCGCTCTGGTCACTGAGGCCATCCGCCCCGACACCGTCTTCGTCCCCTACCACTGGCCCGTGCCCACTGCCGCCAACGCCCTGACCATCGACGCCCTCGACCCGCGCTCCAAGATCCCCGAGTACAAGGTCTGCGCCGCCCGCATCGAGGCCGCCGAACGCATCGACGAGGTCCCCGCGCCACCCACCGGGCCCGGCCAGGTCGCCTACCCGGAAACCCAGGTCTCCCGCGGCGACCCCCTGCCGCCCACGTCCCCGCAGGGTCGGGGCACCTCGGAGAGGAGCTGACGCCGCACATGATGGGCCGCACGATCTTCATCGACCCCGGCCGCTGCATCGGCTGCCAGGCCTGCGTCTCCGCCTGCCGCGAGTGCGACTCGCACCGCGGCAAGTCGATGATCCACCTCGACTACCCCGACGAGGGGCACTCCGTCGCCTCCCTTCCCACTGTGTGCATGCACTGTGAGGACCCCGTCGCGCCCTGCGCCGAGGTCTGCCCCGCCGACGCGATCCTGGTGACCGCCGACGGCGTGGTGCAGCAAGCCGACACCACCCGCTGCATCGGCTGCGCAAACTGCGTCAACGCCTGCCCCTTCGGTGTCCCGAAGATCGACCTCCAGGCAAAGCTGCAGATGAAGTGCAACCTCTGCTACGACCGCACCGCCTACGGCCTCGCCCCCATGTGCGCCACCGTCTGCCCCACCGGCGCCCTCTTCTACGGCACTCTCGACGAACTCCGCGCCGAACGCCCCGGCGTCCAGGTCGCCGACTCCTTCACCTTCGGGGCCACCACCGTCTCCACCGGGGTGGCGATGGTCGTTCCCGCGGACAAAGTCCAGTGGCTGGTCCCCGGCGGTCTGCCCGTCGTCGAAGTCAACGGAGTGGATGTCCGATGAGCGTCACCGCACAGCCGCCGGACGGTTCCGGCACGGCCACCGGCCCGGCCGACCCCGCAGGCGAGGACCGGCCGGCCGACGCCGCCCAGGCGGCCCTCCGCGACCGCATCGCCGCCGATTCGCTCACCACCCGCCGCGACTACCTGCGGATCGTCGCCACCGTCTCCGGCGGCCTGGCCGTCGGTGGCATCGGTGTCGCCTCCGGCATCCTGCACCGGCACGGCGACAGTGACGACGGAGCGCCCGAGCCCCGGAAGATCGCCGACCAGCTCCTCCCCGGCGCCTCGATCGCCTTCCGCTATCCCGACGAGGAGGACCGCGCCGTCGCCATCCGTCTGCAGGACGGCACACTCGCCGGCTACTCCGCCGTCTGCACCCACCTGGCGTGCGCCGTCCTGTGGCGCAGTGACCGGGGGAGCGAGGGAGAGCTGTACTGCCCGTGCCACGAGGGTGTCTTCGACGTCCGCACCGGCGAGGTCACCGCAGGCCCGCCGCCCCGCGCCCTGCCCAAGGTGCTGCTCGTCGAGGAGGCCGACGGCAGCGTCTGGGCTGTGGGCACCACCCGCTCCGGCGAGAGCGTCCAGGAAGGACTGTGCCGTCAGCTCGGCGAGGAACGGCCCGGCCTCGCCGAACGCCTCGGCTGCCCCGGCGCCGGGGGCAGCGTCGCGGAGAGGAGCGGAACGCCATGACCGAGCCCCCGTTCCCCAAGGACCCGGGCGCTGCCGGCACTCCCGGTGGCTCGGGTGCCCCCGGCACCAGTGCCTCCGGTGGCCCGGGCGCCTCCCGTGGCCCGGCAGGTCCGGCCGAGGCGTCGGAGGGCCCGCAGCGGCCCGCGTACACCCCCGGCAGCGCCCAGCCACGCCTCAACCGTCCGGTCCACGAGCGCTACCCCCAGATCCGGCCCACCAGCGGCTATGGCGACCCCCGTATCCGCCACACCGGCCCCGGTCCGGGTGCCGGCACCGAGCAGGAACCCGAGCGCTCCTCCAAGCTCTCGGCCCGTCTCGCCCTGGCCCTCACCGTGGTCATCGGCCAGCTGTGGGGGCTGACCATCGTGGTCGACGAGTGGATGTCCGGCGACACCGGGACAGCCTGGTGGGGTGCGGGATTCCTCGTCCTGTCGTTCCTGGTCGTCCTCGGCCTCTGGCTGCTCGACCCGAAGGACCGCTGAGCGGAACCCTGCTGATCAGCCCGCGGATCGAAGGCGTACCCGACGGTGACACCGGCGTACCCTGAAAACATGAGCACCGCCCCCGCCCACGGACCGCGAATGCCGAAGCAGTCCGACACCGTTCCCGAATCCGAATCCAGGCCGGCACTGATCTTCGACGATCCACTGGACCAGCAATCCGCGGACGATACGGACCGCGGGTGGGGCGAGCGGCCTCCGGCCGGCGGCAGCGCCGCCGACCTCGCGCGCTTCCTCGACGAGAAGCCGCCGCACCACCTCTGACGCCGACGCGAGTCGTCGGTCAGGAGGTGGAGTGCGTCCCGACGCCGTTGACGGCGCCGGACGCCTTGCCCGTGTTGCTCACCGGGCTGCGCTGAGCGACCAGGTGGTCGCGGATCTCCTTGAGCACCTCGAGCTCGCTGACCTCCAGGGTCTCCTGGACGCCCTCCTTCGCCTTCTCGTGCGCCACGCGCTTCGCGAGGATCTTGGCCATCGGCAGGACCATCAGGAAGTAGACGACGGCCGCCGTGATCACGAAGCTGAGGACGGCGCTGAGGACGAGACCCCACTGGATCTGGATGCCCTGCATCTCGCCGTTCACGACCTGGCAGGGCGCCTTGAGGCAGGACGCGTACCCCTCGAGGTCCTTCGTGCCGAAGGCACCGACGACCGGGTTGATGATGCCCTTGACCACCGAATTCACGATGTTGGTGAACGCGGCACCGATGACGACGGCCACCGCCAGGTCGATCACGTTCCCGCGCATCAGGAAGGCCTTGAAGCCTCCCAGCAAGGTTTCCTTCTTCTCGGCCACCGAGGTGCCTTTCGTCGCGTGTGCTGCACTGTGCGGAGCCATTACGCCGTGACCGGAGCGAAGGCGTCCAATCCGTACACACGGGACGGTTACTTGACAGGTCGTCAGTGCGAATCAACATAGCGTCACCGCCAGTTGGGACGTCATGCCCGCCCCGGCGAGCGCCGCCGCCGTCGACCGTGGAACGGAGAGAACGACCAACGCCCCGCCGCCCGAACGAGTCTCGCTCAGCTGCGGCACTTCAGCCACTCGGACGCCCGAGGCCACCACGCGGGCCTCTCCGCTGTCACCCGTCGGTGAACCGGCCGCGGCGATCACGTCCACGCGGTCGCCGGGCCTGAGCAGGCGCACGGTTGCCGCGTCGGCGATCCGGACCGGGGCCGAAACCAGCGGAACCGGGGCCGGCCGATGGGCCTTGCGGACCGGCGGCGGAGGCGGCTGCGCCGCCGGGTCGCTGGCGCCGGCCGCGCCGGCCGCCGCGAGCGCGGCGGCCGTCATCGCGAGGACTGCGGCAGGCGCCCGCCGCCTGCGGCGCAGGGCCCGACGCAGCCGCAGCCTCGCACCGCGTACACGCAGAGGTTCGAAGAGAGGGACGCCGCAGGGCGCCGGCACCGAGGTGGGAGTGTGAGGGAGGCAGGAGCCCGTGAGGCTCGAGTCCGTGGTCATCGCGCAAACCGCCTGTCGTGACGTGGTCGTTCACCGGACCGTCCGGCGAACCGCGACCACCGTCCCGCACCCGCCGCGATCCCGCTCGGGCCTGTGGACAACCAGGCGATTGTGGACAACTTCCTCACCCCCGCGAGCGATTGCCGCGGTCGGGCCGGATCGGGGACGCTTGAGTCAGTTCGGTCTCGCGGGCGGCCGATCCTCACCCGGCCCCGACCCCGGCCACGAGGCTCAGGGCAGTTCGATCCCCAAGTCCCACTCATCGTGGGCTCGCGTGCACAGGCAGTCCCGGTCGATCGTCGCGGGAAGCGCACCGACCGCGTCGAAGAGCACGTCGCGCAGCCGGCCGACGTTCTCGCCGAACACACGCAGAACCTCGGCGTGCGAGACACCGTCCCCGGTCTCCGCGCCCGCGTCCAGATCCGTCACCAGTGCGAGGGAGGTGTAGCAGAGTCCCAGTTCCCGGGCGAGTACGGCCTCGGGGTGGCCGGTCATGCCGACCACCGACCAGCCCGCGGCCGCGTGCCAGCGCGACTCGGCGCGCGTGGAGAAGCGAGGGCCCTCGACGACGACCATCGTGCCGCCGTCGACGGGTTGCCAACCGCGCCCGCGGGCGGCCTTCAGGGCCACCCGGCGTCCGTCAGGACAGTAGGGGTCGGCGAAAGTCACATGGACCACGTGCGGTACGGCGCCGCCCCAGGCCGAGGGCAGTGGTTCCCCATCGAAGAAGGTCTGCGCGCGGGCCTTCGTCCGGTCGACCAGCTGGTCGGGCACGACGAGAGTGCCGGGGCCGTACTCCTCGCGCAGTCCGCCTACCGCGCACGGCCCGAGGACCTGGCGCACGCCCAGGGAGCGCAGGGCCCAGAGGTTGGCGCGGTAGTTGATCCGGTGCGGCGGCACGTGGTGGCCGCGGCCGTGCCGCGGAAGGAAAGCCACCCGCCGGCCGGCGATCTCGCCGAGGAAGAGGGAGTCGCTGGGGCTGCCGTACGGGGTGTCGACCGACACCTCGGTCACATCGTCCAGGAAGGAGTACAACCCGGAGCCGCCGATCACGCCGATGTCCGCGTGCGAGTCCGCCGTCGGGCCAGTCGTCTGGGTCGCCATGGCCGCCACCCTAGATGAATGAGTCCGATGTTTTCAGTGGTCGTAGGCGATCAGTGAGCGTTTGACTGCGGCGCCGGTGGTCCAGTTGTGCCAGATGCCGGCGGCCAGGGCGAGGAGTCGTTGTCCGGTGCGGGCGAAGACACCGGCCGGGGTTCTGCCGCCGTGGTGTTCGAGGCTGAGCTGGCCTTTGAGGGTGTCGATGACGGCCTCGATCCACTGTCGGACCCGGGCGATCTTCCCGTGCCGGACCGGTTCGTCCTTGCGGTCCGGCCGCACGAGGTGGGCGCCGAGGCGCTCGCTGACGAAGGTCTCGAACTCCTTCCCGGCAAAGCCCTTGTCGGCGAGGATCACCTGCCCTTGGCGGACGAGGTGGTGGTCGTGTTCGAGCAGGGCGGCCATCACCTCCCGCTCGCCGATCTTCGGGTTGGCCAGACACCAGGTGACGGGCATGCCCTCGGCGGTGGTGACCAGGTAGAGCCGGAAGCCCCAGAAGAAGCGGGAGTGGCTGCGGCAGTAGCCGTATCCGCAGTGCCCGGCCAGTTCGGAGCGTTTGACGGTCTCGCGGGAGGCCGCGCAGGGCAGCGGGGTGGAGTCGATCAGCCGCAGGTCGTCGTTCCAGGTCGGCACCTGCCGGGCCAGTGCCTCGATCACCTGGCTGATCAGCGGACCTGCGGCGTTGAGGCGCTTGTTGTAGGCGGACTGCTGGGGCAGGTAGCGGAACAGGTGTCCCAGCCGGGCATGCGCGAAGCGGATCCAGTGCCGGGCCGAGGGGAAGCCGAGCAGGACCTGGGCGACGGCCAGGCACAGCAGTTCGGCGTCCGTGAGTTTCGGGGGTCGCCCGATCCGGCGACAAGGCGCCACATGGTCGTCGATGAACACGTACA
>NZ_SDOY01000122.1 GCF_004117935.1 Streptomyces roseicoloratus | reverse complement strand
CTAGATGAATGAGTCCGATGTTTTCAGTGGTCGTAGGCGATCAGTGAGCGTTTGACTGCGGCGCCGGTGGTCCAGTTGTGCCAGATGCCGGCGGCCAGGGCGAGGAGTCGTTGTCCGGTGCGGGCGAAGACACCGGCCGGGGTTCTGCCGCCGTGGTGTTCGAGGCTGAGCTGGCCTTTGAGGGTGTCGATGACGGCCTCGATCCACTGTCGGACCCGGGCGATCTTCCCGTGCCGGACCGGTTCGTCCTTGCGGTCCGGCCGCACGAGGTGGGCGCCGAGGCGCTCGCTGACGAAGGTCTCGAACTCCTTCCCGGCAAAGCCCTTGTCGGCGAGGATCACCTGCCCTTGGCGGACGAGGTGGTGGTCGTGTTCGAGCAGGGCGGCCATCACCTCCCGCTCGCCGATCTTCGGGTTGGCCAGACACCAGGTGACGGGCATGCCCTCGGCGGTGGTGACCAGGTAGAGCCGGAAGCCCCAGAAGAAGCGGGAGTGGCTGCGGCAGTAGCCGTATCCGCAGTGCCCGGCCAGTTCGGAGCGTTTGACGGTCTCGCGGGAGGCCGCGCAGGGCAGCGGGGTGGAGTCGATCAGCCGCAGGTCGTCGTTCCAGGTCGGCACCTGCCGGGCCAGTGCCTCGATCACCTGGCTGATCAGCGGACCTGCGGCGTTGAGGCGCTTGTTGTAGGCGGACTGCTGGGGCAGGTAGCGGAACAGGTGTCCCAGCCGGGCATGCGCGAAGCGGATCCAGTGCCGGGCCGAGGGGAAGCCGAGCAGGACCTGGGCGACGGCCAGGCACAGCAGTTCGGCGTCCGTGAGTTTCGGGGGTCGCCCGATCCGGCGACAAGGCGCCACATGGTCGTCGATGAACACGTACAGTGCCGCCAGAAGGGCGTCCAGGTTTGTTTTCACACACTGACCAACGGGCGCCCTTCGTCATGGTCGCGACCAGCACGAACATCGGACTCATTCATCTAGGGCCCGCGGTCCGACGCGACCGGGGACGCACCCCGGCCGAGGGCGGACGGCGCGAAGCCGTAGACGCGAAGCCTGGAAGCGAAGCCGTAGACGCGAAGCCCGCAGAAGCGAACCTCGGGGCACGAAAGCCGCCGGTGCGAGGGGCTCGCCGCCGGGGCGCGGAACCCGTCGGCGCGAGACGCCCCCGATACACCGCTGCCCCGGTGCGGTGGGTACCGTACCGGGGCAGAAGCGGAAAAGGAGGCGTCAGCCGACGACTTCCTGCAGCGCGTCTCCGAGCGCCTTGGCCTCGTCCGGGGTCAGCTCGACGACGAGCCGGCCGCCGCCTTCGAGCGGAACGCGCATGACGATGCCCCGCCCCTCCTTGGTCACCTCGAGCGGGCCGTCACCCGTCCGCGGCTTCATGGCCGCCATGCTCGTTCCCCTTCCTGAAACCAGCTCATCGCAAGCATCGAACACGATTGCTTCCCGGTCATTATCCCGCATCAGAGGACCCGATGACCAACATCAGGTGGCATCGCTTCCGCAACGCGCTTTCACAAAGCCACACATTTCACCGATCCACCTGCGATACTTCGCCGCCACGACTCGGCCGCCGAGCAGTGATTCTTTGACGCAGCTCACATGTGCGGGCGGGGTGATCTCCGCCATGCTGTGCAGGTCAGCGACGCAAAGACGCGAAGGGATCCCTTGATGGCCGACACGGTGCTGTACGACGTGAGCGACGGGCTCGCCACCATCACGATCAACCGGCCCGAGGCCATGAACGCGATGAACGTGGCCGCCAAGGTCGCGCTGCGCGACGCGGCGGAGGCGGCGGCCGCCGACCCGGCCGTACGGGCGGTGCTGCTCACGGCGGCGGGCGACCGCGCGTTCTGCGTGGGCCAGGACCTGAAGGAGCACGTGGGGCTGCTGATGCAGGACAAGGAGTCCGGCACCAGCAACACGATGAACACCGTCCGTGACCACTACAACCCGATCGTGCGGGCCATCGCCGGGATGGCGAAGCCCGTCGTCGCGGCCGTGAACGGCGTCGCCGCCGGCGCCGGCTTCGGTTTCGCGCTCGCCGCGGACTACCGGGTGGTGGCGGAGCACGCCTCCTTCAACACGGCCTTCGCGGGTGTGGCGCTCACCGCCGACTCGGGCATGTCGTGGACGCTGCCGCGCCTGATCGGCCCGAGCCGGGCCGCCGACCTGCTGCTCTTCCCCCGCTCCATCGGCGCGCAGGAGGCGTACGAGCTCGGCATCGTGAACAGGATCGTGCCGGGCGAGTCGCTCGCCGAGGAGGCCCTGAAGCTGGCCCGCACCCTGGCCGAGGGCCCGACCGTCGCCTATGCGGCCCTCAAGGAGTCCCTGGCGTTCGGCGCGGACCACTCGCTGGCGGAGGCGCTGGAGAAGGAGGACGAGCTCCAGTCGAAGGCGGGGTCCTCGGAGGACCACACGATCGCCGTCCAGGCCTTCATCGCGAAGGAGAAGCCGAAGTACCTGGGCCGCTGACCGTACGGGCACGGCACACGGGCACGGGCGCGCGCGGGCGTGGGCGCGGGGCGGTGCGGGGCCACAACGAGCCCCGGCCGGCCCGCAGGCATCCGTACGCACCCCACGCGGGCGCGGGTCCGCGGCCCGTCACGCTCGTGGGCCGGTCCCCGCTCGTGGGCCCGGCCAGCCCGGCCGGCCGCGCCCGGGGGTGTCCCGGGAGAGACCTAACGGCCCGCGTCGCGGGCCACGCAGCCCTCGATGTGGTCGTCGACCAGGCCGCAGGCCTGCATCAGGGCGTAGGCGGTGGTCGGGCCGATGAAGCGCAGGCCGCGCTTCTTGAGGGCCTTGGACAGGGCCGTGGACTCGTCCGTGACGGCCGGGACGTCCTTGATCGTGGCCGGGGTCGGGCGGTTCGCCGGGTCCGGTGCGTACGACCAGATCAGCCGGTCCAGCTCGCCGGGGGCCCACTCCACCAGCACCTTCGCGTTCGCGAGGGTGGCATCGATCTTGGCCCGGTTGCGGATGATGCCCTCGTCGGCGAGGAGCCGGTCGCGGTCGGCCTCGGTGAACCGGGCCACCTCGGCGATCCGGAAGCCGGCGAACGCCTTGCGGAAGCCCTCCCGGCGGCGCAGGATCGTGATCCACGACAGGCCGGACTGAAAGGCCTCCAGGCACAGCCGCTCGAACAGGGCGTCGTCGCCGTGGACCGGGCGGCCCCACTCCTCGTCGTGGTACGCCACGTAGTCCTCGGTCGACAGGCCCCACGGGCAGCGCAGCAGGCCGTCCGGCCCCGTGATCGCCGTGCCGTCGCTCACGAGCCGTCCCCCTCGCGCTCGCCCTCGCCCTCCGGCCCGGCACCGCCGGACCGCGCGGAGGCCAGCGCGGCCTCCAGGCCGGCGATGCGGGCGTCCCGCTCGGCGAGCTCGGCGCCGAGGCGGCCGAGGACGTCGTCGACGTCCGCCATCCGGTAGCCCCGCGCGGCGACCGGCAGGCGCAGCGCCTCGACGTCGGCCTGGTCGGCCGGGCGGGCGGCGGGCAGCGGATCCACCAGCTGCTGGGGCGCCGCCTCGGGAAGCACCTCGCTGTCGCCGCCGCCGACCACCGCCAACGTGACCGCCGCGACGACCACGACCATCGTGATCAGCAGAAACCAGAACACCTGCGCGCCTTTCCCCGTCCGTGGAAACGTCCCGTGGCGATCGTGCCATGTGCCACCGACAGTTAGGGTCGCAGACGACGCAGGCGCGCTGCCGCGAGGGAGGACACAACGGATGCTCCGCTTGGGACGACGAGAATTCGGGCCCCACGAGCCGGTGATCATGGCGATCGTGAACAGGACGCCGGACTCCTTCTACGACCAGGGGGCGACCTTCCGGGACGAGCCGGCCCTGGCCCGGGTCGAGCAGGCCGTGGCCGAGGGCGCGGCGATCATCGACATCGGCGGGGTCAAGGCGGGCCCCGGCGAGGAGGTCACGGCCGAGGAGGAGGCGCGGCGCACGGTCGGCTTCGTGGCCGAGGTGCGGCGGCGCCACCCGGAGGTGGTGATCAGCGTGGACACCTGGCGCGCGGACGTCGGCGAGGCGGTCTGCGAGGCGGGCGCGGACGTGCTGAACGACGCGTGGGGCGGGGTCGACCCCGGCCTCGCGGAGGTCGCGGCGAAGTACGGCGCGGGGCTCGTGTGCACGCACGCGGGCGGCGTGGAGCCGCGGACCCGGCCGCACCGGGTCGCGTACGAGGACGTGATGGCCGACATCCTGCGGGTCACCGTCGGGCTCGCGGAGCGCGCGGCGGCGCTCGGGGTGCGGCGGGACGGGATCATGATCGACCCGGGCCACGACTTCGGGAAGAACACCCGGCACAGTCTGGAGGCGACCCGGCGGCTGGGCGAGATGACGGAGACGGGCTGGCCGGTGCTCGTGTCGCTGTCCAACAAGGACTTCGTGGGCGAGACGCTGGACCGCCCGGTCAAGGAGCGGCTGCTCGGGACCCTCGCGACGACCGCCGTCTCCGCCTGGCTCGGGGCCCGGGTCTACCGGGTTCACGAGGTCGCCGAGACCAGGCAGGTCCTGGACATGGTCGCCTCGATCGCCGGCCACCGCGCACCCGCCGTGGCCCGCCGCGGCCTGGCGTGACCGGGAGCGGCGGACGGGCGGGGACGCGGCGGCGGTCCCGCGCGATCCGGCGCGCGTCCGCCGGGGCCGGCGGGACCGGGCAGGCGAGACCACTGTCGTGACCGCCAACCCGGTCCGGCCCGATCCCGGCAGCAGCCGGGATCGGGGGCGCCAAGCCGGGACGGGGGGCCGCCGGGTGGCGCCCCCGTCGGAGGCGCTCGCCAGGGGCCGGCCAGGGGGCCTCCTAGCGCCCGACCTCCTTCGAGACCAAGGCCACCGCCTCCTCCACGTCGTCCGTGACGTGGAAGAGCAGCAGGTCCTGTTCGGAGGCCTTGCCGCCCGCGACGACCGAGTCGCGCAGCCAGTCGACCAGGCCCTTCCAGTACTCCGTGCCGAAGAGGACGATCGGGAAGCGGGTGACCTTGCGGGTCTGCACCAGGGTGAGGGCCTCGAAGAGCTCGTCGAGGGTGCCGAGGCCGCCGGGCAGGACGACGAAGCCCTGCGCGTACTTCACGAACATCGTCTTGCGGACGAAGAAGTAGCGGAAGTTGACGCCGATGTCGACGTGCGGGTTGAGGCCCTGCTCGAAGGGCAGCTCGATGCCCAGGCCGACCGAGACGCCCCTGGCCTCGCGGGCGCCCTTGTTGGCCGCCTCCATGGCGCCGGGGCCGCCGCCCGTGATCACCGCGAAGCCCGCCTCGACCAGCGCGCGGCCGAGACGGACGCCCGCCTCGTACTCGGGCGAGTCGGGCTTGGTGCGGGCCGAGCCGAAGACGCTGATCGCGCTCGGCAGTTCGGCCAGCGCGCCGAAGCCCTCGACGAACTCGGACTGGATGCGCATGACCCGCCACGGGTCGGTGTGCACCCACTCCGAGTCGCCCTCGGTGTCGAGCAGGCGCTGGTCGGTGGTGCCGGGCTGGACCTGGTCACGGCGCCTGACCACCGGTCCCAGCCGCTGCTCCTCCAGCTGCTTCGGCTCCTCGGGTACGCCCATGGCCGGCTCCTCTCGCCGTTCCACTGATCGCCGGTGGCGATCTTCCGGTCCGGTCAGGGTAGGTCCACTCCGGTGAAGAAAAGCGAAATTACGGGAATCATTCCGACAGCCAGTCGCGGAGGCGTTCCTCGCAGTGGTGGATCCGCTCGACGTGCACGTGCTCGTCGCGCTTGTGCGCGTAGAGGGGGTCGCCCGGGCCGTAGTTGACGGCGGGGACGCCGAGCGCGCTGAAGCGGGCGACGTCGGTCCAGCCGAACTTCGGCTGGGCGCTGCCGCCGACCGCCTTCATGAACGCCGCGGCGGCCGGGTGGGAGAGGCCGGGCAGCGCGCCGCCGCTCTCGTCGTCGATCACGAACTCGGCGACGCCGCAGTCCGCGAACACCTCGCGGACGTGGGCCACGGCCTGCTCCGGGGAGCGGTCGGGGGCGTAGCGGTAGTTGACGGTGACCACGCACTCGTCGGGGATGACGTTGGTGGCGACGCCGCCCTCGATGCCGACCGCGTTGAGGCCCTCGTGGTACTCCAGCCCGTCGATGACCGGCTTGCGCGGCTCGTACGCGGCGAGCCGGGCGAGGATCGGGGCGGCGGCGTGGATGGCGTTGGAGCCCATCCAGGAGCGCGCGGAGTGGGCCCGCTCGCCCGTCGTGCGCAGCTTGACCCGCAGCGTGCCCTGGCAGCCGCCCTCGACCTGGCCGTAGGAGGGCTCGAGGAGGACGGCGAAGTCGCCGGTGAGCCAGTCCGGGTGTGCCTCGGCGATCTTGCCGAGCCCGTTGAGGTGGGCGGCGACCTCCTCGTTGTCGTAGAAGACGAAGGTGAGGTCGCGGTTGGGCGCGGGCACGGTGGCGGCGATCCGCAGCTGGACGGCGACGCCCGACTTCATGTCGGAGGTGCCGCAGCCCCACAGCACGCCGTCCTCGTCGAGCCGGGACGGCACGTTGTCCGCGATCGGGACGGTGTCGATGTGACCGGCGAGGACGACCCGCTCGGCGCGGCCGAGGTTCGTGCGGGCGACGACGTTGTTGCCGTGGCGGTCGACGGTGAGGTGCGGCAGGGCGCGCAGGGCCCGCTCGATCGCGTCGGCGAGCGGCTTCTCGGTTCCGCTCACGGAGGGGATGTCGACGAGCGCGGCGGTGAGCGCGGCACCGTCGAGCGTGAGGTCCAGTGAGGTCTCGGAAGGAGCGGTGTCAGCCATGTGTCGACCCTAACTCGCCCTCCAGTACGGTGGAGCGCGTGTCCGAGCCCAGCCGCCTTCCCCGTCCCGCCCGCCGCGGTCGTCCCGCCCGGCTCGTGGCGGCGTTCGCCGTGCTCCTCGGCCTGGTCGCGTACGTGACGGTGCACTACGTGACCGGCAGCAAGGGCGCGCCGCGATGCAGCATCGGTACCGGGACGAACCGGTACGAGTTCACTCCCGAGCAGGCGTCCAACGCGGCGACGATCGCGGCCGTGGGCACCTCGCGCGGGCTGCCGGAGCGGGCGGTGACGATCGCGCTCGCGACGGCGCTCCAGGAGTCGGCGCTGCGGAACATCGAGCACGGCGACCGGGACTCGCTCGGCCTGTTCCAGCAGCGGCCGTCGATGGGCTGGGGCACGCCGGAGCAGATCCTCGACCCGGTCTACTCGTCGGGGAAGTTCTACGAGGGCCTGGAGAAGGTTCCGGGCTACTCGCGGCTGCCGCTGACGGTGGCGGCGCAGAAGGTGCAGCGCAGCGGTTTCCCGCAGGCGTACGCGAAGCACGAGCCGGACGCCACGCTGCTGTCGGCGGCGCTGACCGGGCGGGCCCCGGCGGCGCTGACGTGCACGGCGGACGTGGCGGAGGGCCGGCCGGGCGACCCGGCGCGGGTGCGCGACGAGCTGGTCCGCGCGTTCGGCGAGGAGACGGCGCCGAAGCCCGTCACGGGCGGCGCCGCCGCGGCCGGCGCGAACACGGCCGCGGCGACGGCCGTGGAGCTCGCGGTGCCGATACGGGACTCCCGCGCCTCGCGCGAGCAGCGCGGCTGGGAGCTGGCGCAGTGGGCGGTGGCCCGGGCGGGCGACCTGCGCATCGCGGAGGTCGCGTACGGGGACCGCGTCTGGACCGCGGACGACTCCTCGGGCGACTGGGAACCGTCCCGCTCGAAGACGCCGCCCACGGACGGCACGACGGTCCTGATCAGGCTGGCGCGCTAGCGCGGAGCATCCCGCGGCCCTGACTGACGGCGGTCCGAGCCGCGACCGGGCGGGCGTACGGGCCGGCCGGCGTACGGGCGGGTGGACAGTCGTCGCTGCGCGATCGATCGGGCGGGTGCGCAGTCGTGCCCACGCGGCCGTTCGGGCGGGTGCGCAGTCGTGTCCGCGCGATCGTGCGGGCGGGTGGACAGTCGTCGCCGCGCGATCGTGCGGGCGGGTGCGCAGTCGTGCCCACGCGGCCGTTCGGGCGGGTGGGCAGTCGTGCGGGTGGCCACTCGGACGTGTCATACGCCCGGCGCGCCGCGAATCCCTCCGGGCAGCTTTCCTGCGGACTGACATGTCACCGCAAGTCCCTTGCGGCACAAGGGAAGTGACGGTTCCGCAGACCGGGCCGCACCGGCGGTTTCGTCCGCTTTCCTCCCCACCCGACAATACGACGCATTACCCAGTCTTTACCTTCGGCGTCCGCAACCTCCCCCGCCCCGGGGCCGGTTGTCACCGCGTAATCGACCTCGTCGTCCATTTCGTCGAAGGAGCATCATGTCCCTCCCCCTGACCCGCCGGATCGCCCGTGCCGCCCTGATCGTCGCGGCCGGAGCAGCCCCCGTGGTCGGTGCGGCCGGCTCCGCGAGCGCCCTGGACCACGGCCTCGCGCCCACCGATGCCCTCTCGGGTCTGAGCGTCGTCGACGCCGCGGACGCCCACGGCACCGTCGACTCCGCCTCCGAGACGGCGACCGGCGTGGTGGGCAAGGCCGCCCCGGCCGGCGAGACCGTCGGCCAGACCGCGGGCGCGGCCACCGAGACCGCCCAGGCCCCGACCGCCGACGCGCTGGGCGGAGCCGTGCCGAACACCGGCGCCCTGCCGGCCGCCGGCCTGCTCGGCGGCCTCCCGATCGGCGGCTGACCACCGCCGCACGCACGAGGGCCCGGGGAGCAGCGACCGCTCCCCGGGCCCTCGGCCGTCCTTGGGTACGGGTCGGCCGTGACCCGTGCGGGCGGCGTCAGCCCAGGCGCTTCACGGCCGCCTCGACGCGTTCGTCCGTCGCCGTGAAGGCGACGCGGACGAAGCGCTCGCCCGCCTCGCCGTAGAAGTCGCCGGGCGCCACCAGGACGCCCTTCTCCGCCAGGTACGCCACCGTGTCCCAGCACGGCTCGTCCCGCGTCGCCCACAGGTAGAGGCTGGCCTCGCTGTGCTCGATGCGGAAGCCGTGCGCCTCCAGCGCGCCGCGCAGGGCGGCCCTGCGGGCCGCGTATCGCGCCCGCTGCTCGGCCACGTGCGTGTCGTCGCCGAGGGCCGCGACCGTGGCCGCCTGGACCGGGGCGGCCGTCATCATGCCGCCGTGCTTGCGGATCTGCAGCAGCTCGCCGAGGACGGTCGCGTCGCCCGCGACGAACGCCGCCCGGTAGCCCGCCAGGTTGGAGCGCTTCGACAGCGAGTGGACGGCGACGATGCCCTCGTACGAGCGTCCGCAGACGTCCGGGTGCAGCACGGAGACCGGGTCGGCCTCCCAGCCCAGCTCCAGGTAGCACTCGTCGGAGAAGACGAGCACGCCGTGCTCGCGCGCCCAGGCCACGATCCGGGTCAGCTCGTCCTTGCCGAGGACCCGGCCGGTCGGGTTGGACGGGGAGTTGAGCCACAGCAGCTTCAGGCCGGCCGGGTCGAGCTCCGTCGGGTCGTCGTAGACGACCGGCGTGGCGCCGCACAGCCGCGCGCCGACCTCGTAGGTCGGGTAGGCGAGCCGCGGGTACGCCACCTTGTCCCCGGCGCCGAGGCCGAGCTGCGTCGGCAGCCACGCCACCAGCTCCTTGGAGCCGACCACGGGAAGCACGTTCTCGTGGTCGAACCCGGTGGCGCCGAGCCGGCGCTCGCACCAGGCCGTGAGCGCGTCCCGCAGTTCCTTCGTGCCCCACACCGTGGGATAGCCCGGCGAGTCCGCCGCCGCGACCAGGGCGTCCTGGATCAGCGCGGGAACGGGGTCGACGGGCGTGCCCACGGACAGGTCCACGATCCCGTCCGGGTGGGCGGCGGCGGTCGCCTTGAAGGGCTCCAGCTTGTCCCAGGGGAAGACGGGCAGACGCGAAGAGACGGCGCTCACGGATTGGCTCCTCGTTGGTACGGAATACGCATCGGTCCCGTACGGCACGGGGCCGTACGGGACCGAGAGCGGATGATCAGCCGTTCTGCGGCGGCAGGGCGGCGATGAAGGGGTGGTCACGCTCGATCAGGCCGAGCTTGGAGGCGCCACCGGGCGAACCGAGCTCGTCGAAGAACTCGACGTTCGCCTTGTAGTAGTCCTTCCACTCCTCCGGGGTGTCGTCCTCGTAGAAGATCGCCTCGACCGGGCAGACCGGCTCACAGGCCCCGCAGTCGACGCATTCGTCCGGGTGGATGTACAAGGACCGCTGGCCCTCGTAGATGCAGTCGACGGGGCACTCCTCGATGCACGCCTTGTCCTTGACGTCGACACAAGGCTGCGCGATGACGTAGGTCACGCTGTCGTTCCTCCTCAGTAGGGCTGGTCTGCGCGGGAGCGCGGTGTCGTCGATGCCCGCCCCTAGTATCTCCGTTCTTGGGGACGATCCGAACAGGAGGGGCGCAGAAGCTGTGGAATTCACCGGCGGAGGACGGCTCGAGGTCCGCATTACCGTGGCTGACGTGGGAAAACGCGTCTCTGTTCGGTACGTGACGGAGGCGGGGGACCCGGGTGGGACGTTCACCGACGCGGTCGGGGTTCTCACATCATGGGACGCGGGTGTGCTGCTGATCACACGCAGGACCGGAGAGGCCGTCCGCATCGCGGAACCGGCGCTCGTCGCGGGCAAGGTCGTGCCCGCCGCTCCGGCCCGCCGCCGCGGCCCTTCCGCGACCTTCCCCGAGCTCGCCAGGGCCGCGGCCCGCGCCTGGCAGCCGCTGGAGAGCGAGGCGCTCGGCGAGTGGACGCTGCGGGCGGCAGGTGGATTCACCCGGCGTGCCAACTCCGTCCTGCCCCTCGGCGACCCGGGCCTCCCCCTGGACGCCGCCCTCGCGCGCGTACGGGAGTGGTACGCGGCCCGGGACCTGCCCGCGTACGTCCAGACGGCGACGGGCGCGGAGGGCACCCAGGAGCTGCTGTCCGCGGAGCTGGAGGAACGCGGCTGGGTCCGTGAGGTCACGGCCGCGCTGCGGATCGCCGCCCTGGCGCCGCTCGGTGACGCGGACGCCGATGTCGCGCGGGTCCGGCTCGCCCGGTCCGTCGACGAGAGCTGGCTGCGCCGCTACCAGCGCTTCGGCGAACCCGGCCCGCACGTGCGCGCCGTCCTGGAGAACGGACCGAGTGTGTGGTTCGCGTCGATACCGGGCACGGAAGGCGTACCGGCGGCGATCGGACGCTGTGTGGTGGACGGCCGCTGGGCCGGCTTCCTGGCCGTCGAGGTCGCTCCGGAGCACCGCCGCCGCGGCATGGCGACGGCCGTCATGACGGCACTCGCCCGCCGGGCGCTCGACGAGGGCGCGTCGGCGGCCTGGCTCCAGGTGGAGTCGGACAACGACGGCGCCCGGGCGCTGTACGACGGGATGGGCTTCACCGTGCACCACCACTACCACCACTACCGCTGGACGGACGCGTGACCGCCGGAGGCGGGGCGGAGGGGGCGGACGGAGCGGGTGAGGCGGCCGGCTCGGACGGCGGGGGCGGGGCGGACGGCTCGGGTGAGGCGGCCGGCTCGGGCGAAGTGGCCGGCTCGGGCAAAGTGGCCGGCTTGGGCGAGGTGGCCGGCTTGGGCGAGGCGGGTGGCGCGGGCGCGACGGCCGATGCGGGTGAGGTGCGTGACGCGGGTGAGGCGGGTGGTATGACCGACTGGCGGCGGGAGTTCGCGGAGGAGGCCAGGTCCGAACGGCCGGACCTGGCCCGGCTGTGCCTCCTGGTCTGCGCCGTGGCCGACCCGGCCGTGACCCAGGCCGACCTCGACGCCGCCGAGATCGAACTCGACCGGCTCGCCGGGCTCGTGCCGTACGGCACGCACGGTGCCGACGCGTGGGTCGCGGCCCTCGCCGAGCTCCTCGGGCGGCGGGCGGGCTTCCAGGGGGTGCCGGCGGACTACCAGCGACTGGAGTCCTCGCTGCTGCACGAGGTGCTGCGCCGCCGCCGCGGCCTGCCCATCCTCCTGTCCGTGGTCTGGATGGAGGTCGCCCGCCGGGCGGGCGCGCCGGTGTACGGCCTGGGGCTGCCGGGGCACTTCGTGATCGGCTTCGGGGACCCGGCGGAGCTGCGGCTGGCGGACCCGTTCGCCGGGGGCCGGGCGATGACGGGCACGGACGCGGAACTGCTGGTCGCCGGCGCGACGGGCGAGGCGCTGGACCCGTCGATGCTGCGTCCGGCCACGCCGGCGGCGATCGTGCTGCGCATCCTCAACAACATCCGCGCCTGGGCCTCGACCCGCCCCGAACGCTCGGACGTCGCGCTCTGGGCCGTGGAACTCTCCCTCCTCCTCCCCTCGCACCCGGCCCGCCTCCGCTACGAACGAGCGGAGCTGCTGGTACGGCGCGGGGACTTCCTCACGGGGGCGGCGGAGATGGAGGCGTACGCGACGATCATGGACGCGGTGGAACCGACGGCGGCGGAAGAGATCCGCCGCCACGCGAGGGCGGCCCGGGCCCGCCTGAACTAGGGCCGGCGCCGGTAGCGCCGGGGCGGGCGTGCGGCCCGGGGAGGGACGGGGCCGGCGTGCGGCCCCGGGAGAGACGGGGCGGGGCGGCCGGATTCGAACCGGCGTCCTCGCGGTTTTGGAGACCGCGCGCGACGACCTCTGCGCTACGACCCCGCCCTCGGTGGGCAGCTTAGGAGGCGGGCGGCGAGGCGGGCGAGCCGGTTTCGCCGTTCCGGGCACCGTGCGGCCGAAGCGGAGTCACGGCGGGCGGACGCGGGGGCGCGGGCGGGGCTACTGCCCCCGCGGCCCCCGAACGCCCCCTCAGCACCAGCGCGTGTGGCGGCAGACGCGCCAGCCGTCGCCCGAGCCGCCCGAGCCTCCCGAATCGCCCGAGCCGTGCGGGATTCCGTTCGGGTACAGCCTCGTGCGGTTGCGGTCGCGGGGGTACGGGTCCAGGTAGTCCGGGTCGCCGTCGTCGTCGCCGTCCGGCAGGTACGCGTCCCTGCCGCGGTCCGGATCCGGGCAGCCGTGGTCGGGCGACGAGAGCGCGAGGGTCACGGTGTACACCTCGTCGGTGAGCGGGGCGCCGCTCACCGGGTCCTGCCGGCACACCTGCCAGTCGTCGTACTCGCCCTCACGGGGGAGCGTGTCGTTGAGGTACGCGGCCTCCGCGTGCACCTTCCGTTCGGGTACGCCCGCGGCCGTCACCTTCGGGACGGCGGCGCGCCAGGTCAGTCCCACGACATCGGGCATCTTCCGCCACGGCACCGCCGCGCCCTCGGCCTCCGGGCACGGTTCCTCGCGGCGTACGACGCCGAAGTCCACGATCGGCTCCTCGGGCGATCCGCCCGTCACCTGGAAGCAGACCTTCCACAGCGAACGCGCCGTCACCTCCCGCTTCCGGTCCGAGGCGTCGTGGTAGAGGACCGTGAAGCCCTTCCTCCGCGACTTCGGGAAGGCCACGTCCAGCGAGTCGCCCGTGAAGTCGGGCACCGCGGGCATCGTCGTCCCGGGCGTCGCCCGCGAGGCGGTCGGAAGGCGGCCCGGGGGTGCGGAGGACGGCTTCGCGTCCTCCGCGTTCGCCGCCGCGCCGGCCGGGGTGCCGGCCGGCCGGTCGGGCACCACCGCGCCCAGGAGGGCCGTCGCCACGACCGAGGCGACGATCTTGCCCGCCCTGAGCCAGGGGTTGCGCCACCACAGCAGGAACAGGGCGACGACCAGCGCGACCCCGCCGAGCCGGCCGTTCACCAGGCCCAGCAGCGGGACGGCGGCGACGGCTCCCGCGCGTGCCGCGCCCGTCCGCCACCAGGGGCCGGGTGCGGAGGAAGGGGGAGGCGAGGAGTGCGAGGACGCGTGGCTCCGGGGGCCGGACATGGTGGCGCGGCTCCTCCCCATCCCTGGATACGACGGCTGACGCCCGCATCGTACGCAGGGGCGGAAGCCGCTCTTCCGGCCGGTGTGCCGATGTGCCGCGTCCGGCGGAGCCCGTGACGGCTCCTCGACGGTTCGACCGGGTTCGGGGTCAGGACTCCGGGCGGCTTCCGGCCGCGTCGTCCGGGTCGAACGACGCGGCCGCCGTCAGGCCTTCGACGAAGGCCCGGAAGTCCGGAGCCAGTGGGAGCTCCGTGCCGGTGTCCACGTCGAACCACGTCACGGACGGCTCCCCGCGCTTCCCGCACGACCGGTAGTCCAGGGCGATCCAGCAGTGGCCGTCGCCGGAGATCAGGACGAGAGGCGAGGGAAGACCCCATTCCGCGACGAGGTACGGCGACTCCAGCAGGGACAGCCTGCTTTCGTGGTCGCCGATGCCCATCATGTCGTCGAGCGGTACGTGGTCCTCGCTCCAGGACGTCGGCGTGCTCGTCGGAAACGCGTTCCACGACTCCGCCACCGGGCCGCCGTTCCGGACCCGCAGCATGTCGAGCAACGAGGCCGGCAGGCGGACGCCGAGGCCGCGCTCGGCGTGCCGAACGGCCGCGTCGGTCAGCGGCCGGACCCCGTACGGGCCCTCGCCCCAGAACGTCGCCCGCACCTCTTCGAACCGAGCCACCACCGCCTCCTCTCCGCGGGCTCCCCTCGACCGTGAACCGACCCCGCCGGCCGATGGCGCCGGGGTGCCTCACGGCCCGGTGGCCCCGCCCGTATCCGCGGGTGGGGCCACCGGGCCGTCAGCCCTCGCCCGTCAGGTCGATCGTCTTCGTGCGCTCGGCCTTCGTCTTGCCGCGCAGGGCGTCGCGCATCACGAAGGCCACGTCGTCGGCGTTCACCTGGTGCTTGGTGCCGTCCGCCTTGGTGATCATGATGCCGTCAAAGACGCCGTCGAGCAGGTCGTTGATGGCCTTCTTGTCGTAGACCTCGACCAGGCGGCCGTCGATCGCCTTCATGGAGAGGATCTTCGGCAGCGAGCGCGCCGGGCCGAAGTCGATCTGCTTGGCGCCCGCCTTGATCGTGATCTTGTCGGACATGGCGGGCTGCGCGAACTCCTCCATGGCCCGGTCCAGCTCGTCCTTGGTGATGGTCGGCTGCCGGGTCACGACGGGCAGCTCGACCGTGTTCGGCTTGCCCGTCTCGACCTGGGTGCGGTACGCGTCCCTGACCGCGATCATCGAGCGCTGGACGTCCAGGCCCTTGCCCGGCTTGCCCTCGACCGCCGTGACCTTGTTCGGCGCGAAGAGGATGGTGCCCTCGGTGACCGAGCCGGACGTGCCGGCCAGGTCGGTCAGGGCCACGCCCAGCTTCTCCTCGTCGACCGGGAACACCGGCTGCGCCACGCGCTCCCCGCCGAACAGCGACGCGATCACGGAGACCGGGTTGTAGTCGCTGCCCGCCGCCGCGCGCACGGTCGCCTGGGCGTCCAGGGCGAGACCCGCCTTGTCCGGGGCGAGCTCCGCCTTCCTGCCGCCGATGTCCAGCTGCAGCGGCGAGCCCGCGCGCTTGCCGAGGGCCGACTCCAGCTTGCTGACGGCCTCCTCCTTCGTCCCGCCGCCGATGTCGACGCCGAGCACCGTGGTGCCCTTCGGCACGTCGGAGTGGTTGAGGAGCAGCCCGGCGCCGTACGCGACGCCCACGAGGCCGAGCACGCCGACGCCGGCCAGGACCAGCTTGGAGCGGCCCTTCTTCGCGGCGGCCGGGCGGGCGACCGGAGCGGGCTTCGGCGCGGCGGAGGAGGCGGACGAGGACGGCGAAGCCGTTCCGGGGCGGTCTCCGCGCTCCGGGATGCGCGGCGTCAGGTCCGGTCCGGACGCCGGTCCGGACGGCGCCCCGGGCTGCGGGGCGACCGGCATGCCGCTGGTGAGCGTGGAGCCCGAGATGTGTCCCCGGTCGCCGGCGCCGCCGCTGCCCGCGGGACCGCCGGACGGGCCGCCGGACGGCGCGGACGGCTGGGGCGTGAGGACTGCCGTGTCGTCGGACAGGCGCGGCACCGCCGGAGCCGTCGGCGCGCCACCGCGCGGCCGGCCGGGGCCGGTGACCGGGCTGCTGCCGGTGACGGGACCGGTGGTCGGACCCGCCGGGCGTCCCGCGGCGTCGACCAGCGGCGTGCCGCCGGCCGGGGTGTGGCCGGGGCCGCTGTCGTAGAGCGGGTTGCCGGGCACGGGCCCGGCGTAGCGCGGCGTACCGCCGGCGGGCGTGTGGCCCGGGCCGCCGTCGTACACCGGGCTGCCACCGGGCGGGGTGTGCCCGGCGCCCATACCGTCGTACGACGCGTTGCCGCCCTCGTACGACGCGTTGCCGCCGTCGTACATCGGGCTGCCGCCAGGCGGCGTGTGCTGCCCGGCACCCGGACCGTCGTAGCGCGGGCTGCCGCCCGCAGGCGTGTGGGCCGGGCCGCCGCCGGTGAGCGGAGTGACGATGGGCATGCTCTGGGTCGTGCTGCCCACCGACGGAACGCCGTCCGGCGCGGAGCCCGCGAAGCCCGGGGTCGGAGCGCCCGGGGCGGTCGGGGCCGCCGGGGCGCCCGGGGCCTCGAGGGCCGGGGGCGCGGCAGGCGCCGGGGCGGGCTTCTGCGGGGCGGCGGGCTTGCGCGGGGCGAACCAGTCGCTGGTCTTCTCCTCCACCGGGGCCGGCTCGACCGGAGCCGCCGGCTCCGGCTCGGGTGCCGGG
>NZ_SDOY01000121.1 GCF_004117935.1 Streptomyces roseicoloratus | reverse complement strand
TCGGCGGCCGGGGCGGCGGTCTCGGCGGCGTCGGTACCTCCGGCCGTCACCGGCGGGCCGGCCGGCCGGGAAGCGGCGCGCCGCCGACGGCGCGGCGGCAGCTTGTCACCGGGTGCGGTGTTCTCGTTCTCTTCGGGCTGTTCGAGCATGCGGGCGGTTCTCCCGTCACGCTCCCGGGCGCCGCGCCTGGTTCCGGTCCGGCGGCACGGACGCGCGGGAAGCGCGGTACCGCCGCCCGGGGCGCGGGCGCCGCACGGGAGCTTCAGTGTCTGGCTCGCCGGTTCCGTACGCCCTGTGCGGACGGCCTGGCGAAAGTCTCCTGGTCAGTGCGCTGCCCGACCCAGATGGCTCCCGAGTCCAGGGCGGCGCTGCGACGACCGGTCCTTACGCGGTGCCCGCACCCGGCGCCGTCGCAGAGGTGGTCGCGGCGGCCGTGGGTGGAGCGGCCGTGACAGCCTCGCGGTCGGGCGCGAGCGGGTCGGTCACCGTGCCGGACTCCTCGTCGAAGAGCCCCTGCGCCAGCCTGGTCACCGCAGCGGGGACCGGCGGCGCCAGGTCGGCCACAGCTCGGAGACCGGACAGGACGTCGTCGGGTCGTACGGCAGGTGTCACGTGCCGAACAACCAGCCGCAGTATCGCACAGGCGCTGTCCAGCGGCCCATCACCCTGGGGATCGCCCGGGGCGGGGACCGCGGTCAGCTCCACGACGGCACCGCGGGTGTCGAAGGTGCGCAGACCGTTCTTGGTCTTGCGCTGTACTTCCACGGTCTCGGCCGCGAGAAACGCGTCGACGGCCTTGCGGGCCGCGTCCACGTCGACGCCGTCGAGCCGCAGCTCCCACACGGAGGCGGTGAGCCGGTCGGCGAGGCCGGAGGTCCGGGCCTCCACGGCGTCGACGATGTCGAGGCCCGTCGGCATGGACTCGTCGAGCATGGCGCGCAGCGTCTCCGGGTCTCGGGACTCGGTGAGCGCGATCTCGAGGTACTCGGCCTCGGAGCCCGTACCCGTCGGGGCGGCGTTGGCGTACGAGACCTTCGGGTGCGGGGTGAATCCGGCCGAGTACGCCATGGGCACCTCGGCACGGCGCAGCGCACGCTCGAAAGCGCGCTGGAAGTCACGGTGGCTGGTGAACCGGAGGCGGCCGCGCTTGGTGTAGCGCAGTCGGATGCGCTGCACCGCCGGTGCGGGCGGCGGGCCTTCGGGCTGTCGCTTGCCCAGTGGTTCTTCTCC
This sequence comes from Streptomyces roseicoloratus, assembly GCF_004117935.1. GTDB lineage: Bacteria > Actinomycetota > Actinomycetes > Streptomycetales > Streptomycetaceae > Streptomyces > Streptomyces roseicoloratus. The sequence goes on along the minus strand of NZ_SDOY01000121.1, from coordinate 44,563 downwards.
TCGATGCGGGGCGGCACGGCCGGCCGCGCCGCCCTCGAAATGCGGGTGTGCCCTGGGGGTCCCGCCCGGCTCACCCCCGCTTCTGCGGGGAGATCTCGGGTGCGGGCGCCGCGCCGGGGACGTTCGTTGTACTACCCAGAGTACGCGCACCCGCCACCTGCGGTTCCCCGGCCCGGTCCGACCCGCTCCCGCCGATCAGTGCCCGCCAGGCGTCCTGACGGGCCTGCCGGACGGTGTCGCGGGCGGAGGCGAGCGCCGCGCGCGCCGCCTGCCGCGCCTCGGCGGCGGCCCTGCGGGCCGGGTTCCACACGGAGTCCCGCACCCAGTGCCCGGCGGGCGTGCAGACCTCCCGGTACACCCAGACGGCGGGCCGCCGCACCAGGTTCCGCGCGACCCACGAGACCGGCCGCGCGACCAGGTGACGCGCCGCCCAGACCAGTGGCCGCGCCACCAGATTGCGGGCCACCCAGGCGATGCCGCGCCCCACGGCGCGGGACACGAAGCCGGCGGCCCGCCAGCAGATGGCGAGCGCGTCGCGCACCTCACGCCCGACGGGCACGAGGACCCGCCGCCACAGCCAGACCGCCGGCCGGACGATGCCGTACGTGACGACGGGCACGACCAGGTACCGCCACACCGCGGCGAACGGCCACGCCACCGCCTTCCCCAGCAGGACGACCCCGGCCACCAGCCCCCGCCAGAGCCCGGAGACCGCCCAGCCGATCCCCCGCCCGAGCCACACGAGCCCCCGCCCGACAGCGGAGAGCACCCACGCCAGCCCTCGCCAGAGCCCGCCGAACACCCACGCCAGCCCCCGCCAGAGCCCGCCGAACACCCACGCCAGCCCCCGCCAGAGCCCGCCGAACACCCACGCCAGCCCCCGCCAGAGCCCGCCGAACACCCACGCCAGCCCCCGCCAGAGCCCGCCGAACACCCACGCCAGCCCCCGCCAGAGCCCGCCGAACACCCACGCCAGCCCGCGGCCGAGCCCGGTGAACAGCCACGCCAGCCCGCGCCCCGAACGGGTGAGCAGCCACCCGACCGCGCGCCCCACCGGAACGAGCACCGAGCGGTACACCCACCCGAGGGGCACGACCACCCCGTACCGGACGACGGGCACGACCACATACCGCCAGAGACCGGCCAACGGCCAGGCGATCCCCTTCCCGAGCACCGTGCCCACGACCACGAGCCCCCGCCAGAGCCGGGCGAGCCCCCAGGCCAGCCCGCGCCCGGCACCCGTACCGGCCCACGCGACACCCCGCCACAGCCCGCCGAAGACCCACCCGATCCCGCGCCCGACGCCCGTCACCGCCCAGGCCACGCCGCGGCCCGCCGGGACGAGGACCTCGTGCCACAGCCATCGGGCCGGGCGGCGGACCGTGTGGTCGTAGAGCCAGGCCAGGCCGCGGCCCGCCGGGCGGAGCAGGGTGCGGTCGACGAAGCGGCCGGTGGCCTTGAGGGCGTCCCAGGCCATGCGGACCGGCAGGACGAGGAGCAGCACGACGATCCGCACCGGGATGCGGATCAGCGCGTGCGGGGCGGGCGGGACGGGCTCCGGGTTTTCCGTGCTCATGACCACCAGGACGCCGACGGCCCGGCGGAAGGTTCACCTTCCGCCGGGCCGTCACCCGACTGATACGCGGGCTGCTCGGACTACGTGTTGGCGAGACCCTCCGAGAGCGAGGCATCGGGTTCGAGGCAGTCACGGGGGCACCGGCCCACATCGACCCCGGTACGGCGCACGGCCGTCTCGTGCTTCAGGTGGTCGCCCGGCCCGCGGAAACGGCGAGAGGCGCCCGGACAGGATCGTCCGAACGCCTCTCCACGCCTTACACCCACTCGACCGCCGAGACGATCCCCGAGCCTCGCCGAGGGGCGGGAAGCGGCGCGCGCCGCTCACGGCGGGGAGTCTGCTCGCGCTCCTTCGCGCCGAGCCCTCGAAGGGCTCCGGCGCGGTCCGCCTCGGAGATGCCGGCAAGCGGCTCAGCCATCCGTTGGATGGCATCGCCGCTGGTCACGGCTACTTCTTGACCGTGAGCGGGAGCAGCTTCTTGCCGGTGGGGCCGATTTGAATGGCCGTGTCCATCTGAGGGCACACGCCGCAGTCGAAGCACGGCGTCCAGCGGCAGTCCTCGACCTCGGTCTCGTCGAGAGCGTCCTGCCAGTCCTCCCAGAGCCAGTCCTTGTCGAGGCCCGAGTCCAGGTGGTCCCAGGGCAGGACCTCCTCGTAGGTGCGCTCGCGGGTGGTGTACCAGGCGACGTCCACGCCGTACTCCGGGAGCGTCTTCTCGGCGCAGGCCATCCAGCGGTCGTACGAGAAGTGCTCGCGCCAGCCGTCGAAGCGGCCGCCGTCCTCGTAGACCGCGCGGATGACGGCGCCGATGCGGCGGTCGCCGCGGGAGAGCAGGCCCTCGACGATGCCGGGCTTGCCGTCGTGGTAGCGGAAGCCGATCGAGCGGCCGTACTTCTTGTCGCCGCGGATCTTGTCCCGGAGCTTCGCCAGGCGCTCGTCGGTCTCCTCGGCGGAGAGCTGCGGCGCCCACTGGAACGGGGTGTGGGGCTTCGGGACGAAGCCGCCGATGGAGACGGTGCAGCGGATGTCGTTCTGGCCGGAGACCTTGCGGCCCTCGGCGATCACGTTCATCGCCATGTCGGCGATCTGCAGGACGTCCTCGTCGGTCTCCGTCGGCAGGCCGCACATGAAGTACAGCTTCACCTGGCGCCAGCCGTTGCCGTACGCCGTGGAGACCGTCCGGATGAGGTCCTCCTCCGAGACCATCTTGTTGATGACCTTGCGCATGCGCTCGGAGCCGCCCTCGGGGGCGAAGGTGAGGCCGGAGCGGCGGCCGTTGCGGGTCAGCTCGTTGGCCAGGTCGACGTTGAAGGCGTCGACGCGGGTGGACGGCAGCGAGAGGCCGATCTTGTCGTCCTCGTAGCGGTCCGCGAGGCCCTTGGCGATGTCGCCGATCTCGGAGTGGTCCGCGGAGGACAGGGAGAGGAGGCCGACCTCCTCGAAGCCCGTGGCCTTCAGGCCGCGGTCCACCATCTCGCCGATGCCGGTGATGCTTCGCTCCCGCACGGGGCGCGTGATCATGCCGGCCTGGCAGAAGCGGCAGCCGCGGGTGCAGCCGCGGAAGATCTCGACGGACATCCGCTCGTGGACGGTCTCGGCGAGCGGGACGAGCGGCTGCTTCGGGTACGGCCACTCGTCGAGGTCCATGACGGTGTGCTTGGAGACGCGCCACGGCACACCGGACTTGTTCGGGACGACGCGGCCGATGCGGCCGTCCGGCAGGTACTCGACGTCGTAGAAGCGCGGGATGTACACGCCGCCGGTCTTGGCGAGCCGGAAGAGGACCTCCTCGCGGCCACCCGGCCTGCCCTCCGCCTTCCACTGCCGGATGATCTCGGTCATGTCGAGCACGGCCTGCTCGCCGTCGCCGATGATCGCCGCGTCGATGAAGTCGGCGATCGGCTCGGGGTTGAAGGCGGCGTGGCCGCCGGCGAGCACGATCGGGTGGTCGACGGTGCGGTCCTTCGACTCCAGCGGGATGCCCGCCAGGTCGAGGGCGGTGAGCATGTTGGTGTAGCCCAGCTCGGTGGAGAAGCTGAGGCCGAAGACGTCGAAGGCCCCGACGGGGCGGTGGCTGTCGACGGTGAACTGCGGCACCTTGTGCTCGCGCATCAGTTCTTCGAGGTCCGGCCAGACGCTGTAGGTGCGCTCGGCGAGGACGCCCTCGCGCTCGTTGAGTACCTCGTAGAGGATCATGACGCCCTGGTTGGGCAGGCCGACCTCGTACGCGTCCGGGTACATCAGCGCCCAGCGGACGTCGGCGGACTCCCACGGCTTGACCGTGGAGTTCAGCTCTCCACCGACGTACTGAATCGGCTTCTGCACGTGCGGGAGCAGGGCTTCGAGCTGCGGGAAGACAGACTCGGCAGCAGACATCTCGAACCTTCGTGAGCTGGCAGGGGGGCGACTCTCAAGCGTACCCCGGTGCTCAGCGGCCCAGCGCCGCCCGGATTCGCCGGGCCGAGGCCCGCCGCCAGAGCGCCGGGAGCTCCTGCTGCCTGGCCTGGGCCGCGGCGCCCTCCCGCGCGTGCAGGACGCCCCAGGTGAACGCGGTCTCGCCGGCCGCGTGGGCCTCGTCGGCGAGGTCGAGCAGGGCGCCGCGGGCGACGACGGCGTCCTGGTGTTCGCCGAGGCAGGTCTGCACGGCCTTGACGCGTTTCGCGTAACGCCTGGCCGGCTTGCCGAGGGTCGGTACGGCGGCGTCGCCGGCGTAGCGGGCGCGTTTGGCGGCCTTGCGGGCCTCGTGGAGGGCGAGGTCGCGTTCGTGGCCGGGGTCGAGGGCGAGGGCGCGGTCGATGCGGTGGGAGAGGCGGCGGTGGTCGCGGCGGATCGCCTTGGGCAGGACCTCGGCCGCCTTCTTCTTCGCGCCGGGGAGCAGGGGCGGGTCGGCGAGGAGGGCGTCGAGGCGGCCGAGGAGGGCCAGGTGGCGGTCGGAGTCGAGGGCGTCGAGGACGTGGCGGCGGGCTTCCCTGTCCCTGGCCGCGCGCCAGGTGCGCAGCCGGGCGCGGACGGGTCCGATGGTCTGCTCGGGCGGCAGCGCGTCGAGCGCGGCGTGCAGGCGGGCTTCCAGGACCTCCAGGTCACGTGCCCGGCCGAGTTCCCCGGCGAGCCATTTCAGCTCGTCGCCGAGCGGGTCGGTGACGGTCCGGTCGAGCACTTTCCGGTACGTCTTGAGGGCGCTGCGCAGGCGGCGGGAGGCGACGCGCATCCGGTGCACGGCGTCGGGCAGGTCCCGTCGCACGGCGGGATCGAGGGCGACGAGCGCGTCGGCCTGTTCGCGCACGTACGCGAGGACGGCGTGTCCGGCGGTGCCGGCGGGGCACGGGGCCGGGGCGGCGGCCTGGCCTCCGGCCGGACGGGCGCCCGTGTCCTCGAGGGCTCTGGCCAGTTTGGAGGGGGCTTTCGACGGGTGGATGCCCGCCTTCTTCAGGTGTCTCCCGACCGCGTCGAGGACGGTTTCGTCGGCGTCGTCGGCGAGTTCGACCTCGATCTCGGTCCAGGAGGTCCGGGCGCCGGTCGGCAGGTGTTCGGCGTGGACGGTGTCGACGGAGAGTTCGGCGAGGGGGGTGCCGTCCTCGGCGGTGAGCCGGCGGACGTGGCGGGAGGTGCGGAGGCGGACGACGGGGACGACCGTGCGGTCGCGGACGCGGGAACGCAGGAGCCCCGCCAGGGCGCCGGGGAGGCTGTCCGAGAGCGGGGCCCTGATCTCGTCGCGGATGCCGGAGGCGACGGGGAACTTCAGGTGCCAGCCGGCGTCCTCGCCGCCGGTGCGGCGGCGCAGGGTGAGGGAGTCGGCGGCGAGGCGCAGGTCGGGCGTGTCGTGGTAGACCGCGTCGAGTTCGGTGACGCCCTCGTCGCGGACGGCCGCCACGCCCCGGACCGTGGTGAGGTCAGGGACCGCCGTTCCCTCGGGGGCCTCGTACTTCCGCTCGGTCTCGCGCTTGGTCTCCGCGCCGTCCGTCATGCATCGAATCTAGACGGCCGACGGGGAAAGGGCAGGGTGCGGGGGAAAAGGGCGGGGTGCGGGGAAAAGGGCGGGGTGTGCCGGTGGTGTTGGGGTGCGCGGGCCGGGGGCAGGGGCCGCGGGCCGAGGGCGGGTGCCGCGGGCAGGGTGCGGGGTGCGCGGGAAAGGGGTGCGGTCCGCGGGCCGGGGGCAGGGTGCGCGGGCCGTCGCGCGTCCGCGCCCCGGGTCACGCGCTCATCGGCCGCTGCACCCTGATCGACTGGAGCAGTCCGATCGCCACCCACACCGCGAACATCGACGAGCCGCCGTACGACACGAACGGCAGGGGCAGGCCCGCGACCGGCATGATGCCGAGGGTCATGCCGATGTTCTCGAAGGACTGGAAGGCGAACCAGGCGATGATGCCGGCGGCCACGACCGTGCCGTACAGCTCGGTCGTCTCGCGGGCGATGCGGCAGGCGCGCCACAGGATCACGCCGAGCAGCGCGAGGATGAGACCGGCGCCGATGAAGCCGAGTTCCTCGCCGGCGACGGTGAAGATGAAGTCGGTCTGCTGCTCGGGCACGAACTGGCCGGTGGTCTGGTGGCCCTTGAAGAGGCCCGCGCCGTACAGGCCGCCGGAGCCGATCGCGATGCGGGCCTGGTTGGTGTTGTAGCCGACGCCGGCCGGGTCGAGTTCGGGGTTGGCGAAGGCGGCGAAGCGGTTGATCTGGTACTCGTCGAGCATGCCGAGCGTGGTGACCAGGACCGCGCCGAGGACGCCCGCGCCGATGAGGCCGAGGACCCAGCGGTTGGAGGCGCCGGAGGCGAGCAGGACGCCGAGCACGATGACGGCCATGACCATGACGGAGCCGAGGTCGGGCATCAGCATGACGATGCCCATGGGCAGGGCGGCCAGGGCGAGGGCCTTGGCGACGGTGCCGTGGTCGGGGTGGAGCTGGTCGCCGGCGTCGACCTTGGCGGCGAGCAGCATGGCCATCACCAGGATGATGGTGATCTTCACGAACTCGCTGGGCTGGAGCGAGAAGCCACCGCCGATGACGATCCACGCGTGGGCGCCGTTGATGGTGGCGCCGAGCGGGGTGAGGACGGCGAGGATCAGCAGGATCGAGATGCCGTAGAGGATCGGTACGGCGCCGCGCAGGGTGCGGTGGCCGAGCCAGACGGTGCCGATCATCAGGGCGAGCCCGATGCCGGTGTTCAGGACGTGGCGGAACAGGAAGTAGTACGGGTCGCCCTGGTTCAGTTCGGTGCGGCCGCGGGTGGCGGACCAGACGAGCAGGGCGCCGATGAGCGAGAGCGCCAGCGAGGACAGCAGGATCGGCCAGTCGAGCCGGCGCAGCACCGAGTCGCGGGCGGTGATCCGGGCGAGGGCGCCGCGTTCGGGTGCGTAGCGGGAGACGGAGAAACTCGTGCGTGTCGTCATCGGTCAGTCCCTCAGGAAGGGGGGCGGGCCGTGGAGCGGTTCCTGTCCGCCGCGGTCCTCCTCGGCGTTCGGGTCGACCAGCTGCGACTTGGGGTCGTACGGCTTGACGGCGGGTGCCTCGATGGTGCCGTCGGGGTTGATCTTCGGCAGGGTCTTCTGCGGCTGGGGCAGGAGGGCCCGCTTGAGGTCCTGGTTGCCGGCGTCGTCGAGGCCGTAGAGGGCGTCGTAGATGTTGCGCACGGCGGGGCCGGAGGCGCCGGAGCCGGTGCCGCCCTGGGAGATCGTCATGACGATGGTGTAGTCGCGGGTGTAGGTCGCGAACCAGGAGGTGGTCTGCTTGCCGTAGACCTGGGCGGTGCCGGTCTTGGCGTGCATGGGGATCTTGTCCTGGGGCCAGCCGCCGAAGCGCCAGGCGGCGGTGCCGCCGGGTTCGACGACGGAGCGCAGGCCCTTGTCGAGGTCCTTGATGGTCTTGGCGTCGACGGGCAGCCGGCCGTGGGCCTGGGGCTTGATCTCCCGGACCTTCTTGCCGTCGGGGCTGATCACGGCCTTGCCGACGGTGGGGTCGTAGAGGGTGCCGCCGTTGCTGATGGCCGCGTAGACGGTGGCGAGCTGGATGGGGGTGATGAGGACGTCGCCCTGGCCGATGGCGAAGTTGATGCTGTCGTAGGCCTTCAGCTGGTTGCCTTCGAGGCAGCTCTCGTACGCGATCTGCTCGACGTACGTGCCGCCCTTCCTGCCCTGCTTGCACCAGGCGTCCTTGTTGGCCTCCCAGAAGCTCTGCTTCCACTGGCGGTCCGGGATGCGGCCCTTGACCTCGTTGGGGAGGTCGATGCCGGTCTCGCCGCCGAAGCCGAAGTCGCGGGCGGTCCGGTAGAACCAGTCCTTGGCGTCCTTCTTGGGCTTGAGGCCGCCGTCGCGGATCCACTCCTGGTGGCCGAGGCGGTAGAAGACGGTGTTGCAGGAGTACTTGAGGGCGTCGCCGAGGGTGATGGGGCCGTGGCCCTGGGACTCGAAGTTCGCGAAGCTGCGGTTGCCCATGCTGTACGAGCTGCTGCAGAGGTACTTGTCGTTGAAGTCGTGGCCGGCGCGCACGGCGGCGCTCGCCGACACGACCTTGAAGACGGAGCCGGCCGGGGCCTGGCCCTGGATGGCCCGGTTGAGCAGCGGGTAGTTGGAGTCCTTGCTGGTGAGGGCGGCGTAGTCCTTGGCGGAGATGCCGCCGACCCAGACGTTGGGGTCGTAGTCGGGCTGGGAGGCCATGGCGATGACGCGGCCGGTCTTCGACTCCATGACGACGACGGCGCCCGAGTCCGCCTCGTACGGGCGGCCGGTGATCTTGTCGGTCTCGCCGCGCACCGTCTTCATGGCCTGGGCGAGCTCGTACTCGGCGACGGCCTGCACGCGGGCGTCGATGCTGGTGACGAGGGTGGAGCCGGCCACGCCGGGGTCGGACTTCGTCTGGCCCATGACGCGGCCGAGGTTGTCCACCTCGTAGCGGGTGACGCCGGCCTGGCCGCGCAGTTCCTTGTCGTAGGTGCGCTCGATGCCGGAGCGGCCCACCTGGTCGGAGCGGAGGAACGGCGATTCGCTGTCCTTGGCCTTCTCGATCTCGTCGTCGGTGACGGGCGAGAGGTAGCCGAGGACCTGGGAGGTGCGGGCCTTGCCGGGGGCCGGGTAGCGGCGGACGGCGGCGAGTTCGGCGGTGATGCCGGGGAAGTCCTCGGAGGCCTCGCGGATGGTCAGGGCCTGCTGGGTGGTGGCCTTGTCGGTCACCGGGATGGGCTGGTAGGGGGAGCCGTTCCAGCAGGGCTTGGGCGTCCGGGAGTCGCAGAGCCGGATCTTGTTCATGACGTCCTGGGGCTTCATGCCCAGGACGCCGGCGAGCCGGGTGAGGACGGCCTTGCCGTCGTCCTTCATCTTCATCAGCTCGGTGCGCGAGGCGGAGACCACGAGCCGGGTCTCGTTGTCGGCGAGCGGAACGCCGCGGGCGTCGAGGATGGAGCCGCGCACGGCGGGCTGGACGACCTGCTGGATGTTGTTGCTCTTGGCCTCGTCGGCGTACTCCTTGCCGTTGCGGATCTGGAGGTACCAGAGGCGTCCGCCGAGGGTGAAGAGCAGGGAGAAGACGAGTACCTGGATGACGACGAGCCGGATCTGGACGCGGGGTGTCCGCCCGGTCTCGGGGATGTTGCTCATGCTGCCGCTGCCCCCTGGGTCACAGTCGCTTGACTCCCTTGATGCGTCCGGCGCGTCCGGCGCGCGTGCGGGCGGCCTTGACGAGCAGGCCGCTGCGCTGGGTGCCGATCCTCAGGCCGGTGCCGGAGGAGAGCCAGCCGGAGGCGACGTCGGCTCCGCCCGCTCCGTTGGCCTCGGCCAGCGGGTCGTTCTCCGCGCGCCGGGCGACGGCCATGATGAGCGGCACGGTGAAGGGCGCGAGGAGCAGGTCGTAGAGGGCCGCGGTGAACAGCAGGGAGCCGAGGCCGACATGGCGGGCGGCGGTGTCGCCGACGAGGGCGCCGACGCCCGCGTAGAGGAGGGTGGAGCCGACGGCGGCGGCGACGACCACGGCCATGGGTCCGGTGGCGGACTTGAGCCGGCCGTTCTCGGGGCGGGCGAGGCCGCAGAGGTAGCCGACGACGCACAGGACGAGCGCGTAGCGTCCGGCGGCGTGGTCGGCGGGCGGGGCGAGGTCGGCGAGCAGGCCGGCGGTGAAGCCGACGAGGGCGCCGGTGACGTGTCCGTGCACCAGGGCGAGGGCCACGACGGTGAGCAGGACGAGGTCGGGGACGGCGCCGGGGAGCTGGAGGCGGGCGAGGACGGAGACCTGGACGACGAGCGCGACGACGATCAGGGCGGCGGAGAGGAGGATGCGGTTGAGCTTCACGGTGTCTCCCCCTGGTCCTGCGGCGGGTTGTCGGCGTCGGGCTGCCGGGCCTGGTCCTCCGGCTTCACGCCCTGCTGCCGGTTCTGGTCCTGGGTTTGGTTCTGTCCGTCCGGGGGCGGCGGGGTGACCGTGACGGTGACGGTCGGGGCCGGCTTGGGCTTGGGCGGCAGGACCATGTCGCGCGGGTCGGTGCGCGGGGCCTGGACCACGACGCCGACGATGTCGAGCTTGGTGAATCCGACGTACGGGCGGACGTGGACGTTGCGGGTGAGGCTGCCGCCGAGCGGGTCGACGCGGACGACCTCGCCGACGGGCACTCCGGGCACGAAGGGCTTGTTGCCGGCGGAGCCGAAGGTGACGAGGCGGTCGCCCGGCTTGACGCCGGCCTTGCCGTTGAGGAGCTGGACGAGCAGCGGACGGTCGCCCTGTCCGGTGGCGAAGCCGAGCTCGTCGCTCTTCTCCATGCGGGTGCCGACGGTGAAGTCGGGGTCGTTGGCGAGCAGCACGGTGGACGTGGTGGGGCCGACGGTGGTGACGCGGCCGACGAGTCCGGAGCCGTTGAGCACCGTCATATCGCGCCGGACGCCGTCGCGGGCGCCGATGTCGATGGTGACGGTCCAGGAGAAGCCCTGGGCGGCTCCTATGGCGATGACCTGGGCGCCCTTGATGCCGTACTGGCCGGCGCCGGCGGTCTTCAGCATGGCGTCGAGTTCGCGCAGCCGGTTGCGGTTGCGGTCGTCGCTGCCGAGCTTCGCCTTGAGGGCGGCGTTCTCCTGCTCCAGGGCGGCGATCCGGTTGTGCCGCTCGCCGGAGTCGCGGACGGCTCCTATCGCGTTGCCGATGGGGTCGACCGCCGAGGCGACGCCGTTCTCGACGGGGCCGAAGACCGCGGCCGCGGCCTGTCGGGCACCGTCGACCGGCGACTCCTGGCCTCCCCGGATGTCCACCGTGATCAGTGCGAACGCGATGGCGATCAGCAGTACCAGGAGCAGCCGGCTCTCTCGTGTGTCCCTCACGTGCGGCGGCCGTGCCCTTCCCTCGTGGTTCATTGTGCAGATGTGCGTACCGTACGGGCCCGGGGCCCGGCCGGTCAGCGGCGCGGCTGGGCGTCCAGGACCTGCTGGAGCGCCTCGAACTCCTCGACGCACTTGCCGGATCCCAGGGCCACCGAGTCCAGCGGGTCCTCGGCGATGTGGATCGGCATGCCGGTCTCGCGGCGCAGGCGTTCGTCGAGGCCGCGGAGCAGGGCGCCGCCACCCGTGAGAACGATGCCGCGGTCCATGACGTCACCGGACAGTTCCGGCGGGCACTTGTCGAGGGTGGTCTTCACCGCGTCGACGATGGCGTTGACCGGTTCCTCGATGGCCTTGCGGACCTCGGCCGCCGAGATGACGACGGTCTTCGGCAGGCCGGAGACGAGGTCGCGGCCGCGGATCTCGGTGTGCTCGTCCTGGTCGAGGTCGTAGGCGGAACCGATGGTGATCTTGATCTGCTCGGCGGTCCGCTCACCGAGGAGGAGCGAGTACTCCTTCTTGATGTGCTGGATGATCGCGTTGTCGAGCTCGTCGCCGGCCACCCGGATGGACTGTGCCGTGACGATTCCGCCGAGGGAGATGACGGCCACCTCGGTGGTGCCGCCGCCGATGTCGACGACCATGTTGCCGGTGGCCTCGTGGACCGGGAGGCCCGAGCCGATGGCGGCGGCCATGGGCTCCTCGATGATGTGCACCTGGCGGGCGCCGGCCTGGGTGGAGGCCTCGATGACGGCGCGGCGCTCGACTCCGGTGATGCCGGAGGGCACGCAGACGACGACCCGGGGGCGGGCCAGGTAGCGACGCTTGTGGATCTTCAGGATGAAGTAGCGCAGCATGCGCTCGGTGATCTCGAAGTCGGCGATCACCCCGTCCTTGAGCGGACGGACGGCGACGATGTTGCCCGGCGTGCGGCCGATCATCTTCTTCGCCTCGGCGCCGACCGCGAGGATCCCGCCGGTGTTGGTGTTGATCGCGACGACGGACGGCTCGTTCAGAACGATGCCTCGACCCCTGACGTACACCAGCGTGTTGGCGGTCCCGAGGTCGACAGCCATGTCACGGCCGATGAACGACATTGAGTTCCCCTTGTTTCCCATGAGGATGCGTCGGGCCTTCCCTAGCGGAGCGTTGACGGCTTCTCAGGTCGGCGAGATGGTGACTGAAGGGTGGTGCGGCGTGGAGTTTTCCCAATCGTAGTGCCGCCCGCCCGGATACCGCGCGGCGGAGTACCCCAGTCCACCTCTGTATAGGTGACGGAATGACGCGGCGATCCGTTCCCGGGTTCGGCGTTCATATGCCTGGGGGCGACCGAATTCCTTCGGTCGCCCCCGGGCATGGGCTGATCGGCTGACACCGGGTCAGCGCAGGCCGTCGGGCGCGGCCGCCGGGCCGGTCCCTCGGGCGGGGCCGCCGCAGGTCACGGCCGTCGGGCGGTGTCGTCAGGAGAGGCCCGGGAAGAAGATCTTCAGCTCGCGGACGGCGGACTCCTCGGAGTCCGAGGCGTGGATGAGGTTCTCGCGGACGATGGTGCCGAAGTCGCCGCGGATGGAGCCCGGGGCGGCGGCGATCGGGTCGGTCGGGCCGGCCAGGGTGCGCAGGCCCTCGATGACCCGCTCGCCCTCGACGACGAGCGCGACGACCGGGCCGGACTGCATGAAGCCCATCAGCGGCTCGTAGAAGGGCTTGCCCTTGTGCTCGCCGTAGTGCTGCTCCAGCGTCTCCTGGTCCAGCTCGCGCATCTCCAGGGCCGTGATGGTCCAGCCCGCCTTGCGCTCGATGCGGCCGATGATCTCGCCGATCAGACCGCGGCGGACGGCGTCGGGCTTGAGCAGGACGAGCGATCGCTGGCTCACGGGGGAACTCCTTAGGAACAACGGTGTGCGGGTCTCCGAATCTACAGGGCCCGCACCGGGGGTCGTCACGCAGAGTCAGGCCGTGCGGGGCCCGGCCCGGCCGTCGGTCGGGTGGCGGGGCCAGGGCCCGTCGGGTGGGGCGGGGACGCCGCCCGGGCCTGGCGGCCCCGGCCCGGCCGTCGGTCAGGTGGCGGCGGACTCCGCCTCCTGGCGGGCCGCCCAGTCGGCCTTGATGGCGTCGATCTTCCGGCCGTAGTGCACCGAGGCCCACCACAGGACGGCGAAGACCACGCCGAGGAAGAACATGACCGGCACCACGAAGCCGCTCGCGACCAGCGCGATCTGCAGGGCCCAGCCCAGCTGGACGCCGCCCGGGCGGGTGATCGTCCCGCACAGCAGCACCGACAGGACCATGGCGATCCCGCAGACCCACCACACCGTGGACATCGCCAGCGAGTCGTCCTTCATGGCGACCAGACCGGCGAACCCGATCACGAAGAACTCGCCGATCAGCGTCGAGGAACACAGCACCCGCATGGGGTCAGCCCTTCTTGAGCAGCAGCCGGGCGTCGCCGACCGTGAAGATGGAACCCGTCACGAGGACGCCCGCGCCCGCGTACTCGCCCTCCTCCTCGGCGAGGGTGATCGCCGTCTCCAGAGCGTCGTCCAGGCGCGGTTCGACGACCACCCGGTCCTCGCCGAAGACCTCGACGGCGAGCGCGGCCAGCGCGTCGACGTCGGTGGCCCGCGGATTGGAGTTCGCGGTGATCACGACCTCCGCGAAGATCGGCTCGAAGGCCTCCAGGAGACCCTTGGCGTCCTTGTCGCCGCTGGTCGACACCACGCCGACGAGCCGCGAGAAGCCGAAGGCCTCGCTGACGCCCTCGGCGGTGGCGCGGGCTCCGTGCGGGTTGTGCGCGGCGTCCAGGATGACCGTCGGCGACTTGCGCACGACCTCCAGGCGGCCGGGCGAGGCCACCTGCGCGAAGGCCCGGCGGACCGTGTCGATGTCCAGGGTGCGGGCGTGCTGCGCGCCGATGCCGAAGAAGGCCTCGACGGCGGCGAGCGCCACGGCCGCGTTGTGCGCCTGGTAGGCGCCGTGCAGCGGCAGGAACACGTCCTCGTACTCGCCGCCCAGGCCGCGCAGGGTGAGGAGCTGGCCGCCGACCGCCACCTCGCGGGCGACGACGCCGAACTCCATGCCCTCGCGGGCCACGGTCGCGTCCACGTCGACGGCCTTCTTCAGGAGCACCTGGGCGGCGTCGACCGGCTGCTGGGCGAGGATCACGGTCGCGCCCTGCTTGATGATCCCGGACTTCTCGCCGGCGATCTCGGCGGTCGTCCCGCCGAGCCGGTCGGTGTGGTCCAGGTCGATCGGGGTGACCACGGCGACGGAGGCGTCGATGACGTTGGTGGCGTCCCACGTGCCGCCCATGCCGACCTCGACGACGGCCGCGTCGACCGGGGCGTCGGCGAAGGCCGCGTACGCCATGCCGGTCAGCACCTCGAAGAAGGACAGCCGGTACTCCTCGCGGGCGTCGACCAGCTCGACGTACGGCGCGATGTCCCGGTACGTCTCGATGAAGCGCTCCGGGTCGATCGGGGCGCCGTCGAGGCTGATCCGCTCGGTGATGGTCTGCACGTGCGGCGAGGTGTAGCGGCCGGTGCGCAGGTCGAAGGCGCCGAGCAGCGCCTCGATCATGCGGGCGGTGGAGGTCTTGCCGTTGGTGCCGGTCACGTGGATCGACGGGTACGCGCGCTGCGGATCGCCGAGGACGTCCATCAGGGCGGCGATCCGGGTGACCGAGGGCTCCAGCTTGGTCTCGCCCCAGCGGGTGGACAGCTCGGTCTCGACCTCGCGGAGCGCCTTGTCGACCTCGGGGTCGGCGGGCCGGGAGGGCACCGGGTCGCCCTGCGGCGGGCCGGACATGGCGCGCAGGGTGCGGCTGCCGGCCTCGATCACCGCCAGGTCGGGGTCGCGTGTCGTCTCGGTGTCGACGATGTCGTCGAACAGGTCGCCCTGGTCGCCGTCGTCGAACCGTTCGTCGTCGAACTGGTCGCGGTCGCTCTGGTCGCTCGGCTCACTCACGCGACCAGTCTACGGAGCGGCACGGACCCGGCCACGGAGCACCCCTTCCGGGTCTGCCGGCCGGGTGCGGGGCGCCCGGGACCGGTCGGGCCGTGCCGTCAGCGGGGCAGGCCCGACGGGAGGGTCGCCGTGACCACGTAGGCGCCGTGCTCGGGGCGGGCGTGCAGGGTGCCGCCCATGCTGGTGACGCGTTCGTCCATGGAGAAGAGGCCGGTTCCGGTCGAGACCGGGGCGCGGTGCGGCGGGGCCGGGGCGAGCGGGTTGCGGACCTCGACCCGCAGGGACGGGCCGTCGAGCTCGATGGTGACGCCGACCGGGAGGCCCGGCGCGTGCTTGGCGGCGTTCGTCAGGCACTCCTGGACCACCCGGTGGACGGCCGTCTGCCGCAGCGGCGACAGCGCCTTCGCCTCCTCGGCGACGACCAGGTGCACCGGGCTGCCCATCCGCTCGCTCTCCTCGGCGAGCGCGGTCAGCCCTTCGAGGCCGGGCGTGGCGGCGGCCCCGTCGCCCCGCCGCACGACCGTCTCGTTGAGCATGTGGTGGGCGCGCCGCGCGGTGTCGGCGAGCTCCTCGAAGTCCTTCCGGTGCGCCTCTCCCCTGGCCCGTACGGCCAGCACCTCGGCCCGCACCGCCAGCACGGTGAGCTCGCGGCCCACCAGGTCGTGGACGTCCCTTCCGACCGAGATCCGTTCCTCCTGGACGGCCTGCCGCGCGGCGGCCTCCCGCCGCTGGGTCTCCAGGGCGCGCACGAGGTCGTGGCGGTGCGCGGCGATGCCGACGCCCGCGGCGAGGACGCCGATCGGGACGACGAGGCCGAGGAAGTCGCTGAGGTTCTCGCCGTGCGGGCCTGGCCAGCCGGGCATCTCGTAGTACGCGCAGGCCGTGCCGACGTACAGGGCGGTGGCGAGGACGGCGATGCGGCGGCCCCGGAAGCGGCCGAGCGAGTACAGCGCGAACTGGATCATCGTGAGCTCGTGCAGCCAGCCCAGCAGGCCGAATGCCACCAGGAAGGGCACCCAGGGCGCCTTCCGCCGCAGCACCAGGGTGGCCGCGCCGGCCGCGAGGGCCAGGGCTGCGGTGGCGCCGGTGAGCGAGTTGTCCTCGCGGGCGAGCCCCGGCACGTCCAGGAGCATCAGGCCGAAGGCGCTGAGCGCGGCGACGACGTCCGCCGCCCTGGGCGACTCCGCCCACCGGTCCACGCGGCGGCGCAGCGCGGAGCGGTGGGCGGGAAGAGGAAGCATGCGTTCCATCATCCCGGGTCCTTCGTCCCGGCGCCGAGGACCCGAAGTCCCGCCCTGCGTGACATCGGGCACTTCGCTCATGGTGTGGATTCTGGACGAAGACCCGGCGGAACACGCGGCGACGGCGAGCGCGGGGCCGGTCGCGGCGGAGCGCAGGAGGTCCTGAGGACCGGTCGACGCGGAGGGGCCCGGAACCATCGATCCACCGATGGTTCCGGGTCCCTCCGTCACGCCTCGGGCGTCATGCCTCGCACGTCACGCCTGCGGCAGGCGCTCCAGCTGGGCCTGGATGCGGGCGATGTCCTCCTCCGCCTTGGCGAGGCGGCCACGGATCTTGTCGACCACGTTGTCCGGGGCCTTCGCCAGGAACGCCTCGTTGCCGAGCTTGCCTTCGGCCTGCGCCTTCTCCTTCTCGGCGGCGGCCAGGTCCTTCGCGAGCCGCTTGCGCTCGGCGGCGACGTCGATCGTGCCCGACAGGTCGAGCGAGACCGTCGCGCCGGCGACCGGCAGGGAGGCGGTGGCGGAGAAGCCCTCGCCCTCCGGCTGGAGGCGCAGCAGCTGGCGGATGGCGGCCTCGTGCGCGACGAGCGCGGTGCCGTCGAGCTCGAGGCGGGCGGGGACCTTCTGCGCGTCCTGGAGGCCCTGCTCCTTGCGGAACCGGCGGACCTCGGTGACGAGCCGCTGGACGAGCTCGATCTCCTCCTCGGCCGCCTTGTCGCGGAAGCCCCCCGGGGCGTCAGCCCCAGGAACGAACACGGCCTTCGGCCAGTCGGCGATCACCAGGGACTCGCCGCCCGTGAGGGTGGTCCACAGGGTGTCGGTGACGAACGGGACGATGGGGTGCAGCAGCCGCAGCATGACGTCCAGGACCTCGCCGAGGACCCGGCCGGAGACCTTGGCCTGCTCGCCGCCCGCGAAGAACGTGGTCTTCGAGAGCTCGACGTACCAGGCGAAGACCTCGTCCCACGCGAAGTGGTAGAGCGACTCGCTCAGCTTGGCGAACTGGAAGTCCTCGTAGTACGCGTCGACCTGCGCGACCGTCTCGTTGAGGCGGGACAGGATCCAGCGGTCGGTCGCCGACATCGCGGAGGCGTCCGGCAGCGGACCCTCGACCGTCGCGCCGTTCATCATCGCGAAGCGGGTGGCGTTCCAGATCTTGTTGGCGAAGTTCCGGGACGCCTGGACCCAGTCTTCGCCGATCGGGACGTCGGCACCCGGGTTGGCTCCCTTGGCGAGGGTGAAGCGGACGGCGTCGGAGCCGTACGCGTCCATCCAGTCCAGGGGGTCGACCGCGTTCGGGTTCGACTTCGACATCTTCTTGCCGAACTCGTCGCGGACGAGGCCGGTGAGCGCGATCGTCGTGAACGGGACCTGGCCGTCCATCGCGTACAGACCGAACATCATCATCCGGGCGACCCAGAAGAAGATGATGTCGTGGCCGGTGAGCAGGACGTCGGTCGAGTAGAACTTCTCCAGGTCCGGGGTCTTCTCCGGCCAGCCGAGCGTGGAGAACGGCCACAGGCCGGAGGAGAACCAGGTGTCCAGGACGTCGGGGTCCTGGGTCCAACCCTCGCCGGCGGGCGCCTCGTCGTCGGGGCCGAGGCAGACGACCTCGCCGTTCGGGCCGTACCAGATCGGGATGCGGTGGCCCCACCACAGCTGGCGCGAGATGCACCAGTCGTGCATGTTGTCGACCCAGTCGAAGTAGCGCCGCGACATCTCCTCGGGGTGGATCTTGACGCGGCCGTCACGGACGGCGTCGCCGGCCTGCTGGGCCAGCGGGCCGACCTTGACCCACCACTGCATCGACAGGCGCGGCTCGACGGTGGTCTTGCAGCGCGAGCAGTGACCGACGGAGTGCATGTACGGGCGCTTCTCGGCGACGATCCGGCCCTGCTCCTTCAGCGCGCCGACGATCGCCGAGCGGGCCTCGAAGCGGTCCAGGCCGAGGAAGGGGCCGTGGACGGTGATGACGCCGTGCTCGTCCATGACGGACAGCGAGGGCAGGTCGTGGCGCCGGCCGATCGCGAAGTCGTTCGGGTCGTGCGCCGGCGTCACCTTGACGGCGCCGGTGCCGAACTCGGGGTCGACGTGGGTGTCGGCGACGACGGGGATCGTGCGGTCGGTCAGCGGCAGCTTGATCCGCTTGCCGACCAGGTGCCGGTAGCGCTCGTCGTCCGGGTGGACGGCGACGGCGGTGTCACCGAGCATCGTCTCGGCGCGGGTGGTGGCGACGACCAGGCTGTCGTCGCCCTCGCCGTAGCGGATGGAGACGAGCTCGCCCGCGTCCTCCTGGTACTCGACCTCGATGTCGGAGATCGCAGTGAGGCAGCGCGGACACCAGTTGATGATGCGCTCGGCGCGGTAGATCAGCTCGTCGTCGTAGAGCTTCTTGAAGATGGTCTGGACGGCACGGGACAGGCCCTCGTCCATGGTGAACCGCTCGCGGGACCAGTCGACGCCGTCGCCGAGGCGGCGCATCTGGCCGAGGATCCGGCCGCCGTACTCGTCCTTCCACTGCCAGACGCGCTCGACGAACTCCTCGCGGCCCAGGTCGTGGCGGGACTTGCCCTCCTCGGCGAGCTGCTGCTCGACCTTGTTCTGGGTGGCGATGCCGGCGTGGTCCATGCCGGGCAGCCACAGGGCTTCGAAGCCCTGCATGCGCTTGCGGCGGACGAGGGCGTCCATCAGCGTGTGCTGGAAGGCGTGGCCCAGGTGGAGCGAGCCGGTGACGTTCGGCGGCGGAATGACGATGGTGTACGGCGGCTTCTCGCTCTTCGCGTCCGCCTCGAAGTACCCGCGCTCTACCCAGCGCTCGTACAGCGGCCCCTCTACCTCGGCCGGCGTGTACTGGGTCGGCAGTTCGGTGGTGGCTGCTGTCTGCTGCTGAGTGTTCTCGGTCACGGGCCCAGTTTAGAGGTGTCCCGGACCTGTCCTGAAACTCGATTGTTCGGTAACGGTGTGCCCCCCACTGCCCCGGCGGGGCGCGCCTTCCGACAGGATGTTCGCTACGCATAAACATCCTGTGAGGGGAACCTGTCCATGAGCTACAACCAGCCCGGCCCGTACGGCGGCGGCCAGCCGAACCCTTACGGCCAGCAGCCCGGCCCCTACGGCGGCCAGCCGGGCCCCTACGGCCAGCCGCAGGCGCCGCAGCCGGGCTACGGCTACCCGCAGCAGGCACCGCAGGGCGTCCCGCCGCAGCAGCCGTACGGCTACCCGCAGCAGCCCCAGCAGCCCGGCCCGTACGGCCAGCCGCCCCAGCAGCCCCCGTACGGCGCCCCGCAGGGCCCCGGCGGCTACATGCCCCCGCCGCCGCCCGTGAAGAAGGGCAAGGCCGGCTGGGTCATCGGCGGCATCGCGGTGGTGGCGGCGATCGGCGTGGGCGCGTACTTCGTGTTCGGCGGCGGCGCCGGCAACAGTGCCGTGGCGGACGACACCAAGGGCTACAAGGTGACCCCGGCCGAGACGGTCGGCGAGTACAAGATCAAGGGCAGTGCCAAGCCGGTCACCATGAGCGCCAAGCAGAAGGAGAACGCGGCCGCGCTCGGCGTCACCAACCCGCAGATGGTCAAGGCCGATTACCGGGCCGGCGACTCCTCCGACCCGATGAAGTCCAAGAGCATGAGCCTGAACGGCACGTGGGGCGAGATCGCCGACCCGGAGAAGGCCATCGACGGCGGCTTCGGCAACCTCACGAAGAAGGAGAACACGGACCTCGGCGAGGGGCTGAAGATCGAGGCCGTCGGCACCCCGGAGGAGAAGACGCCCGCCGGCTTCGAGGGCGCGCTGATGAAGTGCCAGTACATCAAGTTCTCGAACCCCAGCGGTGACGGCTCCCTCGAGAAGGGGCCGAAGGAGTTCAAGATCCCCACCTGCATCTGGGCCGACTACAGCACGTACGGCGTGGTCAACCTCATGGACACCGCCGGTGCCATGCTCGGGCAGTCGCCGTCGCTCGACCAGGTCGCCGAGGTGGCCGCGCAGCACTACAAGGCCTCGCGCAGCAAGGCCTGATCGCACGACGGTGCGTGAGTGACACGACGAAGGGGCGCACCGCCGGAATCCGGCGGTGCGCCCCTTCGCGTGGTGCGTGCGGCGGCTAGGCGCTCTTCTCGTGCCTGCCGTCGTTCTTCACGATCCGGGGCACCAGCGTCGGGTTCACGTTGTCGCGGACCACGTCCGCCGTGATGACGACGCGGGCCACGTCCTTGCGGGACGGGACCTCGTACATCACCGACTGGAGGACCTCCTCCATGATGGCGCGCAGGCCGCGCGCGCCGGTGCCGCGGAGGATGGCCTGGTCGGCGATGGCCTCCAGGGCCGGACGGTCGAAGTCCAGCTCCACGCCGTCGAGTTCGAAGAGGCGCTGGTACTGCTTCACCAGCGCGTTGCGCGGCTCGACGAGGATCTTGAGGAGGGCCTCGCGGTCCAGGTTGTGGACCGAGGTGATGACGGGGAGACGGCCGATGAACTCGGGGATCATCCCGAACTTCACCAGGTCCTCCGGCATGACCTCCTGGAACTGGTCGCTGGCCTCGATCTCCCGCTTGGAGCGGATGGTCGCGCCGAAGCCGATGCCCTTGGCGCCGGCCCGCGACTCGATGATCTTCTCCAGGCCGGCGAAGGCGCCGCCCACGATGAACAGCACGTTCGTCGTGTCGATCTGGATGAACTCCTGGTGCGGGTGCTTCCGGCCGCCCTGCGGCGGGACGGAGGCCGTCGTGCCCTCCAGGATCTTCAGGAGGGCCTGCTGCACGCCCTCGCCGGAGACGTCACGCGTGATCGACGGGTTTTCGCTCTTACGGGCGACCTTGTCGATCTCGTCGATGTAGATGATCCCGGTCTCGGCCTTCTTGACGTCGTAGTCCGCGGCCTGGATCAGCTTGAGCAGGATGTTCTCGACGTCCTCGCCGACGTAGCCCGCCTCCGTGAGCGCCGTCGCGTCGGCGATGGCGAACGGCACGTTCAGCATGCGGGCCAGCGTCTGGGCCAGGAGGGTCTTGCCGGACCCCGTGGGGCCGAGCAGCAGGATGTTGGACTTCGCCAGTTCGATGGCGTCGTCCCGGCCCTGCGCGCCGCCGTTCTCGCCGGCCTGGACGCGCTTGTAGTGGTTGTACACCGCGACCGAGAGGGCCTTCTTGGCCGGCTCCTGGCCGACCACGTAGCCCTCGAGGAACTCGTAGATCTCGCGGGGCTTGGGAAGCTCTTCCCAGCGCACCTCGCTCGTCTCCGCGAGCTCCTCCTCGATGATCTCGTTGCAGAGGTCGATGCACTCGTCGCAGATGTACACACCGGGGCCTGCGATGAGCTTCTTCACCTGCTTCTGGCTCTTTCCGCAGAACGAGCACTTGAGCAGATCGCCGCCATCACCGATGCGTGCCACGAGGTGCTTCCCCTTCGCCTGGGAGCGCTTGGTTCAGCGACTCCTGGTGCCTCATATTCGACGGTACCTTGCCGGGCCCCCCGTTCGGGCCCCCCTTGCCCCGGTTGGCATGGGCGGGATTCGGCCATGCCCACCGGGGAGAGGGAAGGTCGAGCGTCAGGCTGCCGCGGCGGCCGTGCTCTTGCGGGTCGAGATGATCTGGTCGATCAGGCCGTACGCGAGGGCGTCCTCGGCGGTCAGGATCTTGTCGCGCTCGATGTCGTCGCGGATCTTCTCGATCGGGGTCGAGGAGTGCTTGGCCAGCATCTCCTCGAGCTGGCTGCGCATGCGCAGGATCTCGTTGGCCGCGATCTCCAGGTCGGAGAGCTGCTCACGGCCGGTGCCGCCGGAGGGCTGGTGGATCAGCACGCGGGCGTTCGGCAGGGCCATCCGCTTGCCGGGGGTGCCGGCGGCGAGCAGCACGGCCGCCGCGGACGCCGCCTGGCCCATGCAGACCGTCTGGATGTCCGGCTTGACGAACTGCATCGTGTCGTAGATGGCCGTGAGGGCGGTGAAGGAGCCGCCCGGGCTGTTGATGTAGATCGAGATGTCGCGGTCCGGGTCCATCGACTCCAGGCACAGCAGCTGCGCCATGACGTCGTTGGCCGAGGCGTCGTCGATCTGCACGCCGAGGAAGATCACGCGCTCCTCGAAGAGCTTCGCGTACGGGTCGTACTCGCGGACGCCCTGCGAGGTGCGCTCGACGAAGCGGGGCACGACGTAGCGGTTGTCCACCTGCGGGCCGGTGTAGAGGCCGCTCGCGGAGAAGTTCGGGGTCATGGGGCTGTTCACCATCCTGAGGGCGATCGTGGGCTGGGGCTCTGGAGCGGGCTGCCGGGGCTCAGGCGCCCGTGCCGCCGCCGCCCGGGACACCCGCGGCGTGGGTGATGATGTCGTCGATGAGGCCGTACTCCTTCGCCTCGTCCGCGGTGAACCAGCGGTCACGGTCGCCGTCGCGGATGATCGCCTCGACGGTCTGGCCGGAGTGGTGCGCGGTGATCTCGGCCATGCGCTTCTTCGTGCGGAGAAGGTACTCGGCCTGGATCTTGATGTCCGAGGCGGTGCCGCCGATGCCGGCGGAGCCCTGGTGCATCAGGATGTCGGTGTTCGGCAGCGCGAAGCGCTTGCCGGGGGTGCCGCCGGTGAGCAGGAACTGGCCCATCGAGGCCGCCATGCCCATACCGATGGTGACGACGTCGTTCGGGATGTACTGCATGGTGTCGTAGACGGCCATGCCGGCCGTCACGGAGCCACCGGGGCTGTTGATGTACAGGAAGATGTCCTTGTCCGGCTCGGCGGCCAGGAGGAGCATCTGCGCGGTGATCTTGTTGGCGATCTCGTCGTCGACCTGCTGGCCGAGGAAGATGATCCGCTCGCCGAGCAGCCGGTTGTAGACATGGTCGCCGAGGCCGCCACCGATGGACGGCTCACCCGCGGCGTAAGGCTTCAGATTCGTCACGTATCCACCTGCTCGTCTCCGACGGCCCCGGGCCGTCTCGCGTCTCGTTCTGAGGGCAGTGCCCTCGTATTCATGGACCCTAACGCGCAGGTAGGACAACGCCATCCCGGTTCCCGAACTGTTCGCTGGGAGCGCAAGGTAGTTGGGCGCGCATAAACGGGTCACGGAGGGGATCGGGGAGGGGTCCCGGTGGGGATCCCGGTACGTCCACGGGCCCGGCGCACCGCTGTGCGTCCGGGCCCGTGGCGCGGGGTTCAGCGGGAGGCCTGCGCCTCCCGGTGAGCCTGGTGGGACTTACTTGTCCTCGGAGACCTCGGCGTCGCCGGTGACGGCCTCGACCGTCTCGGTGGCCAGCTCCTCGTCCTCGTCGGACAGGTCGACCGCCTTGCCGTTGGTGTCGACGACCTTGGCGGCCTCGACGACGACCGCGAGGGCCTTGCCGCGGGCGACCTCGCCGACGAGCATCGGCACCTGGCCGCCCTGGACGACGGCCTGGGCGAACTGGTCGGGGGACATGCCGGAGGAGGCGGCGCGGCGCATGAGGTGCTCGGTGAGCTCCTCCTGGTCCACGTTCAGCTCCTCCTTGGAGACCAGCTCGTCGAGCAGGAACTGGGTCTTGATGCCCTTGACCGCCTGCTCCTTGGTCTCGGCGTCGAACTCCTCGACCGTCTTGCCCTGGAACTCCAGGTACTTCTCGAGGGTCAGGCCCATCTGACCGAGCTGGTGGTGCTCCAGGTTGTGCTTGCGGGTCTGGATCTCGTCCTCGAGCAGCTTCTCGGGAACGGGGATCTCCGCGAGCTCCAGGAACTTCTCCAGGACGCGCTCCTGGGCCTGGGTGGCCTGGTCGAACTGCTTCATGTTCTCGAGGCGCTTGCGGCTGTCGGCCTTGAGCTCGTCGAGGGTGTCGAACTCGGAGGCCAGCTGCGCGAACTCGTCGTCGAGCTCGGGGAGCTCGCGGGCGGCGACGGCGGTGACCTTGACGGTGACCTCGGCCTCCTTGCCCGCGGCCGAGCCGCCCTTCAGCTCGGAGGTGAAGGTGGCCTCGCCGCCGGCCTCCAGGCCGGTGACGGCGGCGTCGATGCCGTCGAGCAGCTCGCCGGAACCGATGGTGTACGAGACGCCGGAGGCGATGCCGTCGGGCAGGACCTCGCCGTCGACCTTGGCCTCGAGGTCGATGGTGACGACGTCACCCTCGGCGGCGGCGCGCTCGACCGGGTTGGTGGAGGCGAAGCGCTCGCGCAGCTGCTCCACGGACTTCTCGACGTCCTCGTCGGTGACCTCGACGGCGTCGACCTCGACCTCGATGCCGGAGTAGTCCGGGATCTCGATGGCCGGGCGGATGTCGACCTCGGCGGTGAAGGACAGCAGCTCGCCGTCCTTCAGCTCCTTGATGTCGACCTCGGGCTGACCCAGCGGGTTGACCTCGGCCTCGTTGACCGCCTCGGTGTACAGCTTGGGAAGCGCGTCGTTGACGGCCTCCTCGAGGACGGCACCGCGGCCGAAGCGCTGGTCGATGACGCGCGCGGGGATCTTGCCCTTGCGGAAGCCCTTGACCGTGACCTGCTGGTTGATCTTCTTGTACGCCGCGTCGAGGCTGTCCTTGAGCTCCTCGAAGGGCACCTCGACAGTGAGCCGAACCCGGGTCGGGTTCAGGGTCTCCACGGCGCTCTTCACGGTTCGGTCTCCTTGTGGCTGATTCCTGGTTTACGGCGGCGCCGCCTGTGGCGGTTCCGGCCGACCGGCCCGGTCAGAGAGACACACGGGCACGCAGCTTGCATAGTAACCGCAAGCGGCTTGCGCCCCACAACGTGATCTTGGCTGGTCGGGGTGGCGGGATTTGAACCCACGGCCTTCCGCTCCCAAAGCGGACGCGCTACCAAGCTGCGCCACACCCCGTCGGTGCGACACGTAGGGTACATGGACGGGGACGGTGCGACGCCCCCTGTTTTCGCGGGGCGTGCGAGCACCCGCCAGGACCGGCTACCATGGCCTCCGTGCCGCGGCCCTGGCCTGCGGCGCACTGCTGTGCGGGCGTAGCTCAATGGTAGAGCCCTAGTCTTCCAAACTAGCTACGCGGGTTCGATTCCCGTCGCCCGCTCTGTCGGCCCGGGGCCGGTCCGGAGACATGTTCTCCGCACCGGCCCCGAGGCGTTTCCGGGCCCGGTCACCGACCCCGGTCAGGGACCCTTTTGCGGTGGTCTCCGGGCGGCCTGAGAATGGCAGCGGAGGCAGTCATGACGGATCTGAAGTTCGAGCAGAAGCGCTCGCTGTCCCGTATCGAGGCGGCCGATCAGCTCGTGGCGCTCGCCGACGCGCTCCGGGAGGGCGGGGAGGCGGAGCTCGAGCTGGGCGCGGGGACGCTGAGCCTGCGCATCCCGGACGAGCTGCGCGCCGAGCTGGAATTCGAGGTCGGCGACGGGGAGTTCGAGCTGGAGATCGAGTTCACGTGGCCGACGGGCGAGAACGGCTCCGCCGGGGCGGACACGGACGCGAAGGGCGCCGGGAAGCCGGACGCCGGGGCCTCGGGAAAGACGGCCGCGAAGGCCTCGCGGGGGCGGAGGCGCGCCGCCGCCAAGCCGGCCTGACCGCGTTCGGCCGGTGCGAGCGGCCCGGTGCGACCGCGCTCAGAACTTGATGGAGCCGATCGTCTGCGTTATCGAGTCCAGGAAGCGCTGGATGTCGTCGGCCATGCCCGTGGAGGCGAGGAAGAAGCCGAAGAGGACCGCCACGACGGCCGGGCCGGCCTTCAGGTTTCCGCCACGGATCAGCACCACCAGGATGATCCCCAACAGCAGCACCACGGACAGTGAAATGGCCACAACTGATCACACCCTCGGTCGGTCCCGCCCTTGCCGCCGGGGAGCGCACGTCACAGAACACCCCCGCCGCATCTATCGTGCCACCAACTTCCTGCCCAGCGCGGCCGGGTGACGAATCGTGGACGCAAGGATCAGGCCAAGGTGACGAGTTCCCGATCGGTCACGGCGTCGCGGTGAGTCCCAACAGGGCCCGCATCCGGGCGTATTTGGCCGTCAGCCGTTCCTCGGTCGCCGGATCGAGCACGGCGAGGCGGGCCGGGTCGGCGTTGTGCGCCAGGTCGGACTCCTTGACCAGCAGGGCGCCCGGGGTGGCCAGAACGCGACGGGCGTACTCCTCGGGCGGCTCCCCCGCCCGCTTGGTGAGCGCGCGGACGATCTCCTTGGTCTCGTCCGGCAGCGCGGCGTCCGTCAGCCATCGCTCGGACAGGGCGTCGTCCTCGACGGCGTCGTGCAGCCACCCGGCCGCGATCTGCGCCTCGCTGCCGCCCCGGGCCCGTACGCCCTCGGCGACGGCCCGCAGGTGCTCGGCGTAGGGCCGGCCGGCCTTGTCGGTCTGCCCGGCGTGGGCGGCGACGGCGACGGCCTCGACCTCGGCCAGGGTGAGGTACGGGCGCGAGCCCGTGTGGGAGGGAGAACCGGGGTGACGGCCGGGGCGCGCGCCGGGGGCGGTGTCCGGGCGAGGGCCGGGGTGCGGGGTCTCGGTCACGGCGGCTACCCCTTGCGGCTGATCAGGAGGAGGGCACGGTCGTCGTTGACGTCCTTGGCGCAGGCCTCGATGAGGTGCCAGGCGGCGCCCTCGAAGCCGGCGGCGATGTGGCGGTCGGCCTCGCCGGTGAGGCGGTCGATGCCCTCGGCGATGTCGCGGTCCGCGCTCTCCACGAGGCCGTCGGTGAAGAGCATCAGGACGTCGCCGGGACGCAGGGCGCCCTTGACCGGGTGGAACTCGGCACCGTCGTACACGCCGAGGAGCGGTCCTTCGGCGGCCTTCTCCTCCCAGCGGCCGGTGCCCGCGTGGAGCTGGAGCGCGGGCAGGTGGCCGGCGGAGAGCAGCTCGTAGTCGCCGGACTCCAGGTCCAGGACGAGGTGGACGGAGGTGGCGAAGCCCTCGTCCCAGTCCTGGCGCAGCAGATAGCCGTTGGCGGCGGGCAGGAAGCCGTGCGGCGGCAGCGAGCCGAGCAGGCCGCCGAAGGCGCCGGAGAGGAGCAGCGCGCGGGAGCCCGCGTCCATGCCCTTGCCGGAGACGTCGGTGAGCACGACCTCGAGGGTGCGTCCGCCGTGGGTGCGGGCGGCGACGACGAAGTCGCCGGAGAAGGACTGGCCGCCGGCCGGGCGCAGCGCCCATTCCCGGTGCCAGCCGGCCGGGAGGCGGGGCAGCGCGCTCTGGACGCGGATGCGTTCGCGCAGGTCGAAGAGCATGGTGCCGCCGCGCCGCCAGGGCACGCCGACCCGGGCCCGGAACTGGGCGATGAGCAGTCCGAACAGCCCGCAGGCCGCGACGACCAGGACCGTGCCGGGGGTGACCCGGGCGGGGCCCTCGGTGTACGGGCCGAGCAGGAGGGACTCGACGATGAGCGCGCCGGCGGAGGCCGCGTACAGGCCGAGGAGGCTGGCGGGGCGCAGCAGCAGCCCGCCGGCGACGATCGGCAGGACGAGGGCGACCGGCGAGCACCACACGGGGTTGGTGACGGTGCCGACCGCGATGGCGGGGACCATGAGGAGGAGTCCGGCCA
Organism: Streptomyces roseicoloratus; assembly: GCF_004117935.1. Taxonomy (GTDB): domain Bacteria; phylum Actinomycetota; class Actinomycetes; order Streptomycetales; family Streptomycetaceae; genus Streptomyces; species Streptomyces roseicoloratus. The sequence continues at coordinate 17,060 of NZ_SDOY01000121.1, read as the reverse complement.
TCGCGATCCAGTCGGAGCCGTCGCCGCGGAAGTAGTCGACTCCGCTCCGGCGCAGCGCGACGCGGGCCCGGCGGGCGCTCCTGCGCATCCGGGCCGCGTACGAGTCGAGTGCTCCGCGACGTCCCATTGGCCTGGACCCTATCCACCCCGCCGGAGCTCGCGCAGGGGGACCCAGGTGGCAACGTGTGCGAAATCGGGTCGCCCCGGGCGGTGGGGCGCTGATATCGATGGCATATGACGACTGAACTGCGGGTGCTCGACCCGGCCGAGTGGGACGACTGGTACGCGGTGCTCGAGCTGGCGTTCGGCGGTGTCCCCGAGGCGGACGAGGAGCGGGCCCTGTGGCGGGAGCTGACCGAGCCCGAGCGCTCCCTCGGCGCGTGGGACGGTGACCGCTGCGTCGGCACGGCGGGCGCGTTCACGTTCCGCCTCTCGGTCCCCGGCGGGAACGTGGTGCCGGCGGCGGGCGTGACCATGGTGAGCGTGGCCGGGACGCACCGGCGGCGCGGGATCCTCACGTCGATGATGCGGCGCCAGCTGGAGGACGTGCGGAGCCTGGGCGAGCCGCTCGCGGTCCTGACGGCCTCGGAGCCGGAGATCTACGGGCGGTTCGGCTACGGGGTGGCGACGCACACGGTGCGGGCGGTGATCGACACGACCCGGGTGCGGCTGACGGTGCCGGAGGGCACGGACGGGATCTCGCTGCGGGTGACGACACCGGCGGAGGCCCTGGCGGACGCCGAGGCGGTGTACGCGCGGCTGGTCACCGCCCGGCCCGGGATGGTGGAGCGGCGGCCCGGCTGGGAGCGCGTCGCGCTGCTCGACCCGCCGGCCGACCGGGACGGCGCCTCGCCGCGGCAGTGCGTGCTCGCGGAGCGGGACGGCGAGGTGGTCGGCTACGCGCACTACGCGATCAGGCCGAAGTGGTCCTGGCCGGGCCCGGACGGCGCCGTCGTCGTGCACCAGCTGGCCGGGCTCGACCCGCTGGCGGAGGCGGCGCTCTGGCGGTACCTGTGCTCGGTGGACCTGACCGCGCGGGTGGAGATCCACAGCCGGCCGGTGGACGACGGCTGGCAGCACCTGGTGACGGACCTGAGGCGGTGCGAGCCGACGCTGCGTCCGGTCCTGTTCGTGCGGCTGGTGGACGTCGGCGCGGCCCTCGCGGCGCGGACCTACCAGGCGCCGGTGGACGTGGTGTTCGAGGTCGAGGACGCGTTCTGCCCCTGGAACGAGGGGCGTTGGCGGCTGACCGGCGACGCGAAGGGCGCCGAGTGCGTGCGCACCGAGGACGCCGCCGACCTCGCCCTGTCCGTACGGGAGTTGGGCGCGGCGTACCTGGGCGGCGTGTCGCTGGTGTCGCTGGCGGCGGCGGGCCTGGTGCGGGAGCTGCGGGAGGGGGCGCTGACGGAGGCGTCGGTGGGGTTCGGCTCCCCGGTCGCACCGTGGCTGCCGCACGGGTTCTAGCCAGGGGGCGGCCGGGGCCGGCCGGACCTTTCGCCCGGGGCCGGCAGGACCGTGCGGCCGGGTTCCTTCAGGCCCGCTGGCAGCCCGGGCACCAGAAGAGGTTGCGGTGGGCGAGGTCCGCCGTGCGGATCGCCGTGCCGCAGACGTGGCAGGGCTGCCGGGCCCGGCGGTAGACGTAGACCTCGCCGCCGTGGTCGTCGACGCGCGGCGGGCGGCCCATCGCCTCGGGCGTGTGCTCGGGGCGGACGGTGTCGATGCGGTTCAGGCGGACGCCTTCGCGCATCAGGGCGGCCAGGTCGTCCCAGATCGCCCGCCACTCCCGCTCGGTCAGGTCCTTGCCCGCGCGGTACGGGTCGATGCCGTGGCGGAAGAGGACCTCGGCGCGGTAGACGTTGCCGACGCCCGCGACGATCTTCTGGTCCATGAGGAGCACGGCGATCGTGGTGCGGGACTTCGCGATCCGTCGCCAGGCGCGTGCCGGGTCGTCGCCGTCCCTGAGCGGGTCGGGGCCGAGCCGGTCGTGTATGGAGTGCTTCTCGGCGTCGGTGATCAGCGCGCAGGTCGTCGGGCCGCGCAGGTCGACGTACGACTCCGGGGTGGCCAGGCGCAGCCGGACGGTGTCCGTGGGCGGCGGCGCGGGGGCGGCCGCGGTGTCGCCGAAGGTGACCTTGCCGAAGAGGCCGAGGTGGATGTGGACCCATTCCTCGCCGGGGAAGCCCAGGAAGAGGTGCTTGCCGTGGGCGTCGGTGCGGGAGAGCACCGTGCCGTCGAGGAGGGCGGCGGAGTCGGCGAACTTGCCCTGGGGGCTGGAGACGCGCACAGGCCGGCCGCCGAACCGTTCCCGGTAGTCGGCGGCCAGCCGGTGGATGGTGTGCCCTTCGGGCATCAGGCGGTGGGCTCCTGCGGGTGGTGGGCCGGGATCGGCGGGAGCTCGCGGGTGGTCTCGTACGCGCTGAGCATGTCGATGCGGCGGGTGTGACGCTCGTCACCGGAGTACGGGGTGCTCAGGAAGATCTCGACGAACTTGGTCGCCTCTTCCTCGGAGTGCATGCGGGCGCCGACGGCGACCACGTTGGCGTTGTTGTGCTCGCGGCCGAGGGCGGCGGTCTGCTCGCTCCAGGCGAGGGCGGCACGGACGCCCTCGACCTTGTTGGCGGCGATCTGCTCGCCGTTGCCGGAGCCGCCGATCACGATGCCGAGGCTGCCCTCGTCGGCGGCCGTCCTCTCGGCGGCCCGCAGGCAGAACGGCGGGTAGTCGTCGAGGGCGTCGTAGATGTGGGGACCGCAGTCGACGGGCTCGTGGCCGTGGGCCTTCAGCCACTCGACGAGGTGGTTCTTGAGTTCGTAGCCGGCATGGTCGGAACCGAGGTAGACGCGCATGATCCGAGTGTGGCACGGGCGGGGCCGGGCAGCGGTCATCGGGGTCGGGACCGCGGCCGGGTCGCCGGGACGCCGACGCGCACCGCCGGCCGCCCCGCCGCACACCGCCCAAGGGCCCCATCGCGCACCACCGGCCGGCCCGGACGCGGACCACTGGCCAAGCCCGGACGCGGACCACCGGACAAGCCGGGGCACACCACCGGTCGGTCCCGGCGCGCAGCACCGCCCGGTCCGGCCCGGGCCGTCGGTCCAGGGCCGGCCCATATGTCCTGAATCACGTTCCGGAATCAGCTCTTCCGTACTGCCGGGTCACCCGGTTTCATTGCTCCAGCTCGCGACCCGAGCATGCCCCCACACCGAAGGAAGCGTTCATGAACACGCAGCCGACCCTGGCAAAGGAAGGCGGCACCACCGGAAACCCCGGTGAAGTCCAGCCCGACGACGCCAACGGCCTGAAGGCCGGGCTGAAGAACCGCCACCTCTCGATGATCGCCATCGGCGGTGTCATCGGTGCCGGCCTCTTCGTCGGCTCCGGCTCCGGCATCGCCGCGGCCGGTCCCGCCATCCTCCTGTCCTACGCGCTCGTCGGCGCCATGGTCGTCTTCGTGATGCGGATGCTCGGCGAGATGGCCGCCGCCCGTCCCTCCTCCGGCTCCTTCTCCGCCTACGCCGACCAGGCGCTCGGCCGCTGGGCCGGTTTCACCATCGGCTGGCTGTACTGGTTCTTCTGGGTCGTCGTGCTGGCCGTCGAGGCGACCGCGGGCGCGGTCATCCTGGAGAGCTGGATCCCGGCCGTGCCGCAGTGGGCGTGGGCGCTCATCGTGATGGTGGTGCTCACCGCGACCAACCTCGGCTCCGTCGCCTCGTACGGCGAGTTCGAGTTCTGGTTCGCCGGCATCAAGGTCGTCGCGATCGCCGGCTTCGTCGTCATCGGCCTGCTCGCCGTCTTCGGCGTGCTGCCGGGCTCGGACAACCCGGGAGCGGGCTTCGCGCACCTGACCGACGCGGGCGGGTTCTTCCCGATGGGCGCGGGCGCGATCCTCACCGGCGTGCTGATGGTCGTCTTCTCCTTCATGGGCAGCGAGATCGTCACCCTGGCCGCCGGCGAGTCCGAGGACCCGCAGCGGGCCGTCACCAAGGCCACCAACAGCGTGATCTGGCGGATCGGCGTCTTCTACCTGGGCTCGATCTTCGTCGTCCTCACCCTGCTGCCGTGGAACGACGAGTCGATCACCGAGAAGGGTTCGTACGTCGCGGCCCTCGACTCCATCGGCATCCCGGCCGCCGGCCAGATCATGAACGTGATCGTGCTGACCGCCGTCCTGTCCTGCCTGAACTCGGGCCTCTACACCGCCTCCCGGATGGCCTTCTCGCTCGGCCAGCGCGGTGACGCGCCCGCGTCCTTCGCCCGCACCAACGGCCGGGGCGTCCCGGTGACGGCGATCCTCTCCTCGGTCGTCTTCGGCTTCGTGGCGGTCTTCTTCAACTACTGGCGGCCGGACGACGTCTTCGCCTTCCTGCTGAACTCCTCGGGTGCGGTCGCGCTCTTCGTCTGGCTGGTCATCTGCCTGACCCAGCTGCGGATGCGCAAGATCATCCTGCGCGAGTCGCCGGAGAAGCTCGTCGTGAGGATGTGGCTCTTCCCGTACCTGACCTGGGCCACCGCCGCCATGATCACCTTCGTGCTCGGCTACATGGTCTACGACGGCGGCAGCAACCGTGAGCAGGTCGTGCTCTCGCTGCTCGTGGCGGCGCTGGTGCTCGCCATCGGCATCGTGAAGGACAGGCTCCGCAAGCCCTCGGAGACCGGGGAACCCTCCGACACGATCCGAGTCGATACCTGACGGGAACTGTCAGGTATCCGCGAAAGGCTCTCCGTACACCGACCACCTCGGGAACGGAGAGCCCTTCCATGTCCGGATCCATGCCCGGCCAGTCCGCCGACGCCTTCGACGTCACCGGCTTCCAGACGGCCTTCCCCGTGCGCCCCGACCGCGTCGTCGCGGCCACCGGGCCCGACGACGTCCGCGCCGCCGTCCGCCACGCGGCCGAGCACGGCCTCACCGTCGCCGTGCAGTCCACCGGCCACGGACGCGGCGGGCCCGTCGAGGGCGGGCTGCTCCTCGACACCCGGCGGATGGACGAGGTCGTCGTCGACCCGGTGGCCCGCACCGCGCGGATCGGCGCCGGGGCCCGCTGGGGCCAGGTCGTGGCGGCCGCCGCGCCGCACGGGCTCGCGCCGCTGAACGGCTCGTCACCGGGTGTCGGCGTGGTCGGCTATCTGCTCGGCGGCGGCCTGGGCATCCTCGGCCGTACGTACGGCTGGGCGGCCGACCACGTCCGGTCCCTCGACCTGGTGACGGCGGACGGCGAGCCGCGACACCTGACGCCGGGCGACGCGGCGTTCGAGGCCCTCCTCGGCGGCGGACACGGGCTCGGCGTGGTGACCGCCGTCGAGACCGCGCTGGTGCCGGTCGCCCGCCTCTACGGCGGCTCGCTCGCCTTCGACGGGGCCGTGGTCGATCCGGCCCGGGTGCTGCGGGGCTACACGGAGTGGGCCGCGGGCCTGCCCGGGACGCTGACCTCCTCGCTCGCCGCGCTGGTCCACCCGGACGTCCCGGCCCTGCCGCCGCACCTGCGCGGCCGGTACGTGCTGTCGGTGCGGGTCGCCTTCACCGGCGACGCGGCGGAGGGCGAGCGCCTGGCGGCGCCGCTGCGCGCGCTCGGGCCCGCGCTCTCCGACTCGCTGCGGGAACTCCCGTACACCGAGAGCCACACCATCCACGCGGACCCGGACTTCCCGCACGCCTACTGGGGCGACGGCATCCTGCTCGACGCCATGGACGAGGAGGCGCTGGCCGAGGTCCTCCGCCTGACCGGACCCCGGGCCGACCGGATGGCCGTCGTGCAGCTCAACCACCTGGGCGGGGCGCTCGCGGCGGAGCCGGCGGTGCCGAACTCCGTGCCGTACCGCGAGGCGGGCTGGCTCGTACGGGCGCTGTACCCGCTCGACGAGTCCGGTACGGCGCCGGTGCGGGAGCTGCACGCGCGCGTGGAGCGGGCGCTCGCCCCGCGCACGCTGGGGCGCGCGGCCGGCTTCGTCTTCGGCGACCGGGAGCGGACGGACGGCCTGTACGACCCCGCGACGGCGAAGAGGCTCGCCGCGGTCAAGTCGGAACTCGACCCGGCGAGCCTCTTCGGGGCCTTCGGGAAGCGGTGAGGCCGGTCCTGCCGCCGGGAAGCGGCGGGACCGGCCCTCCGCCGGGATCAGCCGTTGCGGCCGAGCAGCTTCCAGGCGGTCGGCAGGACGCCCATCGCGAGCGCGGCCTTGAGGGCGTCGCCGATGAGGAACGGGGTCAGGCCCGCGGCGACGGCCTGGCCGAAGGACATGCCGGTGGCGAAGGCCAGGTACGGCACGCCGACCGCGTAGATGACCGCCGAGCCCAGCACCATCGTGCCGGCGGTGCGGAGCACCGAGCGGTCGGCGCCGCGGCGGGCGAGCGCACCGACGACGGTCGCGGCGAGCAGCATGCCGAGGATGTAGCCGAAGGACGGCATGGTCCAGCCGGAGGTGGCCTGGGCGAACCACGGCACGCCCGCCATGCCGGCGACGGCGTACAGGGCGAGGGCGAGGAAGGCGCGGCGGGCGCCGAGCGCGGTGCCGACGAGCAGCGCGGCGAAGGTCTGGCCGGAGACCGGGACCGGGGAGCCCGGGACGGGCACGGACAGCTGGGCGGCGAGGCCGGTGAGCGCGGCTCCGCCGACGACCAGCGTGAGGTCACGGGCGCGGCCGGCCGGGATCAGGTCGGCGAGGACCGTTCCGGAGCGGAGGGAACGGACGGGTGCGGTGGCGGTGCTCATCGGTACTCCGCGGAACGAGGGGACAGGGGGACGGCTCGACCGTATGCCAGGAGCGAGCGGCCGATCACCATCAGCCGCCGACAAAGCGGGGGTTGAGCCCTTCGTGGAGATCAAACAAAGCGCGCCCGTCCTGGCTACCGCCACGTGACGCTTGTCACTTGGCACTCCTGCCCAGTGGTCCCTTTTGCGCCAGGACACCGTCAGTGGAGAGACTGTGGGGTCCCCATAAACCGTCCGAGAGTGCGAGCCCCTCCCCCATGCACGACGCACCGCCCTCCCCTCAGCCTCCTCGGCCCGCGTCGGCCGCCGGACCCGAGCCGCTCTCCCACGGGCTGAAGCAGCGTCACCTGACGATGCTGGGGCTCGGCGGTGTGATCGGCGCGGGGCTCTTCGTCGGCTCGGGCGCGGGCATCGCCGTGGCGGGGCCCGGGATCGTCGTCTCGTACCTGTTGGCCGGCGCGCTCGCGATGCTGGTGATGCGGATGCTCGGCGAGATGTCGGCGGCGATGCCCGCTTCCGGCGCCTTCTCGGTGCACGCCGAGCGGGCGCTGGGGCGCTGGGCGGGCTTCTCGGTGGGCTGGCTGTACTGGTTCCTGCTGGTGGTGGTGCTGGCGGTGGAGGCGACGGGCGCGGCGCGGATCGCGCACGGCTGGGTGCCGGGCGTTCCGCAGTGGGGCTGGGTGCTCGTCTTCATGCTGGTGTTCACGGCGGCCAACCTGGCGGCGGTGAAGAACTTCGGCGAGTTCGAGTTCTGGTTCGCCGCCCTGAAGGTCGGCGCGATCGTGCTGTTCCTGGTGCTCGGCGGGCTCGCGATCGCCGGTCTGCTGCCCGACACGGATCCGGTGGGCCTGGTCAACCTGACCGGCCAGGGCGGTTTCCTGCCGCACGGCTGGTCGGGCGTGGTGTCCGGAGTCCTGGCGGTCGTGTTCGCCTTCGGCGGGCTCGAGGTCGTGACGATCGCCGCGGCCGAGTCGGACGATCCGGCGCGCAACGTGGCTCGGGCGGTGCGCAGCGCCGTGTGGCGCATCCTCTTCTTCTACGTGGGTTCGATGCTGGTGATCGTGACCCTGCTGCCGTGGACGGTCATGCGGCCGGGCGAGTCGCCGTACGTGGCGGTCCTGGACGCGATCGGGGTGCCGGGGGCCGGCCAGATCATGAACGTGGTGGTGTTCGTGGCGCTGTTGTCGGCGCTGAACGCCAACCTCTACGGCTCCTCGCGGATGGTGTTCTCACTGGCCGAGCGCGGTGAGGCGCCGAGGGGGCTGCTGAAGGTCTCGGCGGGCGGGGTGCCGCGGCGGGCGGTGCTGGCGTCGGTGGCCTTCGGCTTCGTGTCCGTCCTGCTCAATCTGAAGTGGCCGGATTCGGTCTTCCTCTACATGCTGAACGCGGTCGGCGCGGTGCTGCTGTTCGTGTGGGCGCTGATCGCGGTGTCCCAGCTGCGGCTGCGGCGCCGGATCGAGCGGGAGGCGCCGGAGACGCTGTCGCTGCGGATGTGGGGCTTCCCGTGGCTGACCTGGGTGGCGCTCGCGGCGATGGCGGCGGTGCTCGTGCTGATGCTGGCGGACGACGACGCACGGCCGCAGGTGCTGTGGTCGGCCGGGGCGACGGCGGCGGTGCTGGTGGTGGCGTGGGTGCGCGAACTGCGAGGCGCGGCCGGGCGCGGCACCCCCGCCGCCCGCTGACGGAGCGGCCCGCGTTCCACTGGAGCGGGCCGGTCCGGCCCGGTCCGAGGCCGGTCCGAACGGGTCGACCAGGTGGCGGTCCGAACGGGTCGACCGGGGGCCGGTCGGACGGGTCGACCGGGTGGCGACGGGGGCGGGCGGCTCGACGAACGGGAGGCCGACGGGGCCGGGCGGCCGACGCTCCGGCCTGGAGCGCTCTTCACCGTTCCACCACAACGCGCTGACGGATCTTCACCTTGCGTGAAGCTCGTGCCCGTATAGCGGACACCCGTTCCCTGTGAGCGGTGCGGGCCCACAGACTGTGGCCCACCTCCCCGTCTCACCTCATGAACAGGTTCGCCCATGTCCCGGACCACCGCGCCCGCACCGGCCGACCGCAAGGACGACGCGAGCGCTCCCGCCGGGGGCCTGTCCCACGGCCTCAAGCAGCGCCATCTCTCGATGATCGCCCTCGGCGGCGTCATCGGCGCCGGACTCTTCGTCGGCTCCGGCGCCGGCATCGCGGCGGCCGGCCCGTCGATCGTCCTCGCCTACGCGATCTCCGGCGTGCTCGTCATGCTGGTGATGCGGATGCTCGGCGAGATGTCGGCGGCGAACCCGGCCTCGGGCTCCTTCTCCGTGCACGCCGAGCGCGCCTTCGGCCCGTGGGCCGGCTTCACCGCCGGCTGGGCCTTCTGGTTCCTGCTCTGCGTGGCGGTCGGCCTGGAGGGCATCGGCGCCGCCAAGATCATGACCGGCTGGTTCCCCGGCACCGCGGAATGGGTCTGGGTCGCCCTGTTCATGGTGGTGTTCTGCGGCACGAACCTGGCGGCGGTGAAGAACTTCGGCGAGTTCGAGTTCTGGTTCGCCGCGCTCAAGGTCGGCGCGATCGTGCTCTTCCTCGGCATCGGCGTGCTCGCCATCGCCGGCGTGCTGCCCGGCACCGACGCACCCGGCACCGCGAACCTCACCGGCGACGGCGGCTTCTTCCCGCACGGCTCCGAGGGCCTGATCGTCGGCCTGCTGGCCTCCGTCTTCGCGTACGGCGGTCTGGAGACCGTCACCATCGCCGCGGCCGAGTCCGAGCACCCGGTACAGGGCGTCGCCAAGGCCGTCCGCACGGCGATGTGGCGCATCGCGCTCTTCTACATCGGCTCGATGGCGGTCATCGTCACGCTGGTGCCGTGGGACGACAAGGCGGTCGTCGAGAAGGGCCCGTACGTCGCCGCCCTCGACCACCTGGGCATCCCGGCCGCCGGCCAGATCATGAACGTGGTCGTCCTGGTGGCCCTGCTCTCGGCGATGAACGCCAACATCTACGGCGCCTCCCGCATGGCCGGCTCGCTGGTCGCCCGCGGCCAGGGCCCGAAGGAGCTCGGACGCACCTTCGGCGGCGTGCCGCGTGCCGCGGTCCTCGTGTCCTCCGTCATCGGCTTCGGCTGCGTGCTGCTGAGCTACTGGTCGCCGGACAAGGCCTTCATCTGGCTGCTCAACACCATCGGCGCGATCATCCTGGTCGTCTGGTTCTTCATCGCGGCCTCGCAGCTGGTGCTGCGCCGGCGCACCGAGCGCGAGGCGCCCGAGAAGCTGGTCGTGAAGATGTGGCTCTTCCCGGGCCTGACCTGGGTGGCGCTGGCCGGCATGGTCGCCATCTTCTTCCTGATGGCCCGTGAGGCGGACACCCGGAACCAGCTGTACGCGACCGGCGCCCTGACGCTGGTGCTCGCGGCGGTCGGCTTCGCCCTGCAGAAGGCCCGGGCGAAGGCTCCGGCCGAGGCGGGCGAGCCCGCGGCGGCCGAGGAGGCCTGACCGGGAGCCGGCCGGAGCCGGTCCCGCACCGACGGCGAAGGCCCCGCCGAGCGTTCTGCTCGGCGGGGCCTTCGCCGTTCTCCGTGTCCGGGCCGGCGTCCTGGGGCCGGGGGCCTGACGCCTGGGGCCGGGGGCCTGGTGCCTGACGCCTGGGTCCTACGACTGATCACTAGGTCCAACGACTGATCAACATCTCCCGCATCTACTGTTAGCCTGCACTTGCATATAGGTTGCAATAAGCAGTCGGTCGAAGGGCTAGGGCTCGGCACATGGCGATCTACACACTTCCGGAGCTTCCGTACGACTACGCGGCGCTGGAGCCGGTGATCAATCCGCAGATCATCGAGCTGCACCACGACAAGCACCACGCGGCGTACGTGAAGGGGGCGAACGACACCCTCGAGCAGCTGGCGGAGGCCCGCGACAAGGAGCAGTGGGGAAGCATCAACGGGCTGGAGAAGAGCCTGGCCTTCCACCTCTCCGGCCACATCCTGCACAGCATCTACTGGAACAACATGAACAGCCCGAAGGACGGCGGCGGTGGCGAGCCGCTGGCCGCCGACGGGGTCGGCGAGCTCGCCGACGCGCTCACCGAGTCCTTCGGCTCCTTCGCCGCGTTCAAGACGCAGCTCACCAAGGCCGCCGCGACCACCCAGGGCTCCGGCTGGGGCGTCCTCGCGTACGAGCCGATCAGCGGCCGGCTGATCGTCGAGCAGGTCTACGACCACCAGGGCAACGTGGGCCAGGGCTCGGTGCCGATCCTCGTCTTCGACGCCTGGGAGCACGCCTTCTACCTGCAGTACAAGAACCAGAAGGTCGACTTCATCGAGGCCATGTGGCAGGTCGTCAACTGGCAGGACGTGCAGAAGCGCTACACGGACGCCAAGGGCCGCACCCCGCTCATCGGCATCTGAGGACCCTCCGGATCCGGAGAGATCCGGAGAGATCCGGAGAGATCCGCGGGGATCCGGGGGACCGAAGAGAGCCGGAGAGGGCCGGAGAGACCCTGAAGAGAACCGGAGAGCCCGGGGAGACCCCCGGAGATCCGAAGAAACGTCCTGCTCGTGATCGTCTTCTCAGCCTTCACGGGGCAGGCGGAAAAGAGGAAGGCCCCCGCGGTGACGTGAACCGCGGGGGCCTTCCGCACGGGTGCGGACGCGGGACTACTCGAAGCTCGGCTCCGCCGTGCGCGTGCGCTTGATCTCGTAGAAGCCGGGCGTCGACGCGACCAGCAGGGTGCCGTCCCACAGCCGGGCGGCGGCCTCGCCTCGCGGGGCCGGGGTGACGACCGGGCCGAAGAAGGCGACCTCCTCGCCGTCCGGACCGGGGACGGAGATCACCGGGGTGCCGACGTCCTGGCCGACCTTGTCGATGCCCTCCTTGTGGGAAGCGCGCAGCTCGGCGTCGTACGTGTCCTTGTCCGCGTAGTCGACGAGCTCGGCCGGCAGGCCGACGTCGGCGAGCGCGCCGGCGATCGCCTCGCGGGTCGGGCCCTCGCCGTTGTTGTGGAAACGGGTGCCGAGCGCGGTGTAGAGCTTGCCGACGACCTCGTCGCCGTGCAGCTGCTGGGCCGCTATGACGACGCGCACCGGGCCCCAGGCCTTCGTCTCGAGCATCTCCCGGTACTCCGCGGGGAGCTCGTCGATGCGGTTCTCGTTCAGCACCGCCAGGCTCATCACCTTCCAGCGCACGTCCACCGGGCGCACCTTCTCGACCTCCAGCATCCAGCGGGAGGTCATCCAGGCCCACGGGCACAGGGGGTCGAAGAAGAACTCGGCGGTGGTCCTGCTCTCGGACATGTGACTCCTCGGAAAGGGCCTCGGTACGGACGCGGAAACGGGCGGATCAAGCGTTGCGCCGAAAAGCGGCAACGACGGACGGCCCCGGGGCATTCCCGTGTACCCCGCGACAGTGGCACATGGGAGGATCGGTGCTGTTTCGATGGCGTCACGAAGGAGTGCCCCGTGCCCGGTCAGAATCTGTCCCGCGACGAGGCCCGCGAGCGGGCCGAGCTGCTGTCCGTCGACGGGTACGACGTCTACCTCGACCTGCGGTCCGCGGTCGGCGAGTCCGGGGAGGACGTGCGCACCTTCCGCTCGGTGACCACGCTGCGCTTCCGCCGTACCGGCACCGGCGACGCCACCTTCCTCGACCTGATCGCCCCGTCGGTGAACGCGGTCACGCTCAACGGCCGCGCGCTCGACCCGAAGGCCGTCTTCGACGGCTCGCGGGTCACGGTCGACGGCCTCGCCGACGAGAACGAGCTCGTCGTCGACGCCCAGTGCGCCTACAGCCGCACCGGCGAGGGCATGCACCGCTTCGTCGACCCGGAGGACGGCGAGGTCTACCTCTACACCCAGTACGAGCCCGCGGACGCCCGCCGCGTCTTCGCCAATTTCGAGCAGCCCGACCTCAAGGCGCCCTACCGCTTCGAGGTGGACGCCCCCGAGGGCTGGACGGTCTGGTCGAACGGCACCGGCGAGCAGGACGCCGAGGGCCGCTGGCGGTTCGCCGGGACGGCGCCGATCTCCACGTACATCACCTGTGTCGTCGCCGGGCCGTACCACCACGTGACGGACACGTACACGCGCGTCCTTCCCGACGGCACCGAGCTCGAGATCCCGCTGGGCGCGATGTGCCGCAAGAGCCTCGCGAAGCACTTCGACGCGGACGACGTCTTCCTGATCACGAAGCAGGGCTTCGACTTCTTCCACGACAACTTCGACTACCCGTACCCCTTCGGGAAGTACGACCAGGCCTTCGTGCCCGAGTACAACCTCGGCGCCATGGAGAACCCGGGCATGGTCACCTTCCGCGAGGAGTACATCTACCGCGGCAAGGTGACGCAGGCGGCGTACGAGCGCCGGGCCAACGTGATCCTGCACGAGATGGCCCACATGTGGTTCGGCGACCTGGTCACCATGGTGTGGTGGGACGACCTGTGGCTGAAGGAGTCCTTCGCCGACTTCATGGGCTCCTTCTCGCTCGCCGAGGCGACCCGTTTCACCAACAGCTGGGTGACCTTCGCCAACAACCGCAAGGCCTGGGCGTACCGCGCCGACCAGCTGCCGTCCACCCACCCGATCACGGCCGACATCCGTGACCTGGAGGACGCCAAGCTCAACTTCGACGGCATCACCTACGCCAAGGGCGCCTCCGTCCTGAAGCAGCTCGTCGCGTACGCGGGCCGGGACGCGTTCCTGGAGGGCGCGCGCCGCTACTTCAAGCGCCACGCGTACGGCAACACGCGCCTCGCGGACCTCCTCACCGTCCTGGAGGAGACCTCCGGGCGGGACATGAAGACCTGGGCGAAGTCCTGGCTGCAGACCTCCGGCGTCAACACCCTGACCCCGGTCGTCACCTCCGACGCGGAGGGCCGGATCACCGAGCTCGCCGTCCTCCAGGACGGCGAGGAGCTGCGCCCGCACCGCGCCGCCGTCGGCCTCTACCGCGTCTCGGGCGGCGAACTCGTGCGCTACGCGCGCGTGGAGGCGGACATCACCGGCACGAGCACCGTGGTGACCGAGCTGGCGGGCGCCGAGAAGCCGGACCTGGTGCTGGTCAACGACGACGACCTCACCTACTGCAAGATCCGCTTCGACGAGGGCTCCCTCGCCACCCTGCGCGCCCACCTCGGCGACATGACCGACCCGCTGGCCCGCGCCCTGTGCTGGTCGGCGCTGTGGAACCTGACCCGCGACGGGCTGATGCCGGCCCGCGACTTCGTGCGGATCGCGCTGGACTTCGCGGGCCGCGAGACCGACATCGGCGTCCTGCAGATGGTGCACGCCTGGGCGCAGGCCGCCGTCACCCACTACGCGGCGCCGGACTGGCGGGCCGAGGGCGGGCGGCTGCTCGCCGAGGGCGGCCTGCGCGAGCTGCGGCTCGCCGTGCCGGGCAGCGAACACCAGCTGACCTGGGCGCGTTTCGTCGCCGCCGTCGCGTCCTCCGACGCCGACCTCCAGCTCCTGGAGGGCCTGCTCGACGGCTCGGCCGCGGTCGACGGGCTCGACGTGGACCAGGAGCTGCGCTGGGCGTTCCTGGAGCCGCTGGCCGCGCACGGCCGCGCCGACGAGGCCCGGATCGGCGCGGAGCTGTCCCGCGACGACACCGCGACCGGCAAGCGGCACCAGGTGCGCTGCCTGGCGGCCCGGCCGTCGGCCGCCGTCAAGGCGCAGGCCTGGGCGCAGGTCGTCGAGTCGGACGCGCTGTCGAACGCCCTGGTGGAGGCGACGATCGCGGGCTTCGCCCAGCCCTCGCAGCGCGAGCTGATCGCCCCGTACGCGGAGAAGTACTTCGCGGTGATCGAGCGGATCTGGGCGGAGCGGTCCATCCAGATCGGCATGGACGTGGTGCGCGGTCTGTTCCCGGCCCTGCAGGACCGGCCGGAGACGCTGGCCGCGACCGACGCCTGGCTGGCCGGGCACGCCGACGCCGCCCCGGCGCTGCGCCGCCTCGTCCTGGAGGCGCGCGACGACCTGGCGCGGGCCCTGCGGGCCCAGGAGTGCGACGGCCGCGCCGTCTGACGGCGGATCCGCGCCGGGCCGGTCGCGAGGGTGCCTCGCGTCCGGTTCTCGCAGGACGTCCGCGGCTCCCGGCGGGGATCCTCCGCCGGGGGCCGCGGTGCGTTCCGGCGGGCGGCGGCGCCGCGTTCCGGCGGGCGGCGGCGCCCGCTCCGCGCCCGGTGGGGCCCGCGCCTACTCGGCACTCGAACGCGCGTACTTTAGTGCGGGGTTGTCCCGGAATGTCGACGGGCTCGTAACAGCGGTTAATCGGGCTCCGGACGACGGAAGACCGTCGACATGAACCACGACACCACCCCCGAGGCCCCCCTCTCCCCCCTCCCCCGTGCCGGGGCCGACCGCTTCCGCGAGGCCGTGCGGCACGCGGGCGCCGGCTCGATGCTCACCGGGCTCGCCGCCCTCTCCCTGCACCGCTTCGCCTCCGCTCCCCCGCCCGGCATGATCGACCGGGTCGACGTGCTCGTGGCGGCGCGCACCCGGCGGCCGCGTTCGACCGGCCGGGTCCGGGTCGTGCGGGCCGCCGAACCCCCGCAGCCGCTGGAGGTCGACGGGCTGCCGGTGGCCCCGGTGCCGCGGGCCCTCGCGGACGCGGTCGCGGCCCTGTCCGACCCGGGCGTGGTCCGTCGGCTCCTCACCGAGGCGGTGAGCGCGGGCCACTGCGAACCGGGAGCGGTGGTACGGGAGTTGAACCGGGCCCGGCTGCTGACCCGGCCGCACGTGGTGGACGCGGTGGACTCGCTGCTCGCCGAGGGGCGGTCGATCGCGGAGGAACGGCTGTACACGATGGTGCGCGAGTTCGCGCTGCCGGACCCGCTGTGGAACGTGGACCTGCGGCTGCCCGGCGGCCCCCACCTCGGCGGCGTGGACGCCTACTGGCCGGACCAGGCGGTCGCCGTGGAGCTGGACACCCGGGCGCCGCGGCAGGAGGACGACGCGCTCTGGTCGGAGTACACGCGCAAGCGCGAGCACCTGGAGCGGCTCGGCATCACCGTCGTCCACCTCACCCCGCGCAAGCTGCGCGAGGCGATGGACCAGCAGGCGACCGTGGTCCGTACGGCCCTGATGGCCGCGCCGGACCGGCAGCCGCCCGCCTATGTCGTCGTCCTGCCCCGCTGAGCGCGCCGGCGCGTGCCTTCCGGGTGTCCGGGCGGGTCTTCCCGGCGTCCGGCCGGGTTTCCCCGGGTTCCGCCGACTCCGCTACGGCTTCCGGCTCCGCTACGGCTTCCGGCTCCGCTACGGCTTCCGGTGCCGCCACGGCTTCCTCGGTGCCGCTACGGCCTCCGGCGCCGCTACGGCTTCTTCGGCGCCGTGCCGCAGAACTCCGCCTCCAGGAGGGACTGGGAGTCGCCCGTCCAGTCGGCGTTGAAGTTGGCGGCGAGGGAGTGCTCGCCGTCCCTGCTGACCACGGACTGCGAGCTGGAGCCGTGGATGCCGCCGCTGTGGCCCCAGACCTCCTTGCCGCAGCTCAGCCTCGCCCGCATCAGCCCGAGTCCGTAGCGGACGCCGTCGCGGCCGGTCGCGACCGTGTCGGTCAGCTCCTTCATCTCGGCGCGCGGCAGGAGCCGGCCCTTGATCAGGGCGCGGTAGAAGGTCTGCAGGTCGTTCGAGTCGGAGATCATCTCGCCCGCCGCGTAGGCGATGCTCGGGTTCAGCCGGGTCACGTCGTGCGTGGGGCCCTGGCCGTCGGCCGACAGCCTGGAGTAGGCGCCGGAGTGCGGGTTCGGCATCCGCGGGTCGGTGCCGGGAACGCTGGTGGCGCGCAGCTTCAGCGGCTTGACGATCCGGTTCTCGACCGCCTTGCCGTAGGGGCGGCCGGTCACCTTCTCGACGACCAGGCCGGCGAGGACGTAGTTGGTGTTGGAGTAGCTCCAGTCGGTGCCGGGCGCGAAGGTCGGCTCGTGCTTCATGGCGACGGCGACGAGCTGCCGCGGCGTCCAGGTGTCGTAGCGGTGCTCCAGGAAGTCCGGGCCGAAGACCCTCTCCTGGAAGGCGGGGTCGGAGGTGACGTCGTAGACGCCGCTGGTGTGGTTGAGGAGCTGGCGGACGGTGATCTTCCGGCCGTCGTGGCCGTTGCCGCGGACCAGGCCGGGCAGCCACTTCTCGACCCGGTCGTCGAGGTCGATCCGGCCCTCGGCCTGGAGCTGGAGGAGCACGGTGGAGACGAAGGTCTTGGTGATGGAGCCGACCCGGTAGCGGTCGTTGCCCCTGCGCTCGCCCGCGGTGCCGGTCCAGCGGTCCTTGCCGTCACGGGCGCCGGCGACGGCGCCGGGCACGCCCGCGGCCACGGCCGCGTCCAGTGCCTGCTGGGTGGCGGCGTGGGACGGCCTGGCCGGCGGCCCGGCGGCGACGGCGGGCGCGGCGA
>NZ_SDOY01000120.1 GCF_004117935.1 Streptomyces roseicoloratus | reverse complement strand
CTAGATGAATGAGTCCGATGTTTTCAGTGGTCGTAGGCGATCAGTGAGCGTTTGACTGCGGCGCCGGTGGTCCAGTTGTGCCAGATGCCGGCGGCCAGGGCGAGGAGTCGTTGTCCGGTGCGGGCGAAGACACCGGCCGGGGTTCTGCCGCCGTGGTGTTCGAGGCTGAGCTGGCCTTTGAGGGTGTCGATGACGGCCTCGATCCACTGTCGGACCCGGGCGATCTTCCCGTGCCGGACCGGTTCGTCCTTGCGGTCCGGCCGCACGAGGTGGGCGCCGAGGCGCTCGCTGACGAAGGTCTCGAACTCCTTCCCGGCAAAGCCCTTGTCGGCGAGGATCACCTGCCCTTGGCGGACGAGGTGGTGGTCGTGTTCGAGCAGGGCGGCCATCACCTCCCGCTCGCCGATCTTCGGGTTGGCCAGACACCAGGTGACGGGCATGCCCTCGGCGGTGGTGACCAGGTAGAGCCGGAAGCCCCAGAAGAAGCGGGAGTGGCTGCGGCAGTAGCCGTATCCGCAGTGCCCGGCCAGTTCGGAGCGTTTGACGGTCTCGCGGGAGGCCGCGCAGGGCAGCGGGGTGGAGTCGATCAGCCGCAGGTCGTCGTTCCAGGTCGGCACCTGCCGGGCCAGTGCCTCGATCACCTGGCTGATCAGCGGACCTGCGGCGTTGAGGCGCTTGTTGTAGGCGGACTGCTGGGGCAGGTAGCGGAACAGGTGTCCCAGCCGGGCATGCGCGAAGCGGATCCAGTGCCGGGCCGAGGGGAAGCCGAGCAGGACCTGGGCGACGGCCAGGCACAGCAGTTCGGCGTCCGTGAGTTTCGGGGGTCGCCCGATCCGGCGACAAGGCGCCACATGGTCGTCGATGAACACGTACAGTGCCGCCAGAAGGGCGTCCAGGTTTGTTTTCACACACTGACCAACGGGCGCCCTTCGTCATGGTCGCGACCAGCACGAACATCGGACTCATTCATCTAGCCGCCCCACCCGATCGTCGATCCCCTGAATCGAGCCCCGGCCGGGTCCCCGTCCGCGACCCCGGTCGGCAGACCCTGACGGGAGACCGGACCACGCACAACGAACCACGCACAACGAACCGCGCATAACGAACCGCGCATAACAGAATGCGCACACCGAACCGCCGACAACAGACCACGGGCCGTTAGCCCCGCACAGCAGGCCCGACCTGTGGGGGCGCGGACGTCAGACCCTTGGAAACGCGCCGATGCCCCGTCGCGCGAGGCGGCGGGGCATCGGGAAGAACAAGCAGAACGGAGGTCAGGCCGCCGGCGTGGAGCTCGTCGAGGCCGCGGGCTTCGCGTCCGAGGAGGACGAGGAAGACGTCGACGTCGAAGAGGCGGATGTCGAAGACGAGGTCTTCGACGACGCGGGAGAGCTGCTGGACGACGAGCCACGGCTGTCGTTGCGGTAGAAGCCGGATCCCTTGAACACGATGCCGACCGCGGAGAACACCTTCTTGAGGCGTCCCTTGCAGTTCGGGCACTCGGTCAGAGCGTCATCCGTGAACTTCTGCACCGCCTCGAGGCCCTCGCCGCACTCGGTGCACTGGTACTGGTAGGTCGGCACTTGTCTTCCTCCTGGCACTCACACTCATCGAGTGCTAACGACGATCCATAGTGACGTATTCCGTCGGTTCAGTCCACCGCCACGGGAACTCGGTGACCGATACCACGTGCCGCGACCCGGCTCGCCGGGCGGGGGTGGAGCCGCGAACGGAGGGCGATGAGGGTGACGAGTGCGAGCAGCGTGCCCGCCATCGGAACCAGGAATCCGGCGCTGGCGCCGTGGGCGTCGGCGAGCCGGCCGGCGACGGTGACGGCGGCGGCCTGGCCCAGCGCCACGGCGCCGGTCAGCCAGGTGAAGGCCTCGGTGCGGGAGGTGGCCGGGACCAGGGTCTCGACGATCGTGTAGCCGGTGATCAGGGCCGGGGCGATGCACAGACCCACGACCAGTCCGAGGGCGCCGAGCAGCAGGACGGAGTGGACGGACCACAGAAGGGAGGCGGCGACGGTGAGACCGGCGTAGCCGAGGAGCAGACGACGGCGCGGGCCGACCTTCCAGGCGACGGCGCCCATGGCGATGCCGGCGAGCATGTTGCCGGCGGCGAAGACGCCGTACAGGAGGCCGTTGGCGCCCGGGTTGCCGATCTCCTCGGAGAAGGCGGTGAGGGAGACCTGCATGCCGCCGAAGACCGAGCCGATGCCGAGGAAGGCGATGACCAGGACCCGGACGCCGGGGATGGACAGGGCCGAGCGGCGCGGTTCGCCGTCGGCGTGACCAGCCGCGGCGGCCAGACCGTGAGCGGGCTGGGTGGCGCGCTGGGCGGCGAAGAACAGGCCGCCGACCAGGGTGAGCGCGGCCTCGGCGATTAGGCCGGCCGCCGGGTGCACGCCGGTGCACAGGGCGGTCGCGAGGACGGGGCCGACGACGAAGGTGAACTCGTCGGTGACCGACTCGAACGCGGCGGCGGTGGGCATCAGGGGCGTGCCGTCCAGCTTGGCGGCCCACCGGGCCCGGACCATCGGGCCGACCTGCGGCACCGAGGCGCCGGAGGGGACCGCCGCGAGGAACAGGGCCCACAGCGGGGCGCCGCCGAGCGCCAGCGCGACGAGAAGGGAGACGGAGGCGGTGTGGATCAGCACGCCGGGGACGAGGACGGCCCGCTGGCCGAGGCGGTCGGCGAGCTTGCCGCTCTGCGGAGCGAACAGCGCCATGGAGACGCCGGTCACGGCGGCGACGGCACCGGCGCTGCCGTAGGAGCCGGTGGTGTGCTGGACGAGCAGCACGATGCCGATGGTCAGCATCGCGAACGGTTGGCGGGCGGCGAAGCCCGGCAGGAGGAAGGAGAGTGCTCCGGGGGTGCGCAGCAGCTGCCCGTACCCGGGCCGCTTCTCGGAGACGACCGTGGACTCCACGGTCCATGCCTTTCTGCCGCCTGGTAGCGGGCCGTGCACGGTGGTGCGGGCGTCGCCGAGAGCTGTCCTCTTGCGCGGAACTGCGGTAGATACCGGGCTCCTCTGCGGAGGGCGCCTCGGCCGCCATACGGTCGCGCCAGCTCTGCGTCAGGCAGAGTTGGTTCGATCTAGTGTGCCTTCATGGTACAGGGAAGGGCGTGTTCCCGCCTGGGAATGCGCCGCTGACCCGAATGGATACCTGCGATCAACCGGATGTTCGTCTGGGGGACCTCCGGAAGGGCCGACGGAGGTCGGTCTGGTCGCCGTCGGGGGCCGCGGTGGCTCGGGGGCCGCCCGTGCCGAGCCAGCCGGCCAGCTTTCCGCCCTGGCCGACGGCCCGCAGCCGGCGTTCGGCGGCGTCGCGGACCGGGTCGGTGGCGACGACGAGCAGCTCGTCGCCACGTCGCAGCACGGTGGCGGGGCCGGGGACGAAGCTCTTGTCCTCGCGGACGACCAGCGTGACGGCGGCACCGGGCGGCAACCGGAGCTCGGCGACCTCGACGCCGTGCATCCGGGAGCCGTCGGGGATGGAGACGGACAGGAGGTGTCCGCGCAGCCGCTCCAGCGGGGCGGACTCGACTCCCAGGTCGGAGGCCTCGCCCTGGTCGCCGAGCTTGAGGGCCCTGGCCAGCCAGGGCAGCGTCGGGCCCTGGACCAGGGTGTAGACGACGACCAGCACGAAGACGATGTTGAAGATCCGCTCGCTGCCGTCGATCTCGGACACCATCGGGATGGTGGCCAGGATGATCGGCACGGCGCCGCGCAGGCCGGCCCAGGACATCAGGGCCTGCTCCTGCCAGGGGATGCGGAAGGGGAGGAGGCTGACCAGGACCTCCATGGGCCTGGCGATCACGGTCAGGACCAGGCCGATGACGATGGCCGGCCAGAAGTCGCGTACGAGCTCATGGGGGGTGACGAGCAGGCCGAGCAGGACGAACATGCCGATCTGGGCGATCCAGCCCAGGCCCTCGGCGAAGCCCCGGTTGGCCGGGGCGTGCGGCAGCTTGGCGTTGCCGAGCACCATCGACGCCAGGTAGACGGCGAGGAAGCCGGAGCCGTGGGCCATGGCGCCGGCGGCGTAGGCGACGACGGCGATGGCCATGACGGCGATCGGGTAGAGGCCGGAGGCGGGCAGGGCGACGTGGCGCAGCCCGTAGGCGCCGGCGAAGCCGACGGCGAGGCCGATGGCGGCGCCGATGGCGAGTTCGAGGGCGATCTCGCCGACGAGGACGTACCAGGAGTCGATGGGGCCCGCGGTGGAGAAGGCGACGACGAGGATGACGACGGGGGCGTCGTTGAAGCCGGACTCGGCTTCGAGGACGCCGGTGACGCGGGACGGCAGCGGCACCTTGCGCAGGACGGAGAAGACGGCGGCGGCGTCCGTGGAGGAGACGACGGCGCCGATGATGAGGGCCTGCCGCCACTCCAGGCCGACCACGTAGTGGGCGGCCGAGGCCGTGATGCCCACGCTCACCGCGACGCCGACGGTCGACAGCATGACCGCCGCGGGCAGCGCGGGTTCGATCTCCTTCCACTTGGTGCCCAGACCACCTTCGGCCAGGATCACCACAAGTGCGGCATAGCCGATCACCTGGGTCAGTTCGGCGTTGTCGAAGGCGACGTTGCCGATGCCGTCCTGCCCTATGGCGATCCCGATCCCGAGGTAGAGGAGGAGGCTGGGAAGCCCGCTCCGGGACGAGATGCGCACCGCCGCGACGGCGATGAGCAGGACGAGCGAGCAGATGAGCAGGAGTTCGTTGAGCTGGTGGACAGTCAGTGGCCGTTCCTTCCCCTCGCGTGTGCCGGCCGAGTGTTCCTCCACGCCGGTACTTCGTTACCTTACCTAATCTTTAATGGCGCCTTGACGGCTCCTTGGTGTTGCATCGCACATCAGCACGGCTGAGAACGGCCTCTTCCTGACACCGCGTCCGGGCCCTCCGGACGCTGCGCCTAAGGTTGCTCCCGTACTCCAGGACCACCCTGCCCCTCGAAGGACAGCGATGCCCTCCAACACGACCGCGCCCCCCGCCAAGAAGAAGGGGCGGCGCGCCCGCCTGATCGTCCTCGTCCTGGTCCTCGCGCTGCTCGCGGGCATCGGGTACGGGACGTACTGGGGCGTCAGCACCGTCCGCGGCTCGTTCCCGCAGACGACGGGCACGATCCGGATCGACGCGCTCTCCGGCCCCGTCGAGGTCAAGCGCGACGCCTACGGCGTCCCGCAGATCTACGCCGACAGCGAGGCCGACCTGTTCCGCGCGCAGGGCTACGTCCAGGCGCAGGACCGCTTCTACGAGATGGACGTCCGCCGCCACATGACGGCCGGCCGCCTCTCCGAGATGTTCGGCAAGGACCAGGTCGACACCGATGCCTTCCTGCGCACGCTGGGCTGGCGCCGGGTCGCGCAGCAGGAGTACGACAAGGTCCTCTCGGCGGAGACCAAGAAGAACCTCCAGGCCTACGCCGAGGGCGTCAACGCCTACCTCAAGGACCGCGACCCGTCCGACATCTCCGTCGAGTACGCGGCCCTGGCCTTCAGCAACGACTACAAGATCGAGCCGTGGACCCCGGTCGACTCGGTGGCCTGGCTCAAGGCCATGGCCTGGGACCTGCGCGGCAACATGCAGGACGAGATCGACCGCTCCCTGATGGCCGGCCGGCTGGAGCCGGGCCAGATCAAGGACCTCTACCCGGGCTACCCGTACGAGCTGCACCAGCCGATCGTCGACCGGGGCGGCGTCGACAAGATCACCGGCAAGTTCGACCCCGAGGCCAAGGCGAAGAGCGGCGACGACGGCACCGCCGCCGGGGGCACCGGCACCGGCACCGGAAGCGGCCGGAACGGCATCCAGTCCCAGCTCGCCGCGCTCTCCGACACCCTCGACGGGATCCCGGCCCTCCTCGGCCCCAACGGCAACGGCATCGGCTCCAATTCCTGGGTGGTCTCCGGGAAGTACACGACCTCCGGAAAGCCGCTGCTGGCCAACGACCCGCACCTCTCGCCGATGCTGCCGTCCCTCTGGTACCAGATGGGCCTGCACTGCCGCTCCGTCTCCGCGACCTGCCGCTACGACGTCGCCGGCTACACCTTCTCCGGCATGCCCGGCGTGATCATCGGCCACAACGACTTCATCGCCTGGGGCTTCACCAACCTCGGCGCCGACGTCACCGACCTCTACCTGGAGAAGATCGTCACCGACGGCTACGTGGTCGACGGAAAGACCAAGCCGTTCATCGTCCGCGACGAGGTCATCAAGGTCGCCGGCGGGGCCGACCGCCCCATCCAGATCCGCTCCACCGAGCACGGCCCGCTGGTGTCCGACCGTTCCACCGAACTCGAGAAGGTCGGCAAGACCGCTCCCGTCGGCAACGCCGCACCCGATCGCGGCACCAGCGGCTACGGCGTCGCCCTGCGCTGGACCGCGCTGCAGCCCGGCAAGTCGATGGACGCCGTCTTCGAGCTCAACCGTGCCAAGGACTTCGCGTCCTTCCGCGCGGCCGCCAAGAACTTCGAGGTCCCGTCGCAGAACCTGATCTACGCCGACACCGCCGGCAACATCGGCTACCAGGCGCCCGGCAGGATCCCGGTCCGCACCAAGGCCGCGAACCACGACGGCACCCTGCCCGCGCCCGGCTGGGACTCCTCGTACGACTGGAAGGGCTACATCCCCTTCGCCGAGCTGCCGTACGAGTACAACCCGAAGCGCGGCTACATCGTCACCGCGAACCAGGCCGTGATCGACGAGAAGAAGTACCCCTACCTCCTCACCCGGGACTGGGGCTACGGCTCGCGCAGCCAGCGGATCAACGACCTCATCGAGTCGAAGACCAAGGACGGCGGCAAGATCTCGCCGGACGACATGCAGACCATGCAGATGGACAACCGCAGCGAGATCGCGACCCTGCTCAACCCGCTCCTGCTGAAGATCGACATCGCCGACCCGCAGGTCCGCGAGGCGCAGAAGCTCCTCGAGGGCTGGGACTACACCCAGGAGCCGGACTCCGCCGCCGCCGCGTACTTCAACGCGGTCTGGCGCAACGTCCTCAAGCTCGCCTTCGGCAACAAGCTGCCCAAGGAGCTGCGCGTCGAGGGCGAGTGCATCAACGTCCGCGTCACGGACGTCACCGGCCCGGTCGACGAGCAGGGCAAGCTGGTGCCCGAGTGCGGCGAGCGCGACCCGGAGACCGCTCAGCCGGACGGCGGCGACCGCTGGTACGAGGTGGTGCGCCCGCTCCTCGAGCAGGAGAAGAACGAGTGGTGGAAGACGCCGGGCGACCGGCTGAACGCCCCCACCGAGACCCGCGACCAGCTGCTCGCGCAGGCCATGAAGGACGCCCGCTGGGAGCTGACCGCCAAGCTCGGCAAGGACGTCTCCACCTGGAGCTGGGGCCGGCTGCACCAGCTGACCCTCAAGAACCAGACCCTCGGCACGGCCGGCCCCGGCTTCCTGCAGGCGCTGCTCAACCGCGGCCCGTGGAACCTCGGCGGCGGTGAGGCGGCCGTCGACGCCACCGGCTGGAACGCGGCCGGCGGCTACGACGTGATCTGGGTGCCGTCGATGCGGATGGTGGTCAACGTCGGCGACTGGGACAAGTCCCGGTGGATCAACCTCACCGGCGCCTCCGGCCACGCCTTCCACAGCCACTACACCGACCAGACGGACAAGTGGGTGAAGGGCGAGCTGCTCGACTGGTCCTTCGGCCAGGCGGCGGTCGAGGCCACCACCCAGGACACCCTGAAGCTGGAGCCGTAGGGCCCCGGCCGGACGGCTCCTCAGCGCTCGAAGCGCCGGACCCCCTCCGGGGTCACCACCGCGTGGACGGGGTGGTCGTGCGGTTCCTCCGGGACCCGCGCGACCACCTCGTTCGCGTACAGGAGCACCACCAGCGCCGGATCCGCCCCCGCCTGGGCCAGCCGGGCGAGGACGCGGTCGTACGAACCGCCGCCGCGGCCGAGGCGCATGCCGCGCCCGTCGACCGCGAGCCCCGGCAGCAGCACCGCGTCCGCGGAGCACACCGCCTCGGGCCCGAGGCGCTCGCCGGCCGGTTCGAGCAGCCCGCGGCCCGCCTTCACCAGCCGAGCGGCGCCCTCGTACACGGCCCAGTCCAGGTCGTTGTCGGGAAGCAGCACCGGCAGCAGGACCCGTACGCCCCGCTCGCGCAGCGCGTCGAGCAGCGCGCGGGTGCCCGGTTCGCGCCCCACGGATACGTACGCGGCGACGGTGCCCGCCTCCGCGAGCTCGGCGAGCTCCAGCGCGTGGCGTGCCAGGAGCTCCGCCGTCCGGACCCGGTCCTCGTCGGTCAGCGCGGCCCGGGCGGTGAGCAGGGCGCGTCGCAGGAGCGCCTTCTCGGTCGGTTCGGCGGTCGGCCCGGAGGACGGTGTGGCGGCCGGTTCAGCGTTCGGTCCGGAGGACGGTGCGGCGGCCGGTTCGGCGGCTGGTTCGGAGGACGGCCCGGCGGCCGGTTCAGCGGTCGGTTCGGCGGTTGGTCCGGAGGTCGGACCGGTTGCCGGTTCGGAGGTCGGTTCGGCGGTCAAGACGGCTCGTATCCCTCTTGTATCGGGCGGTAGCGGTACGAGAGTTGGGGAAAGCACACGAGAGCCATGTCCTTCCCATGGCGCCCTCGCAGCGTTTTCGCAGCTTTTTCTCGGCTTTCTCTCATTTCCTTCCCATACCGAACGGCTAGGGTGCTCCGCATGACTCAGACGCCGTCCATCACAAAGGCTGTCATCCCGGCCGCCGGTCTCGGCACCCGGTTCCTGCCGGCCACCAAGGCGACGCCGAAGGAGATGCTGCCGGTCGTCGACAAACCGGCCATCCAGTACGTCGTGGAGGAGGCCGTGGCCGCCGGACTCTCCGACGTTCTGATGATCACCGGCCGCAACAAGCGTCCCCTCGAGGACCACTTCGACCGGAACTACGAGCTGGAGGAGGCGCTCGTCCGCAAGGGCGACGACGAGCGGCTCGCCAAGGTCCAGGAGTCCAACGACCTGGCGACCATGCACTACGTCCGCCAGGGCGACCCGCGCGGTCTCGGCCACGCCGTCCTCTGCGCCGCGCCGCACGTCGGCGACCAGCCCTTCGCCGTTCTCCTCGGCGACGACCTGATCGACCCGCGCGACCCGCTGCTCGCCCGCATGGTCGAGGTCCGCGAGCGGTTCGGCGGCAGCGTGATCGCGTTGATGGAGGTCGAGCCCTCGCAGATCCACCTCTACGGCTGCGCGGCGGTCGGCCCGACCGGAGAGTCGGACGTCGTGAAGGTGACGGGCCTCGTGGAGAAGCCGGAACCGTCGGAGGCGCCGAGCAACCTGGCGATCATCGGCCGTTACGTCCTCGACCCGGCCGTCTTCGGGATACTGGCGGAGACCGAGCCGGGCCGCGGCGGCGAGATCCAGCTGACCGACGCGCTGCAGAAGCTCGTGCAGGACGAGCGGGTCGGCGGGCCGGTGCACGGTGTGGTCTTCAAGGGCCGCCGCTATGACACCGGTGACCGCGGCGACTATCTGCGTGCCATTGTCAGACTGGCGTGCGAACGTGATGATCTGGGGCCGGACTTCCGGACCTGGCTCCGCAGTTACGTCAGCGAGGAGATGTAGCACCTTGAGCAGCAGCGGTACGGCACCGTCGGCCCACGAGGGGGGCGGCCGGGGGCAGGGCGAGGGCCATGACGCTGGCCATGGCCATGACGAGGGCCACGGCGCTGCCGCAGGCCACGACCACGGCCACGGCGCCGCCACCGGCCATGACCACGGCCACGGCGCCGCCACCGGTCACGGCCACGGCCATGGCGCCGTCGAAGGGCAGGACCACGGCCACTCCGGCCAGGCGGCCGGTGACCCCTGCGCCGGTCCTGCCCAGGGCCTGTGGTCCGTCGACGAGCACCTGGCCGACATCCTGGCGGCGGTCGCCCCGCTCGAGCCCATCGAGCTGCAACTGCCCGACGCCCAGGGATGCGTCCTCGTCGAGGACGTCACGGTGCCGGTCGCGCTGCCGCCGTTCGACAACAGCTCCATGGACGGGTACGCGGTGCGGGTCGCCGACGTGGCCGGGGCGAGCGAGGAGTTCCCCGCCGTCCTGACCGTGATCGGCGACGTCGCCGCCGGGGCCGGCGGCCTGCCCGAGGTCGGCCCGGGGCAGGCCGCCCGGATCATGACCGGCGCCCCGCTGCCGCCCGGCGCCGAGGCCGTCGTCCCCGTCGAGTGGACCGACGGCGGCACCGGTGGAGGCGCGGCCGGCACGATGCGCCCCGCCAGCGCCGCACCCGAGGGCGCCGGGGGCGAGGTCCGCGTGCACCGCCCCGCCGAGGCCCGCGCCCACGTCCGGGCGCGAGGCAGCGACGTCACCGCAGGGGAGCTGGCGCTCGCGGCGGGCACGGTCCTCGGACCGCCGCAGATCGGTCTGCTCGCGGCGATCGGCCGCGGCACCGTGCGCGTGCGGCCCCGCCCGCGGGTGGTCGTCATCTCCACCGGCAGCGAGCTCACCCAGCCCGGCGAGCCGCTGGCCGAGGGCCGGATCTACGACTCCAACAGCTTCGCGCTCGCCGCCGCCGCGCGGGACGCCGGAGCCATCGCCTACCGGGTCGGCGCGGTCGCCGACGACGCCGAGTCGCTGCGCTCCGCCATCGAGGACCAGCTGATCCGGGCCGACCTGCTCGTCACCACGGGCGGTGTGAGCGTCGGCGCGTACGACGTGGTGAAGGAGGCGCTGACCGCGGACGGCGAGGTCGACTTCCGCAAGCTGGCGATGCAGCCGGGCAAGCCGCAGGGCTTCGGCATGATCGGCCCCGACCACACCCCGCTGCTCGCGCTGCCGGGCAACCCGGTCTCCTCGTACGTCTCCTTCGAGCTGTTCGTACGGCCGGCGATCCGGGCCCTGATGGGGCTCGCCGACCGGCCCGACGCCCAGCGGCCCCGGGTGCGGGCGGTACTCAAGGCGGACCGGGCGCTGTCCTCGCCGGCCGGGCGGCGCCAGTTCCTGCGCGGGACGTACGACGCCGAGTCCGGCACCGTCACCCCGGTCGGCGGCGCGGGCTCCCATCTGATCGCGGCGCTCGCCCACGCGGACGCGCTGCTCGTCGTACCGGACGAGGCGACCACCGTGGAGCCGGGCGCGGAGCTGGAGGTGCTGCTCCTCGGGTGAGGAGGGGCCCGGGCCGGATGACCACCACCTGGTCCTGATCCGGTGGACGGGCCTCGGTGGGGGTACCGTGTCGTCCCACACAGCGACCGGGAGTGTCACGGCCATGAGCACGCAGCAAGGACTCACCCACATCGACGACGCCGGGGCGGCCCGCATGGTCGACGTCTCCGCGAAGGACGTCACCGCCCGTACCGCCCGTGCCAGCGGACGGGTCCTCGTCTCGCCGCGCGTGATCGAGCTGCTGCGCGGCGAGGGCGTGCCCAAGGGCGACGCGCTGGCCACCGCCCGCATCGCGGGGATCATGGGCGCGAAGAAGACCCCGGACCTGATCCCGCTGTGCCACCCGCTGGCGGTCTCGGGCGTGACGCTCGACCTGACGGTCACGGACGACGCCGTGGAGATCCTGGCGACGGTGAAGACCACCGACCGCACGGGCGTCGAGATGGAGGCCCTGACGGCGGTGTCGGTGGCGGCGCTGACCGTCGTCGACATGGTCAAGGCGGTCGACAAGGGCGCGGTCATCTCCGACGTACGGGTGGAGGAGAAGACGGGCGGCAAGTCGGGCCACTGGACGCGGAGCGCCTCGTGACCCGCGCGGGCAAGGTGACGGGCGCACACGAGCACCATGAGAACCAGGGGCACCGCGCCGAGCACCGCGGACCCGAGGAGCAGGCTCCGGCAGCGCTCGGTGCCGACACCGGCGGTGCGCTGCTCGCCCCGTACGCCGCGCTCGTCGTCACCGCCTCCAACCGGGCGTCCGCCGGTGTCTACGAGGACAAGGGCGGTCCCCTGATCGCCGAGGCGCTGCGCGGCATGGGCTTCGCCGTCGACGGCCCGCAGGTCGTGCCGGACGGTGCGCCCGTCGAGGCGGCGCTGCGCGCCGGCGTCGAGGCCGGGTTCGACGTGATCGTGACGACGGGCGGTACCGGGATCTCGCCCACCGACGAGACGCCCGAGGTCACCCGGCGGGTCCTGGACCGCGAGATCCCGGGCATCCCGGAGGCGATCCGCGCGTACGGCCGGGAGAAGGTGCCGACGGCGTCGCTGTCGCGCGGGCTCGCCGGTGTCGCCCGGGGCACGCTGATCGTCAACCTGCCGGGTTCGACGGGCGGGGTACGGGACGGTCTCGCGGTCCTGGAGCCGCTGCTGATCCATGCCGTGGACCAGATCCGCGGCGGTGACCACCCGAGACCCGCGGCGGAAGCGGGTCCGGAGTCATGATCCCGTCCTGGCCCGTGGTCCTGGTGGACGGCGAGGTGCTGCTCCGCCCCATAAAGATGCGCGACCAGCGGGCCTGGCGCGAGGTGAACCGGCGCAACCGCGACTGGCTGCGCCCGTGGGAGGCGACGGTTCCGCCGCCCGGTCCGGGCGGGCCGATGGCCCAGCGCCCCACGTACCGTCAGATGGTGCGCCATCTGCGGGCGGAGGCGAACGCCGGGCGGATGCTGCCGTTCGTGATCGAGTACCAGGGGCAGCTGGTCGGGCAGTTGACGGTGGCGGGCGTCACCTGGGGCTCGATGTGCTCCGCGCACGTGGGGTATTGGGTGGACCGTGCCGTCGCGGGCCGCGGCGTCATGCCGACGGCGGTCGCGCTCGCGGTGGACCACTGTTTCCGTACGGTCGGACTGCACCGGATGGAAGTGTGCATTCGCCCGGAGAACGGCCCCTCGCGGCGGGTCGTGGAGAAATTGGGATTCCGCGAGGAGGGGCTGCGGCCGCGTTACCTCCACATCGACGGCGCCTGGCGTGACCACCTGGTCTTCGCGCTGACGGCGGAAGAGGTACCGGAAGGTCTGCTGCGTCGCTGGCACCAGTCGCAGTCGCGTCGGCAGCACCAGTAATTCCCATAAGTGTTCGAATTTGATCGGCGGTTGAGTGTCAATCGATCTGAACAATCACAAAAAAGTTCAGTGATATCAGCCAGATCGTGCGACACACCGGCCCAATTGGCCGATGCCCTCACCCGAACCCCTCTACCGTGTGAAGCGTGAGCAGCAGCGGCCTCATCTACGCAGTCATCGTCGGGGCCTGGGCCGCCTACTTGGTGCCGATGTGGCTCCGCAGGCAGGACGAGCTGAACGAGGCCCGTCCGACGGAACGCTTCAGCACCGCCATCCGGCTGCTGTCCGGACGGGCGGGAATGGAGCGCCGTTACGCCAAGGAGCTGAGGGACCGGGATCGTGCGGCGGACCACGTGGCGCCCGACGTGGACCCGGACGCGGAGACGGAGCAACTGAGCTCGGTCGACGTCCGGGACTTCTGCGCGCCCGCGGCCAGGACGGAAGCCCGCCTGGAGGTCCCCGACCCGACCCGGACTCCCTCCTCGCCACAGGCGTCCCCCCAGGCCTCCGGCCACGCCCAGGCGCACGCCCCGGCGCACGCCCAGGGGCAGGCGAAGGGACCGGCGCACGCACCCGCGCACGGCCCGGCACAGGCTTCGGCCTCCGCGCCGGCTCCGGGCTCCGTGCCGGCGTCCAAGGCCTCCGCCCGGCGCGGCGGCGCCGGTGCGCCGGGCGCGGGCGCGGCGGCGGAGCGCGCCCGCAGGACGAAGGTCCTCGCACGACGCCGGCGCACGACCGTGATCCTCTTCCTGGCGTTCACGCTCGGCGCGATCGTCGCGGCCGTCGGCGGCCTGGCGCTCCTGTGGGCCCCCGGCATCCCGGCCGTCCTCCTCAGCGCGTACATCGTCTATCTGCGCGTGCAGGAGCGGCGGCGGTTCGTGTACGTGATGGACCGGCGCAACGCGGAGGCCGCCGCGGCCCGGCTGCGCGAGAGCCGCCGCCCCGCGCCGACGCCCGAGCCGGAGCCCGCCCAGGACCGGCCCGCCGAGCCGCCCGTCTCCCCGCAGGAGGCGGACCGCCGCGCGCTGGTGGAGCAGACGGACCACGCGGAGTGGGTCGACCAGCAGCGCGAGCGCGGCCCGGCCCGCGGCGACAGCTGGGACCCGATCCCGGTCCCGCTCCCCACGTACGTCACCGCGCCGGTCGCCCCGCGCGCCTCGAGCGGTGTCGACGTCACGGACCCGGAGACGTGGAGTTCGGCGCGCTCGTCCACGGTGGCCGACCCGGCCCCGACGCCGGCGCCTGCCCCGCGTCAGCGCACCACACCGCCGCGGGGCCGCCGCGACCACGGCCGGACGCCGCTCTTCGACCAGTACGCGGACGACGACCGCCCGCGCGCGGCCAACGAGTGACCACCCGGCGGCCGGATCACCCACCCGGCCGCCCTGGTCGCCCACCGCCCGCCTGCCGGGACGGCGAGCGACCGCCCGCGGCAAACGAAGGTCGCTGACCTGCGGAGGAACGGATTTCCTCGGACGCCGGTCGGGATGCTAATGTTTCACACGTCGCAGGGGCCTGTGGCGCAGTCCGGTAGCGCACCTCGTTCGCATCGAGGGGGTCAGGGGTTCGAATCCCCTCAGGTCCACAGACGGATCGTTCTTGAGATGGTTCCAGGACGGTTCACGAGATCCCATCCGATCACTTCGATCGGATGGGATCTCGTCGTTTCTGGGCCTTCTAGGAGGTCTGGGTGTCGGTGGCGGGGCGGCGTGGCGAGCGTGCTGCGCGTGCTCACCTGGCTCCGGGCATGGGGAAGCACGCCGATGGTGGTCATCAGCGTGCTTCTGCCATGTGGGGTTGTTCCGCGTGGGCTCGGTCAGCGGGCGGACGGTGGCGGGCGTCCTGCCGGCGCCGCATCACGGGCGTGCACCCCGTAGGAGCGCGGCCGCCTGTTCAAGGGAGAGCGGGGGTTCCCAGTGGAGGGTCCGAGAGCCGCCGCCGATCTCTTTCCCGCTGCTTGTGCGATTAGTACGGGGTTGATGCGCTGGCGCAGCAGACCCACGATCCAGGTCGTCCGCAGTCGGTGTGCCTCAAGGCGGGGCAGCCCCGCGTGCGGGCAGTGCCGGAGCGACCACGAGCTGACCAGGGTCTTCGCGGCCCCGGCCTTCCTTCTCGGGCGGAACAGGTAGGTGTCCCCGGCCAGTTCACCGAGGGCTACTTCCCACTCCGCACGGCAGGCCACCAGGCGGTCCAGCCATGGCGGGTCGACCAGCACCACGTCCTGCGGCATGGCGCGCAGATCGTGGCCGCGTACCGCATGGAGCTCGCCAGGGGCCAGTCCGCACCCGGCGGCAGGTTTGTTCATGTCGTCGTACTGGGTTTCTCCGCCCTCCTTGCCTTCCTCTTCGTGCGAGGGCTCGACGAGAGCCGAGTTCTGGGAAGTGTCGCCCTGGTCGACGTGATCGACTCCGATGGCTCGGTGAGCTCCGCGCGCGTCGTGGATGTCA
This sequence comes from Streptomyces roseicoloratus, assembly GCF_004117935.1. Taxonomy (GTDB): domain Bacteria; phylum Actinomycetota; class Actinomycetes; order Streptomycetales; family Streptomycetaceae; genus Streptomyces; species Streptomyces roseicoloratus. Next base: position 47,444 of record NZ_SDOY01000120.1, on the reverse strand, counting down.
TCAGGTCGGTCGCGGCCGAGAGCCGAGTCGGTGTGGCCCGCGAGGTGCCGGATCTGAAGAACCCCGAGGGGCTCCGGCATCTGTACCTCGCCACGGGAGACCGTGGGTCGGCGACGGGGGCGTGGCTGGACGAGGGTTACCCGTCCTTCAGCCGGAACGTCGAGACCCGTGTCCATCCCATATCCGAGATCGAGCACCTCGATCCCCGCGGCGCCTACCACGTCTTCGGGCCGCCGGAATCCGTCGACGCCCTGGTCGGCGAGTTCGGCAAGCTCGGGCTCCGTGTGAACGTGGCCTACCCGCTGTCCTACGCGACGCTGGCGACCGACTACTCAGGCGATCCCCTGCCCTGGTCGCTGGGCGTCATGGCCCTTGCCGTTGTGACCCTGACCGGGGCGAGTGTGTTGCTGCGAGCGAAGACGTACGCCGTTCTTCGCCTGCAGGGCATGTCCTACACGGCCATCCTGATGCGCGATCTGAGGCAGACAGCGGGCTTCTGGCTCGTCTCCTTCGGTGGCGTGGTGGCGGTGACGCTCAGTGCTCTCGGTCTTTACAACGGCTGTGCCAGGCTCGGTCTGTTCGCCTCGATCGCCCTGGGAATCGCCGCCTTTCTGACCCTCCTCGTGCTCGGCTCCCACGCCGCGGTGCTCGCGCTCGTCTTCCGGGTCGGAATCCTTTCGTCCCTGAAGGGCGAACTGCCCTCGCGAGCGGCGACCATCAGCCTCTACGTGGTCCGCGTACCGGCGCTCCTCCTCGCTCTGAGCATCGCGCTGAGCGTCGTCATGGCCGGCCAGAACGTCCTGAAACGCCAAGAGAACCGCGACGTCTACCGAAGCGTGGGGGATGCCGTCTCGATTCGTCTCAGCGGTGCGTTCGCCACCCGACTCGACGAATTGGACCGAAAGGTCGGGCCGTGGCTCCGGGCGGCGGATGCGCGAGGCGAGATCGTCGTTGCCGGCCGGGGGGATCTCCAGATGACGGCACCGGATGCGAACCTGCCGGCGGGCGAGATCCTCATCGTCAACGAGACCTACGTCCGGGAGCAGCCGGTTCTCGACCAGGAGGGCCGGCGCTACGTCCCCGCAACAGGCGGCACCAGGACCTCGCAGCCCCGCCCCGTGCGCGTGATCATTCCCGTGTCTTACGCTCCCCACACGGAAGCGATCACCAAGGCGGTCTCCAGGAAGCTCGACCCGGGGCTCAGCCGGAACATCCCCGTCGAGACGCTCGGCGCGAAGAACGGGCAGCGACTTTTCGGGTACAACACCGGTGCCCTGGTCTACAGTTCGGCGCACCCTGCGAACGAGGACAGATCGCTGATGCGCGATCCGATCGTGGTCGTGGTCCCGAACGGGTCAGACTTCCTCACCGACGACGCCTACGCCACCTTCGCAACTCAGGAAGGCGTCATCTTCCCCGACCCCGACGACGCCCTGAACGCCATCGCGTCGGAAGGGCTGCGGGACTATGTGTCGTCCGTCTCCCCGGTCGGGCAGCGGATCGCAACGGAGCTGAGTGACGCGGTCGGCGACTTCCGGCTGCAGATGTTCAACCTGGCCCTTGCGGTGGCGGTGCTCCTGGTCGCGGGGGTCGGAATCTGCATCATCTACACGAGGAAGAACGCCCAGGCCATCTTCGTGCGTCACATCAGTGGCTGGACGTTTGCCGCATCCCACCGCTTCATTCTGGCGGTGGAGGCGGCCATCGCGATCGTCTTCGCCATACGGATTCCCATCGAGGTGTGGCAGCAGAACCGGGAGATCGCCGAGTTCACCGCGGCAGGTCTGCCGGCCCCCTTCCCTCCGTTGCGCGTCGGACTCGCAGACCTGGGCATCATCGCCGGCCTTGCCGTGGTCGAACTCGCCGTGATTCTCCTCGCCCTATCGGCGTTCCACCGCAGGATCGTGAAGGAAGGCGCATCCGAGGCATGACTCCTCGAGACATCCGAGGCGTGACTCCTCGAGAGCCGAAGCAACCCCCATCCAGCCGGAGTGCAACTGTGATTGACGTCGAGGGACTGTCGAAGAGTTGTGGCGAGCGAACGCTGTGGCGCGATGTCAGCCTGACGGTCGGTCCTGGCGAAATGCTCGCCCTCGTCGGTCCGAGCGGCTCCGGCAAGTCGACCCTCCTGAACTGCCTGGGGCTGCTCGACAGGCCGAACGCCGGGGTCATTCGCCACGAGGGGAAGGACATCACACGTTTCGGCAGGCGCGAGGCACGCCTGTTTCGCAGGGATGTTCTCGGCTACCTCTTCCAGGGGTACGCCCTCATCGAGAACGCCACCGTCGAGGAGAACCTGGAAGTGGCGGTGAAGCCGCGTCGCGCGCTCCGGGACCAGGCCGGCCCGTCCGTCGCGGAAGCACTGCAGCGCGTTGGGCTGGCTGGGCGGCACAAGGAGACGGTCCACCGCCTCAGTGGTGGCGAGCAGCAGCGTGTGGCTCTCGCCCGTCTCCTCGTCCAGCAGCCGAGGCTCGTCCTCGCGGACGAGCCGACCGCCGCTCTGGACCGTGACAACACCGGCATGGTTCTGGACTCGCTACGGGAAATGAGCCGAGCCGGGTGTGCAGTAGTGATCGCCACACATGACGACACCGTCCGTGATGCCTGTGACAACGTGTTTGCCGTGGGAGCGCCGCTCGTATCCAAGTGAGTCTGACAGCGGGGGAGGCGTCGAGGCCGGCGGGTGGGAAACGATCTCTGCCGGCTTGGGAAGCGATCTTCGTACGCTTCTGAAAAGCCTGGTCAGGGGTACCGATCAGAGGTGGGTCGGCGGATGCCGGGGGCGACCTCTGGCAATGGAGCCTCGCCGAACTTCTGCCTGGCCCATGAGGAGCGGTCAGCGGGTTCGTAGGGTGGCGCAGGTGAACGTCGTGTCCTGGAGCAGCGCGGGGGTGATGGCGACGCCGGTCAGGTGCTCGGCCAGAGCGAACGCCGCGGGTGAGGACAGATCCCTGTCCGGGGCGTCGTCGTCGAAGTGGAAGCCGATCCGCTGCATGACGTCGAGGAGTTCGTCGGGCGCCGTGCCCCAGCGGTCCTCCGGGAACATGGGGTCGAAGCACAGTCGCAGCGCCTGGTCCTCTGCCCAGAGGAACGTGCCGACGCCGTTGATGTTGACGAAGTGCGAGACCCAGACTGCCCCGGCGGAGGCGGGCAGTGCGCGTTCTTCGGTGACTCCGAAGTAGCCGTTGGGTTCGATCAGCAGGGTCCAGCTACCGACGGTCGTTATGGCGAGCAGCTGTCGGTCCCCTTCCTCCAGGTCGTCGTACTGGGCGAAGGCAGCGTCGACGACTGCGGCGATGCCCTGGAGGGGTGCCTCCGGCCGTCCTTCGAACCGGGACGTCAGCTCGGCGGGCGACAGCCCCCGCACCAGGGTGAAGCAGTACGCCTCGGCGATGTCTGGAAAGTCGTCCTCGAACCATGCGTAGTCCGCTCCGGTCTTCGTCATGCAGCCCATCCTTGCCCCTGCGTCTGACAGTGGACGGCGACCGGTGGCCGGCGGAGTGGGAAACGATCTCCGGCTCGGGCCGTGATCCTCGTGTGCCTCTGGAGTGCCTGGTCGGGCGTACTCGTGGACACCCCACAGACGACGGCGATCCCGTCCGGTCGCAAGACCGGGCGGGATCGCCGCTCTTGTGCGGGGCCTGAAGGTCAGGATGCCTGGGCCTTGTTGTAGAGGTTCTGGGCGTCGGTGCCGAAGTAGGGGCCGAACATGCGGTTCGGCAGGAAGGTGTAGCCGAAGCTGTTCACCGAGGACTGCAGGCCGGTGCCCGTGGCCTCGTTGAAGGACGTGAACCAGGGGCCGCCGCTGGAGCCGCCGGTCATGTTGCAGCCGAGGGAGTGGTCCTGCGAGAACAGGAAGTCCTTCGAGGAGTTGCCCGCGCAGTAGATCAGCTTCGAGCCGTCGTACGGCGAGGCCGCCGGGAAGCCGAAGGCGTACATCGCCTTGTTGTAGCCGCCGTTGAACTGGATGCCCTGCGCCCCCGTGACCGACGTGAGCGTCTGGCCGTTCAGCGGGGCCACGACCGCCGCGCCGACGTCGTAGTTGATGTCCTCGCTCGCCTCCCACTGCGGGGTGGTGAGCGTCTTGGTGGCCGTCCACTGGCCGAAGGGCGCGTTCCCGTTGTCGTACGCGGGGACGAAGACCCAGTTGGTGTGCCAGGCGCCCTGGTACTTCACGCAGTGGCCGGCGGTGATGACGGTGCTGGCGTTCTGGCTGGTCACCGCGTTGCCGGAGCAGGAGGCCGTACGGCCCTGGAAGGTGAAGAAGACCCGCCCCGAGGTCTTCACCACCGCACCGCCGCCCGTCCACGCCCCGCCCGCCTGCGGGAAGGCGGCCGGGCCGACGGCCGACGTGGCCGATCCGGCGGTGACCGAGCGAGCGGTGACCGAACCGGCGGTGACCGAACCGGCGGTGACCGAGTCGGCGGTGGTCGGTGCGATCGTCGTCGGAGTGGCGGCGCGGGGGACCTGGCGCAGGGCGTCCGGAGTGGTCTTCAGGTCCAGGGGTGTCGCCGAGCGCATCCGGTCCGCGGTCCAGAACGCGGCGGTGTCGTGCCGCTGCGCGGCGGTGAACGTGTGGCCGGTGGGAGAGGAGCCGGTGGGGGCGGGGCCGGTGTTGTCGGCCGCCTGCGCGGTTCCCGTCGTGGCCAGCCCGCCGGCGAACAGGGTGCCGGCGGTCAACAGGACGGCTGTGGCGAAGCGATGGCGTCTCACGCATGTCTCCTTCTGCCGAGGCAGGTGGGGGATGAGAACGGTGCGGATCGACGTGCTCGTGCGTGGGCAGCGTGCCAGAGCCGGAGAGGTTTGTCAGGGGCGCGTCACAGCCATTTCCCGCGTTGCGGCCATTCCCGCGTCGTGGCCATTCCCGGGGCATGGTCATTTACCGGACACGGCCACTCCCGGGCACGGTCATCCCCGGGGCACGGTCATCCCCGGGGCACGGTCATTCCCGGGCACGGTCATTCCCGGGGCACGGTCATTCCCGGGTCGCGGCTCTTTCGCGGGGCCGCCCGGTGCGGGCCCTCGGCCGGCGCGCCCGGGCCCGCCAGCCCTCTACAGCGGCTTCGCGAAGCAGCGGCTGTTCGGGTAGTCGCGGTAGTAGCCGAACTTCGCGCACGGCTCGTAGCCGCTCGAGGCGTAGAGCGCGATGGCCTCCGGCTGGGCCGTGCCGGTCTCCAGGACCATGCGCGTGCGGCCGGCCGCACGCGCGTCCGCCTCCAGGAGTGCCAGGATGCGGCGCGCCAGACCCAGGCCGCGGGCCTCCGGGACCACGTACATCCGCTTCAGTTCCGCGTCGCCGTCCGCGTAGCCCTCGTCGTTCGCGTCCTGTGTGCGCCAGCCGCCCGACGCGACGGGCCGGCCCTGGTCGTCGTACGCGAGGAGGTAGAGGCCCAGCGGCGGGGCGAACATCGACGCGTCGAGCGGTGTGAGATCGCCCTCACCGTCGCCGTCGTCATCCGCGTAGCGCTCGGCGTACTCCAGCTGCACGGCGTCGTTGAGCTTGACCGCGTCCGGGTGATCGAAGGAGCTGGTGCGAATATCCATGCGGGAGATCGTACATCTATGCGAAACGTCGGTCGGGTGCCGCCGTTGGGTGTCGGTATTCTCCCGGGATGCTCACTGTCACGACGAGCATCGTGTGTGAAACGCGCGCCCCTGACCAGCCCTGATAAGAGTAGCCCCGGTCGCAGTGACCGGGGCTACGAATCCTACCGCCCGCATCTCGCCGAAGATTCACGGACGGCAGGAGCCTGTAAGGGAACCGACTCCTCCGCTTGGTATACCGGGGGACTGTACTCAAGAAGCGACCGTTTGGGTACTGACCCAAGATCGTCATCCGCCCAGCGTTGGCGGAGTGCCAGCACGACGAACACCCCTGCCCGAAGCAGTCCTCCAACGCCGCAGGGAACTCGGTGTGCGCCTCGCCGAAGCCCGCCGCGCAGCCGGCCTGTCACAGGACCAGGTAGCCGACCGCATCGGCATGGAGCGGCGCAGCATCCAGCGATACGAGCGCGGCGAGCGTGACCCGCGCTTCACGGACCTCGTCCGGATCGCCGACGCCCTGGGTGTCCCCCTTTCCGAGCTGGTGCGGTAGCCCCGGCCGGGGCGCGGGGGACGGATACCGGCCGGGGCGGTCTGGCCCTGCCCGCCGTGGTCCGCCGTGACCACGCCGGGCAGGAACTCAAGGTCGGCCGTCGCGGCCGAGAGGTACGAACCGCGGCGGCACGGTCACCCCCGGCCCGGGCAGCGGCGGCAGGCGCGGCCCGCACTCGGCTCGGTCCGTGTGCCAGTAGGCCACAGCGTGCGCTCCGCTTCCCGCGTCGTCAGCCAGCGGGGTCGCCTCGCCCCGGATCTGCCGGCCGCAGTACGCGCAGAGTTTCGTCATGACTCCTCTCCGTCCTTGGTGTGGCAGGGGCAGGTACAGGTCCGGGCGGGGAACACGAGGTCGCCGTAGCAGGTGCGGACCTCGCCGGTCTTGCACCAGGCGTGCTCGCCGAACTCGCACTCCGGCGTCACCGTGCACCGTCCTCGAGGAGGAAGACGTACAGCGGCGGTCGGCCGTGCTTCGCCGCACAGGAGCGGTGGGCGTAGATGTGCCGGCCGCCGTGCTCAGGCGGCTGGACACGGACACAACAGTCCGGGCCCGGCTCCGGGCAGTAGGTGCAGTGGCGCGCGCGTGGCGGGGCCGCCGTCGGTAACGACACGGGGCGCTCCCTCCGTAGGTCAGCAGATGACCCGACGGTAGAAGCGCCCCGGCGGAGGAGAGGACACAGATCGTGTCCCCTCCCTCAGGCAGCCAGCAGGCCCACCTTGACCGCGAGCTCCGACGCCCGACGGCGCCGGTCGGCAACCTTGGATTCGACCTCCTCCAGGATGATCGACCGGGCGTAGCCGTTGTAGCGGATCGTCTCCGGCGCAGCCTCGTACGCCTGGTCCAGCGTCGCGATCGCCACCTCGGGCTGCCCGTCGAGCTGGTAGCCGCGGGCCTGTTCGATCCGGTGCCGGGCCCGCCGCGGCCGGGATGGGATCGTGTCGGCGTCCGCGCGGGCGGCCTGCCGTACGGACTCCCGGCCGGCATGCAGCTCGACCGCAACCGTGACCGCGTGCGCGCCCATGATGGCCTGCGAGAACGACGTGATCGGGTGGTAGTAGGCGGCAGGTAGCTGGTCGGCCATCTCCCGCGCCGTGTCCCAGTACCGCCACGCATCCGCCGTGTCCCCGCGGCGGGCCGCCGTGTACCCGGCCTCGAACGTCAACGCCCCAGTGATCGCCAGCACGTCGTCCTCTGCGTCCGGGAGCAGCGGGGTGAGGTAGTCGAGGGTCTGCCGGGTGATCGTGTCCGCGGCGTCGTAGTGGTCCGGGCCGGTGTCGCGGTGTGCCTGCGCGAGGAGCCACGCCGACACGCCGATGGTGTGGGGGTCTGCGGACTGCTGCGCTGCGACCATGCTCCGCTCGGCGACCCGCCACAGCAGACTCGGGTCTGGCTGGTACGCCAGGAAGAACTGGGACAGGGAGTACACCTCGGCGAGTACGGCCTGAGCCGCCCGCCACTCTGTTGGGGCTTGGGCGTGCTGCACAGCGAGTTGTGCGTCTCGGATCAGGCCTGGCAGCAGAACGCCGATCCGTTCGCGATGGTCCGGCGCCGAATGCCGAGCTGCCCACGCGGACGCGAGCCGTGCGGCGATGTGTGCCGCCGGAGCCGGTGCGGCGGCCGGGTTGCCGATTGGTAGGGCGTCGACCGCGGCGCGGACGGCGGTGAGCCGGGGGTGGCCGGGGCCGGTGAACAGGTCGACGTGCACGTCAGGGCGTCCCGTGAGGTCGGAGAGGTTCCGGACCCGCAGCGCTTGCGCGAGGCGCATCACCATGTCCAGGCCGGGGGCCTGTAGCTGGCCGAGCTCAATCCGCTTCACCCATGACGGTGACATGCCGATGAGGCCGGCGAGGACTTCGCGGGTCATGCCGCGGCGCTCGCGAAGGATCTTCACGCGCTGCCCGAAAGCGACCGGGTGGGCGTACGGGTCCGGGGTAGCATCAGGTGACACGGCCTTGCCCCTATCTCTGTGCAGACTCGACACCTCACAGCGTAGAGGGCAAGGCCGCAGTCATGTGATCCAGAACGCAGAGAAAGCCCCCTGCCCGGCCCGAAGGCCAGACAGGGGGCTGTTCACTTCACCAGGGCGCTGATCAACCAGCCGCCCGCCGTACCACCAGCCGCCGCCAACCCGGCACCGACCCACACCAGCTTCTCCACCGCCGACAACCGCGGCCCGTGCGACGCAGACGCCTCCGCCTTCGCCTCCAGCACATCCACGCGTTCCTCGACCCGCTTCAGGCTGTCCCGGTGCTCGTCGAGCGCCCGTTCCGTCTGCCCCGTCCGCTGCAGCGCGAGGTCGAGCCGGCCGGACAGCTCAGCGAACCCGGTGCGGATCTCGCCGCGCATCTCCGCCAGCTCCACCGCCACCTGGGTGGATTCCGCCGGCGTCACGAGCGCTGCCTGGGCACCCACCCAACGGTGGACTGGTCACCCACCAGCGAGCCGACGGCGGCCTTCACCACCGACAGGGCCGCCGGTATCGCCGCGATCGCCGCCGCCTTCAGCGCGCTCACGCTGGTCAGGTCGAAACCGTCCGCGAGGACGAGACCGAGAAACGTCACGGCGTACGTGCCGATGGTGCGCTCGACCGTGTCGAGAATGAGACGAGACATGATCAGGACTCCTTGAAGACGAGGGCGGTCAGAACCGCGCCGACAACAGTGACCGGCTGACCGGCCTGGTTGGAGAGCCGGACCCGCATCCCGCGGCCCGGCCCGAGCCGCTTCACGAGCGGCACCACAGCCGTCGTGACGCCCCCGGTGCCGGCCACGTCGTGGGTCGGATGGTCGGCCTTCCACGTGCCGCCGTCGTACTCCGACATGCGGACCTGCACGACCTCGCCGGGCGGGAGGTCCGACACGGTGAGGGAGAGGCTGCCGGTGAACGAGGCAGGGCCGCGCACGGCCACGCTGCCGTTCGGCACGTGGTCGCCGGCGGTGTCCGACCACTCGTTCTCGAAGACGACCGAGGTGAAGCCGCCGCCAGGCGGCAGGGGCATCGGCGTCTTCAGGCCCAGGTTCACGTAGTTGGGCACTTCTCCTCCAGAAGCGGGCGGGGGGTTGGTGGCGCGGGCGACGATGCCCGGGAAGACGACCTCGGTGAACTGGCGGACCCGGGCATCCCCCGGACAGTCCGTGCCGTCCTTCGCCCAGTCGGCGTGGAGCCGGTGATACCCGAACCCCGGATCAGACGCGGTGCGGCAGATCCGCAGCGGGATGCCGTGCGTCCGGTGCAGCCACACCCCGAGCTCGATCAGCCGCTCGACCTGCGCAGGCGTCCACGGATCGGAGCCCTCCAGGTTCGACGCGGTCTCGATCGACACCGCGCCCGTGCCGTCCGGGCGGAGGTTCGCCCGGTAGTTGGCGTCCGCGCGGGTCTCCGTCCCGATGAACTGGCCGAGGTCGCCCTCATAGCCGAGGCCGAAGTGGCTTTCGAGGTTGGTGCTGTCGCGCCAGTACTCGTACACCCGCTTCGCCGTCCACGGCGCGATGATCGAGTGGGCGATGAACTGCGTCGGCCGGATCTCCGGCTGCTGATCCGACTCCGGCTGCAGCTCGTACTTCGTGGCGCCCGGATACCAGGCCATGCGGTGCTCCAGATGAGAAAGGCCCCGGGCCGGCGGCGCGGGGCGGGCGAGGGCGGGTCGGGTCAGGGGCCGGCGTAGGTGAGTCCGACGTACGACCGGTAGCTGCCGGTCGCGAGGTTGAGGTTGCCGCCGGAGTTCTGTGCGGGGACGAGCTCGACGTAGTCGCCGGCCGTCAGCCGGTACGGCAGGGTGCGGGCCTCCACGGTCAGCGGCACGCTTGAGATCGTGTTGGCGAACGAGCGGGCCCGGCCCGCGCCGATCGCGCCGCCGTTGACGTACCAGACGCACTCGCGTGTAGTGCCGCCCGTGGAAGCGTCGAATGCGATGGCGCCGGCGAGCTGCCAGACGCCGCTGCGGGGCACGGTGTAGCGGGTGGGGTTGGTGCCTGACCAGCCACCGAGGAGGTCTTCCTGGACGTCGTCCCAGGAGACGGCGTTTGCAGCGGCGTCACCGCCGGTCGGGATGGATTGCGCGGCCGATCGGTAGGCGCGGAACACGCAGGCGCCGATCATGGCCGAGTCGTTCATGCGGGTCGCGGTGATTCGCATGCCCGCCAGCCACGGGGTGAAGGCCATCGGCTCTCCTTACAGGGCGAGGTAGGTGGGGTCGGCCAGGGCGACCAGGGCGCCTGAGCTGTGGGCCTTGACGATGTTGTTGACGGACCGGGTGACGGTGGCGGTCTGGGTGAGGGTGGTGCCGGTGATGGCGGTGACGGTCATCTCCTCGCCGCCGACGCGGATGTTGAAGGGGAAGTCGGCCGGATGCGTCGCGGAGTCGATCCAGCGGGGGCCGGGACTGGAGACGAGCGTCAGTGACGTGTCGTCCGCGTCCACGTCCGCGCCGAGGGTGCAGCCGTCCGTGTCCGCCCGGCCCGGCGCCGCGTCGTCGACCTCGCCGACGGTCCATGGGCCGGCGGGCGAGCACGTCAGCGTGACCGTCCACTCGAGCGTCTTCAGGTCGTCCTCGACGCGCTGCACGATCAGGTCGACCGGGCCGGGCGGCATCCAGTCCGGCGTGCCGGTGATCTGGATGCGGTCGCCGATCTCCAGCGACATGACCTGCGGAATCAGGGCCGGGTACTTGTGCAGCATGATCCGCACCTGCGGATAGCGGGCCTCGTCCCACGAAGCCAGGTGCAGCCGCCACCCGGCATGGACCGGAGTCTGGGCGTCCTGGTAGAGGTTGAGGGAGACGGACTCGTCGTAGACGCCGACCTCGTCCGTCGACAGCGGCCCCTCGTCGAGAGTGGCTGTGGCGTAGCCGCCGCGGTCCCGCCGGACTTCGACGATGTTCCGCAGAGTCAAGTCGTTCTCGGTCGGCTCGAACGGCGGCGCCAGCTGGCCGTAGTCCACGACCAGCTTCGGCGCCTGGTTCTCCAGGGTGGTCCGCGTCCGGTACCTCAGGGCCGACTTCGACGCGTCCTCGTAGAGGATGCCGCCATCGGCGTCGGCCGCATCCTGGAGCACGTCAAGCAGTGCCTCCGGCAGCTGCGGGCCGAGCCGCTCGGACAGCCGGCTGGTGTCCGAGTCGACCAGCGAGATGCTGACCGTGGCCGCCTCCTCGCCCGCGAGACGCGCAATGCGGTCGCGGGCGTTCTCGCCGTTGTATCCGTGGTCCGCCTGCCCGAACGGCTGGTTCGCGAAGCTGGCGGATCCCTGCGGGAACACGGCCACATGCCCGACCCGCAGGTCAGAGATGGTTCCGAACTTGGTATTGATCGACGTCGGGATGCCCACTCCGCCAGCCAGCGACCCGGAGAAGGAGCCCGCGGATCCGCCGATATTCCACCAGGTGACCGTCCACTGCAGGTCCACGCCGGTGGTCTCGATGCGGACCTGTATGCGATTCCAGCCAGAGAAGACATCGGCGCCGATCGCGGCCGCCGAGTTGACGAGCAGGGTGCCGTCGCTGCTGTACCCCTGCAGCGTGCCCACGCCGGAGCGCATGAGGAAGCGCCAGCGGGTCACAGTGCCGCTGCTGGTGAAGGACAGGAACTCGGCGTCGGCGACGGGGGCGGCGGACACCATGTACACCATCTCGACCATCCACTCCAGGGTCGTCGAGGCAGGGGGCGGGATCAGGCCGCGCATCACGGCTCCGGACGCGACAGCCGGCAGGGGTGAGGAGCCGTCGAGGCTGTTGTCCTGCGCGAAAGTGAATCCGCTGACCGTCATCGGGCTTCCGCCGGGCAGGGCGCTCGATGCTGTGGTGGTTGACGTCTCGCCGTCCTCCATCGGCCAGTAGGCGAGCGGGCTGTAGGCGGGGATGCGGCGGCGCAGTGTGGATGAGAGGGGCTTGGTGCCCTGCTTCATGCGGCGCAGGATGCCTGCGGTCTGGATGCGGGTGCGCTGGTCGTGGCCGGAGACGTGCCAGCTGGCTGGCCAGGTGGGCACGGAGTGGGCGACGAGGGTGCGGCGGTCGGTGATGGTGGCGTTCGTGGTGGACCATGTGAGGCCGGTGCTGTCGGTGAAGCTGGTGTCCCCTGGGGTTTGGGTGGAGAAGTCGGGGTTGGCGACGATCGTGCCGTCGATGCCGGTGCGGACCTCGGCGGCGTAGATCCGGCGGGCGACGCGGGGCCAGGTGAGGGTGGAGAGATCGCCGACTTCCAGGGGTGCAGGGGAGTTGATGATGCTGGTGGTGCCGCTGCTGGTCACGACCTGGTCGAGTTGGGTCCATGGCCCGGCGAGTGTGCTCGCGGTGTAGAGGGTGGCTGTGTAGCCGCCTGCGCCGTTGTCGACGTCGAGGGTGGCGCGGAGGGCGCCGCGTTGGCCGGGGCCCCAGCGCAGCGGGTCAGTGCTGATGATCTCCTCGAGGTTGGTGCCATCGGGGAACCAGGAGAAGGCGACTCGGCCGGAGGACAGGACGACGAATCGCCATGACCGGTTGGGGGCGGTGTTGTTGTACTTCCCCATCAGGGTGATGGGGTTGGCCAGGTGCCCGGCCCACATGGCGGCTGACAGGTCGATGCGTACGTCGATGTCGCCGGTGATGTCGAGGGCGGCTGTGTCGGGGGTGGTGGCGCGGCCTGCTACGGCGTCGGGGATGTCGAGGACGGTTTCCCCGGCGTAGGTGGTGATCCGGATGGGGGTGTTGCGGGGCAGGAGCCCGAAGTAGGGGCTGTTGGGGTTGCGGTTGGAGAAGAGGCCGTTGGGTGAGAGGAGGTTGAGGGAGCCGGACCCCGGGTCGACGGCGCGGCCTTCGTCGGACCGGCCGCGCACGAGCTTGATTCCGGCGGGCTGGTCGACGTAGGTGGTGACGTCGGTCCAGGTGCCGTCGATCTGGAGCTCTACGCGGGCGTCGGGGACCGGCACGGGTTCCTCCTGATGTTGTTATCGGCCGAGGGAGACTTGGACGTCGCCGCCGTCGACCTGGACGATGTCGCGGATGACGTCTTTCAGGCCGGGGCCGGTGAGTTGGATGACGATCGGCCGCTGGGCCGCGGCTGCCGTGTTGCCGTACGCGCCCGCCCCGGCGCCCATCGCCATGCCAGGCAGGCCCGTCGTGATACCGGCAAGCTGCCGCTGCAGCGCCGGCACCTGGGAGGCGATGCCGCCCATGAAGCCCTGCATCACGCTGCGGCCAGCCGGGGTGAGCAAGCGGGCGTCGCGCTCGGCAGGACCCTTCCAGTCCGGGATCATGCTCGTGACGGCGCTCAGCTGCGCGCGCAGCGGACCGAGGCTGGACCGGATGCCGGCCATGAAGCCGCCGATGATGCGCTGTCCGGCTCCGTAGAGCAGGTTCCCGATGTCGCCGAGCGCGGCCAGGATCTGGCTGGGAAGGCCCTGGAAGTAGGAGGCGGCGCGGTTGACCGCCTGCAGTACGCCGTCGACGAGGTAGTTGCGGATCTTGTTCACCCGGTCGACTACGGCGACCAGAAGCACGCTCATGATGGTGGTCACGGTGCGCTTGAAGTTTTCCCAGCTGGACAGCGCGTGCCGGACGAAAGCGGTGATCGCCTTCGTTGCCTGCCCGAGGGACTGCACGAAGTCGCTCTCGAAGATCTTCCGCAGCCAGGTGACCACCGGGATGACCACGTTCTGCAGGACCCAGTGCACGGCGCGCAGGGCGATCACGAGGACCTGGAGCAGCGTGGTGGTGAGAAGGATCGCGAAGGGCAGCTGCTCCTCCAGGATCTTCGCGATGTCCACGAGGACCGGGCCGAGCTCCTGGATGACGGGGATGAGCTCGGGGCCGATCTTCTCAATGAACTCCCTGACAACCGGCGCCAGCGCCTCGATGACCGGGGCGAGCTGGCGGAACGCCTCCAGCAGCAGCGGCAGGATCGCATCCACCAGAGTGCCAGCCGTCATCGACAGCTGATTGAGGATCGACTGGAATTCCTTGCTGGCCGTCAGCCGCATGAACGCTGCGCTGATCTTCTCCAGGATGTCGAACAGGCCGCCGCCATCCTGCGTAATGCCGGAGAAGATGTTCCTGACGCCCCTGGCGAAGTTACCGACGACGCGCAGCAGCTGCCCGACCGCCCTGATGGCCTCCTCAATGGCCCGCTGCATCGCACCGGACTCGAACGCCTTCTGCATCTTGTCGGCGAACTTGTCGAACGCTTTCCCTGCCGCGCCTGTCAGCTTCGCGAACGACGGGCCAGCCGCAGCGCCAATCTGAACGAGACCCTGCACGATCTGACCCGGAATCCGGGACAAGTTGAACAGCCCCTGGTTGGCCCAAGAAATGGCCGTGCCGAGTGTCCCGGACTTAGACAGGCCAACAGCGGTGTTGCCGACGTTCTTCGCCATCAGGTTCAGCGCACCAGACGCGTTCACGAGCCCATTGCGGAGAACAGGCAGCGTGGTCTTACCCATGTCCTTCAGGACCCCGTCGAGGCCCTTGAACAGACGCTCCTGAACGTCCTGCTGAAGCCGCTTGAACTCGGGCGCGAGGGCCTTTACCTGCTTCGCGAACGCCTGCGCCGACGGGGACAGCTTCTTCAGCGCCTCGTTGAACTCCTTGGTCTTCGACGGGTCCAGCGCAGCCGTCACCGCGTCCTCAACACCGACCATGCCCAGCTTCAAAGCGACCGCGGCCAGGCGCACTGCGATCAGGCCGGAAACCGCGACCCCCGCAGCTGGCCCGATCTCCGCCACAGCCGCAGCCACGCCGGCGGCTCCCTGCAGCACGCCGCCGAGGGCAGCACTGATCTTGGTGAAGTTGGCCAGGATCTTGCCCAGCCCGACCGCCCCGCCGCCGATCTTCCTCCAGTCGATCCTGCTCCAGGCTCGCTCAACCCGGTCGGCAACCCGCTCCAGCGTGCTGCCCATCCGCCGCGCAGCCGCCTGCACCGCACGCACCCGGCCCCGCAGCGTCCGCGACTGGGCATGCGCCACGCTGTCGAAGACGGTCGTGATCCGGGTGCCCTCACGCTCGGCCTCCGTGAACCCGTCCGCGAGCGCCCGGCCCATCACCTGCGCCTCGTCGACGAACCGGCCGCTGATGTCGCGGAGCCGGCCGTCGACGCCAAGCTGGAAGCCCTCCATACTCAGCTGGGAGCGCGCCAGGTTGCGCTCGAAGTCGGAGCCGTCGGCGCGGATGTAGCCGACGAGGTCGCCGATCGTGAGCGACATCCGGGCCTCCTACAGGGTCAGAGGGACCGCAGAGCGGCCCGGATCAGGTCGGGGTCGTCGACGACGGAGAGCTCGTCACCGGCGACGTGCCGGAACACGGACTCCGGCGAGAGGCCGTTGAGGAGGACCCAGAACCGGCGCCGGCTCAGGCCCGCGATGTCCTGCGGGCCGAGCCGGTACTCGCGCGCGAAGTCGGCTTCGACCGCCCACCAGTGCTCTTCGACTGCCCTCTGCGCTCGGCTCGGTTCTGCGGGGTCTGCGGAAACGCTTTTCCCAGGTCGCCGCTGGTGATCGCCTCGTAGGCCTGCTGAAACGTGATCGCGTTGCCGCTCGCGCGCGCCATGCCCCACGTCAGAATCGTCAGCATGCCGATCTGGCCCACGCCCGCTTCGGTGAGCTGGTCGAAAGTGTCGGGGCCGAACAGGACCGCGACGAGTTCTTCGACGTCCTCCTGCTCGGCGGAATCGGTGAGTTCGGCGAGGCGCTGCTCGAACCCGAACGGCACGTCGGCGGGGACGCGCACCTCGACGCCCTCGATGGTCTCCGTGCGGGCGCCGAAGACCTCGCGCTTGAAGTCGTCCCAGGAGCTGTTCGTCACGCGATCGCCACCGACGTCGACGGGCCGGAACGGGTCACGGTGACGGACCACGACGCCTTGTCGTTGTTGCCGCCGCCGGTGTCGCCGAGCTGGAAGTGGGCGTCGGCCCACACGGTCCAGTCGGTGTCCCCGGGCGCGGCGAAGCGGAAGCCGGTCAGGGAGTCGTTGCCGAGCCGGGCGGCCTGCAGCTCAGCCAGACTCTGGGCAGCGTCGAGGGCGCCGGTGGAAGGGTCCTTCAGCCGGAACCCCTCCAGGGTGATCGACATGCCTTCCTGCATGTTCTGCGACTCGGCGCGCCCGTTGCTGCCGAACGTGGTGGTGTCGGTCGTCTCGTACTCGTACGACAGGGTGAAGGTGTTGATGCCGCCCTCGGTGGACCCGTTCAGGGCCGTGCGGAACTCGGTCCAGGTGCCGGGATTGAGGAAGTCCTCGATCTGGAACCGGCAGTCTCGGGCGTTGTATTTCTGAGCGGGCATGTCTCCTCCGGAGCATGACGAAGGGGCCCGCGCCGGTCGGTGGGCGGGCTGAGCTGGGTGGGGTGAGTCAGGGGCGGTGCAGGCTGGTCTGCCGGATCTCCATGCGGAAGTTGCAGACGTGCTCGTGCCGCTGGTTGTTGTCGACACCCATCGACGCGGGCGCGGCCTGAATGGAGACCGACAAGATCAGGTGGGTGCCGTCCGGCAGAATCACCGGGCCGAGGCCGTGCAGATGGGAACGGATCGCAGCGCACCGGAGGCGCGACACCCGCGGATCCGTCGTGCCGCGCACGCGGACCTGGACGCGCGGCTCGTCGTACGGCAGCAGCGAGTCAGGCTCGGTGCGGTCGTCGTAGATCGTGAGGACGACGGCCTCGTCCGGCTCGGCCGGCATGTGCTCCAGGAAGCAGTCGTCGGTGAGATCGCCACCGCTGGTGTAGGTGACGAGGCCCCGCTCGGCGAGGTAGCGGGCGAGACCGTCGAGGAGATCCGTCTCATCCACGCAGCCACCTCCGCAGCGGCACCGCCATGAGCCGCAGAACGACGTCCCGCTCGCGGTTCATCGGGATCTCCAGGTACTTGGCCATGCGGCCTGGCAGGTGCTTCCAGGTGAGCTCCTCGTGCTGCCGGACGGCGTACACGGTGTCGAAGACCACGGCCCCGTTCAGGCCCTCGCGGACGACCCGCCCGGACCGCTCCAGGGTGCCCTCGTCCAAGGGGACGATCTTCTGAGCCTCGAACAGAACGTGCTCGAGGCCGCGTTGGAGGCCCTCCTCCGCCAGACGGCGACCACGGCCGGTCCACTGGCGGCGGGCGTTGCCGGGGGTGAACCGCGTGTACTGGGGGCTCACAGCAGCTGCACCTCCACATGATCCGGGGTGGGCATGCCGCCGCCGGACCGGTCCAGGACCGCGATGACCGTCGTCCGGCGGCCGGAGGGCAGCGTGACGCGGGAGTCGGCCGGGCAGTCCAGGCCCGGGCGGGCGTAGAACGTGCTGCTCGACACGACCTCGCGGCCAGCCGGGTCCCGCACGGTCCGCGTCTGCTCGTCCACGAAGCACGCCACCGTGACCGCCGGCCCGTACCTGGGGCCCACCGAAGTGCGCCCCAGGTACGGCTCCACCACCACCGAGTGGCCCAGCATGAACGCGGGCAGGGGCGTCAGCACGTCGTCACCGCCCCGACCCACAGGATGTCCGGCGTCAGGTCCGGCGACCGCAGCGCGTCCCACACCGCCGGGGCGATCTGACGCCCCGGCGCCTCGTCCCCGGACGTCGAGGTGACCGAGCGGGACAGCTTGGCCGTGCCGATCTCGACCGTGCCCCAGCCGACCCCGGCCGCGCCCGTCACGTCGCCGACCTGGACGCCCCACTCGACCTGCGCGCAGCAGGCGTTGGCGAAGGCCTCCAGAACGAGCGCGTTCGTGGGCATGCCCGTGGTGGCGTCGGTGTCGTACACACACAGCCGGAACACCTGGCTGTCGAGGAACGCCGAGGCGCGGCGGAGGCGCACGTCGATGTCGGTCGGCGGCGCCTCCCCGGTGTACTCCTGGTACTGCGAGCTGGTGGCGTAGACACGCGCCACAGCCACCACCTCCTTCAGGCGGACGCGCCGACGATGACGATGTCGTACGTGACCGACGTCCCGGAACCGGAGTTGGCGACCTTCAGCAGGTCCTCTGTACCGGCGGCCACCGCCATGCCGGTGGCGTCCGTGCTGCCGGCCATCGCGGCGAACGTGGCGCCCGGGCGGAGCGTCAGGGTTCCGGCCGCGTTGAGGAGGCCCACCCAGTCGTTCGACCCGTTCGCGCCGACGACCACGTTGTTGGTGTTGCCGGAGGCGGCGGAGATCGCGATGAACTTGATCCGGGCGAACGTGATCGCCGCCCCGTACGCGTCGGTGAGGACGCCCGCGAGGTCGAGGGTCTCGTCCGCCGACGCGGCCAGGGTCCGCCGGTCGTGGAAGACGAGGTCCGCCTTCCCTGCTCCCGTGCCGCTCTCGAGGTGGACGCCGCGGACGAAGTCGAGCGGATCCGCCGCGGTGGACAGGTCCAGCGCCTTCGTGCTGCGGACGCTGGCCCGGATCCCGAAGTCCGAGGTCACGGTCATCAGGAGTCACCTCCGTACGCCTCGATCAGGTCCGCCTTGGTCATCCCGTCGGCGTCCTCCGGGTCGGCGCCCTGGGCAGCCGCCCAGCCGACCCACTCCGCCTTCGGAGCGCTCTTGGCCGGCGCCTCCGCGGGCGGAGCGGGCACGCCGGCACCGTCCTGCTCGATGTACGGCGTGCCGTCGGCGTTGACGCGGCGGAGCAGGCCCTTGGTGAGCCGGTCCGCGATGCCATCGGGGAGAGGCAGGTCCATCGCGATGACGGCTCCGCCCTCTCCCCGGATGTGGATCGTCTCGGCCATGTCAGGTGTTCCTCGGCACTCGCAGGACGGTGATCGCGCCGGTCGTCGTCGACGACTCGAAGAGCATCGAGCCGTCGGACTGCAGGAACCGGCCGGACTCGAACGGGCCGATGAGCTCGGCCGTGCCGAACGCGACCGTCACGGCCAGGTCGCCCTGTCCGGCAGCGATCGCCGGCGGCATGTCGCCCGCCTTCACGGTGAAGGTCAGGTTGGTGTCGTCGTCGGTGTTCGTGACCCGAAGGACGGTCAGCTCCGGCTTGGCGCCGGCGAGCTGCATGTTGTTCGTCGGCGCCGCGACCAGCGACGTGCCCGCGGGCTGCGTCAGGTTGCTGTTCGGGACGAGCGGCGAGTAGGTGAGCTGGGTGGTTGCCATCGAGGGCCTCCGATCAGGACAGGACGGCGGTGGCGTAAGCCAGCGAGTCGGGGCGGATGAGCTTGGCGCCGTACAGCGCCAGACCCTTGACGGCGTCCGAGAACGAGCTCTCGGGGCGGTAGGCCTCGGTCTTGTTGATCTGCTCCGCGAAGCTGATGGCCGAGTTCACGCCCGCGGTGATGATGTAGTTGTTCGACGTCGGCACGGGCACGTTGTTCGAGGTGAGGATGTCGAACCCGGCCGCGCGGGCGACCATGCCGTTGCGCAGGCCCTGCTCGGTGCCGGACTCGTTGACCTTCACGAACCGCGGGTCGCGGAGCATGACTCCCTCCAGCCAGGGCGGCAGCACACAGTAGCGGCCCTGCTTGGGGACGTTGGCCTCGTCGAGCTTGACCTTCAGCGGGATGAGGATGTCGTTGTACGCCTTGGCGGCCTCGGCATCCCACGACGTGGGGTTCGTGGTGTCGATGGTGACCGAGGAGACGACGTTGGCGGCCTGGACGCCGGTGTACAGGCCGGCGACGTACTGGTCGACGACGTCGGCCAGCCCGTAGGCGGCCTCGGACATCGCCTGCGGCATGACGTCGCCCTTCGCCTGCCGGGCGTCGACGTCGTCGACCTTGAAGGCGAAGTACTTGCACTGGTCGACGACCAGGGTGCGCTGCGCGTCGGTCAGCTCTTCGGGGGTGATGACCGTCGAGTTCGGCACGTAGTCGCCGATCGTCGGCCGGGAGATCGACGTGATGCGGACGATGTCGCCCGCCTCGCTGATCTCGCCCTCGTAGTTGCGGTTGACGATGCCGGGGCCTGCGTAGACGAGCGACTTGCGCCATGCGACGAGCAGGCGCGCGCTCCAGATCTCCGGCCGGAAGCGGGTGATGGCCACGGGGGCCTCCTTCTGGGGTCAGCCGCCCAGCAGGTTCCGCAGCAGGCCCTTGTCCTGGGCCTCCACGATCTGCTCGGGCGTCATTCGTGAGAGGTCGTCCTCGGTGAGCTGCCGAGGTTCGTTGCCGCCTCCACCAGAGAGGTCAGCGCCACCGCGCGCCGGTCCAGCCGGAGCAGCGGAGAGGGTGGGGTTGGCGGTGAGGGCCGCCTTGGCCGCGGCCACCAGGGCTGCGGAGTCGGTGGGGTCGATGTCCTTGATCGATTCGAGGAAGGACACGGAGTCGCGGAGCGCGGAGGGGTTGGCGCCGTGCTCGGACGCGGTCTCGTAGAGGGCGGCGCGCAGGAGCGCTTCACGGCGCTCGGACTGCGCGGCGGTGAGGGAGGCCTGGAGCTGCTCGGCGTCGGGCTTGTCGCCGAGCTTGATGCCGGCGGCCTTCAGCTGGTCCATGAGGCCGGTGAAGCGGGCCTCCTGTGCCTGCTCGGACTCGCGGAGCTTGGTGCGCCACTGCGCGGCTTCCTTGCGCAGGCCGTCGACGTACGCGGCGTCGTACATGCGCGGCTGCTGCCCGTCGCTGGTCGGCTGCGGTGCCGGGTCAGCGGCGGCCGGCGCGGCGGGCGCCTGGGCGGATCCGGAGGCGGCGCCGTCCCCTCCGTCGGCATAGAAGACCGGGGAGAAAGGGGCGCGGCCGTAGGGGTGGGCCCAGCCGGGCGTGTGGGCGCGGGGAAGCGTGCGGGTCTGCATGGGTGCCCTCCTGGGGCGTGAGAGGCCCGCACCTGGCGGGCCGGTGGTCAGCGCGCGGCGCCGATCTGCTCGCGCGCGGGCTTGCGGCGAAGGTGCGGATGCGCGGCCACGTGCTCGCGCTGCGCGGCCTGCCACTTGCGGACGTACGACCCGGCGCGGCGCCGCGCCTTGTCGTCCATCGCGGCCGCCTGCACGCGCTTCCAGCGGCGGATGTGGCGTTCGATCTGCCGCTGCCGCTGCGTGTCCGCGTACGTCGTGCCCGGCGTCGCATGGTGCGGAGGCCGCGTCGTCACCCCGGGCAGATAGGCACCCAGGGAGTGCCGGCAGTTCGGGTGGAAGAGGCCCGCGGCGCGCGCCTCCACGAGGCTCCCGGCGGCGTGGACGACGACCGTCTCCGGCGGACGGACCGCAGCGCGCAGGCCGGTTGGCTGGATCGCGTGCTCCAGGCGCACGGTGTGCGGCCCGGTCTCCGGGCCGAGGGTGAGGATCTCGCCCTCCCACGGCCGGCACAGCGGGCACTCCAGCGGCGCATCCGACACGATCACGTAGCCGACACGGATCTCGGCGAGGGCATCGACGTGCCCGTCGATCGCCGCGCGCGCCGTCACGCTACGCACCGCCATCTCCGCGTACGAGGCCATGTCCCAGCGCCGTCCGGCCGAGTCGACGAACCCGGTCACCCCTGCGGCGGCGAACTCGTCGAGCGCCCTCTGGGACGCCTGCCGCCGGGTCATGCCCGTCAGCAGCTGCGTGCCGGAGACGCGGGCCACGATCCGCTGGTAGATGTCGACGATGGCCCGGGTGATCCGGGTGTACAGCGGGCGGGTGTCCTCCGCCAGCGACGCGGCGAGCCGATCGACCGCGGAGGCGTTCGGCACCGTGTCGCGGGCGACGAGTTCCCGGCCTATGTCGAGGGCCCCCAGCTCGGCCACAGCTGCCTGCCTGCCCCGGTTATAGGCGGTCACCAGGGCGTGCCGTACGGCCCCGTCGGTGTCGGTCTGGAGCGCCTCGGCGACAGCCTCGACGGCCACGCGAAGGTTGCCGATGGCCGCCAGCTTCAGCTCGGCCCACCGCGGGGACTCGATGTCGGCCTCCAGGGCCTGCGCAAGCAGCTCCAGAAGGGCGCCCTCGGCGTCGCGGTAGAGGGCGCCTACCTCACGGGCGAGATCCTCCGCCATCGCTGGGGAAACCGGCATCGGACGGGCCCTCCGCTCCGGTCAGGGTCGGATCGGCGACCAGCTGGCCGGTCTCCTCGAGGATCCGGTCGACCTCCGCCTTCACGTCCGCGTCGTCCCAGTCCGGATGCTGCATTCGCACGAGCGTGTCGCGGGATGCGGCCTCGGCCCGGTTCAGGAGCTCGACGGTCTCGGCGAGAGTCTTCGGGTCCTCGCTGATGGAGTCGCCGAACTCGATCGTCGGCTGCTCCACCGTGACGCCCGACCCGAACACTGCCTTGTCGACCGCGAGGAGGGTCTCGATGGCCTGCGCGAGCGCCGGCCGCCAGTACACGATCTTCCGGTTGCGGGTGGTGAAGCTCTGCCGCTCCCGGGCCACGACCTCCGTCGCGGTGGCCGCGGCCTGCCCCTGCTCGCCGAAAGTCTGCGATGAGTAGCCGGCGCCGCGCAGGATCTGCTCCACGAGGTTCTGCGCCGTGTCGCGGTGCTCGGCAACCCGGATCTCGAACTGCACCGCCTCGATCGTGGCGGCGTCGCCCGAACGAGGCAGCATGTTGAGGGTGGAGTAGATGCGCCGGTCGGGGTCCCAGCTTGCGCCCTTGCCGGGCCCGTTGGACTCCAGGTAGGCGCTCGGGACGATGACACGGCCCTTGCCGAGCTCCACGTCCCGCATCCACGACGAGTACACCTCGTCGAGCGCGTCGAGAAGCGGCTCCGCGCCGGCGATGTCCGGGCGGCCGAGGTGCGCAGCGGCGGGGTTGCCGCGCCACAACCGATTCGGGCGCATGTTCGGCACGTACACGGCGGTGAGCTGCTTGATGCCGGTCGGAATGGCGTCCCCTGCCGGGCCGAGCGCGCGCGCGATGCCCGCGGTGGCCGGGTGCTCGGTGAGCGGCACCCGGACGCCGAGGTCGTCGCGGCTGCCCTCGTAGAGGCCGTGGAGGATGAACCCGGGCTCGTGGCGCTCCAGGTGGCGCACGACACGGTCGCCGTCGGCCTCCAGGACCCGCCAGAACGTGACCGCGGCAAGGCGGCCCCACTGCCATTCGGGGACGGCGTTGCTGGCCGGGTGGGCGTCGAGCCACGGGGCGTCGTAGGCCTCCCTGTCCCAGACGACGCGGAGGTACACCCCGCCCAGCGCTGCCGCGAGTTCGGCGGCCTCCAGGAGGGTGCTGTGCAGGCCGTCGTCGACGAGGTAACCCAGCCGGCTGGCGGTGGTGGTGTCGTCGCTC
This sequence comes from Streptomyces roseicoloratus, assembly GCF_004117935.1. Lineage (GTDB taxonomy): Bacteria > Actinomycetota > Actinomycetes > Streptomycetales > Streptomycetaceae > Streptomyces > Streptomyces roseicoloratus. The sequence goes on along the minus strand of NZ_SDOY01000120.1, from coordinate 24,297 downwards.
TTGACTGTCGGCGGCTCCGAGAACAGCAGCGCCGAGGAGGTGGTGGCGATGTCGGAGGCGAGCGGCACGTGCAGCTTGGCGCGCTGCTCTCCTGAGGGCGTGGGCTGGGACCAGAACCACCGCTGCAGGGTGCGGCCGACGGCTGCTCGCCAACCTCCGTGCTCGGAGGAGAAGAACCCGGTGCCGCCGGGGTCGCTGCCGACCTGGCCGCCGTAGACGGCTGAGAGGGCGTTGGGGTCGCCGCAGTACCAGGCGTCCCACACGGTCAGCTTGTCGCGGACCGGGTCGAGCGCGGCCGGCGGCCACTGCTGGTTGCCGGAGGGCAGGGGCATCAGGCGCGCTCCCTTTCCATCAGCAGGTTGGCGATGGCCAGCCATGAGCAGGCGAGTTGGTCGAGGCGCTCCATGAGCGCCAGGTTGGTCTCCGTTTCGGCTGCCCGGAGCAGTCGCACGGCGCTCTGCAGAGCCTCTTCGACGGTCATGCGGCCACCTCCAGGGTTGGGATGTGCGGCCGCCACAGGGCCTCGGTCGTGCGCACCCCGTACCTGAGGGCGTCGCAGGAGTGGTCTTCGAGCTTGATCGGCTTGTCCTCGCCCTTCTCCGCGGCCTCGTCGTCCCACGAGTAGCCGGGCAGTTCGTCGATGAGGCCGGTGGCGGAGGCGTGGATGAACAGCCGTTCGGAGGCGAGCAGGTTGGCGACGCCGCGGATGCCGTCGAGGACGGAGTTGTCGGCGGGGGTGACGCCGGTGACGCCGTCGCGGTGGAGCTGCTCGATGAACGAGGCGGCGGACGGGTCGACGACGGTCCATTCCGGGCGTACGCCGAGGACGTTCCCGGCTTGGGGCTGCGGGACGGACGCGAGCCAGCGGCGGCGGGCGGCGGAGTACTCGGAGTCGGTGAGCTGCCGGCGGGCGGTCCGGGAGTCGTGCCTGTACTCCGACACCACGTACAGCCCGGCGCGGCCCTGGTTGTCGCGGCCGAGGCCGAGCAGCAAGTCGGCGAACGGGTTGACGGTGCCGTAGTCGATCGCGTCGCACAGCCAGCGTTCGATGTGCGGGAGTTCACGGACGACGTGCCGCTCGGCGTCGAACATCTCGTAGATCGCGCCCTCGGACTGCACCCAGTGGCCGAGGATGAACCGCCGGTACCACAGGCCCACGTACTCGGCCTTCAGCGCGGCGACGTACGCCGGGTCGAGCGAGGGGTTGTCGTCGAGGGTGAACTGCCAGTGTCTGAGGTCGAGGTGGCCGGCGCGGTTGATGAACTCCTTGCGGAGCCAGTGCCCAGGGTTGTCGGGGTTGGTGGTAGCGAAGAGGCGTGCCCCAGGGACGCTCAGGCGGCCGAGGAGCTGGTTCCAGAACCCGCGGGGGACGAGGGTGGCCTCGTCGACGTAAGCGAGGCACGCGGTGAGGCCGCGGAGCCTGCCTTCGGCACGGGAGTCGGCGGCGCCGATCAGGTGGATGGTGCGGCCGAGGATGACCGCGGTGGTGGCGCCGCGGGTGTGCTGCACGAGCCGGGCGACGGGGCCGAACAGTACTTCGTCCTGAAGGGGGTCGAGGACGTTGCGCTCGATGGTCTGCAGCGAGCGCCCGACGATCACGATCAGGCCGGATGAGGGGGCGCTCGCGATCGCGATCAGGAAGGCGATCAGGCTCGCGATCGTTTTCCCGGAGCGGATCGCGCCGTGCCACAAGTTGATGCGGGCGGTGGAGTGGGCGATCGATCGGATCTGCTTGGCGGACAGAGGGAGGGAGTCGAGCATCAGCCCTCCCCGGTGTCGTCCTCCACGGGGCCGGCCGCCTGACGGAAGGCATCGGACAGGTTGAGGAGCAGCGAAGTGGCCCCGGCGACGCCCGGGTCGCCTTCGAGCGCTTCGAGGCGGGACGTGGCGGTGATCGCGGTGCTGATGCCGGTGATCAGGGCGCGCCGGTCTTGTGCGGGGAGGCGCTCGGTGGCGAAGTGCACGGCCTTGCCGGCGGACACCTCGACGAGGTCGTAGGTGTCGGGCTTCTTCAGGTAGGCGAGGTCGGCCTCGATGACGTCGTAGAGCTGCTCCATGATGCGGGCGCGGCGGGCGCGGGCGTCGATGACCTTGGCCTCGGTCGCAGCGGCGGTGGCGGTGCGATCGAAGGTGAGGCCCATCTGGTCGGCCTGCGCGCTGATGGTGCGGGCGCTGCGCCCGACGCGGCGAGAGATCTCGTTGCGGCCGTGGCCTTCGGCGTGGAGCCGGCGGATCTCGGCGCGTTCCTCGTCGGTGACGGGGGTGTTGTAGTTGTCCACGCGGTACTGATTCGTCACCAGGCACCTCCGATCAGGCCGGTTCGGGGCCGATGTTCTCCAGGCGGAGCCGCCACGGGTACAGGGTGTGGGCGTAGACCTTGCCGGCGTTCGTGCCTTGGTGGGCGAGCGCCACGGTGACCTGCCCGGCGTTGAGGTGGCCGGCTTCGACGGTGAAGAACTCGGCGGTCGTGTAGCCCTTGAACGCGGTCGACGGGTACATGGTCGGGTTGCCCTCGCCGAGCGGCGTGGTCGTGCCGGACGCCGCGTAGGTGCCGAGGGCGCCCGCGCTGGTGAGCATGTTCCAGTCGAGGAAGTGCGCACCGTCGTACATGAACAGGCCCAGGGCGCGGATCCGGTCGCCGACGGCGGCTGTGATCGAGCACTTCAGCTGGGTGCCGGCCGATGTCTGAACGATGGTCCAGGAGGCGACGTTGGGGAGGCCGGACAGGTCGTCGTCGGTGATGCGGACGCTCGCCGTGCGGATTGTGCTGCTACCGCCGCCCTCGCTGAACCGGGGGTCATCGCCCGCCGCGACGGTGCCGGCGGTGGTGCCGACGTCGAGGGTGGCCGCGTCGCCGAGGCCGAGGTTGGTGCGGGCGGTCGCGGCGCTGGCCAGGTCGGACAGGTTGGCGCTCTTGGCCGCGAACTCGCCGGTGGCCCACGTGCGGTCGCCGTGCGGGTCACTGGCCGCGGCGTGTTCGGCGACGGCGCCCTCGGGCTCGGCGTCCACGTCCGCGTAGGTGAGGACGACCACGCCGGTCTTGCCGTTCACGGATGCCACCGCGCCGCTGCCGGCCGATCCGCCGTCGGGGGCGGGGACCTCGATCAGGGTGGAGATGTCGACGGTGCCGGTGCCCGCGACGTACGCCCAGAAAGCTCGCTTGGGGGCGCCGGTGGGTTCGATGCTGATGAGCCACCGCCAGCCGGATGGACCGATGCCTGCGGCGTCGTTGGGGACGATCGTGGCGGAGAACGCGCCGTCGACGATGGGCTTCTCTCCGCCGCCGAGGTAGATGGCGTCGCGGGTGGTGTCGACGAGGTACGACGAGGGCGTGAGGACGATCTTCCCGTCGTATCCGGTGCCTTCGACGGGGCAGGGCAGGGTGCCGGTGAGGGTGATGGTGGGGGTGCCGTCGGGGAAGGGCATGGGCACCTCCTGGTGGTGGGCCGCCGCCCGGTCGCCGACGTCGCAGGGCCCCATGGACCCTGGAGGCTCTCTACGCCCCATCGCCGGACGGCGGAGTCATGAAGAAGGCCCCGACACGGGGGAGGGTCGGGGCCTGGCGCTTGTTTCCGGGCACGCCGGAGACGGCTTCAATGTAGACGAGACGTCTCGTCCATCGCAACCCTGGCCGCGCGCACGTCAGAACTTTCCGTTGGTGATGAGCTGGCCGTCCTCGCCGTACACCGTCACGAGCCCGTTCTTCGAGTGCTTCCAGTCCGCGAACGCGGCAGCGATCAGCTTCGCCTTCCCAGCGTCGTCGCTCATCAGGCCACCCTTGAAGTCGGTGTAGATGTCGGCGGTGTCCAGGATGTTGTTCTGGTCGTCCGCGCCCGTGACCTTGACGACGTGCTTGATCGCGCCCTTCTCCGCGTCGGTACCGGACTTCGCCACGAACGCCTTGAACTCGTCAGCCTGGCTCTGCGCGGGAGCTGCGGTGGCCGGCGCCTTCGTGGACGGCTTTGCCGCGGGCGCAGCGGCGGTGCTGCGTTCCGGGCTGCTCTTGTCGCTGCTGGCGTGGGTGTCGTCGCTTACGATCGCGCCGATGACCCCGATGATGATGAACAGGCCGAAGAGCGAGCCGAGGACGATCGCGACGATCGCGCCTGCGCCCATGCCCTTCTTCGGCGGGCGGGGAGGCCCGTACGGTGCGCCGGGGTACGGCTGGCCGGGGGACGGGCTCCACTGCTGGTTGGGGCTGGGCTGTTGGGGCGGGTAGGGCTGCTGCGTCACGGTGTCCTCGCTGTGGTCTTGGTGTGGCGGAGTCGTGAACGTATCGCGCGTGCCTGGGGGATGGCGGCGGGTATGCGGAATCGGGACGTGAGGAAGCCCCGTCGGGCGCTGTTCCGGCGGGGCTGGGTCCTCCGTCGAGGCGGCGCAGCCTGGCCGCAATCGATCGGGTGCTGCGGCCACGGTACGCCCGGGGGTTCTGGCGGTCAGTGGCCGCAGTGGGGGCGGCTCCACCAGCCGCAGTGCTCGCAGTAGGTCATCGGGCGCTCCTCGTGGTGGTGGCGTGGCGGCGGCGGGTTTCGGCGGGGTCGTGGACGACGGTTCCGGCGTGGCCGATGTGCTCTACACGGAACCCCTCTCGGGGCTCCTCCTCGGGGGTGTTGTTGGTGTTGTTGTTGCTGGTCACAGCGCACCAACAACCGTCGGGAGGGGCGCCGCAGGAGCGGGGGATGGCGGTCACGTGGATGCCGGGCCCGACCTTCCCGCCCGTGCGGACTTCCTTGATCGGGATGCTGGCTTCGTCGAGGAGGGCCCGGACGGTCCGGGTGTCAGGCAGGCCGATCCCTTCGGCGAGCTGGGTGAGGCGGACGTTCGCGGTGCCGCCGGGGGAGAGCTCGTGGAGGGCGGCGACGATGTCGACGGCGTCCTCGACCTCCGGCTGCTCACCGCCCCGGCGCCCGGCGGCCCAGGTGCGGGCGCGGCGGACGCCGGCGGCGGTGAGGAGCCCGGCCGTGTAGTAGGCGGTCTCGGGGACGGTGTAGGCGATGCCTCCGGCGAGTGCGGCGCCGATGGCGAGGACGCAGCCGCCTGCGAGCTTGCTCGGCTGCTCCCCCGCCACGACGTCGGGCTGCTGTTCGGTGGTCACGAGATCATCCCGGTGAGCCAGGCGCCGGAGAGGTTGACGGCGGAGGCGAGGGGGACGGCGGCGTAGCGGGCGATGCCGGCGGAGAGGCCGAGTCCGACGCCGGCGCCCCAGCCGCGCCACTTCGACGCCTTGGCGCCGCGGTGGCGGCGGGCGAGGAAGCCGACGAGGACGAGCGCGGTCATGAACAGGCCGCCTTGGGTGAGTGGGGCTGCGGTGCTGCCGGGGGCGGTGCCGGTCTGGGCGCCGACGCCGTAGACCAACAGGCCGTCGCCGAAGGTGTTGAGGCCCCACAGGGCGGTGTCGCCGATCCAGCCGACGAGGCCGCCGACGACCATGACGGTGAGCGCGCCGACGCACCAGCAGAGGGTGAAGGGCAGGAGCTCACCGGCGGCGCCGATGAGGTTGGTCTGGAGGGTCTTGAGGCCGGGGAACCAGACGAACAGCTCCCACACGAGGAGCGCGAAGCCGACGAGGACGGCACCGAGGGTGGGGGTCATCGGTAGCCTCCGCGGGCGTCGAGCTGCTGGCGGGCGCGGCGAACGGCTGCGCCGACGGACGGGCGATCGGCGTCGGGCCGGATCGAGCAGATCGCGTCGACGGCGGGTGGGTTGGTCGGGTGGATCGCGACGTGTTCGCGGGCGAGGTCGGCGATGCTCTTCTGCTCGCGATTGGCGATCGTGCTGGTCGGGGCGGGTTCGGGGCGCTCCGAAGCGTGGGGCTGCTCGGGGGTGATCGCGATCGTGCTCGTCTCGTGCTCGGCCGTGATCGGGGCGATCGCGATCGGTGCTCGGCGGGCAAGCTCGCGGTCCTTGTCCTGCCGGGCGAGCTCGATCGTGAAGTCGGTCTCGACCTCGGCGATGAGGCGCTCGGCGGCCATCTCGCGGCGGCGGAGCTCGTGCCGGTGCCGGGCTTCCTCGAACCGCATGGCGCGCTCCTCGTTGGCGAGCAGCGCGCGGTCGTCGTCGGTGAGCGCTGCGGGGTCGCGCATGTCCGCGAGGGCGAGCAGCCATACGACCTTGGCGCCGAGGGGGAGGAACGGGCCGGCGACGGCCATGGCGGTGTGGTGCTGCTGGATGCCGTGCCAGACGAGGAAGGCTGCGACGGCGGCGAGGGCGGTCCAGCCGATGGCGGCGACGGGCCAGCGGTGGCCGCAGATTCGGAGGCTGCGGGCTTCGGCCCAGATGACGGAGGCCCAGATGATGTCGGCTCCGGCGGCGACGGTGATGCCCCAGGGGCCGGCGCCGAGGAGGTCGACGAGGCTCCAGGTGGTCCAGGCGAGGGAGCCGGCGGACAGGGTGACCGCGGGGGCGATGAGCGGGGTGCGCATCAGGCCGAGACCTCCTGGCCGACAAGGCGGCAGCGGGTGGCGTACTCGGCACGGGTGTCGTCCGGGCGGACGGGCGGGAGGGCGTCGATGAGGGCGCGCTCGGCGGCGTCGGCGGCCTCGGTGGGGCCGTAGGTGTGCTCGGCGACAACAAGGGCCTGCGCGAGGACGAGGCGCTCGTCGATGGCCTTGGTGGGGTGCTTGGCCTCGATGCGGTCGGCGAGCTTGCCGAGGAGGCTGTGGACGTTGGGAGGCTGGTCGGTACGCTCGGACACGGACCCGCTCCTTCGTGAGGTTGTGGGTGGGTCTGGCCCCGGCCATGTGGAGCTGCGAACTCCGGCCGGGGCCTTCGTTGTTGCCGGTTCGACCGTAGCGAGAAGTGTGGACAATGTCCACACCTCGCGAGAGGATGTGCCCATGTCCGTGACCCCGGAGAGTGAGGAGCCGCGGGAGACCATGACCATTCCGAAGCTCGCGGAGCGGGTGGGGCGCAGCCGTACGCTGATCCACCGGCTCGCGACGAACCCCAAGGAGGGCTGGCCTGCGCCCGCGTTCCGTCCGGGGAGCAGCCGGCCGGAGTACCCGGTGGCGTGGTTCGACGAGTACTGGGCGAAGCGGCAGGCGGGGATGACCCAGGGCCGCCGCACCGACCTGAAGCCGAAGGAGTAGCAGCGTGGATCTGGTGGAGTTCCTGACGGCCCGCCTCGACGAGGACGAGCGAACGGCTCGCGGTGTCCTGTGGGACGGGTCCGGCAACGAGCTGCAGTGGAGTCTGCCGTTCTCGGCAACCATCCAGGTGGGCACCGAGCTGTTCACGACCGATGACGGCGCGGTCGCCGAGCACATCGCCCGCCATGATCCGGCTCGTGTCCTCGCCGAGGTCGACGCCAAGCGGCGGATCCTCGCCGACTACGAACGTTTCGTTGCCGAACGGCGCCGGATGATGGGCGGCTGGGACAGCTACCCCGAGGTCTCACCAATCCTCGCGGCCCTTGCCCTGCCGTATGCCGACCACCCCGACTACGACGAGGCGTGGCGCCCGTAGCCGCGCCCGTGCAGTGGCCCCCGTCCGGGTGTATCCGGCGGGGGCCTGCTGCTGTCCGGAAGCTTCCCGGCGCCGGGAAGCGTGCAGGTCAGGCCGCGACCACGCCTCGCTCGGTCCACCAGGCGCCGCATTGGCGGCAGCGGGCGGTGGGCTGGTCGCCGGCGCCGCCGGTGATGACGATGCGCCCGCCGCAGGGGCATCGGTGCTGGGCGTCCAACTCGCGCTGCTCGACGGCGAGGTCGAGCGCTTGCTCTACGCGGTGGAGAGCCTCGCGGGCGACGTGCCTCAGGTGGCGCGCCTGAGCGTCGGTGAGGGCGCGGCCGGGCCAGAACACGTTGTCGGCCCTCGCGCTGAGCCAGAGGGCGGTCCAGGCGGCGCCGCGGGGGCGTCCGGTGAAGTGCCAGCGGTGCGGGTGGGATGTCTCGACGGCGTGCTGGTTGGCGGAGGCGATCTGGTCGGCGGTCTCGTGGAGAGCGGCTTCGACGGTCCGCATGGTGTCCATGATCCGGAGGTTGACGGGGACCGGCCGGGCGCCGAGCTGGTCGGGGGAGCGCTCCAGCATGCGGAGGGCGGCCGTCTCGGTGGCGTCGTGCTGCTCCAGGGCGGCGAGGTAGGTGCGGAGGCCGGCGGGCGGCCAGGTCGCGGCGACGGGGGTGCCGAGGGCGTCGTCGAGGTCGGGCCAGAGGGTGGCGATGGTCTGGAGCTGGGCTGCGGCGGTGGTGGTCATCGTGGCTCCGTGGGGCTGGTGTGGGCTGTACGGTGACTGCACCGTGTGGGGCGCGCCCGCAGGTGTCTTGGCGGACTGGGCGCGCCCCTTCGCGCGTTCGGGGTCAGTACTTCTCGCCGCGGGCGAGGCGCTCAGCTCGGAAGCGGGCGGACTGGTCGGCATCCCAGCGGCGCCTCTCGCGGGCCTGGCGCCTCGTCGAGATGGACGACCGCTCCCACGGCTGGCTGGGGAACGGGTCGATCGGCAGGTAGTCGGTGGTGCCGTTCGCGTCCCACGTGTAGTTGCGGTAGCGGTGGTGGCCTGTGTGGCCGCGCTTGAAGGCGCACCGCCAGTGGTGGTAGCCGCCGGTCCCGTCCGGGATCCCGCTCTTGACGGGGTGGTCGTTGCAGTAGCCGCCGAGGACGGCGAGGGCGTCGTACAGCCGGTTGGTTGTGCGGCGGGTGGCGCGCCAGACGAGGGCGCGGAGTCGGCTCACGGCTGGGGCTCCTGGGGTCCGGGGCAGAGGAACGGGTACGGCGGGTTGGTGCCCTCACAGGCGAGGCAGTCCTCGGCGTTGCCGCCGATGTGGGTGGCAGGCCCGGGCTGGGGCTCGTGGCCGGGGCAGCGCCGAATCTCCAGCCCGCCCCACGTGCAGTTGCATACGGGCTCGGGCTCGACGTCGGGCGGGTTGAGCTGCTCGTCCCAGGCGTAGGAGCAGCGCATGCACTCGCGGTGCAGCCGCTCGTTCGGCTGGAATCCGATGGAACCGATCAGGTCGCCATGAACGCAATCGCCGTGCGCCCGGTACTCAGTGAGGGCTTCGTCGTGGCTGCACTTGGGGCAGGTCGGGTTGGGGCCGCTGTACGGCGGGAGGTTGGTCACAGCTGGGGCTCCTGGGGGTCGAGGGCGGCGCGGATGTGGCGGAGGCAGGCGAGGTAGCCGCCGGCGAGATCCTGGTCGGTGGCGCTGTCGCGGACTGCTGCCTCGATCCGGTCGCACTCGGCGCGGACGCGTGCGATGGCGTCCGTGGCCCGGTCTGCGCGTTCCACTGCGCGGACGCGTTCAGTCTCGGAGGTGTTCGAGGTGTCGTTCGCGATGCGGAGGAGATCGTCCAGCTGCTCGGCGCGGGTGGTGGCGGCTTCGAGGTCGGGCACGATCGCGGCGACGTGCCGGCGGTTGCTGCGGGCGACGTGTCGCGCGACCTCGGCCCGGGTGCGGGCGCTGGTCCACGCGGTCCGGTAGCGGTCGGCGCGCTGCTCCTGTTCGACCATGGCGCGCATGTTGCTGCGCCACATGTCGCGGTACTCGTCGATGTGGGTGGCGAGCTTCGTGATCCCGTCGCGGAGTCGTGCGGCTTCGTCCGGGGTGAGTGGCCCGCGTTCGGCGCGGTCGGCGAGGTTGAGGAGCTGCTCGGTGTCGGGCTGGGTCACTGGTCCTCCTCGGCCATGCGACGGAGCTCGTTGGTGGTGGCGTTCACGTCACGCATGTGGTCGTCGGTCAGGTCGCGGAGCGTTTCGGAGTCGTCCAGTGCGTCGGCGGCGGTGCGGAGTACGGCGGCTCGGTAGGCGGTGATGAGCTTGCGGCGGCGGGACATGCTGAGGTTGCCGTCCATGGCGTCGTGGAGGGTCATCCACAGTTCGGCTTCGGTGGCTTCGGGCTGGGTCATCGGGGTGTGCCTTTCAGTCGTCGGACGGCCAGGTTCCAGGCGGGTACGAGGGGGAGTTGGGCGGTGAGCCAGAGGGTGAGGAGCCATGCCCACCAGGTCACGACTCGGCCCCGGCGGCTCGGCGGGCGCGCTCGTAGCGGGCCCGGGCGGCGATGAATGCTTCGCTGCTGCCGCCCCGGTCGGGGTGTGCGTCGGCCATGGCCTTGCGTAGCTCCGTCAGGGATGGCGGCTTGGGCGGACGCGGGATGCCCGGGGGCGTCAGGTGGAGGTGACGGCAGGTGCGGCCGTGGTAGATCTCGCCCTCCGATTCGATCTTCTTCCGGTCGAGATAGCCGGTGCGCCCGTTGTCGAGGGTGAAGTAGATCCGGCGGGCGGTCTTGCGGGTGATCTCGTGGCGGAGGATCTTCCAGTTGCCGAGGGGCCCGTCGTCCCAGTTGACGTCCCACAGTTCGTACAGGTACTCGGGCTGCGGGTTGGCGGTGAGGTCCGTGGTCACGATGCGCTCCCGACGGCGAGACCGCGCAGGCTGGCGGCCGCGTGGGTGCGGGTGGCGCAGGGCTGACAGGGGACAACGCTGTTACAGCTGGCGTTCTCCTGCTCGATCTCGTCGGCGGCGCTGTTGAGGATCGCGGCCCGGTAGGCGGCCATGGCGGCGAGGAACTGCCTCGGCTCGACGGGGTCACTACCGGTGGCGAGCTTGATGGCCATGGCTTCGAGTACGGCGGCCGCCTCTTCCTCGTCGGCGGTCTGGGTGTCCTGCCGCCCGACGGACGGGCTGGAGAAGTCGACGCCGGACGGCTGCGTCGCGCGGATCGCCTCGCCCAGGGCTGCCGCCCCGCGGAGGGCCTGCTCGGTGGTGATGCCCAAGGCCGCGTTCGGGGCGGCGGCACGCTGGCGGTGCCACACGTCGCTGTAGCCGAGCGTGCCGCCCTGGCAGTCCATGTCCGGCGGGCAGGCCGAGTCCGCGTCGACGAGGTTGAGGCAGAGGCAGCGGTGCCAGCGCTTCGAGCCGTGGTTGACGCCGTCCTCGCACTCGGTGCCCGGGGCGTGGGCGGCATGCCCGCAGGCACAGACGGCCTCGGTGGCCGGTTGGGCGGTGGCCTGGCGGGCGGCGTCCCGGACCCCGGCGGCGTACTCGTGCGCCGCGTCTTGATCCCCGGCCGCGGCCCGCACGGCGAGGGGCAGTCCGGACCAGACGTCGCCCATCCACTCCATGGCCCACTCGTCACCGCCCTTGTGGGCGCGGTCCATGTCCTCGTGGATGAGCCGCAGTGCGTCAACGAGGGGCTGCTGGAGGGCGCGGTACTCCTGGATGCTGGCCATGAGGGCGGGGATCGTCTCGGCGGCGGTGGCGTGGAGGTCGGTCATGGGTGGTGCTCCTGTCTGGGTAGGCTCCGGGTGGCCGCCCCCGCATTGCCCGCGGGGGCGGCTGTGTTGCGTCAGGCGGGCAGGGATCAGGCGGCGGGCCACAGGCCGTCTTGGCCGGCGAGGGGACGGTTTGCCCAGACGACCTCGGTGCGGTCCTTCGCCGTCTTGGCGTTGCCGGTCATGGTCTGCTGCTCGTAGCGGTGCCAGTCGGCGTACAGGTCGGCGTACAGGGGGCTGTCGTAGCCGGACAGGACGACGGTGGCCTTGCAGTCCTGGAGTGCGGCCGCGAGGTCGCGGTGGTCCTGCTCGCCCTTCATCTCGACGCGGTAGTTCGACCACGGGCGGGTGCTGCCGAGGTACGGCGGGTCGACGTACAGCAGGGCGTCCCGCGCGGCGCCGTACTTGGCGATCACGTCGAGGGCGGGCAGGGCTTCGAGGGAAACGTGGTGGAGGCGTTCTGCAGCTGCGGCGAGCCGGTCGACGTAGGCGTCCATGTAGCCGGGCATCCCGATCGACGAGCCGGCGGGGGCGATGTAGTGCCGCCACCCGGTCTGCCGTAGGGTGCCGGACCGGCCTTGTGCGAGGCGGGACCAGATGCGGCGGGCGAGCTCCAGCTCGTCGGCGGCGGGCTCGTGCGCGTCCGCGAGCTCGACGCGGGAGTGCGGGGTGAGCGCGCAGGCGCGGATGAGTTCGGCCGGCCGGTCCCGCAGGACGCGCCAGAACGTCATCAGGTCGCCGTCGAGGTCGTTGACGGTCTCCATGTTCGACGGGGTCTTCGCCAGCAGGACGGACAGGCCGCCGCAGAACGGTTCGACGTAGTGCTCGTGGGCGGGCAGCAGCGACACGATCCAGGGGGCGATGCGCTGCTTGCTGCCGAAGTACGGGACCGGGGACTTCACGGGCGGGCTGCTCCTTCGTGGGTGGTGGTGGAACCGGGAGTCAGGCGGTGGGCTGGTTGGCGAGTTCGAGGAGTACGGCAGCGTGGCAGTGGTCGGGTTGGCCGGGCTTGGGGAGGGGGCACCAGCACAGGAGGTCGCGGCCGTGGAGGAGGGCGCGGAACAGGGCCCGGGTCGAGTCCTGTTCGGGCTGGTTGATCCAGGTGCGGTAGAGGTCGGTGGCGTAGCGGCGGGCTTCGATGCCGTCGGCGGGCCAGGTGCCAACGATGCTGCCGGTGGTGCCCCACTGGACGGCGAGGCCGTGGTCGGCGCGGATGAGGCGGGCGGGGTTGGCGAAGCGGGTGGGCCGTCCGACGTAGACGGCTCCGTCGGGTGCGCGCCAGCCCGTGGTGCGGCGGCGGCGAAGACGCTCGGGCATGGGGGTCCTCCTTCAGGTGGTGGGGGTGTTGTGTGCGGTTGTGCGGGCGCGGTGGACGTCGTTGCGGCGGGGGCGGGTGCCGCTGTGGGAGGTGCACAGTTCGCCGGGCTTGGAGCCGCATGCGGGGCATGTGACGGCGAGGGCGGGAAGGGAGAGTGCTGGGGCGGTTGTGGTGGGTTCGGCGGCGTTCATGCGGTGTGCTCCTCGGTGATGGGGCCGTGTTCGGCGACGAGGGTGCGCCAGCGGATGTGGGGGCCGCCTGAGGTCCAGCGGGTGCGGGGCTTGTTGCGGGTCCAGAGGCGGCCGGTGCGGTCTCGTACGGCGGTGACGTCGGGTGGGGCTTGGAAGCTGCCGGGGCCGTCGGGCCGCCACCGGCGGGCGGCGGTGGTCATGCGGCGCTCCTGAGGGCTGCTGTGGCGGCGTCGATGCGGGTGGGGTGGTAGTCGTGGCGGTCGCGGCCGTTGGTGCGGCAGCGCTGCCCTGAGGGGGCGCGGCAGGCGGCCCACGGGCAGGGGACGGACCGCGGGTCGGCGAGGCCGGAGCGGATGAGGCGTTCGCGTTCGACGGCGTCGGGCCGGAACTCGGCGAGGGTTTCCTTGATGGCGGGCGGCATGTAGGCGCCCATCTGCTTCAGGCGCTTGTCGACTTCTTCGGCGGCGGGGCCGGCGGTGATGGCGCGGAGTTCGTTGGGTGGTTGGTGGCCGGTGGCGACGGCGCGGCGTTCGGCCTTGAGGGCAGCAAGGTAGGCGTCGCCGTACTGGTCGTCGGGGTCGACCTCGGGGTGGGCCAGAGGTTCGAAGGTGCCGGTGTGGCGGCCGAGTCGGTCGGCGACGGCGGCGGTCCAGCGGGTGGCGATGTCGGCGGGGAGGATCGGCCACGTGCTCTTGGTGTAGTGCTCGTGGGCGTAGCGGACGGCGGCGTCGTAGGGGACGTCGGCGAGGATGCCGGCCCACATGGCGATCTGCGCGCGGAGTTCGATGGGGTCGGTGCGTCGGACGCGGTGGTCGGCGAGGGCGATCTCGGCGAGGAGTTGGGGGATCTCGGAGGGCTTCACTGCATGCCTCCTTCTGCCGCGCGGAGTTCGGCGGCGATCTGCTGCATCTCGGAGAGGTAGGACTGGGCGGCCGACGGCGGCCCGGTGATGGGGCGGGGCCCGGTGTAGGTGGTGGTCTGGAGGCCGGCCCATCCGGCGAGGAAGTAGCGGGCCGAGTAGGGCTGGGTCTTGGCGGCTTTCCAGGCGCGCTCGGCGTGGTCGACGAGGGCGGCGACCCCGACGCGGCGTACGGCGTCGCGGAGTTCGAGCCACTGCTCGCTGCTGAACGTCCAGGAGACGCGCATGCCGCGGTGCTCCATGGCCTGGATGAGGGGCTCGACCTCTCCTCGTCCGCTGCTGGCGGCCACCACCTCGGTGCTGTGGTTCACGGAGGGGGTAGGGGGAGGAGGTACTTCCGAAGGAAGTACCTGGCTAGGCGTGGATGTGGCTTGGGTAAGCGTGACGCCTGGGAGGCCCGTGCGGTGTGACAGGTGCCCCTGACCAGCGGCGGAGTCGGAAAAGTGGGGTTCGTTTCCGTCTCGATTCGGCTCCGATTCGTTGCCGATTGCACGATGAATGTTCTTCGTTTCGTCGTCGATTCCGGGGCGCTTTCTTGCGGCGCGGCTCTTCGCGGCCCGCTCGGCGGCGCCCTTCCGGCTGGCCTCAACCTGTGCGCGGGTGGCGTTCCGGCCGCCCTCGAAGAAGTCGTGGACGACGTAGTCGCCGGCGGCCGGCTGCGGGCAGCGGGAGCAGGAGTGTTTGGCGCCGTGCCAGAGGCCGACCTTGACGAGCTTGGCGGCCTGCGGGGCGGTGCCGTACAGCTGGGCGATGACGCCGGGCACGATGCCCTCGGTGAGGTGCTGAGCGGAGTAGGCCCCGCACCTCACGAACAGGCCGATCGCCGCGTTCCCCGCGGCCACGAACTTCGGGTGGCTGTGGGAAGCGTCGTCGATCTTGAACCAGGGCATCGTGCCTTCTCTCGTACGTGGGGCGGGTGGTTCAGGCGGCGACGCGCGTGAGGCGGGCGACGTGACTGGGGCGGAGGCGGCAGTAGAGGCGGTAGCGCTGATCGCCGTCGAGGCCGCCGAACACGCCGTACCGAGACTCCCGGCGGCACCCCCCTTCCACAGCCATGGCGTGCTCCAGGCACTGCTGTCGGACGGGGCAGGCCAGACAAATGGCTTGCGCAATCCGAGTGCCCCGCTTGTCGCTGGGGTCGGGGAACATGACGTCGGCGTCCTCAACACGACAGGCGGCCTGGTCGCGCCAGTCAGGCGTCTTGTCCGTACTGATGCCTCGGGTGCTCACAGGACCCCTCCGAAAATTGCGGCGAACGTGCTGTTGAGGGCGTCGCGCATGGGCCGGTCCTCGACGTGGGCCGGTGCGACGCAACGGGCCCGGCCGCAGCCCGGCGTGACCTTGCCGACGGGCTCGCGCTGGTGGCGGATGCGGAAGGCGAGGCGGGCGGCGCTGATGCGGGGGCCGTTGTGCCCGGTTCGGATGCCGACCGAGGCGTTGGGCCACAGGATGTGGCCGTCGATGGTGAATTCGACCCGGCGCCAGAACAGATCCTCAACGGTGCCGGCCGGAGTCGGGCCGGGCTTGTGCGCGGGGAGGTTGAGGGCTTCGCGGGCCTTGCGCACGCTGTTGGTGCTGACCTGGCAGTGAGCGGCGATCTTGCGGCCGGACCAGCCCGCGCGGAGGAGCTCGGCGATGTCGCTGCGGATGTTCATGCGGCCACCGCCGGGATCGTGTTGGGCCAGGCGACGCCGTTCAGGGCGCGGGTGTGGGTGGCGGGGAGGTCGGCGGCCGGGTAGCCCAGCCACGCCGCGCCGAGGCAGGCGAGGGACACGGCGTCGGCCTTGTCGTACCGACCCGCTCCCTCGCACTCGACACCGAACAGCCGCTGCACGCCGTCGCGAACCTCGCCCTTGGAGGCGTTGCCCTTACCGGTGGCGTACATGGCGCGCTGCGCCGGCGGGCACACGGCGTACGGCAGGTCACGGCGCCACAGGTCGTGGGTGATCAGCCACCACAGCCCGGCGAGCTCGTGGTGTCCCGCGAGAGCGCCGTGCCCGTACGAGGGGCCCTCGACGACGACGAGGTCGGCGGCCTTGGTGCGGTCGAAGATCTCCATGCGGAGCCAGGACAAACGGCGGTGGCCCTTGTTGCGGGGCTTGAGCTGGTCGGCCCAGTCGACTCCGGCGATCCCGGTAGAGGTGAGGGACAGGTCGAGGCCGATGACGAGCGGCTTGGTGCCCGCGGCCGGGAGGCGGGTCATCCCGGCCGCGGGGGTCTGGGTGGCGGTCACAGCGCGGCCCCGATCAGCTCGCGCTCCTCGCCAAGGACGGCCTCGGAGATCATGGCGAACAGGTCGCGGGCGGCGTTCGGGGTGACGGCGTTGCCCGCGAGGCGCACGCGCTCCCGCTTGTTGCCGAGCCACACGTAGTCGGAGGGGAACTCCATCGCTGCGGCGTACTCGGCCGGCTCCAGCATCCGGAACCCGAGGTCCTCGACCGTGTCGACGACGGCGCCATGCAACAGGGCGTGCCGGTCGACCGTGGTGACGGTGGGGATGGGCTCGGCGGCGGGGCGCGGGGTGGCGTTGCCGTAGTAGGGGACGATCAGGTCGGGGACCGCCAGGCCGTGGTGGTTGCCGGACGCGCACACGGTGGCGAGCGGGTCGCGGACGGGCCGGTGGCTGGAGCCGCCGCCTCGGAGCTCGACCATGTACGGCGGGACGGCGATGCCGGTCTCGTTGCGGGCCGTGCACGTCCGCATCGGCAGGTCCACGCTCCGGGCCTGCTTACCGTCGCGGCCCTCGACCGGCACCACCAGCGGCTGGCCGTACGCCTCGAACCCGTCGCGGATCCGCTTCATCGTCTTGTCGGCGAGCGGCCGGGCCCGGTCGGCGATCCGCTGCGCGGGCAGCGACCAGTCGATGATGTCGGAGGCCGGCCGGACCGCGGGGAAGACTTCGGTGTGGCAGCGGGTGGTGGGGCAGCGCCACACGTACTGGGCCCGGTACTTGCCGTACTGGCGGGCGGGGTTCTTCCACGCCTGGACGGCGCGGACCGGCTTGTCGCAGCGCGGGCAGTGGGCGGTCGGGCGGGTCCACTTGTCGAAGTCGGGCTCTCGTTCGCCCTCTCGCCACAGGACGGTGTATCCGCGGTCGCGGGACTGGGCGGCGCCGTCGCCGAGGGCCTGGGCGTGCATCGAGTTGAGGCACACGAACTTCGAGCGGTAGCGCAGGGCGTGCGCGGCGGAGATCCACGCGGGCCACAGGATCCAGTCGCGGACGTCGACGACGTTCTCGACGATGATGGCCCGGTAGCGGTGGTGCTCGGCGAAGCGGATGACGTCCCACATCGTGGCGCGGGATCGTTCGGCGGCCTCGTCGGGCAGGACCTCGCCGAACAGGTCCGGGGTGGCGTCGCGGTGACGGCGGGCGCCCTTGGCCACGGAGTGGTTCGTGCACGAGGGTGAGAACCAGGCGAACGTGGTGGTGGGGTACCGCCGGGGGTCGACCTGGGAGATGTCGGCGCAGTCGTGCAGGGTGTCGGGGTGGTTGGCGTTGTGGACGTCGACGGCGAGGCGCCAGTGGTTCAGCGCGGTGCGGACGATGCCGCCGGCCTGCCGGATGCCGGTCGAGGAGCCGCCTGCCCCGGCGAAGCCGTCGGTGGAGTCCGCGGCGAGAGTCCGGCGGTTGAGGAGCGCGTTCACTTCGGGTCCTCCGGGTCGAGGTCGAGCAGGGCGCGGGCGGCGGGGAGGAGCGGGTCGCCCTGGTAGCCGGTGGCGTCGAGGAGTTGGTTGGTGAGGCGGTGCTCGACACGGCGCTGCACGGCGGCCTCGGCCCGCAGCGCGGCGACGGCACGCAACGCGCGGGCCAGGCGGCCGTCGTCCGTGTGGCGCCAGCTCGCGACGGCACGCTGCTTCTTCCGTTCCTGCGTCAGGCTGGTCTCGGCCTTGCGGCGAGCGGCACGTGCGTTGGCGAGGTCGATACGGGCGTCAGCGAGCTCGGCGCGGGCGGCTTCGAGGTCGGCGCGGAGGCCTGCCGTGGCGGCGGCGACAGCACCACGGGCGTAGCGGCGGGAGACGAAGGGGAGTCGCATCACGCCACCTCCCCAACCGGGGCGTTGCCGGTGAGCTCGGACAGGGAGACGAGCGAGGGGAACTCGTCCTCGGCGCTGATCTCGCCTTGCTGGATCGAGCGGAAGCTGATCTGGAGCTGGGCGACGTCGTGGTCGGTCCACTTCGCCGGAGGCCGGCCGAGCTTGGTCTCGATACGGTCGGCGGTGATGCCGATGCCCTCGAAGGCCTTGACCGCGTCCGCGATCCGCAGGTTCAGCGGCTTGCCGCCGCCGTCCCGCAGGGTGCGGGTGCACAGCTCCTTCGCTTCCTCGACGAACCAGGGCGGGAGGATCGCGAAGATCGCCTCGCGGACCCGGCGGGCACCGTTGTTGGCGTTGTTCTCGTAGATGTCCCGCATGTCCGTGAGCTGCTTCGGACCGTTCTTCTGGTCCCTCTTGTGCGGGACGATGAAGGTGGAACTGTTGCGGGTGTTCTTCTCGACGTCCCAGGCGTACGCCTGCATCTCCGACTCGCCGTACTCGTCGTCGCGGCGGAGCTCGGCGAGGCCGTACTGGACGTTGCCCCAGCAGCGGGCGAGTTCCCGGGCGAGGTGGACGGACGGCCCGGACACGGTCTGCCCCGAGCGGGGGAAGCGGTAGAACGCGCGCTCCGCGAGGTACGGCTGCTGGCAGGACTGCCGCATCTCGGCGATCGCGGCGGAGATGTTCCGCGGGCACTGCTGCGCGACGACGATCGCGGCCTGCACCTCGGCGACGGCACGGGACTGCTCGACGGCCGTGCCCTGCCCGACCCGCCCGGGGGCGGCGGCCGGCGTCATGCGTTCGATGTTCTGCTGGGTCACAGGTACTCCTCGGTATCGCGGGCCAGGGCCCACGGGGGCAGGGAAAGGAAGTGGGGCTGGTCGTCCGAGACGTAGCCGGGCCAGCGGCCGGAGGCGGTGCACTCGGCGTAGACCTGCAGGGCGCGCCGGTTCTTCGCGGCGCCGACCCGCAGCGTCAGCAGGTCGAGCTGCACCACGGTGATCAGATACGGCGCGGTCTTCTCCTGGAAGACCAGCAAGAACACGGCGGACTCGTCGCCGAGTTCGAGGGCGCGGACGCCGTCGAGGTACCACGCGGCCTGCTGGTGGTAGCCGTACGTGTCGACCGTGCGGGCCAGCGCCTCCGGCGAGGCGGACACGGTGGTCTTGTAGTCGGCGACGATCAGCCGGCCGCCCCGCGGGTACGGCAGCCAGTCCAGCCGGGCCCGCCGCATGACCCCGGTCGGCCTGTCGGTCCAGAACAGCGACTGCTCCGGACGGCCGGCGCCCGGCGCGAACACCGCGGAGGCGATCGGGTGGCGGCGCAGCGCGTCGGCCATGTCGTGGACGCGGTCGTAGTCGGCGGCCAGCAGCGCGATCCCGCCCGCGGCCTCGACCTCGTCGCGCTCGGCACGGGCCGCCTTCGTCCGCCAGTCCCCGGCGTCGACCGCAACCAGCTCCGGGCCGTCGCCGAGCACGAGCTTGTGCGCGGCGGTGCCGAAGTCGAACACGGCCCGGCGGGGCTGCGGGTGATCCTGCTCGTGGCGGAACAGGGCCGGAGCCTTCAGGATCGTGCGGGCGCCGGTCGACGACAGGGACTCGCGGTGCGCGTGGTACTCCTCGACCGCCAGGTTCGGGTAAATGCCGGGCCCGGTGATCGGGCCGGCGGCCGGGGCCTGGACGGCCCCGGTCTGCACGGTGGTGGTCACAGGGCGCTCCAGGTGGCGATGGCGGTGAGGGCGATGAGCGCCCACAGGACGGCAGAGAGGAGCAGGCCGCAGGCGCAGCCGCGCCAGATCCCGGGCATCACCGGACACCTCCGGTGCAGGTGCAGCCCTCGAAGTTGCGGCGGCACGTCGGGCACAAGCCGCCGGGGTAGACGTGCGTCAGGCAGAGGCCGCCCGCGTAGCCGTCGACCGCCACCACGGGCCTGCCGTGGCCGAGGGTCCATGCCCGGGTTCGGGTGACCGTGTCCAGGCCGCGGGCGAGGTCGGCGTCACGGGGCTCGACGAACCGGCCCTCGGCCTTCGCCCGGCGGACGGCGACCGCGATCGGGTGATCGGGCCGGATGTTGGGGTAGGCGAGCACGCGGGTACCGACCGGGTACAGGGCGTTCCACTCGTCGGCGGTCACGCAGACCACCTCCGGTCCTGCTGACCCGGAACCGAGCGGGCCGCACCCAGCCGGCGCATCTGGTCCGCAATCCCCAACGCCTGCCTGCCGGTCAGCGCCACCTTCGTGGCCAGCCGCTCGACGAGCCGGTCCTTCAGCTCCTCGAACGCCAGGCGGTCGGGGGCGTGGCCGTCGTGCTCGCCGGTCGGCTCGGTGCAGGCGAGTTCCATGAACGCCTCGAACAGGTCCTCTTCCATGAGGAGGTCGAGGAGGTCGTGGACGTTGTTCTCGACGAGCGGGGTGACGTCGGCGGTGATGTGGAGTGCGGTGGCTTCGATGTGCATCGGGCCGCGGACGGGCTTCGGGGTGGTGCTCACAGGGCGCTCCCGGCGTCGGTGGGGTGGGCGATGGGCAGGTCGCGGCCGACCGCGTAGTCGTGGTGCAGCGGCGAGTCGTGCGGGTCCTCCAGCTGCCGGGCCGCGAGCTCGCTGGCGATGCGGGCCTCGAACTCGCAGGTGCTGCACGGCTGGCCGTACGTGTACCCGGCGCCGCAGGTCCGGCAGGTCTGGATCGGCGCGGGCGTCAACGCCTCCAGCTCGGCGACCCGCTCGACCGCCTTGGACAGCTCCTCGTTCGTCGAATGCCGCTCCGCCTCCAGCCGTCGCACCTCGGCAACCAGCCGGTGGTTCTCGGCCCGCAGCCCGTACAGCTGCGACACCCCGGTCTCGTCGTCACGGACCGCGCCGCGGCTCAGCTTGTCGGCCATCCGGCCGACCGCCTCGGACGCCGTCCTGCTGTCGCGGTTCGACGTCCCGTACTCACCGGCCTTCTTCGCCAGCCACGCGACGATCTGCGCGTCCCGCTCGGCGATGACCGTGCGACGCTGCTCGGCCGCCGACTCGGGTGACTGGAGCAGGCACGCCGACTCCAACGCGATCGCGACACCAGCCGCCGTCTGCCTCGTCTTCAGCGCCGCGAGGATCACACCCTCCGCCGCCTGCACACGCCGCGCATTCACGCCGCACGCTCCTCGTGGCGCAGCAGCGCCCACCCGCGCACCGACACACCGTCGACCCGGACCTCAGCCCACGTGTACGTCGACGTGTCCCCGTTGTAGTGCGCGTCCACCAGCACCTCGACGCAGTACCGCGCGGCGAACCGCTGCACCTGGGCGGGCTGGCGGTGGAAGTAGACCTGGACGCGGTACGCGCCGTCGTACTCGTCGATGGTCACGCTCGACGGCCGATCGGCCAGCTCGGCAATGACCTTCTCCGTGACGGCGAAGGCGTGCAGCAGCGCGTCACGCGAGTCGAACGGCGCCGGCAGCACCGGGGTCACCGGGGTCGGACGGGTAAGGTTGATGGACACGGTGTCCTCATTTCTGTGTGGTGAGGTGCCGGGGGTCGTTCCGGTCGGACGGAGCGGCCCCGTATTCGTTTGGTCAGGCAGCGGCCGCAGCGCGGCTCTTCGCGATCAGTCGCTCGTACACGGCCGTCTGCTCGGGGGAGAGGCGGCCGGCGGCGTAGTCCGCTGCAATCCGCTGGCGGGCCTTGTCCAGGACGGCGCGAGCGCCGGTGATGCACTGGGCGCGGGGGATGACGACCTGACTTTTCATGTGGCGGCCTCGGCTGGCTCGAGAAGCTGGGCGAGGGTCAGGCCGTAGGCCTTGGTGACCTTGCTGGCGGTCTCGATGCTCGGGGCGTTCTTGCCGTACCAGAGGCGCCAGGCCGTGGACTGTGCAACCTTCAAGTGGTGGGCGAGGTCTACGTAGTTGTGCTGCCCTTCGGCAGCTGCTGCGGCTCGCAGCAGGGTTCGGTCGTACATGCGTCGTACCTTTCCCGCCTGACAGATCTGTCTGGCGTGAGAGAAAGGTAGCACGTATCTGTCACGCGTGAAAGATGTGGCGGGCTGGGGTTCAGCCTTTACGGTTCCTTCACTGTTGACAGAGTGACGCCGGACTCCTACGTTCTGTAGGGCGTTCGAGGTTCAACTACAGGTCAGGGGCACCTGTTCGATTTTTAATGCGCACGCCCGAGCGATATTCGGTGGCCGAAAGGGGGTGTTCCGTGGCATCGCGTGTCGCGCTATCTTTCAAGCATGAAAAACAAGATCAGCGCCAACGCCGCGTTCGCAGCCTGGGCAAAAGAGCAGATCACCCGCCAGGGCTACGACGTCAGCGGCCTTCGCAGCGGCGGCCGCACCCGCTTCGCCGAGGACTCGGGCATCAGCGCCGCCAGCGTCGGACGTTTGATCAACTCGGGTGACGTCAAAGACATCAAGGTCCTCACCCTCTTCGCCGACGCCATCCACCACCCCCTAGGCGAGGTCCTCGTCAGGGCCGGCATCCTCGAGGAATCCGAACTCCGAGCCGTCCAGAACCCACCGCCAACCCCCCACCCCATGACTACCGACGAAGCCGCCGACGCCCTCGGGATCGACGACGAACTCGATCGGGAGCTATTCCGGAACACGGTTGACACCCTCCGTAGACGACGCCGACGGAGCGGGGGGCAGGCCGCACAGAACTGACCAGCACGGAGGTACGTCAGTGTCCACACGCATCCTGCTCACCCTGCTCAGCACACTGTTCACCATCAGCCTCGGCGTCGGGCTGACCGGCATGATCCTCGACAGCGCAACCGCCATGCGCACCGGGATCCTCGCCACCACCACCACAGCAACCGGACTCATCTGCACCACCCTCCGCCACACCGCCCGCCTCACCGACCGCGAGCGCGAAGACATCCACAACGCCGGCTACAAGCTCGGCCTCCAGCACGTCACCCTCGGCCTCCTGGACACCCCTCCGTCCGGGGGCACCGTCGTACCGATCCGCCCCGCCCTCCCACGGCAGCACGAACGGCAGGCACAGTGACACGGCGCATCCCCGAAACGTTCCAGGGCTCTCACTCCGAAGAGGAGTGGGAGCCCTGGCTCGGCTACATCCGGGTCTCCACCTGGAAAGAAGAGAAGATCAGCCCAGAGCTGCAGAAGGCAGCGATCACCGCGTGGGCTCAGCGCACCCGACGCCGGATCACTGACTGGATCACCGACCTCGACATGACCGGCCGCAACTTCAAGCGCAAGATCATGAGCGGCATCGAACGGGTCGAACGCGGCGAAGCACGCGGCATCGTCGTCTGGAAGTACAACCGCTTCGGGCGCACCCGCGACGGCGTCCCCATCAACCTCAAGCGCCTCGAGGATGTCGGCGGCCAACTCGCCTCCGCCACGGAGGAAGTCGACGCCCGCACCGCCACCGGCCGCCTCCACCGCGGCATCCTCTTCGAGTTCGCCGCCTATGAATCCGACGTCCGCGGCGAACAGTGGCGCGAGACCCATGACCACCGCCGCTACAAGCTCCACCTCCCCGCCACCGGCCGCCCCCGCTTCGGCTACATCTGGCACCCCCGACGTCTACCCGACGGCAAAGGCGGCTTCACCCTCCAGGACGAGAAGTACATCGCCGACCCCGACACCGGCCCCGTCATGGCCGACCGCTACCGGCAGTACCTCGACGGCGAGCCGTTCTACGCCCTCCTCAACGAGATGAACAGCAGCGGCTGGCGCACCACCCGCGGCGGCCTGTGGACCGTGCAGACCCTCATCCGCTACATGGACTCCGGCTTCTGCGCGGGCCTACTCCGCATCCACAACCCCGAGTGCAAATGCTCCACCTCCATGAAGGGGAACTGCCCGAACACCGTCTTCCTCCCCGGCGCCCAAGAAGAACTCATCGACCTCGAGATCTGGCAGCGATACCAGGACCGCCGGCAGCAAATGAAGAAGACCCCGCCTCGCGCCCGGACCGCTCTCTACCCGCTCACCAACCTCGTACGGTGCGCGGGCTGCCGCGGCACCACACCCATCCAGAGCGCGATCCGCATCGTCAACGGCAGCCCCACCTCGATCAAGGGCCACAACTACATGTGCGGGCGCCGCGCCACAACCAGTAAGCATGGCTGCGAAGGGGTGTACGCCGCGCGAGCCGAGGTCGAGAAGCTCGTGCACGAATGGGTGCTGAGCAAGGCTGCCGTCGACATCGACGCGGCGCCCAGCGCGCCGGCGCAGCGCGCACCGGCGGGTGACCGGCGAGCGACAGCGGCCCGCGAGCGAGCGCGCCTCGAGGGCGAAGCCGCCAAGCAGAAGAAGGCGCTGGCCAACCTCCGTGCGGACCGGGCCATGAACCCGGACGACTACGGACCGGGCGAGTACGAGGATGCTGTTGCCCGCATTCGCCAGCAGCAGGCGGCGACCATGGCGGCACTTGAGCGGGTATCCGTGGTGGAGCTCGCGCCAAGGCAGACGGACTACGAGCCTGTCATCGTCGGTCTCGCGGAGGAGTGGGAGCTGCTGAACGCGGTTGAGATGAACGGCATGCTGAAGCAGCTCCTACGCCGGGTGGCTCTGGTGCGGAAGGGGAAGGGATTCGGCGTCGAGCTGCATCCGATGTGGGAGCCTGACCCCTGGGCGTGACACGGGTGCCGCCCCGATGAGGAGCATGTTTTGTTCACACTGACGAC
>NZ_SDOY01000119.1 GCF_004117935.1 Streptomyces roseicoloratus | reverse complement strand
CTCCGTAAGTTGTTTGGTGGCCCGGGAGGGCCGGGTGTGGCTTATGGGTTCTTGCCTTCAGTGGCTTCTCAGGAGTGGCCGCCCGGTTCTCCGGGGCGCCCTGACTGCTGATTGAGATGTGCGCGCCTTGTGCGGTCGCTGATTACGGAGATGACAGCGGGGTGTTCCTTGGGCCGACGGCACGCCGTGCGGAACGAGGAGGGGCGAGTGAACGAGCGACGGGCCCGGGTCTGGGTCGGCATCGACGCCGGTAAGGGCCATCACTGGGCGGCGGTGGTCGACGAAACCGGCGCGACTCTGTGGTCGAAGAAGATCGGCAACGACGAGTCGGAGATCCTGACCGCACTCGGCGAAATCCTGGAGCTGGCCGACGAAGTCCAGTGGGCGGTGGACATCTCCGGTACGTCCTCCGCGCTGTTGCTTGCCCTGCTCGCGGCCCATGGCCAGCAGGCCGTCTACGTGCCCGGCCGCACGGTCAACCGCATGTCCGGCGCCTACCGGGGCGAGGCCGAAACCGACGCCCGCGACGCCTACGTCATCGCGGAAACCGCCCGCCACCGCCGGGACTTCGCCACCATCGAAGTGCCCGCCCAACTCGCCGCGGACCTTGCCCTGCTGACCGCCCACCGAACCGACCTGGTGGCCGACAGGGTGCGAATGATCAACCGACTCCGCGACGTGCTGACCGGTGTCTTCCCCGCCCTGGAACGGGCCTTCGACTACTCCGCCCACAAAGGTGCGCTGGTACTGCTGACCGGCTACCAGACCCCAGCCGCCATCCGCCGACGTGGCCGGGCGCGGCTCACGGCCTGGCTCGCCAACCGCAGTGTGCGCGGCGCCGACGCCGTCGCGGCAACCGCACTCGAAGCCGCCCAGGCCCAGCAGACCGCCCTGCCGGGTGAGGACGTCGCCGCCCAGATCGTGGCCGACCTGGCCACGCAGATCCTGGACCTGGACGACCGGCTCAAGCGGATCGACAAGCAGATCCGCGACACGTTCCGCAGCCACCCGCAAGCCGAGATCATCGAGTCCCTGCCCGGCATGGGCCCCATACTCGGCGCCGAGTTCATCGTCGCTGCAGGTGACCTTGCGGCCTACGCGGATGCCGGCCATCTCGCCTCCGCGGCCGGGCTGGTGCCAGTCCCACGCGACTCGGGCCGCCGAACCGGCAACCTCCACCGGCCCAAGCGCTACAGCCGCCGCCTGCGCAGGGTCTTCTACATGTCCGCGCAGACCAGCATCATCCGCGAGGGACCGAACCGAGACTTCTACCTCAAGAAGCGCGGCGAGGGCTGCAAGCACGTTCAGGCCGTGATCGCCCTGGCCCGCCGACGAGCCAGCGTCCTGTGGGCCCTCCTGCGCGACAACCAGGTCTTCACCCCCGAGCTGCCGGTCGCGCAAGCGGCTTGACTTCATCATTGAGACTCCCGAGTAACGAATGCGGAAAAGGAAAGGTGGTCGGCCGGAGGCCGCCCCGCGGGTGCGGAGCGGCCTTGTCATGTCGCACGGCCCCGGACCAGCCGGTCCACGGCGACGGCCACGATGACGAGGATTCCGGTGGCCACCTGCTGGTAAAGGCTGTCGATGCCCGCCTGGGTGAGTCCGTTGGCGAGAACGGTGACCACCAGGGCGCCGAGGATGGTGCCGGGGATGCTGCCCCGCCCGCCGAACAGGCTGGTGCCGCCGATGACGACGGCCGTGATGCTCTCGAGGTTGCCGAGCTGGAAGGCGTTGGGGTCGGCGTTGGGGATGCGTCCCAGCGCCTGCCAGGCGGCGATGGCGTACACGAAGCCGGCGAGCAGGTACACGCTGAGGATCACGCGCTTGGTGTTGACGCCGCTGAGGCGTGTGGCCTCCTCGTCGTCGCCGACCGCGTAGACGTTGCGTCCCCAGGACGTCTGGGTGAGCGCGAACCAGATACCGGCGGTCAGCAGGACCATCACTCCCATGCCGACGGTGAGCTCGATCTGCCCGAAGAGGTAGCGGCGCTCCCCCAGCCAGGTCAGCAGCGGCGACGTGACGGGGAAGCTCTGGCCGCTCGCGTACAGCTGCGACGTCGCCGTGAGCACGCTGAGCATGCCGAGGGTGACGATGAACGGCGGCAGCTTCAGCCGGGTCACGAGGACCCCTGACACTCCGCCCAGCGCCGTGCACAGCACGATGCCGACGGCCAGCGCGGCCAGGGCCGGCACTCCCCCTTCGCCGGCCAGCCT
This sequence comes from Streptomyces roseicoloratus, assembly GCF_004117935.1. GTDB lineage: Bacteria > Actinomycetota > Actinomycetes > Streptomycetales > Streptomycetaceae > Streptomyces > Streptomyces roseicoloratus. The sequence continues at coordinate 73,042 of NZ_SDOY01000119.1, read as the reverse complement.
GGCGATCACCAGGGTGCCCAGCACCATGATGGCGGCGTTGGCGAGGTCGATGCCCGCCGTGAGGATCACCAGGGTCTGCCCGATGGCCAGGGTGCCCGTGACGAGCACCTGCTGCACGATGAGGGACCCGTTGTCGACGGTGAAGAAGGTGTCGGTGGTCAGGGCGAAGACGGCGATCGCGACCAGCAGCGCGACCAGCGGGCCCGCGGTGGTGCTGCCGGCGAACCATGTGAGCAGCGCCCGGCCGCGGGGGGAGGCGTGCTGTTCCCGTGCGGAAGTGGTGATCATGGCTATCCCCAGCAGTTTCGCAGACCCCAGGCGGTGTCCTTGCTGGGCACGCCGGGCACGGGCTTGTCGGTGATGAGCTGCGAGCCGGTGTCGGTGAAGCCGGACGGCTTGACGCCGTTCTCCGCGTGCTCCACGACGGCGGCGACTCCCAGCTGCGCCATCTTCTCGGGGAACTGCATGACCGTGGCGGTGAACCTGCCGTCCTTGACGTTGCGTACGCCGGTGCACGAACCGTCGATGGATCCGACGACGACGTCCTCGCCGTCCGGCCTTGCGGCCAGGGCCTTGGCGGCGCCGGCGGCGGCGGGCTCGTTGATCGTGTAGACGGCGTTGACGCCCGGGTCGCGCTGCAGGAGGTTCTCCATCGCCGTCTGGGCCTTGGTCTGGTCGCCGTTGGTGACGGCGGCGCCCTTGATCTCGGGCGACTCCTCCGTGAGGCCGAAGCCTTCGAGGAATCCCCGGTGCCGCTGGTCGTCCACGGTGGATCCAGGGGTTCCGTCCAGGAGCAGGACGTTCGGGGTCCGTGAGTCGAGCGCGGCCCGGACGTAGGTGCCCTGGGCGACGCCTGCGGCCTTGTTGTCCGTGGCGAACGTGGCGTCGACGGCGTCGGCGGGGTCCGTGGCGGTGTCGAGGGCGATCACGAGGATGCCCTTGGCGCGCGCCGCGGCGATGGCGCCCAGCACTCCCTGGGAGCTGCTCGGGGTGATCAGGATGCCCTTGACGTTCTGGGCGACGAGGTTGTTGACGGCGTCGACCTGGCCCTGGTTGTCGCCGTCGAACTTGCCCGCGAGGGCGATCAGTTTCACGCCCCGCCGCTCGGACTCGGACTGTGCCGACTCGCGGAGGGCGACGAAGTAGGGGTTGCTGTTGGTCTTCGTCACCAGCCCGATCGCGATCTCGTCGCCGGACGTCGCGCCGCTTCCGCTCTTCTCCGACGTACAGGCGGCGGTCATCGCCAGACAGGTCGCCGCGAGGACGAGCGCGGTGGATCGGACCCGCACCTTGTTCAGGCACATGGAATACCTCCCGTTTCAGCCGGATTTGGGGCGAGGCAAAAGCGACAATACTCCTTGCCGGAAACGCCGTACAGCGATTGCGCAAAGCATTGCGCGAAGGGGTGAAGGGCTACGTCCGGGTTCTCCGTACGCGTGTCCCCGCGGCGGTGTCCCCCACCTCGTGGCGCGGAGATGGGGGACGTCGTCGGCCGCTCGGGCCGGTCAGAACGCGAAGTCCTCCACGTTCTCCGGCGTCACCACGACGGCCGGTCCGAGGATGACCTCGCCGTTGGCGCCGACGGTGAAGGTGCCGAGATCACCGGCCGAGAACTTCTGCCCGGGCTTGGCGTCCAGCTTGCACTGCGCGAGCGCCTGAGCCGCGTAGTACGACAGGCGGCCGAGGTCCCGCACGTTCCACCAGATGTCCTGGACGTCGCCGCTGTGGACGTACTTCTTGATGAAGGTGGCGGGGGCCAGGCCGGTCAGCTTCACCCTGCCCAGGTCACCGGTCTGGGACAGCGCCTCCGCGGCGGCGGGCAGTCCGATGCCGGCCGGTACGATGATGCCCTTCAGGTTGGGGTAGGCCTGCACGAGCGACTTCGCCTTCTGGGCGTTGACGTCGGCCTTCTCCTGGCCGTAGGCGACCGTGACGAGCTTCATGTCCTTCAGCTTCGGGTCGGACGCCAGCCTGGCCTTCATGTCCTTGATCCAGGCGTTCTGGTTGACGGCCGTCTCCGTGGACGAGAGCACCGCGAACTCGCCCTTGCCGCCGATGAGTTCGGCCATGCTGTCGAGCATCTTGGAGCCGAGCTCGTCACTCTTGGCCTGGTTGATGAACAGGGACCGCGCATCGGAGGCGACGTCGGAGTCGACGGAGATCACCGTGATTCCCGCCTGTCGAGCCTTCTTCAGCGCCGCCGCGGCGCCGTTGAGGTCACTGCCGGAGATCACGATCGCGCCGACCTTCTGCGCGATCAGCTGGTTGACGTACGCGATCTGGGCGGCGCCGGTGGCCTCGCTGGGCGCGGTGTAGAAGACCTCCCCGCCGATCAGGTTGGCGGCGTCGTTCGCGCCGTCACGGATGGTCGTCATGTACGGGTCCGTGCCCAGCTTGGGCAGATAGCCGACCGTCACGGGTCCGGTCGCGCACGCGGCCTTGGCCTTCGTGGTGCCGGCGTCGGCGGCGCAGCCGCTCACCGCGGCGCCCATCGCCATGGTCACTGCGAGCGCGATCAGTCTCCGACACTTCATAGCGGTTCTCCGTTCAGGGGGTGGCACAGGTTCCACGGGGGACTTGGGGAGGTTCGGGAGGGACGGTGGAGGGCGGCCCGTGGGAGAGGCCGGCCCGGGGTTGCGCTACGGGCCCGCCGGTCGAGGTACCGGGACCTTCCGCAGTCGGCGGCTGGTCAGAGCGGCATGGATCCGGTGGGTCGTGTTGGTGATCAGCAGGGAGAGGATGAGCAGCAGTCCGACCGCCGCCCCCTGGGCGTAGCCGCTGACGTTGGCGAGCTGGAGCATGCTGCGCAGGGCGACCACGAGGACCAGCGCCCAGCAGACGCCGGGCATGCGGCCCTTCCCGCCGAGCACGCTCACCCCGCCGAGGAACACGACGGTGATCGCGTCGAGTTCGAACCCGAGCGCCCCGTCCGGTGCGGCCTGGCTTGTGCGGGCGACGGTGATGACGCCGGCAAGCGCGGCAACGAGGCCCGAGACGACGAACAGACCGAAGCGGATGCGGTTCACGCGCACCCCGGAGTACACGGCGATCTCCGGTCCGCCGCCGATGGCGTATGTGCGGCGTCCCGTCGCGGTGCGGTGCAGGTAGAGCGCGAACAGCGGTGCGAGCACCAGGAACGGCACGATGTCCCAGGGCAGATAGGTGCCGGGGAGGGTCTCGTTGCCGAAGGTGATGAGCGACGGGGGGACGTCGGTGATGGGCGCGCCGCCGAGCAGGACGTAACACAGGCCGCGGAACAGCGCCAGCGTGCCCAGCGTGACCACGAGCGAGGGCAGTCCGACGACGGTGACGAGGAGGGCGTTGAGCGCCCCGCACAGCGTTCCGGCGAGCATCGCCAGGGTGATCGCGAGGGCGAGCGGGAGGCCCGCCTGGAGGGCCATGCCCAGGACGACGCCGCTGAGTCCGGCGATGCTGGCCACGGAGATGTCGATCTCCCTGGCGATGATCAGCAGGGCGAGCGGCAGCACGAGCAGGGCCTTGTCCGACATCTGCGACACGGAGTTGGCGAAGTTGAAGCCGCCGGAGAATCCCGGCTGGACGAGTGAGGCGGTCACGAGCAGGACGACCACGAGGGCCGCGAGGATGTAGTCCCAGCTGGCAAGGCGGGACCGCAGGGTGTTCGCCATCAGGCGGTCCTCCGGTGCGAGCGGCGGCGGGCGAGTGCCGCGTCGAGCGAGACGGCGACGAGGATGACGGCGCCGAACACGGCCTGGAGATAGCGGGAGTCGACCCGGACGAGCGTGAGGACGTTCTCGATCACCAGCAGCGTGAAGGTGCCGAGGGCGACCTGCTGCACGGTTCCGGAACCGCCGCGCAGCGCGACGCCGCCCACCACCACCGAGGCGATGACGGTCAGTTCGAGCCCGTAGGCCGCCTGGCCGTCGACCGTGCCGTAGTGCGAGGCCCAGAGCGCCCCGACCAGGCCGGCCAGCAGACCCGACACGGCGAACGCGCCGAGCACGTGCCGGTCCACGGGGATGCCGATCTGCCGGGCACCGTCCGGATTCGAGCCCGACGCGTACAGCTCGCGCCCCCGCCTGGTGCGCCCGAGCGCGAAGCCGGCGCCGACGAAGAACACCAGACTGACCCAGATCAGCACGGGCACACCGAGCGGCTTGGCCGCCGTCCACTCCAGCCAGGCCGCGGGCACCTCGCCCGCGGCGACCTGCGTGCCCGCGGACATCATCGCGTCGATTCCCCGGAACAGGGCGAGGGTGCCGAGCGTGGCCACGATGGAGGGCACTCGTCCGTACGACACGATCAGGCCGTTGAACGCGCCGCAGACGAGTCCGACGGCGCAGGCCACGAGGACGGGCACCACGATCGGCAGGTCCGGATGCTCTTTGATCAGCAAGGCGGAGGCGAACGCGGTCAGTCCGATGACCGACGAGACCGACAGGTCGATGTTGCGGGTCAGCATGACCAGCAGCTGACCGAGCGCCACGGTGCCGAGGAGCGCCGCGCTGACGGTGAGGTCGGTCAGGTTGCCCAGCGACAGGAACTGCGGATTGAGCAGGCTCAGGGGCAGCGTCAGTACGAGGAGCGCGGCGAGCAGCCCGGTCTCCCGGCGGGACCGGATCCGGGCCCACGCGGACGGCTTCTCCGGTCGTGCCGTGTCCGCGGCGGCGGAATCCTCGTGTTCCGGCGCGCTGTCCTCGCCGACACCGGTGGCCGCCAGCCCCACGGCGTACGGCGTCGCCTCCTCCCGGTCGAATTCCGCGGCCACGCGACCGTGCCGCATGACGAGGACCCGGTCGGACATCCCGAGCAGCTCGGGCAGGTCGGAGGAGATGAGGATGATCGCCATCCCCTTCTCGGCCAGGGAGTTGATGATGCGGTGGACCTCGGCCTTGGCTCCGACGTCGATGCCCTGGGTCGGCTCGTCCAGGATCAGCAGACGCGGTTGCACGGCCAGCCACTTGGCGAGCACGACCTTCTGCTGGTTGCCGCCCGACAGGGCTCCGACGGGCTGGTCGAAACCGGTGCTGCGCAGCTTCATTCTGGCCAAGGGGCCCGACACCAGAGCCATTTGGGCCCGCCGGAGCACCAGGCCGAAGCGGGAGGCCTTGTCGATGACGGGCAGGGTGGCGTTCTCCAGTACGGAGAAGTCCTCGATCACGCTCTGGCCGCGTCGGTCCTCCGACACGTAGGCGATGCCGCGCGCGAGGGCGTCGGCGACGGATCGCAGGGCGACCGGCTCGCCGTCCAGGCGCATGACGCCTGCGTCCTGGCGGTGCACCCCGAAGAGCACCCGCGCCAACTCCGTGCGGCCACTGCCCACGAGGCCCGCGAAGCCGACGATCTCCCCCGCCCGGACGGCGAAGTCGATCCCGTCGAAGTCGCCCTGCCTGGAGAGCCCGGAGACCTCGAGGACGGGTTCCCCCGGGTTCACCTCGCGCTCGGGATAGAGGTCGGTGAGCTCGCGGCCGACCATGAGGGCGACCGCGTCCCGCTGGGTGATCTCGGAGCTCCGTACGGTCTGCAGGAGCCGGCCGTCGCGCAGGATCGCGAGCCGGTCGCAGATCCGGAAGATCTCCTCCATCCGGTGGCCCACGAACATCATCGCCACACCCCGTTCCCGGAGCCGTCCGATGACCTTCTCCAGGGTGGCCACCTCACCGGCGGACAGTGCGGCCGTCGGCTCGTCCAGGATCAGGACGTCGGCGTCACCCGCGAGCGCCCGGGCGATCTCCACCATCTGCTGTTCCGAGGTGGAGAGCGCCGAGACCGGCAGGGTCGGCTCGCGGTCCAGTCCGAGCATGGAGAGCCAGTGGGCGGCCTCGCTCCGCATCCGTGCGAAGTCGACCGCGCCCGCGCGGGTCCGGGGCAGCCGGCCGGCGAAGATGTTCTCCGCGATCGAGAGATCCCCGAACAGACCCGGGTGCTGGTGCACGACGGCGATCCCGTGGCGGCGGGCGTCGGCGGGGGTGTGGAGCGTCAGCTCGCGGCCGCCCATGCGTACGGCGCCCCGGTTCGGCTGGTGGATGCCGGCCAGGATCTTGACGCAGGTGCTCTTGCCCGCGCCGTTCTCGCCGAGCAGGCCGAGCACCTCGCCACGGCGCAGGCTCAGGGTGACCCCGTCGAGGACCGTGGTCGCCCCGAAGACCTTCGCCACGTCGACGAGTTCCGCCGCGACGGTGCCGGGACCGACGTCAGGGCCGGCGCCGTTTGGCGCACGTCTGTGGGTGGGGGCGGTTTCCATCGCGGCTCCTGAGGGGGGTCGGGTTCGGACACGGCGGGACGGGAGGGAAGGGGGAAGAAGGGGGGGGACCGTGCGGTCCGGAGGGCCGGACCGTGGGCCGGTTCGACGAGTTGTTAAGCGCTTAGATCGACCGGGTGGCGGTCACATTAGGGGACGGTTAAGCGCTTAGCAAGAGACTGTCCGCCGCCGCTCTCAGCGATTAACATCGCGGTGACAGCCGACTGCCCGCGAGGACGAAGGTGGATCCGTGACGACCATGACCGAGGTTGCGCGCGCCGCCGGCGTGTCCATCGCGACGGTGTCCTACGTGGTCAACGGCACGCGACCGGTGCGCGAGGAGACCCGCCGCAAGGTCGAGGAGGCGATCGCCCGGACCGGCTACACCCCGAACTCGCTCGCCCGCGCCCTCGCCATGTCCAGCACCAGCTCCATCGGCATCGTCGTCTCGGCGATCACCAACCCCTTCTTCGCGGGCCTGCTCGCAGGCGTCGACCAGGCGGCGTCCGACGCCGGGCTCACCCTGCTCCTGGCCGACTCCCACGACGAACCCGAGCGCGAGTTCGAGGTGGTCCGCAGCCTGCGCCGGCGGCGGGTCGACGGCATCATCCTGGCCGCCTCCGCCGACCCCGGACGGACCCTGGACGACCTCAGGGAATCGGGGACGCCGACCGTGCTGGTGGACCGCCTCGTCGACGACCGCTTCGACCAGATCGGCCCGGAGAACGAGGAGGCGACCGCCTCCCTCGTCGGGCATTTCGCCGCCCTCGGCCATCGGAGGATCGCCTTCGTCAGCGGAAGGGCCGGGCTCGGCACCAGCCGAGAACGCCTCGCCGGGTACCGCCGGGGCCTGGCCCGTCACGGACTGGGCTACTCCCCGTCGCTCGTGGCCGAAGGGGGCTCGGACATCTCCGGAGGCCGTGCCGCCCTGACGGCCCTGCTCGCCGCCGGAGCCGCGCCGACGGCCCTGATCGTCGGCAACAACGCCATGGTGATCGGCGCGATGCAGTCCCTCCGGGCAGCCGGACTGTCCGTCCCCCGCGACATGGCGCTGGCCTCGTACGACGACCTGCCGGGCGCGGACCTGTTCGACCCGCCGCTGACCGCGTTCGCCCAGCCCGCCGAGACGCTGGGCGCGCGCGCCGTCGAGCTGCTCGCGGACCGCCTCGCGCATCCCGACGCCGCGCCCCGGCTCGAGCGACTCCGGCCCCACCTCGTGCACCGGCGGTCCTGCGGCTGCCCGGAACGTTCCGGCCGTGACACGCAGCAGGCGTCGACCGCGCCCGCCGTCACGCGGCCCGCCGGCTGATCCCGACAGCACGCAGGCAGGTCGCGCCGCGCCCGGAGCGCCGGTTCCCCACGCTCGTCACCCGGCGGGTTCGCCCACCGGGTGACGGTTGCCGTTCCGCCGCCCTCAGGCGGCGGCCTCGGCGATCAGCGCCGCATCGAAGGCGAACGGCTGCGACCCGGTCGCCGACACGTCGATCTCGGCGCGGACCTCGGTGCCCTTCCAGGACGACTCGACCGTGCAGGTCCTGGCGTAGGCGCGCACGATGTTCAGCCCGCGACCGTGGACCTCGTCCTGGCGGTCTTCCGTTGCCGGCTCCGGCGGCACCCATGTACCACCGTCCCGGACCTGGACGACCGCCGTGACGCCGTCGAATCCCAGGAACAGCTCGACCTGGTCGCCACCGCTGTGCAGCACGGCGTTCGTGACCAGTTCGGAGACGGTCACCCGCAGGGTGTACACCGCGTCCTCGCCGATCCCCCACCGCCGCGCCATGACCTTGGCGAAGGACCGCAGGGCGGGCACGGCCTCCGGGGACGTGCGCATCGAGCACACGGCGCGGTCGCGACGCGAGGCGGGCGTACCGCGCTCGCCGGTGCCGACCGGTGCCTCCGCCCGCATCCAGCTCCTCGAAGCGGGCCGGTCGCCGGTCGGGGCGTTCTCGTCAGGGGTGCCGCTGTGCTCGGTGAACGAGAACAGGCCGGTCGTCGTAGCAGACATGGTGTGTCCTGACCTGGAGCCGTGGTGCGCGGGGTGGGCGGGGGCGGGGAGGCACGTTCCGCGTGAACCGCCGCGGGCGGGGCGCGAACCGCCGCCGTCGGCCGTCCGGCCGCGGAGGCCGGTGTTTTCCGTGATCATGGCGGTGACCTCCTCGACGGTTCTCTGGGCGACTGAGTGGGACGCTACAGCGGCCGCCAGGACGAGTAAAGACTTTGCGCAAAGCTTTGTACGTGAGTGGCCCCGACCGCTTGCGCACCGGGTCCGCAGAGGTCGACGCCCGTCCCCATCCCTGCGACCGGCCCGGGGTCCCACGGTGTCGGTGCGGGGGCCGGACCCTCCTCCGAAGGGTCCGGTTTGCGCAAAGATTGCTAATCTGTTGTCCATGGCAGGCAGACGGCCACGACAGACCGCCACGATGAGCGACGTGGCGGCACTGGCAGGCGTTTCGGTCTCGACGGTCTCGCACGTGCTGAACAGAACCCGGGCGGTGGCTCCCGATACGGCACGCCTGGTGCACGACGCGGTGGTCACGTGCGGCTACGTCCCCGAAAAACTCTCCCGGCAGCAGCGCGAGGAGTTCGGCACCATCGGCCTGGCCATGTCGGCGATCTCGAACCCGTACTTCGCCGACGTCGTCCACGGCCTCGACCGGCGGGCGACCAAGGAAGGCTACTCACTGCTCCTGGCCGAGACGCACGACGACGGGGACGCCGAACTGCGCGCGGTCGGCGAGCTGCTCCGCCGCAAGGTCAGCGCGATCGTGCTCGCCCCGTCGGGCGACGCCTCGCGGACGCTGAGCTACGCGCGGCAGGCCGACGTGCCCGTGACCGTGATCGACCGCTTCGTCCGCGAGGAGGTCGACCAGATCGGTGTGGAGAACATCGAGTCCACGGCCCGCCTCGTCGACCACCTCGCGGAGACCGGCCACACCCGCATCGCGATGATCTCCGGGCGCCCCGGGCTCGCCACGACGGAGGAGCGCGTCCGCGGCTACAAGCGGGGGCTGGAACGCCGCGGCATCCCACGGCGCGACGAGTACCTGATCTCCGGCGGCTCCCAGGCCGCGCCGGCCCAACAGGCGGTTTCCAAGCTGCTGAACCTCTCCAAGCCACCCACCGCGCTCGTCGTGGCCAACAACCAGATGACCATCGGGACGATGCGAGGCCTGCGCACCCTCGGCCTCCGGGTACCCGACGACATCGCGCTGGTCGCCTTCGACGACTTCGAGTGGTCGGACCTCTTCGAACCACGGCTGACGGCAATCGCCCAGCCCACCCTGATGATCGGAGAGCAGGCCTTCGAGCTCTCGCTGTCACGGATCTCGCAACCGGATCTGCCGCCGCGCCGGGTGCTGATCCAGCCGACCTTCCAGCACCGCGACTCGTGCGGCTGCGCCGATTCCCAGGACAGCGGCCCGTCCTGATTCGGCTGGACACCGCCTGGCACCCCAGACGTGGGGCGTATCCGCACCGGCGCGCCGTCGGAACGGTGCGGGAAGTCGTAGGGAGCGAAGGTGAGGGCGAAGGCCCTGTCGATGCCTCCGGCGCCCCGGCAGCCGGCCGCGTCGAACTGCGTGATGGCCACCGGCTTGCCCTGACGGCCGGCGCCGGATGGCCCGCGCGGTGAACCTGCAGAGGTGGAACGGACTCGACTCCGCCGGCCGACCGCAGCCCCACACCACCGGCGACGCGCTCGCGACGCTCCACCGCCTGGCGATGTACGGCTGACGACGGATCCGGGCCTGTCGGGACCTGCAGCAGGACTGGTCGCCCTGGCCGGACTCCGCGTCACCGCCCTCCTCGTCGGTGGGCGAGGAGGGCCGAGGAAGGGTCCTACCGGACAGCCGGGTAGCCGAAGTGCGGAAGGTCGGTGGTGAGAGCGTCGGAGAGCAGTGTCGTGCCGAGTTCGTTGGGGTGGAAGGACTGCTGGCTCATCGGGGGGTTGAGGCCGGGAAAGCCGCCCTTCTCGCCCTCGCCCTGGGTGGGTTTGGGGATGCCCGCGTTGACCGCTTCCGGGTTTCCGCACACGCCTCTCGCTCCGAATCGTTCGATCGGATCGGTGAAGTGGACGTCCAGCCGGTCGGGCCACTCGCGGAGCTCCTTGACCACCGCGGCGAGCTCGTCGCGCAGATGGAGAGTGATCTTCCCCATCCACTCGACCTCTCCGGCCTCCGGGTTGAGGGCGGCGGTCTGGCCGGGCTGGGACGTCTCGTCGCAGGAGGCGGTGAACAGCTTCACGTAGCCCATGAGGACGATCTTGGCGTGGGGGGCGGCCTTGGCGATCTGCTGCAGGACCGTCTTCACGGAGGGCGCGACCTTGTCCGTGATCCGCGCTCTCGTCTTGCCGTCCAGGTCCAGGACGAGGTTCTCGTGGCAGTTCGCGTGCAGGAAGCAGGTCGTGAAGATGTCCGCGAACCCGGCGTCGTTGCCGCCGATGGACAGCAGGACGAGCGTGGTGTTCGCGTCGAGGAAGCCCTTGTCCAGCTGTGACGGTTCGCGGTACTGCCCCTCGGCCGCCAGCCCGAAGGCGTTGCGCACGGGTTCCTGCCCGGACGGTGCCGTCGGCAGCAGCATCTGGGTGCGGGCACCGCTGCAGGCCAGGAGGTGGGCGTCGACCTCCGGGTCCCAGACGTCCGTCCGGTAGCCGAGGGTGTGCCGGCTGCCGGGCAGACGCGTCTTCCGCGCCCAGGCGGCGTACGAGCGGTGGCAGGCGTTGCGGTAGGGGGTCAGTCCCATGCGGTCGGACTCGGGGTAGTACTTCGATCCGTCGATGGGCGACGCGCCCTCGCCGGCCGCGAAGGAGTCGCCCAGGGTGACGACCTGGTGCCGTGGCTTGCCCGGCAACGGCTGGAAGGCGACCGCGTCGAAGGCGATGTCCTCCTTGCCGTCGGGCGCGCCGCCGGTGATCGACGTGAGGTCGACGCGGGGTCGCCCCGTGAACCGGAAGGCCCCCAGCGGCACCCAGCGGTTCTCCTCCGTGCGCTGGGGCAGCGTGCGCCGCTTGGGGCCGTCCGCGGTGTGGACGGTGTACGCCGCCTGCTGGGTGTGGGCTCCGTGGTTCGGCATGTGGACCATGACGCGGGCCCAGCCGTCCAGCTCGCGCCCGAGTTCCCAGCGCCCGGTCACCTTCAGGCGGTCGCCGAGTGCCCCGGCGCGGCTGTGGGTGAACCAGAAGTGGCCTCCGAAGCCTCCGCCGATCTGGTGGAGGTCCACCTTGGAGAGGAAGTCCCCTGTCTGACCGTCCTTGGCGAAGTCGAAGGTGAACGTGCCGTCATTGCGCCGCGGGCACGCGCCGGGCGTGACGGCGGGCACGTCGGCGGGGACGTCGTCCACGACGAGGACGCCCTGGGGGAGGTCCTCGACCTGGCAGTTGGGCGGATGGACGGCCACGTCGGGCGGGTTGGGGTGCACTCCCGCGTCGAAACGGAGCTTCTCGTTTCCGCACTCGACGGCGCAGTCGTCCTTCCACACCACCGAGTCATGCCACCAGCACTTCAGGTCGTACTTGCCCGTCGCGGGGTTGATGTGGCCGCAGTGGCTTTCCGGTTCCGGCTTCTCCCCGGGTTTCGAGGGCATCACGGACGGGTCGTCGGGGAGGAAGGTGCGACGCTGGTCGCAGTCGTTGGCCTCCACCAGGCAGAACAACAGCCGCGGAGGCTTGACCTCGGCGCGCTGCTCCTTGGTGTTCCACCAGGCGGGCTGGAATCCCGCCCCGTCCTTGCCGGTGGTCTTGCCGATGGAGTGCGCGGCCCAGCCCAGGACCTTCTCCGGGTAGGGCCAGTCCTGGGGGTGCGAGGCGTCACCGGGCCGGCCGTCGAGGAACGGCGGCCGGTTCACCGAGTAGTGGGCGTTGGCCGGATTGTTCAACCAGCCGAGCCCCCATGGCTCGCCCGGTCCCTTCCTGGGGTAGAAGCCGCTGTTGTACGCCCAGACCGCCATGAACCAGTTCTCCACGCGGGCGGGGTCCCCGTCGTGGACCCTCATGCCGTACGCGGCCTGTTCGTTCCACTTCTGGGCCAGGATCCGGGCGGCCGCGGCGAGGTTCGCGACGTAGTCCACCGCGATCGCGCGCTGCTGGTCGGGCGGCAGGGCGACCTCTCCCGGCTTCGTCCGGCCGGCCAGCCGCATGCCGTCGGTGACCTGGGTGATGCCGTAACCGCAGTCGGCGTCCTTCCAGGTGACATCCCACTTGTTCTCGTCCCCGGCGACCTTGAACGGGATGCCGTAGTAGTTCCCCACGAGCGGATTCCCGGTCAGCCCCTCCACGGTGTGCCGGGACGCCTGCCACATGTTGGACTCCTGCGCCGTGATGCCGAGCAGGATCTGGGCCGGGATGCGCCCTCCGCCCGCCAGGGGAACGGGAGGGAACATGCGGTGCGGCGCGTACGCGGGCAGGCCCGACCCCTTCCAGTTCGCGGGCCGTTCCAGGTCGAGGCGCCCCTGGGCGAGCATGTCGGCGGCCCACTCCACCTGGTGCGGGGTGGGCTGGTAGACCTGCGTCCGGACGTCGCCGCGGGCGACGGAGCACGTGCGGTCGGGGTCGACGGGGTCATGGGAGTCCTCGACGGCACGCGGACCGGCCACGGGGTGCGCTCCGGGGACGGGCGAGGGGGCGTGGCCCTGTTCCGGGCGGGCGGCGAGGCGCCCGCCCTCGGCGACTCCGGTCGCGTCCTTCCGCCCGGTGCGTGGTGTCACGGTCGTGATGCGCGGTCCGTCGGCGCCCCGGTGCCCCGCGCCGTCCTCCGCGTCGACCACGGCGAGCGCGCCGGTCGAGGAGGCGGTCGCCGTGGCCGGGACGGCGAGCCAGGACGCGGTCGCCGGCAGTGAACCCGACCGCTCCCCCGGGCCGGCGGTCGTCTCCGGGATGCGTCTGTCGCCCGGAAGGCCCGTCAGGAACACCCGGCCGCCGGTGCCCGGCGAGAGACCCACGTGACCGGTCCCGCCGACGGCGTAGGAGCGGGTGCCGCCGTCGTGGTGGCGGCGGACGCGCACCTGGTCGTGCGTGTGGTCCATGAACCACACGCCGCCCTCGGCATCGGGGTGGAGCGCGAAGGGTGTGCCGGTCGAGCGGGCCAGGGTGCGCAGCGATCCGTCCGGATCGACCCGGACGACCCGGGAGGCGCCGGCGGCCACCAGACCGTGCGGGGTCGGCACGGCCGAGGTGAGCTGCCCGGTCACGGTGACGGGAGTCCCGAGGGTGCCCGAGGCGGTGTCCAGGCTCATCAGGCGGGTCTGCCCGAGGTCGCTGTCGCCTGCCTGGGTGAGCACGGCCTCCTCGCCTGCGCCGCACCCCGGGTTGTAGTACGCGAGAGTCGTGCGCACCGGAAGCTTCCGCACGGCGCCGGTCTCCAGGTCCACGACCGCCGAGAACCCGCCGCGCAGGAAGAGTTCGGACCGGTTGGTGAAGGCCCGGGGGGCGTAGACGACCACGAGCCTGCGGCCGGAGGCCGTCAGACAGGCATTTCCGATCCACCGGTCGGTCTCGATGCCCGGTTCCGAGAGCGAGGTGACGGTGCGCCAGGCGTGCCCTTCGGACTCCCGGGCGGCGAGGACATGGAAGCCGTCCGCGTCACCCACGGTCGTCCACGCGAGGTCACCGCCGGACCGCGCCCGCTGCGCGGCTGCCGGCCGGGGGCCGTCCTGCGGGGCGGGCTCGGGAACCGTGGGCGCAACGAGTCCGATCGCGGCGGCGCATGCCAAGGCGGTGGCGAGCAGTCGCATGGGGACCTCCCGAGACGAACACGGTGAACCCCATTGACGTTACGGAGCGTAATCATGGCTGGCCATCCCCCGTACGGGTGGCCAGATGGCGAGTCCTCGCCGCGCCCGCGGCGGCGCGTCCCCTGATCGTGCGTGCGGACGCGCCGGCGCCCCTCGGAAGCCGTCCGTCGACGCGTCAGAAGTCCCACGTCATGTGGTTGGGGACGATGTACGGAACCCCCCACTGCTGCGCACGGGCACCGTTGGCACGCGAACCGTCGGCGATCTCCAGGGCTTTGCCGCTGTTGAAGTTGTAGATGATCGTCCGCCGGTGACTGGCGTACGGGAAGTCCCAGATCTGGGAGCCGACGTTGGCGCACGTCCACTGCTGCGCGCGAGCGCCGTCGGCGCGCGAGAAGTCCGCGATCTCCAGGCACTTGCCGCTCTCGACGTTGATCAGGCGGTAGTTGTGGCGCTCCTGCTGCCACTCGTCGTACCAGACACCCGTCAACTCCCACCGCCAGGTCTGGTGCCGTACGCCCACGCAGTCCCACTGCTGGGCGCGGGCGCCATCCGCGTGCGAACCGTCGGAGATCTCCAGGCACTTGCCCGTGCCGACGTTCACGAGGCGGCCGACGTGCCCGTCGGGCGGGAAGATCGCGGGGGCTCGCCCACCGGCCGCCGCCGAGCCCGGCTCGGCCGGTTCGGCGGTCGCGGGGGTGACGGTGACGGCGGCGAGCAGGGCGGCGCTCATGAGCGCGCGGAGGAAGTGGGGCAGCCGGGCACAGTGCGACACGGTGACTCCTCGATGGCGGTGACACAAGATCGGCACGGTGAACGTACTGGTGGGACATGGCACCGGTCATCGGCCATCCGTGTGAGGCACGAGCCCCGTGACCTGGGCCGTCGCTCCCGGATCCCGGCCGGGGCGCACCGGATCCGAAGGAATCGGGCTCGGCGTCACAGATGCGGGACGAGGACCGCCGCGAGTCCGGCGGCAGCAGCAGCCGCCACGGTCACCTGCGTGAGGGAGACACCCGGCCGCGACCGGGCGTCGGGGATGTCGGCGGCCGTCCGCGGGCTCTCGACCGGCGGGATCTGATGGTTCGTCGGCACGCCTCGGTGCCAGAACAGGCAGAGCCGCTTCCAGTGGTCCCGTTCCGCCTCCCCGCCGGGGCGCCGTTCCTCGCCGAGCACTGCCAGGAGGTCGTTGCGGTGCAGATCGAACGCCACCCGGACGTGCTGCCCGTAGACCACCGCGGCGTTCAGGGCGCCCCGGTAGGAGGCCAAGGCCAGCAGGACGCCGCCCCACAGGCAGATCAACAGCAGGGTCGGCGGGCCGCCCTGGACGGCCACGTAGCAGGAGGCGAGCACGGCGAAGGCGCACGAGAGGACGGCACGCACCAGGTGCGCGGACAGCTCCGCCCGCGCCGTCGCCAGCGCTCCGAGCAGACCTCCCGGGAGCAGCGGGAACAGCCGGGGCCACACGAGCACGGCATCGATTCCGTAGCGCAGCTGCGGGTACAGCTCCGCGGACGTGAGGATGTTGCCCAGACGGGTGGGCCTCACCTCGTGCAGTCGTGTGAGGGGCGGGTAGAGGTGATGCGCCGGTCCGTCGGCCAGCCGCAGGAGCCGCAGCCGGTGGCATCGGCGTCCGAGGCGGCCCAGCGACCGGTCGGCGATCCCGGCCCAGCGCCCTTCCGCGTACCTCAGCAACGCGCTCTGAGCGGAGTCCAGGAACGCGGCGACGAGCAGCACGGCGGCCACGAAGCCGGCCACCAGGAACGCCTTGACCTCGACGGGCTGGGACTTCCAGGCGCGCAGAAGGGCGCCGGGAGGCCGCTCTCCGCCGACCGACGCGACGACGACCAGCAGGAAGCAGAAGATCAGACCGGGCAGCAGCGCGACGCGGACGAACCGGCGGCCCGCGACCTGGGCGGCCTCGCCCAGCGTCATCGTGAACATCGGTCACTCCGCCCGGATGGCCAGCGGATGCGGCGTGCCCTCCGGCCCCGCACCGGGGCAGAGCGGCGGGAAGTCGGGGTCGTAGGCGGTCAGGGTGGTGAGCCGGCCGCAGCGGCAGACGAGCCGGGCGACCGGGGTGGCGTAGCTGCCGCCGAGGACGGCGTCCGAGGGCGAGGGAGGGTCGCCGCGCAGCGTGCCGCGGGCCGACAGGGTGACCAGGTACGCGGAGACGGTGTCCCTCTCCAGTACGCCCAGCGTGCGTCCGCGGTCGTGGACGAGCGCTCCGTACGGGTTGAGGGCCAGCAGGTCGAGCGCGTCGCCGGTGCACAACGCCGCCATGGTCATCGACGCGGGCAGCAGCACGGCCGGCGGCAGGCCGACGTCGAGGTCCTCGGGTCTGCCGAGTGCGGTGGGCCGCCCCTCCGCGTCGACCGTCATGACGTAGCCGCCGTCCACCGCCGCCTCGGACAGCGGGGTGACGGGAGCCAGGGTCGCTTCGTCGAGTGTCATCGCCAGTCTCCTACGAGGGTGAACGGGGCCCAGAAGAACGGGGAGGCGAAAGCGGGCGACGCGTAGTCGGCGGCCGGCAGCCGACCGTGCTGGAACCGGACCTGACGCCTCAGGTCGATCAGGGCCCGGTGCTCGCGGGTGTCGTGACCGGCCTCCGGCAGCAGCCTCGCGATCTCCTCCAGGGCCCCCGTCGTGTCACCGGCCCGCAGGCGCAGTCGAGCGAGGTCGCGCCCCAGGCGCACGGCGACCCGCCGGTCCGCCGGCAGGTCCCGGAGCCGCTCGCACCGGGCGACGGCGTCACGGAAGCTCATCGCGCGCACCTCGCTCCGCGCCGCGGACAGCGCCGTCGCGGCGGGGCGGCCGCGCCCGAGCTCCCGGTAGAGGACGGCCATCAGCAGCGCGGTGGAGACGTCGTCGACCGCCCACTGGCTGACGATCACCGCCCGGGCACCGGCATGCAGCAACGCCCGGGTGAGACCGATCAGTTCGTTGCCCTTCCGGTTCTGCTGCGCCCCGGTCTCGCAGCCGCTCACGACGACCAGGGAGGCGTCGAGCCGTACGGAGAGGAAGTCCTCCACGGTCAGTCGCGCGTCCGCCAGACGGATCGCCGACCGGGAGGGCCGTGCCCGGTCGACGCCGTAGTGGCAGGCGAGGTGGAGCACGTCGTACGGCTCCGAACCCAGCCGCTCCAGCAGTCGGCGGCGGGTCGCGGCACCGCCGGTGTGCACCTCGGCGTGGGGCAGCAGGGTGCCGATGAGACAGGCCTCGGCCCGGGCGTGCGGCAGGTCGCCTTCCGGGTCGGCCAGGATCAGCGCCCGCGCGAACCCCGTCTCCGGGCTCCGGCCGAGGCGGTGCCGCAGCAGGGAGGCGCTGGGAGTGACACAGAGCGGATTGCGCTCGCCGATCGGGGCCCCTTCCACCTCCACCGCGTGCAGGGGAAGGTCGTGCAGATTCCCGTCCGGCACCAGCCACAAGGTCTCTCCGGGCGCGGAGTGGCCCGCCACCGCCCGCAGCAGCGGCCGCAGCGGATCCCCCCAGCGGTCCGGACCGTCCGGCCCGGGCAGCCGCAGCGGCTCCGGGTCCTCCTCCAGCGGAACCGCGAGGAGCGTCGGCGCCGGCCGGTCGGCGCGCACCAGCAGCACCAGTACCCGCGAGCCGCGGCGGACGAGTTCGCAGAGCACGACATCCGGTGGCAGCACCGCGCGCAGTTCCGCGAAGGTGGCGGGTGCTCCGCGCCGGTGCCTGACGTAGGCCGCGCCGAGCGGCCCCGAGGCCTCCAGTTCCGCCCAGACCGCTTCGCGGGCGGCGCGGTACCGCCGCTGATGGGCGGGGTGGATGTCCGTGGGTGCGTCGGCCTGGGCACCCGCGCCCGGGAGGACGCCTTCGTGGACCCGCCCCTGCTCCATGCTCCGTTCCCGGGCCTGTAACGCCGCGAGCCGCTTGGGGAGTTCGGGTGAGTGGGAGGAGCCGAACACCTCGAGGAGCAGTCGGGACCGGCAGCGTTCGGCCAGCTCGACGGCCTCGGCCGGCTTCAGCTGGGGAGCCTTCCCGTCGACGACGAGCTCGATCAGCCGGGTGCAGGAGGGGGTGAGGTCCAGGTCGATCCGTGTGTCGCCGTCACCGACGCGTTCCCGCAGCCGCTCGACGACGTCCACGACGGCCAGGAGTTCGGCGGAGAGCTCCTCCCAGCGGTGTCCCGTCTCGGCGAGCCGGGCCAGCAGCCGATGGGCGTCCGCCTCGCTCGGCAGATCGCCGAGGGCGCGGGCGGCGGTCACCACGTCCTCGCCGATGGCCCGCGCGACGGCGGGTGCGGTCCGCTCGGACTCCCGCGCCCGCCGCAGTGCCTGACGCAGGTCGTGGGCGGCGGGCAGCTCGTAGCGGTCCAGGACCGTGGTGTACATGCTGCGTCCCCGGGCCTGGGCCGGTACGGCGGGTCCGAGCGCGTCCGCGACGCCGGCGAAGCGCTGCTCGACCAGCCGCACGAACCCGATCTCCTGGGGAAAGTGGCTGCCGAAGGGCAGCCACGTCGGCAGCTCGTCGAAGAGCCCCTTGGCGCACCGCAGGTCGAGGGGCATCATGCGGGCGGCGGCCGTCCCGGCCGCCCGGTCGCCCGCCGCCGCCTTCAGG
Source organism: Streptomyces roseicoloratus (assembly GCF_004117935.1). Taxonomy (GTDB): domain Bacteria; phylum Actinomycetota; class Actinomycetes; order Streptomycetales; family Streptomycetaceae; genus Streptomyces; species Streptomyces roseicoloratus. Next base: position 54,513 of record NZ_SDOY01000119.1, on the reverse strand, counting down.
ACCAGCGCCAGACACGCCACCGCCTTGGGGGGACGCGGCTGCGCGGCGACCTGTTCCAGCTCCTCTCGGGCCTCCTCGGGCCGGTGCAGGTCGAAGACGAGCACGTCGGCGGCGAGGCAGCGAGCGGCGGCCGCGTTGCCGTGGAGCCCGGCGGCCGCGTACAGCTTGGCCGCGGTACGGCGGTTGCGGAGCGCGTAGTCGAACTCGCCGGAGGCACAGCTCACTTCCGCCCGGGCCATCGCGGTCATCGCCGTGACGATCAGCGCCGTGCGCAACAGGTCCCGCCGGCGGACGGGATCCAGGCCGACGGACTGGTGGCACAGCCCGCGAAGCGACTCGGCGGCGGCCTCGGCGGCACTGATCCACGGCTCCCCGTCCGAGGTGGGCACGGCGGTGACGGGCCGCCAGAGGACCGGCACCCACGCGTATCCCTCGCGCGCGGACAGCACCTCGCGGTGACGCAGCCACAGTTCCCACAGTGCCAGGTCCGGCTGGTGCGGTGGACGCGTCGTCGATTCCCACCACCGCTCCTTGGCGATCGCGGTGAGGCCCAGGGGAAACCGGTCACGGGCGATCCGCGTCGTCAGGAGCTCGACCGCGGCATCCGCGCGCAGGGCCCAGTCACCGGTTCGTGACGCGACGAGGGCGAAGGCGATCTCGAGGACGGTCATCGCCGTCGCCGCGGGCAGGATCATGACCGCTTCCGGCTGGACCACGGCGAGCAGTGCAGGAGCCCAGCCGTAGCAGAACCAGGTCCTCAGGCGGCCGAACCAGCGCACCCACGGGGAGGACACTCCCCGCACCTCAGGCCAGGTGCGGTACTCGCACAGGCAGCCGAACAGCGTGACCGCGACGGCCGCCACCGCGCACAGGACTGCCCACCCGGACGAAGGACGCGACGCACTGCCCCACGGCAGCAGCGCCGCGAGCCCCGTCCCCATGACCAGCAGGACGGCCTCGGTACGGGCCCGCCGGCGCCGCACGGCCCGGCTGATCGCGCGCATGCGCCGTTCGCCGATTCCCGCACGCACCAGGAGGAGCACGGCGAGGAGAACGCGCATCACGCCCGAGGCCGCCCCGTGGTCCGGTCGCACCGACGAGACGACGATCGCGAGCGGTACGACGGCCACGGCCAACCGGACCGCGCGCCACCAGCGATCGTGCAGGTCGGTGGGCCCGGCCTGGACGTCCTCGTAGCTCCGGAGCCGGCCCCCGCTGGGCAACCGCATCGAGCACATCCCCCCGCATGGCAGTAGATCGCCAACCAGGCTAGGGGCCCACCGCCACAGGAACCGGCCGCACGACGCCAGTCACCCGATCGAGTAGTGGCATCGGTGCGTGGTGGGCTGGGGGGCGGGGGTCACCCAGCCCACCACGGCAGGACGACCACCCCGGGCGACACGGCCCGGCGACCGCGGCGGCTTCGTCAGTCGGGGCACCAGGGTGAAGCGGCGGGGGTGGTCGGTGGAGGGCACTGCGGGACGCGCCGCCGTGCGAGCGGCAGGGCGGCGTCCATCACGGCTACGGGGATTTTCGTGGGCCTGGTTGGGGTTACCCCTTCGTTAGGATACCCAAGGGGGTATTTCGAAGGAGTGGGTCGTGGAACTGGCGATGGCGGCTGAGGAACTGAAGACGGTGGTCAACCGGCTGCGCCGGGCGCAGGGTCAGATCGCCGGTGTGATCAAGATGATCGAGGACGGGCGGGACTGCGAGGACGTCGTCACCCAGCTCGCCGCGGCGTCCAGGGCCCTGGACAAGGCTGGTTTCGCGATCATCGCCACGGGTCTCCAGCACTGCCTGACCGATGCGGACGCATCCGCTTCCGGTGACCGGGAGCAGATGCGTGCTCGGCTGGAGAAGCTGTTCCTGTCTCTGGCGTGATCCCTGGCGTGTTCTCTGGCGTGATCCCTGGCGTGTTCTCTGGCGTGATCCCTGGCGTGAACCGTGGTGCCGCGACGGCGGACCACCCGCCGGGTCCGGAGCGGCTGGCCACGTGGCCTGGCATACGTGAGGAGGGACCCGGAGCCGGGCCCCTCCCCTTGTGGTGTGGTTCAGCGACTGCGCAGCGCGGCCAGCGTGTCGTCGAGGTCGGCGGCGCGGGGGCGGTTGTGAGGGAGCCTGGCGAGCATGGCGGCCATGCCGCAGGTGCCGGTCAGGGCGGAGAAGACCAGACCGTCCGCGATGCCGGCGGAGACGAGCTGGAAGGCGGGATGGACCACGAGCCCCAGCAACAGGCCGAGCAGCACGATCACTCCCGCGGTGAGCCTCACCTGACGCTCCATTCCCCACGTCGCACGGGAGGCGCCCTGGGGGCGGTGGAGCCCGTGGCCGCCGGCCGCCCAGGCGCCGGTGCCTCCCGACAGGGTGGCGGCGGAGACGCCGTTCTCCGCGAGGATCTTGCAGGCGTTCGCCGAGCGAGCGCCCGAGGCACAGACGACCAGGACGTCGCCGCGGTCGGTGGCCTGACGGATGTCGGGCAGCGCGCGCCGGATCCGGTCGAGGGGGATGTTGAGCGCGCCGGGGAGGTGGCCACCGGCGTATTCGCCCGGGGTCCGCACGTCGATGATGGTCAGTTCGTGCAGGCGCGTGCGCGCCTCGTCGGTGGTGAGGGTCGCGGGTGTGGTCATGGCAGGGGTCGTCCTTGCGTGCCGAGGTGGACTGGGGATTGTTTGAGGGGGCCGGACCGAGGGCGGTCCGGAGAGACAGGAGCGGTCCGGAGAAACCGGAGGCGATCCCGAGCGGCCGGAGACCGTCCGGAGCAGGGCCCGTAGGCGCTCCTGAGAAACCAAGGGCGTCCTGAGAGGAGATCGAAGGCGGTCCTGAGATGCCGCGGGCCGCGCCGGTCGGAGAGCTGCCCTGGTCCCTGGCCGCGTTGGCGGCGGCCTCGGGTTCAGACGATCACGTCGACGAGCATGAAGGCCGCCACCGCCAGCAGGATGCTGCTGAAAACCTTCTGAAGGGTGCTTCCGGAGACCTTCGCCGCGAGGCGTCTGCCGTCCCAGGCGCCCAGGATCGCGGCTCCGGTGAACGGGGCGATGACCTCCCACTGGAGCCCGCCGGTGGTGCCGGAGCGGGCGGCGAGCGCGGCAAACGAGTTCACGGTGATGACGAGCAGGCTGGTACCGACAGCCCGGCGCATGGCCAGTCCCAGAGCGCCGACCAGGGCGGGCACCGCGAGGAATCCCCCGCCGACCCCGAGGAAGCCCGTCACGGCGCCGAGTCCGGCACCGGCGCCGGCCGCCTTGCCGGGACGGATCCTGTCCGGCGGCACGGCCGCGGACGGACGTCGCATACGCAGGGCCGCCAGCGCGGCGATGACCGCGAACGCCCCCGTCAAGGCCGCTTCGGGCAGGCGTCCGGCGGCAGCGCCGGCGAGGAAGGCGGGGACGATGCCCGCCGCGGCGAACAGTGCCCCTGTCTTCCATGCCACGTGCCCGTCGCGGGTGTGGGCGTACAGGGCGACGGCGGAGGTGGCGGTGACGATGATCAGACCGGCGGTGGTGGCGGCGGCCGGAGTGAAGCCGAGCAGGTAGATCAGTGCCGGTACGGCGAGGACGCTGCCACCGCCGCCGAGGGCTCCGAGGGCGAGACCGACGACGGCCCCGGCGATGAGGGCGAGTACGAGTACGGTCACGCTGTCCGACCGCTGTTCCCGCGTTCGCCGACGACCGGGTGCCCGGCGGCGGCCCACGCGTTCATGCCGCCCTTGACGTCCACCGCCTGCGCCCCGCGTTCGGCGAGGAGCTCCGCGGCCCGCCGGGAGCGGTGTCCGCTGCGGCAGATCACCACCAGCGGACGCCCTTGTGTCTCGGCCGGCAGGGGGAAGCCGGCGACCAGTTCCGTCAGGGGTACGTGAACGGCGTCCGGGGCGTGGCCCGCGCACCACGCGGGCTTCTCGCGCACGTCCAGCAGGACGGCGGAGGGCCGGTCGCCGCTGGTACGGCTTCGCGCCTCGTCGACCGTGACGCGGGGCCCGTTTCGGCGAAAGAGGAACATCACACGCTTCCTTCCGTACGTGGACAGCGGCCGGGATCAGCCGGAGGCGAGGGGCAGTCCGGCAGCCGTCGCGGCGTCGAAGCCGTCGTCGACGGCGACCACGTCGCGGCCGGCGGCATCGAGCAGGGAGGCGGCGATCGCCGCGCGCATCCCGCCGGCGCAGTGCACCCAGACCGTCCCGGCCGGCACCTCGCCGATACGGCCGTACAGCTCGTGGATCGGGATGTGGACCGAGCCGTCGATAAAGCCGCCCACACGCTCCGAGTCCCGGCGCACGTCCAGGACGACCACCTCGTCGCCGCGCTCGCGCACCCGGGCGAGGTCGGCGAACCGGGCACGCGGGAAGGAAGCGAGCTGCTCGCCCTCTTGGACCCAGCCCGCCGGGTCACCGGTGGCGGCGGCGGCCGGGCGGTCGATACCCACCCGCGCCAGTTCCCGCTGCGCGTCGGCGATCTGCGCGGGCGTTTCGGCGAGCAGGGTGACGGGCTTGCCCCACGGGATCAGCCAGGCCAGGTAGGCGGCGAGCTTGCCCTCACCCTCGAAGTTGAACGACCCGGCCACGTGCCCCTCGGCGAAGGCCACGCGGCTGCGCAGGTCCACCACCCACTCACCGGCGGCCAGCCGGGCGGAGATCTCGCCCGCGTCCGCACGCGCCGGCGGGGTGAGGTCGACGGGGGCGGGGCCGGCGGCGTTGGCCGGGCCCATGTGCGCGTAGTAGGCGGGCACGTCCTCCAGCCCGGCGAGCATCCGCTGGACGAAGGTGTCCACGTCCAGGGTGAGCGCGTCGTTGCTGGTGCGTTCCTTGCCGATCGTGGTCGCTCCCCCGTCGGACTGGGCGGCGGAGCAGAAGCTGCCGAACCCGTGGGTGGGCAGCACCGGCACCTCGTCGTCCAGCTCGGCGGCCAGGCGGTGGGCGGAGGCGTGCTGCGCCCGGGCCAGCTGCTCGGTGAGCCGGGGTTCCACCAGGTCGGGGCGGCCCACCGTGCCGATCAGCAGTGATCCGCCGGTGAACGCCGCCACACCGCGCCCGTCCTGCTCCAGGACGTAGGAGGTGTGGTGCGGGGTGTGCCCGGGCGTGGCGATCGCCCGCAGGACCAGACCCGCGTCCACGTCCACGGTGTCGCCGTCGGCGACCGGCGTGCGGGCGAACGACACGTGCGCCGCGGCCGGCACCAGGTACCGGGCGCCGGTGACGCGGGCCAGCTCCGGACCGCCGGTGACGTAGTCGTTGTGCACGTGGGTCTCCGCCACGTACGCGATGCGCACACCGCGTCGGGCGGCGGCGGCGATCACCTGGTCGATGTCGCGCGGCGGATCGATGACCACCGCGGCCGCGCGCCCGCCGACCACGTAGCTGCGGTTGCCCAGGCCCTCGAACTCAAGGGTGTCGACGAAGAACACGACTGCGACTCCTCCACTGGATTGGTGTACCCCCGGGGGTATTCGTCACCCACCCTAACAGCAATACCCAGGGGGGTATCTCTGTGGCACTCGGCGCCCCCGTCCTGCGATGCTCGGCGCCCCCTTCCTGCGATGCTCGGCGACCGTTCCTCCGGTGCTCGGCGACCCCCACATCCCCAGGGTGCTTCTGTGTCCCCGACGCTCCGGCCGGGGTGGCGGTCGGCAGGCGGTGGCCGAGACAGCGCACGGGCTGCAGCGAGGCCGCACCCGTCTCGTCGACCGTGCCCGCCACGACTCCGAGAGCGCGCTCCGGCGCGGCCGGCAGCAATCCTCCGCGCCCTCCGTACCGAGCTGTCGGCTCACGGCGCGCGTCGGGACGCCGGCCCGGCTCCCCGGGCGCCCGACCACCCATGCTCCCAGCGTGACCGGCCGCGCCCCCGCCCGCATCCGACCGGTCACGGTCCCGCCCTCGGTCCGGTGAGGGGAGGCCGAGGGCGCTCCTGTAGGGCCGGCCTCGTGGCGCGTGGCACGTAGCGGGTTCTCTCCAGGGTGACTCCGAGTGGCGGCGGCTAGATTGGGGGCATGACGGATGCTCGGCGTGCGCTCGAGGTTCTGGCGGCGGCGCTGGGCGAGCGGTTCGGCACGGCCTTCGCCGTCGAGCCGGACACACGGGACGGGCTGACCTTGGCCTGGACGGACGGGCCGACCGCCGACCAGGTCGCGGAGGCGGCCCGGGTGCCGGTGTTGACGCCGGAGGCGGCCGAGGGGCTCGCGTTCCACCGCGCGTTGTCGGAGCGGGCGGTCGCGCTCGGCGCGATCCGACTGGCGGTGGCCCCGAGCCCGCCGGCCCGCGGCCTGCCCGTGCCGGTCTCTCCGGCCGGCATCGAGTCGCTGTGGTGGCGGACGCCGTTGCCCGCCACGGCCACCCCGCGCGAGGAACGGCTCGTGTACGGCCTCTTGTACGAGGTCCACGACGACCACCGCAGCAACCACGTCACCCCACAGCAGATCTGCGACGGGCTCGCGCACCGCGGCATCGCGATGCTGCTGCTGCGGTCCGGGGCCGAACTGACCCCCGCCGAGGTCCTGACGGCCCGGTATGCAGCCGCGCACGGGCACCTTGCCTGGCGGCACCGGCTCGTGACGATGCCGGTCCCGGCCCTGCTGCGGGCCGTCCGCGAGGACCCGCAGGCGCCGCCGGAGTGCCGGGCGGCGGCCCGCGCGCTGGAGGCGGAGGCCACTACCGGAACGGCGCCCGCCTGAGACCACCCGAGGCCCCGTCTGAGCCAGGGCGATCAGGTGGCGGGCTGGTCGTCGCCGGAGGCCTCCGCGTCGTCCGTCTCCTCGACCGGCGGGACGAGGAACAGTGCGCGGAGCCTGTCGAGGATCCAGGTTCCGCCGTTCAGCGTCGTACCGTCGATCGTCACCGGGTGGACGAGCATCGGGGTCGCGGCGAGGACGGCGAGGACGGCTTCCCGTACTCCGATGACGGGGGCGAGACGTTCGTAGAGCCGAAGGAGCTGCACCGTTCCCCGCGCGAGGATCTTGCCCTCGAAGGGCCACTCCGGGGAATCCTCACGCGCCTCCGCGAGGACGCCGAGGCCGGCGGTGACGAGGTACGGGTCCCAGTCGCCGGGCCGGGGCCTCAGCCACGCGACCATGGCCGCCGGCTCGTCACCGCGGATTCGGAGAGCCGGGCCTTCGCGCCAACGCCCGAGGAGCCGAAGTCACCGTGGTGCACCCGCGTGATCCGTTCCGCGACCGTCCCGGCGTCGCCTGCTGGGCGAGCTGGTGGCCGACTCCGGGTCGGGCCTCGCCTCGTAGAGCATGGGGCGAGTCGGGGGGCTCGGGTCCCCGCGGGCGAGCTCTCACCGATCAGGCGTCCGCTTCCCCGCGACCGGTGTCGAACGTCTCCAGCGGCGTGCGTACGCCGCCACGGAAGGCTTCGAGGCCGGCCTCGAAGTCGACCGCCGAACCCATGAAGAGGGCCGTCTCGTCGGGCGCGACGTAGATCTTGCCGCCGCCACGTGCGGCATGCACGAGGCAGACGCCGAGGCCGTCAGGGAGCTCGACGATGCTCAGCACCGGATCGTCCGCGAGGGTGGCGAACAGAGCGCGGCCGACCGTGATCAGCCTGTTCTCGTCTAAGGGTGAGGTGAGCGAGTCGGAACTCCGGAACGTCGTCATGCGTGCCTTCCTCGGACCGGCGAGCGTCGCAGCGACACGCCGAATGACGCGCCCGGCGCGCCGGTTGGAGCGGGCTGTCCCGGTGGCCTGTCGTCCGGGAAGAGTACCGGGGCCGGGCCCGGGGGGCCCAGGGTTCTGGAGGGCCAGGGTTCTGGAGGGCCAGGGCTCCGCGTCAGCCGCGACCCTGGTGAGCGGGAACGTCGACCCCGACCTCGACGAACGGGATCACGAGCACCTCGAACTGCTCCGCGGTCAGATTCCCTCGCTTCAGGATCCCTCGGGCCGCCGTGGAGATCGCGGCCCGGGCGTCGGAGTGCAGCCCGGCAAGGTGCGCGTCGAGTTCGGCGGCGCGAGGGAGGAGGGCGGTGCGGATCCGGCGGTCCAACTCGGAGTTCTCGGCGGCGGACGGCACCGCTGCCCGGCTCGCTTCCCTGCCGCCTTCGGCGCGGAGGTCGACCATCCGGTCGAAGGCCGTGGCAAGCGACTCGGGTGGCAGGGCGCGAACCCGGTCGACGAACCGTTCGGTGGCCGCGTCAAGCATGGACGAGCTCCTTCGTTGATGGAGGAACGGCGATGGGCGTCATCGCCTCGATCTTGTCGAAGTTCGGCGTGTGCTCCGGTCTGCGCGGACCTCGTCTCACGGACACAGGACGGGAAAGTCGGCCTCGGCCCAAAGAGCACGGGGAGCAGCAGCCGTGTCGTCGAGAGGGGCGTCTTCGGTGCTCCATATCCTCGCCTGGGCCGGGGAGTTGTCGACCGACGGCCAGCCGGGGTTTCCCGTGGCAGCGAAATCGGCCCACGCGCGCACCATGCGGCGTGCCAGTCCGTGGTCCGCGGGTGTGGGTCTGCCGCCGATGAGGAACTCCAGGAAGCCGTTGTCGAGGTTGCCGAAGGCGAAGGGGATGTCCGCGCAGTGCCAGGCCCGGACGGCCCCGTCCGGGCCGGTGCGCCGGCGATCGAGCCGCGACAGAAACGCCTGGGCGCCGGCCTGGGCATGCATCTCGGCGAGTCGATTGCTGTACTCGCCGAACAGCAGGTCCCCGAACACGGCGAGGTAGACGTCGAGCACCGGGGCGTGGGGCATCGCAGCGCGGTAGCCGGCCACCAGACCGTCAGGGAGGCCGAAGTCTTCGGCGAAGAGGGCCAGCTGTTCATCCGTGGTGATCTTCGCGCTGCTGCCGACGGCGTCGAGCAGCCAGTACTCCTCCGTGGTGTGGCAGACCAGCAGGTCCACTCCCCGGGTCGCGCCGGAGGCCATCCCCGTGAGGGGGTCGACGGGCAGGACGTCGCCGTCAAGGACGGGGGCGTACAGAGACGGGTCGTAGTGGCGGGACCCGGAGGCGGGGTTCCGCCGGTAGTCGTCGAGCACCTGGTCGGAGGCGGTGACCAGGGCCTGCGGAGTCAGGGACGTCAGGCCCTCCGCAGTGGCGGGGCAGCCCGCCGCAGCAGCGATCTCCCGGGTGGTCGCCGCGGCGATCTCGCGGGTGTAGTAGGGACTGGCGGCGCTGTGGGCAATGGCCCGGTGGAACAAGCCCCGGGCGCGGTCCATCACCATCAGGCACGCGACGGACGCGGCACCGGAGGACTGGCCGGCGACCGTGACGTTGCCGGGGTCACCGCCGAAGGCGGCGATGTTCTCACGGACCCAGCGCAGGGCCGCGACCTGGTCGAGCAGGCCCCGGTTGTCCGGGTAGGAGGTTGCTTCCGCAGTGGGGACGTGGCCGAAGCCTTCGAAACCGAGCCGGTAGTTGAGGGTGACCACGACCAGATGGGCGCGCGCCAGCGTGGTGCCGTCGAAGTCGGGCTGAGCCGAGGAACCGAAGGTGTAGGCACCGCCATGGATCCAGACCAGAACAGGCAGACGGCCACCCTCAGGAGCCGGGGTCCATATGCTGAGGGTGAGGATGTCCTCGTCTTCGGGCGACCACACCGGTGAACCGGGCAGCTGCGCCGACTGCGGGGCGATCGGGCCGAAGGCCGTACAGTCCCGCACCCCGGCCCATGCCGGCGCCGGGAGGGGTTCCCGGAACCGGTTGGCGCCGAACGGCGGTGCCGCATAAGGGATTCCAAGAACGGTTACGACGTCGGCGGCGGCCCGGAAACCTCGGACCGAACCGCCCGTCGTCTTGAAGAGGTCCACGGGAAGACTGCCTCTCGAATGCATGCCGGATGGCCCGGCAGGACGAGCTTCACCCTTGCACGGCGCGCCACGCCCTGACCAACACCAAGATCACGACGATTGACCCACCAGTGATGTCAATCGCTCCCGGCTACGGTCGGCGATGTCGAACTTCCTTGGTGCGCGGGGGTGTTCCGTGCCAAGCAGGCAGGGGTGGAGCTCGGCCGACCCCGGCAGGCCGGAGTACAAGGCGGCGAAGTCGTGACCGGCCTGGTCCGCGCGGGCAGCGGATGCTCTGGAGCAGATCGTCCAGTCCGCGCGTCCCGTCGGCACACCCCCACCAGCCACGCCGCTTCATCGGCACGCCCACACCGGCCATGCCCCATCGAACGGAAAGACGAGACGACGCGGGTGCTCGAACCCGGGGACGCTGCGAAGGCACGCCCTGCGAGCAAACGCAGCCGCGTGAGGTCGCCCTTCAGCCGAACCTACCTGGGCGGAATTCGCCCGGTGAGCCTCTCCCATTCCCGGGAGGCCTCTGCCATTCGGGCTTCCAGCTTCTCGCCCCGAGGGTCACTGCCGTTGCGCTGACGAAGCTTCTGCAGACGCTCCCGGGCAGCGTCCGCTTCACTGGTGTCGCCTTGCGCCTTCTCCCACTTGCTCTCCGCCTCCTCCAGCTGACGTGGAAGGCGGGCACGGAAGACGTTCTCCTGCGCGACGGCGTTCTGGATCGTCACGGCGAAGTCGCGGACCCGTTCCTCGTCGAAGAGCTGCTCATCGCTCTCGGGCCCGGACGGGAGATGCGAGTACTTGGCCCGGTACACGTGTCCGTCGGCGTCGGTGCAGTAGACGGAGTAGTTCTTCTGTCCGGCCTCGAAACGGACCTCCATGCCGGCCAAGGCGATCGAACGCGTCTCCGAGGAGGACTGCACAACGAGAACGTGTTGGAACAGCACCAGCTCCCCGAGGGCCTCGACCCGCTGTCCGCGGCCAGGGTCGCTCAGCGATGCGATGCGCTGATCCAGCCGACGCAGACGCTCTTCCTGAGCCTCCTCGGCCGATTCGACATCCCGAAGCGCCTTTGACTCGGCCTGCGCCTTCGAGCGTTCCCAGGCCCGGTACGCACGACGAGCGGCCGACAACACCTTCCGGGCGTCCGCGTGCCTCTGGCCGAAGGCGTGTTCCCACCTTCCCGGAAAGAGGTACCGCCGCCATGCCAGCCCTGCCAGCACGCCGACGCAGATGATCAACCCGAGAACCATGACGAGCACCGACCCCCTTCTGCTCCCTATGGATAGGTCTTACCTGGACCGGATCCTGTTCATGCCGAGTTCTGAGCCGTCGACATCGCGCTCAGGACGGGTGCGCTGGACAGGACTCCAGCGAGATCGACGCACAGCGAGCACCCGGGACAGAACCGGACCCTGAGGTAGGCGAACGTCCTACGGCCTCAGGCCCGACGGTCTCCGGTCCCGCGAAGGAGCGGTCCGAACTCGCCGCCGCAGCAAGGGAGACAGCCGCGCCCAACCGCAAGCGGAGCTGCTGACACATCCGGGGGTTCCGGAGGAGAGCGAGGGGCCGACGCTCAACCATCGCCTGGTGCGGCCGGACATCCGGCCTACAGGCCCGCGGTACCCGCCGCTACCCGAGGAACGACAGGCGTACCTGCCGCTGGGGGTTGTCCTTGTTGGTGTCCACCAGGCAGATCGACTGCCACGTGCCCAGTTCCAGGCGGCCGGCCAGGATCGGGAGGGTGGCGTGTGGGGGGACCAGGGCCGGGAGGACGTGGTCGCGGCCGTGGCCCGGGGAGCCGTGGCGGTGTTGCCAGCGGTCGTCGGCGGGGAGGATGTGGTGCAGCGCGGCGAGGAGGTCGTGGTCGCTGCCCGCGCCCGTCTCCAGGATCGCCAGGCCGGCGGTGGCGTGCGGGACGAAGAGGTTGAGGAGGCCGTCGCGGCCCTCGGCCGCCCGGGACAGGAAGTCCTCGCAGTGGCGGGTGAGGTCGGTGACGGTCTCCGTGGAGCCCGTGGTGAGCGTGAGGATCGTGGTGCTGAAGGCCATGGCCCCATCCTGCCGACCCGCCGCGGTGGGCGCACGCGTACCGCGGCGCTCCGGCCGCCGGTGTCCTACGGGTCCCGGATGAGCCGGGGCAGCCGTGCGGCGGCGGTCCGGGAAGATCTCCGGGGCGCGGGCGGTTGGTGGAAGCGTGAACGATTTCGAGGTGTACGGAGTCGCGGGGCGTCGGGTCTCGGGCCGCGAGGTTGCCGCGCGCGAGGTGGACGTCGTCGTCATCGGGGCCGGGCAGGCCGGGCTGTCCGCGGGCTATCACCTTCGGCGGACCGGTTTCGAGCCCGATCGGGACTTCGTGATCCTCGACCACGCGCCCCGGCCCGGCGGCGCCTGGCAGTTCCGCTGGCCCTCGCTCACGTACGGCAAGGTGCACGGCATGCACGCGCTGCCCGGCATGGAGCTGACCGGTGCCGACCCCGCGCGGCCGTCCTCCGAGGTGATCGGCCGCTACTTCGCCGACTACGAGGACGCCTTCGGGCTGCGGGTGCACCGGCCCGTCGAGGTGTCCGCGGTCCGCGAGGGCGACGACGGCCCGGACGGGCGGCTGGTCGTCGAGACCTCGGAGGGCGTCTACGCCACCCGCGCCCTGATCAACGCCACCGGCACCTGGGACCGGCCGTTCTGGCCTCGCTACCCGGGGCAGGAGACCTTCCGCGGACGTCAGCTGCACACCGCCCAGTACCCGGGGCCGGATGCCTTCGCCGGGCAGCGGGTGATCGTGGTCGGCGGTGGGGCCTCCGGCACCCAGCACCTGATGGAGATCGCCGACGTCGCCGCCGCGACGACCTGGGTCACCCGCCGCGAGCCCGTCTTCCGCGAGGGTCCCTTCGGCGAGGCGGAGGGCCGGGCCGCCGTCGCCCTCGTCGAGGAGCGCGTACGGCGGGGACTTCCGCCGCAGAGCGTCGTCTCGGTCACCGGCCTGCCGCTCAACGACGCCGTGCGCGAGGCGCGGGAGCGCGGTGTGCTCGACCGGCTGCCCATGTTCGACCGGATCACCCCCACGGGTGTGGCCTGGGACGACGGGCGGACGGTGGACGCGGACGTGATCCTCTGGGCGACCGGTTTCCGGGCCGCGATCGACCACCTCGCCCCGCTGCGGCTGCGCGAGCCCGGCGGCGGCATCCGGGTCGAGGGGACGAGGGCGGTACGGGACCCCCGCGTCCACCTCGTGGGCTACGGCCCCTCGGCGTCGACCATCGGCGCCAACCGGGCCGGCCGCTCCGCCGTCACCGACATCCGGCGGCTGCTCAGGACGTCGTCGCGGCCCGTCGCCGTGCGTTGAAGTCCGCCACGTTCGCCTGGTGTTCCGGGTAGCTGGCGGTGAAGCGGGTGTCGCCGTGGCTCACGGTGACGAAGTACAGCCAGTCGCCTTCGGCCGGGGCGACGGCCGCGCTCATGGCCTGGTCGCCGGGGTTGCCGATGGGTGACGGGGGCAGGCCGCGGCGCTCGTAGGTGTTGTACGGGCTGTCGATGCGGGTGTCCTGGTGGCTGGTGTCCACGGTGTCGCGCCCCAGGGCGTAGTTGATGGTCGAGTCCATCTGGAGCGGCATGCCCTGGGCGAGCCGGTTGTAGACGACCCGGGCCACCTTGCCCATGTCCTCCGGAGTGTCCGCCTCGGCCTGGACGATGCTGGCGATGATCACCAGCTGGTGGACCGTCATCCCGTGCCTGCGGGCGCCTTCCGCGATGCCCGGGGCGCCGAAGCGCTTGGTGGCGGTGTCGACCATGTAGCGCAGGAGTCCGTCGGGCGTGGTGGTCGTGTCGACGGGATACGTGGCCGGGAAGAGGTAGCCCTCGGGGTTTCCGGCTGCCGCCGCGGGCAGGGCGAGCGCGGTGGCCGGTGCCTGGGCGGTCCTGCGGGTGGTGCCGGCGGGAAGTCCGAGGGAGCGGTCCACGGCCTCGTACACCTCGCCGCCGCGCCATCCCTCCGGGATGAGCAGGGTGCGCTGCTTCACCGGCGGAGGTGGCTTCGGGTGGTCACCGCCGAGCAGGAGGAGCGGCACGGTGACCGCGGCGGCGACGGCGAGCAGGGCGCCGAGGACGACGAGCTTCCCGCGCCGGGTGAGCCGCGAGCGGCGGCGGGGTCGGCGCTCGGGCTGCCAGGTCCGGTACGTCATGGTTTGCACGCTAACCCGGGTGCCGGACGATTCCGGGGAGCCGAGCTGTGTCCCGCCCCTCGCGGCCCACCCGGCGCGACCCGTCATGCGGCTCGGCCACGCAGGCGCCTGGCGCGCGCATCCTCGCGCATCCCGTGATGCGGCCCCGCCGCACGGCCCCGCCGCGCAGGCGCCTCGCGCGGCGGCACATCCCTCGCATCGCCCCCCGTCACGCGGCGGCGCCGCCGACCCCCGGGGACGGGGAGTCGGCGGCGCCGGGCACTGCTGCCTGCGGGAGGCTCAGACGAGCCAGCCCACGAAGTGGAGGACGCCGGCGAGCAGGTGGGTGATGACGTTCATGGTGGTGCTTTCTCCTTGTGCAGAGCGTGCTGTGGGACTGCGCAGTCGCGGTCTGCAGCCCGTCGCTTGCGCACCGTAATCATCCGATGCCGTAGGGGAGTTGGGCAACGGAAACCGGCACGATCACACGTTCTGGGGAACAACCGCTCCCACGTTCGCGTGTTCTGATGCGCGGGCGTCCCGGCGCACCAGCGCCGCGTACCGTCCGTCCTGCGCGAGCAGTTCCTCGTGGGTGCCGCGCTCGGCGATGCGGCCGGCGTCCAGGACGACGATCTGGTCGGCATCGCGGACGGTGGAGAGCCGGTGGGCGATGGTGATGGTGGTGCGGCCGGCGGAGAGTGCGTCGATGGCCTGCTGCACGGCGTGCTCGGTGCGGGTGTCGAGGGCGCTGGTCGCCTCGTCGAGGATGAGCACGGGCGGGTCGCGCAGGATGGTGCGGGCGATCGCGAGGCGCTGTTTCTCGCCGCCCGAGAAGCGGTAGCCGCGCTCGCCGACGAGGGTGTCGTAGCCGTCGGGCAGCGAGGCGATGTGGTCGTGGATCTGGGCGGCGCGGGCGGCTGCCTCGATCTCCTCGTCGGTGGCGTCGGGCTTGGCGAAGCGCAGGTTGTCCGCGACGGAGGCGTGGAAGAGGTAGGTCTCCTGGGAGACCACGCCGACGGCCTGGGCGAGGGTGTCGAAGGCGAGGTCGCGCACGTCGACGCCGTCGAGGGTGACGCGGCCTTCGGTGACGTCGTAGAGCCGGGGCACCAGGTAGCTGAGGGTGGACTTGCCGGAGCCGGTGGGTCCGACGACGGCGAGGCTGCCGCCGGCCGGCACGGTGAGGTCGATCGCGTCGAGGGTGGGACGGCCCTCGCCCTCGGGGTCGTAGCGGAAGGTGACCTTCTCGAAGGCGATCTCGCCGGAGACACGGGCCGGGCGCACGGGTTCGGCGGGCTCGGTGATCTCGACGGGCAGGTCGAGGTACTCGAAGATCCGCTGGAAGAGGGCGAGCGAGGTCTGCATCTGCACGCCGGTCGACAGCAGGCTCACGGTGGGCCGGAAGAGGCCCTGCTGCAGCGAGACGAAGGCGACCAGGGTGCCGAGCGATATCGCCGGCCCACCGGCCTGGAGGGCGAGGCCGGCGGCCCAGTAGAGCAGCGCGGGCATGGCGGCCATGACGATGCCGATGGTGGACATCCGCCACCGTCCGGCCATGGAGGAGCGCACTTCGAGGTCGACGAGGCGCTCGGACTCCTCGGCGAAGGACCTGGTCAGGGAGTCGGCGCGGCCCATGGTGCGGCCGAGCAGGATGCCGCTCACGGACAGCGACTCGGTGACGGTGGCGGCCATGGCGGCCATCTGCTTCTGGCGGCGGGTGGTGATCTGCTTGCGCTCGCGGCCGACGCGGCGGCTGATCGCGACGAAGACCGGCAGCAGCAGGAGCGAGACGACGGTGAGCCGCCAGTCGAGCGCGAGCATGGCCACGACGGTGGCGACGACGGCGGTGAGGTTCGAGACGAGGGAGGTGGCGGTCGAGGTGACCGTCGCCTGCATGCCGCCGATGTCGTTGGCGATCCGGGACTGGACCTCGCCGGTGCGGGTGCGCGTGAAGAAGGCCAGCGGCATGCGCTGGAGCTGGGCGTAGACCGCGGTGCGCAGGTCGTGCATGACGCGCTGGCCGACGGTCGTGGAGATCAGCGTCTGGAGCACGCCGAAGACTCCGGAGACCACGGCGGTGGCGATCATGCCGAGCGCGAGCAGGCTGAGCAGGCCGGTGCGGCCCTGCGGGATCGCGGTGTCGAGGATCTCCCGGAGGAGGAAGGGCGAGGCGACCGAGACCAGCGACGAGGCGGCCACGAGCAGGCCGACGACGCCGAGACGGCCGCGGTAGGGCAGGAAGAGCCGGAGGATGCGCCGCAGCTGGGCGGGCTCCTTGGGGGCGCCGGGGTCGCGGGCGGGGGGTGTCCAGGTGGACTCGTCATGGTGACGCATGGGCTCCTACGAGGGTTCGGTGACGGTACGGTCGGAGCATAGCTCATTGTTACCTATACTCACAATGAACATGGTCCTGATAGTGTTCCCTCATGAGCACCCCGGCCACTTCCGGCGCCCCCACCGGCTCCGGCGCCTCCGCCGCCACCGGCCCTGCTGCCTCCGCCCCCGCCTCCCCCGGGGCCACTGCCGCCTCCGCCTCCCCCACCTCTTCCCCGGCCTCTGCCGCCGTCGGCACTCCCGCCGGCCCTCTGGGCGCGCCCGATCCCGACGGTCTCCTCGCCGAGCAGCTGCTGCGGCTGACCCGGCGGCTCCACCGCATCCAGAAGCGCCACCTGGAGCCGGTCGGGATCACGCCCGCGCAGTCCCGGCTGCTGCGGACGGTCGCGCACTACCCCGCCCCGCCCCGGATGGCCGATCTCGCGGCCCGCCTCGAGGTCGTCCCGCGCGCGGTGACCAGTCTCGTCGACGGCCTGGAGGCGTCGGGTCGGGTGCGCCGGGTGCCCGACCCGAGCAACCGCCGGGTGGTCCGGATCGAGCTGACCGACGCCGGTCGCGACACACTGAGGGAGCTGCGCAGCGCGCGCCGGGAGGCCGCAGAGGACATCCTGGCTCCACTGACCGTCGAACAGCGCGAGGTGCTCGGAGGTCTGCTGTCCGCTCTGGTCGACCGCGGTCCGGAGCCCGTCTGCTGACACGGTCCGGCCGTCCGCCGAAACGGCCGGAGCCCGTCCGCCGACCCGGCCCTGAGCCCGTCCGCCGACACCGGGGCAGCGGGAGCGGGGCACGGTCGCGCCGGAGGGGAGCCCTGGCCATGCCTGTACGGGAGCCGAATCCGCAGACCCTGCGAGCCGGGACGAAACGACGGGCGGCGCCCGACCGGGTGCCCGACCTCCAGGCCCGGGGCACCCAGAAGCACCTGCGCGAGGAGCTGATCGCCCTCCTCGGTCCCGAGAAGGTGCTGTCCAAGGTCTCCGATCTGGTCCGCTACGCCTCCGACGCGAGCCCCTACCGCTTCGTGCCGCAGGTCGTCGTGGTGGCCGAGGACGTCGACGACGTGTCGGCCGTGCTCTCGTACGCCCGCGGCAAGGGCCGCGAGGTCGTGTTCCGGGCCGCCGGGACCAGCCTCAACGGGCAGGCGCAGGGCGAGGACATCCTGGTGGACGTGCGCCGCCACTGGGTGGGCGTCGAGGTCCTCGACGACGGCGCCCGCGCGCGGATCCGTCCCGGCACGACCGTCGTCCGGGCGAACGCGGCGCTCGCGCCGTACGGCCGGGTGCTCGGCCCCGACCCGGCCAGCGCGGTCGCCTGCACGATCGGCGGGGTCGTCGCCAACAACGCCTCGGGCATGACGGCGGGCATCACCCGGAACTCGTACCGCACGGTCGCCTCGCTCACCTTCGTGCTGCCGAGCGGCACCGTCGTCGACACCGCCGACCCGGCCGCCGAGGAGGAGCTGGCGCGCGCGGAGCCCCGGCTGTGCGCCGGGCTGACGGCGCTGAAGGCGGAGATCGAGGCGGACCCGGAGCTGACGGCCCGGATCCGCGCCAAGCACACGATCAAGAACACCAACGGCTACCGGCTGGACGCCTTCCTCGACGGCGCCGGCCCGGTGGAGATCCTGCGCGGTCTGATGGTGGGCTCCGAGGGCACCCTGGGCTTCATCTCCGAGGTCGTCTTCGACACCGTGCCCCTGGACCGCAGGGTCTCCACGGCGCTGCTGTTCTTCCCCTCGCTGCCGGCCGCCGCGGCCGCCGTGCCCCGCTTCACCGAGGCGGGCGCGCTCGCCGTGGAACTGATGGACGGCAACACGCTGCGCGCCACGGCCGGCGTGCCGGGCGTGCCGGCCGACTGGGCGGAGCTGCCGAAGGAGACGGCGGCGCTGCTCGTGGAATTCCGGGCACCGGACGAGGCCGGGCAGCGGGCCTGCGAGGAGGCGGCGGCCGGGGCCCTCGCGCACCTCCGGCTCGTCGCCCCGGTCGCCTCCGTCGTCTCCTCCGGAAACGCCTTCACCCGCGACCCGGGCACCATCGCCGGCTACTGGAAGGCGCGCAGGGCCTTCGTGACGGCGGTCGGCGGCTCCCGCCCCTCCGGTACGACCCTGATCACGGAGGACTTCGCCGTGCCGCCGGCCCGGCTCGCCGAGGCCTGCGCGGAGCTGCTCGACCTCCAGGCCCGGCACGGCTTCGACGCGGCCGTCGCCGGTCACGCCGCCCACGGCAACCTGCACTTCCTGCTCGCCTTCGACGCCGGCGACCCGGCCGACGTGGAGCGCTACGCGTCGTTCATGGACGAGTTCTGCAACATGACCGTGGAGCGCTTCGACGGCTCGCTCAAGGCGGAGCACGCCACGGGCCGCAACATCGCGCCCTTCCTGGAACTGGAGTGGGGCCCCAAGGCGACCGAACTGATGTGGCGGACCAAGGAGGTCATCGACCCGGACGGGCTGCTCGCGCCCCGGATCGTGCTCGACCGCGACCCGCAGGCGCACCTGCGCGGCCTGAAGACCCTCCCGACCGTGGAGCGGGTCGCCGACCCGTGCATCGAGTGCGGCTTCTGCGAACCCGTCTGTCCCAGCGGGGATCTGACGACCAGTCCGCGCCAGCGGATCGTGCTGCGGCGGGAGATGATGCGCCAGGCCGACGGTTCGCCGGTGGAGACCGGTCTCCTCGAGTCGTACGGCTACGACGCGGTCGACACCTGCGCCGGTGACTCCACCTGTGCGCTGGCCTGCCCGGTCGGCATCGACACGGGCGCGATGATGAGGGAGTTCCGGCGTCGGCGGCACTCCCCGCGCGAGGAGGCGGTCGCCACGCTCGCCGCGCACGACTTCCGCGCCGTGGAGACCTCCGTGCGGCTCGCGGTGGCGACGGCGGCCCGGCTCGGCGACCGGTTCATGGAGTCGGCCACCGGACTGGCGCGCAAGGCCATGCGGTCGGGCCTGGTGCCGGAGTGGCTGCCCGAGATCCCGGGCGCCGCGCCCCGCAGGCTCCCGCGCACCCACCGGCCGGCCGCGGCGGCGGTCTACTACCCGGCCTGCGTGAACCGGATCTTCGGCAACCCGGACGGGCTCGCGGGCCCGTCGCTGCCGGAGGCGGTGGTGGCGCTGTCCGCCCGGGCGGGGCGGCCGGTGTGGATCCCGGACGACGTGGCCGGCACCTGCTGCGCGACGATCTGGCACTCCAAGGGCTTCGAGCGCGGCAACGGGGTGATGGCCAACCGGATCGTCGAGGCGGCCTGGGGCTGGACGGCCGGCGGCCGGCTGCCCCTGGTCGTCGACGCGTCCTCCTGCGCGCTCGGCCTCGCGCGCGACGTGGTTCCGTACCTCACGGACGACAACCGGGAGTTGCACGCGGAGCTCACGGTCGTGGACTCCCTCGTGTGGGCGGCGGACGAGCTGCTGCCACGGCTCGACGTGCGGCACCGGGTCGGCTCCGCGGTGGTGCATCCGACCTGCTCCATGCGGCACCTGGGCGACGAGGACCGGCTGACGGCGCTCGCCGGGGCCTGCGCCGAGGAGGTCGTCGTCCCCGTCGACGCCGGCTGCTGCGGCTTCGCGGGCGACCGCGGCATGCTCCATCCCGAGCTGACCTCCGCCGCCACGGCGCGCGAGGCGGCGGAGGTCACCGCCCGGCCCTTCGACGCGCACCTCTCGGCCAACCGCATGTGCGAGGTCGGCATGGAGCGCGCCA
Organism: Streptomyces roseicoloratus; assembly: GCF_004117935.1. GTDB lineage: Bacteria > Actinomycetota > Actinomycetes > Streptomycetales > Streptomycetaceae > Streptomyces > Streptomyces roseicoloratus. The sequence goes on along the minus strand of NZ_SDOY01000119.1, from coordinate 34,624 downwards.
CGGGCCGTACGTACCACTCGGCGCTGATCGCGCTGGAACGGGCGACCCGTCCATGACCCGCGACGCCCCGGCGAGGCGCCCGCGCCCGGATCCGGCCCGGACGGCGGACGGGCAGACGTGCCGGGTGAAAGGCTCCGACGCCGTGATCACGCCGTTCTCTGCGTGATCGTTCCCCTGCTTCAGGCTCCTGCTCGAACGCGATGCGGCAGCGTTCCGCCCGATCGGCCACCTGCCCCAGGTACCCGCGCATGACCTCGTAGGGGACGACGCGCTCGTCAGGGTTCCGGAGGCGGACGGTCGGTCGCAGATTCGGGTGCTCGTCCGGACATGCGTCACCAGGAAGGCGGCGGCCCGCCCCGGGCACCTCCCGGTCGGGTTCAGCAGCGCCGCAGGTCCTCGACCAGGGTGCCCTGGACGGTCGTCAGGGAGCGGTCGTAGCAGCCGTCGGAGCCGTAGCGGCGGTAGCGCTCGGTGCTGGTGCCGACCGCGTGCCGCTCCTCGCGCGGGACGCCGAGGGTGAAGGCGGCGTCGCCGGTGTACGTGTCGTCGAGCCGGGACCAGGACAGCCGCTCGCCGGCGCGGACCACGTCGACGGAGGCGCGGCCGCCGACGGTCAGCACCGTCCGCAGCCGGTTGTCGGCCGAGACGGTGATCTCGCCGTCCATGACGTACGCGCGGTGGGTGCGGGTGGCGGTCCGGCCGACGGTCACCGTCTCGTCGTCGGTCCAGCGCGCGGTGAGCGCGTCCGGGTTCTCGTCGGCGCCCCAGCGGTGCGTGGAGCTGTGGCCGACGGTGCGGGTGACGGTGGTGGCGACCCGGCCGTGCGAGGTGTTCAGGTGGCCGGCGACGGTCAGGGTGTGGCCGCCCGTGGTGTCGACGCGGTCGGGCGAACCGGGCGTGTGCACCGAGGAGTTGCGCGGGGTGCCGGACTCGTGCCGGTCGAGGGCGCCGGTGACGACGGCCCGGCCCTCGTCCTGCCAGAGCAGCACGTTGGCGGGGACGCTCCAGCCGGACTGGCCGGCGGGGACGCCGGCCACGGAGACCTCGATCCGGTGGGCCAGGCCGTCGTTGAGGAGCGCCGCGAAGGGCGTGAGGTCGTAGACGATCGGCTGGACGTCGAAGGCGCGCGGCGCGGGGGTCACGTACCAGAGGAAGGGGTTGGACCAGCCGCCGGTCCACACGTGCGGGAAGGGCGCGGCGATGCCGGCGAGCTTCCCGTCGACGGAGATCCGCACTTCCCGGTACGGGCCGTCGGTGGCCTTGCAGGAGTAGGGCGCGGCGTCGGGGACGGTGAGGTACCAGAACTCCTCGCAGCCGCCGCCGGAGCCGGTGGCGTACACCTCGGCGAGGATCCGTTCGGTGTTGCGCGGGGTGGTGAGGGTGGCGCCGGTGAGCGGCAGGACGCGGTCGGGGGTGTTCGCGGCGGGTCGCACGCCGCCCTGGGCGGTGTGGAAGGTCAGGGTGACGCGGACGTCGATGACGCCGGTGTAGGTCTCGTTGACGACGTTTCCGATGAGCATCTCGACGGGCTGCGGCCGGCTGAGGGTCTCGCGGTAGCGGGTGACGTCCTTCTCGACGGACCAGGCGATGCCGTCGGGCGAGGGCTCGGGCGTGGAGGTGCGGAGGATCTCGACGCCGCCGACGGCGAGGTGGCCGAGGCGGTCGTACTGGCGGCCCTTCACCGTGCCTTCGAGGCGCAGGACCACCTTGTTCCAGCGGGTGCCGCACTCCTTCGGCGGGGTGTAACTCCCCTTGTACGGCGTGAAGTCGCGGAACCGGGCGGCGGCGAGGGTGACCCGGCAGGTGCGGGTGCCGGGGGTGGTGACCGGCGGCGCGGCGGTGACCGGGTCGTGCCAGTCGGTGCCGAACTCGGCCGGCGGGGTCGGGGCCTCGTCCGCGTGCGCCGCGGGGGCGGCGAGCAGCATTCCGGCGGCCAGGGTGAGGCCGCTGATCATGCTCATGATCTTCCGTTGTCTCATGGGCCGTGAGTGAAGCGCGGGCCTCGGGACGCGGTCCAGAGGGCGGGGCCCGGCTTGGCCGGATGTGTTCCCGGGTGCCGGAAAATCGTTTGCCGGTGCCGACCGGGCGGGGCCGGCCTGGAGCGGTTCGACTTCACGTGACCGACCGGTCCACGGCATCGGCCGAGAGCGCCGGGAACATCATGCAGATTCGCGATCTACCGTATGCCGACCCCGGGGTGCCGGACGTCCGCTCGGGTTCCCGGTTCCTCCCCTGGCTGGGCAGGGAACAGCTGGGCGGGCACGTGAGGTGTCTGCTGTGGGGCCTGCTCCTGCAGCTCGGCATCGCCGGCCTGCCGCTCGGCGTCGGTGTCGCCGTGCAGGCGGTCGTGGACCGCGACGGCGGCCGGCTGGGTCTCGGCATCGGGCGGCTCGCACGGCTGACCGGGAGCGACCCGGGTCCGGCCGGGATCCGGGAGGGCCCGCCCCGGCCGGGAGCCGTGCGGACCGCGGCAGGCCGTTCCTTCCTGATCCGGGTCGGACCCGGCCAAGCTCCGGAAGAGGCGGCCCTGGTCCGGTCCGGCGGATCAGGACCGGACAGACCCTGGTCCGGTCCGGCGGATCAGGGTCGGACAGGCCCTGGTCCGGTCCGGCGGATCAGGGTCGGGGCCGCGCCCCCGACCCGCCGGACGGGCGTTAGAAGAAGCCCAGCGCCGACGCGCCGCCCACCCCGCCGAGGAGCATGAAGGCCGGCATCAGCACCTTCAGCTCGACCCAGCTGCCGGCCCGGAAGCGCATGGCCTTCGGCGGTCCGATCGGGTACCAGCGCTTGCGGCCCACCGGGATGGGCCAGAGGATCGGGCAGCCGGAGACGGTCAGGGCGTCGCCGATGTCGTGGACCAGGGCGCCGAGCACGATCGGCAGGCCCAGCCACAGGTACTCCTGGCCGGGGCCGGTGAAGAGCCAGTCGGAGCCGTGGCCCGGCTGGTCCAGGACGCCGGCGAGGATCCAGGCGCTGGTCGCGCCGAGCAGCCACACCAGGACGTCGCTGGACATCCGCGCCGCCCGCCACAGCAGGCCCTCGACCGCCAGGACGAGGTGGACGAAGAGGATCGCCAGGACCGCCCAGCGCCCGCCGGTCACGGCGGCGACCGAGGCGCCGGCGCCGATCAGGACGGCCCAGACCCAGGTGTGGGTGAGGGTGCGGTGGCCGCCGGACCGGCGGGGGTCGGCGGAGGAGCGGGTGGCCTTGTAGACGGCGTACGACAGCTTGTCGACGATCTCGCACAGCCCCCGCGAGACGGGTCCGAAGGCGCGCGAGATGGTCGCGGCCTTGTGGTCGAGGTCGGGCGCGAGGGCCGCACCGGCGCAGATGAGCGCCCCGACGACCAGAACCGGCCACGGCATCGGATGGTCGAAGGCCGCCGCTGCCGCTCCGACGCCCAGCCAGGCCGCCGCTCCGGACAGCGAGTGCGCCGGTCCCATCATGGTCGTTCCCCGCCCCATTCCTCGCGCGCCGGCGCCCAGTTGACGCACGGTCGCGCGCCGGCCGCACGGCCGGTCGACGGGCCAGCCTATCGTCCGTGATCTTCGATCCGGTGGCCGGTTCCCTCATCCGTGCGGAATCCAGGCAAGATGGGGGCGTGACCCTTATCGATCAGCTGCCGCCGACCGCCGACCCCGATGCCCTCTTCGAGGCCTTCTCCTCATGGGCGGAGGACCGGGGCATCACGCTCTACCCGGCCCAGGAGGAGGCGCTGATCGAGGTGGTCTCCGGGGCCAACGTGATCCTTTCCACGCCGACCGGCTCGGGAAAGTCGCTGGTCGCGGCGGGTGCACACTTCACGGCGCTGGCCAACGACCAGGTCACCTTCTACACGGCGCCGATCAAGGCGCTGGTGTCGGAGAAGTTCTTCGACCTGTGCAAGATCTTCGGCACGGAGAACGTCGGCATGCTGACCGGCGACGCCTCCGTGAACGCGGACGCGCCGGTCATCTGCTGCACCGCCGAGGTCCTGGCGTCGATCGCGCTGCGCGACGGCAAGGACGCCGACATCGGCCAGGTCGTGATGGACGAGTTCCACTTCTACGCGGAGCAGGACCGCGGCTGGGCGTGGCAGATCCCGATCCTGGAGCTTCCGCAGGCCCAGTTCGTCCTCATGTCGGCGACGCTCGGCGACGTGTCGATGTTCGAGCAGGACCTGACCCGCCGCACCGGCCGCCCGACCGCAGTGGTCCGCTCGGCGACCCGGCCGGTCCCGCTGTCGTACGAGTACCGGCTCACGCCGATCACCGACACCCTGACCGAGCTGCTGGAGACGAAGCAGGCGCCCGTCTACATCGTCCACTTCACGCAGGCGCAGGCCGTGGAGCGGGCGCAGTCGCTGATGAGCATCAACATGTGCTCGCGCGAGGAGAAGGACGCCATCGCCGAGATGATCGGCAACTTCCGCTTCACCACGAAGTTCGGCAAGAACCTGTCGCGTTACGTCCGGCACGGCATCGGCGTGCACCACGCGGGCATGCTGCCGAAGTACCGGCGTCTGGTGGAGAAGCTGGCGCAGGCGGGCCTGCTGAAGGTCATCTGCGGCACCGACACGCTCGGCGTCGGCGTCAACGTGCCCATCCGCACGGTGCTGTTCACCGCGCTGACCAAGTACGACGGCAACCGGGTACGCACGCTGCGGGCCCGGGAGTTCCACCAGATCGCGGGCCGTGCGGGCCGGGCCGGCTTCGACACCGCCGGTTTCGTGGTGGCGCAGGCGCCCGAGCACGTCATCGAGAACGAGAAGGCGCTCGCGAAGGCCGGCGACGATCCGAAGAAGCGCCGCAAGGTGGTCCGCAAGAAGGCGCCCGAGGGCTTCGTCGGCTGGACCGAGAACAGCTTCGAGAAGCTGATCGCCTCCGAGCCGGAGCCGCTGACCTCCCGCTTCCGGGTCACGCACACCATGCTGCTGTCGGTGATCGCCCGGCCGGGCAACGCCTTCGACGCGATGCGCAAGCTCCTGGAGGACAACCACGAGCCGCGGAAGAACCAGCTGCGGCACATCCGCCGGGCCATCGCGATCTACCGCTCGCTGCTCGACGGCGGTGTCGTGGAGCGGCTGGACACCCCGGACGCCGAGGGCCGCACGATCCGGCTGACCGTGGACCTCCAGCAGGACTTCGCGCTGAACCAGCCGCTGTCGACGTTCGCGCTCGCCGCGTTCGACCTGCTGGACCCGGAGTCGCCGTCGTACGCCCTGGACATGGTGTCGGTGGTGGAGTCCACGCTGGACGACCCGCGGCAGATCCTGGCGGCGCAGCAGAACAAGGCGCGCGGCGAGGCGGTCGGCGCGATGAAGGCCGACGGGGTCGAGTACGAGGAGCGCATGGAGCGGCTCCAGGAGATCTCGTACCCGAAGCCGCTCGAGGAGCTGCTGTGGCACGCGTACAACGTCTACCGGAAGTCACACCCGTGGGTCGGTGACCACCCGGTGTCGCCGAAGTCGGTCATCCGTGACATGTACGAACGGGCGCTGTCGTTCACGGAGTTCACCTCCTTCTACGAGCTGGCGCGGACCGAGGGCATCGTGCTGCGCTATCTCGCGAGCGCGTACAAGGCGCTGGACCACACCATTCCGGACGACCTGAAGACGGAGGACCTGGAGGACCTGATCGCCTGGCTGGGCGAGATGGTGCGGCAGGTCGACTCCTCGCTGCTCGACGAGTGGGAGCAGCTGGCGAACCCGGAGATCCAGACCGCCGAGGAGGCGCAGGAGCAGGCCGACCAGGTCAAGCCGGTCACCGCGAACGCGCGCGCGTTCCGGGTCCTGGTGCGCAACGCGATGTTCCGCCGGGTGGAGCTGGCGGCCCTGGACCACGTGGACGAGCTGGGCGAGCTGGACGCGGAGTCCGGCTGGGACGCGGACGCGTGGGGCGAGGCGATGGACGCGTACTGGGACGAGTACGACGACCTCGGCACCGGCCCCGACGCGCGCGGCCCGAAGCTGCTGTCCATCGAGGAGGACCCCGAGCACGGCCTCTGGCGCGTCCGGCAGACCTTCGCCGACCCGAACGGCGACCATGACTGGGGCATCAGCGCGGAGGTGGACCTGGCGGCCTCGGACGAGGAGGGCCGCGCGGTGGTCCGTGTGACGTCGGTCGGACAGCTGTAGTCGGCTCCCGTCGGCCGCGGTCGGCTGTCGTCGGCCGCCCTGGGCCGTAGTCGGACATCCCCTGGAGGAGGAGCAAGGTGGCGAACCCCGCCGAGAGGCTCGTGGATCTGCTCGATCTGGAGCGGATCGAGGTGAACATCTTCCGCGGCCGCAGCCCGCAGGAGTCGCTCCAGCGGGTCTTCGGCGGGCAGGTCGCGGGCCAGGCCCTGGTGGCGGCCGGGCGGACCGTGGACGACGAGCGGCCGGTGCACTCGCTGCACGCCTACTTCCTGCGGCCGGGCCGCCCGGGCGTGCCGATCGTCTACCAGGTGGAGCGGGTGCGCGACGGGCGTTCGTTCACCACCCGGCGGGTGACGGCGGTGCAGGAGGGCCGGACGATCTTCAATCTGACGGCCTCCTTCCACCTGCCGGAGGAGGGCGCGTTCGAGCACCAGCTGCCACCGCGGCACCTCACCGACCCGGAGAGCCTGCCGAAGCTCGCGGACGAGATCCGCGACCACCTGGGCGTACTGCCGGAGGCGCTGGAGCGGATGGCCCGCCGCCAGCCCTTCGACATCCGCTACGTGGACCGGCTGCGCTGGACGAAGGCCGAGGTGACGGACGGGGACCCGCGCAGCGCGGTGTGGATGCGGGCGGTGGGCCCGCTGGGCGACGACCCGCTGGTGCACACCTGCGCCCTCACGTACGCCTCGGACATGACCCTGCTCGACGCCGTCCGCATCCCCGTCGAGCCGCTGTGGGGTCCTCGCGGCTTCGACATGGCGTCCCTGGACCACGCGATGTGGTTCCACCGCCCCTTCCGGGCCGACGAGTGGTTCCTGTACGACCAGGAGTCGCCGATCGCGACGGGCGGCCGGGGCCTGGCCCGGGGCCGGATCTACGACCGCGAGGGACGGCTGCTGGTGTCGGTGGTGCAGGAGGGCCTGTTCCGGAAGCTGTAGGACTGCCGGGCGGCAGGGTCCTCAGGTGCCCGGCAGGGTGTCCTGGTCCACCTCGTGACGGCGGGTGCGGATGTCCGGGCCCGCCGGGTGGAGTTTGGCGTCGCAGGCCGGGCCGAGGCCGGTGCGGCGGGACTCCGGTCCGGTCAGGGGGCGGCCGCAGAGGCGGCAGCGGATCCGGCGGGGCTCGGCGGACGCGGAATCGATCTCGATTGCCAGTGGTTCGTCTCCCATACTGAGATCAAACCCCATCGGTGTGACAAGGAGCCTTCCATGAGCTTGTACGACATCCCCTTGACGACCCTGTCCGGCGACCCGGTCTCCCTCGCGGACTTCCGCGACAAGGCCGTCCTCGTGGTCAACGTGGCCTCCAAGTGCGGTCTGACGCCGCAGTACGAGGGCCTGGAGCGGTTGCAGAAGGCGTACGGGGAGCGCGGCTTCACCGTGCTCGGCGTGCCGTGCAACCAGTTCGCCGGGCAGGAGCCGGGCAGCGCGGAGGAGATCGAGACCTTCTGCTCGACGACGTACGGGGTGAGCTTCCCGCTCCTCGCGAAGGCCGAGGTCAACGGCGCCGGGCGGCACCCGCTGTACGCGGAGCTGACCAAGGTCGCGGACGCCGGGGGCGAGGCCGGGGACGTGCAGTGGAACTTCGAGAAGTTCCTCATCGGGCGGGACGGAGCGGTCACCCGCTTCCGGCCGCGCACCGAGCCGGAGGCCGCGGAGATCGTCGACGCCATCGAGGCGCATCTTGCCTGACCTGGGGGTGGTGGAGCGGCTGCGGGCCGCGGGCTGCGTCTTCGCCGAGGAGGAGGCGGAGCTGCTGCGGGCGGCCGCGAGCGGTCCGGACGAGCTCGACGCGATGGTCGGCCGGCGGGCCGGCGGGCTGCCGCTGGAGCACGTGGTGGGCTGGGCGGAGTTCGCCGGGCTGCGGATCGAGGTCGACGGCGGGGTGTTCGTGCCGCGGCGGCGCACGGAGTTCCTGGTCGGCCGGGCGGTGGCGCTGGCCCGCCCGGGCGCCGTCTGTGTCGACCTGTGCTGCGGCTCGGGCGCGGCGGGCGCGGTGCTGCTCGCCTCCGTCCCGGACGCCGAGGTGCACGCCTCCGACATCGAGCCGGCCGCGGTGCGCTGCGCCCGGCGCAACATCGAGCCGCGCGGCGGCCGGGTGTACGAGGGCGACCTGTTCGAGCCGCTGCCGGGCGCGCTGCGCGGCCGGATCGAGGTGCTGGTCGCGAACGTGCCGTACGTGCCGAGCGAGGATGTGGCCCTGCTGCCGCCCGAGGCCCGCGATCACGAGCCGCTGGTGGCCCTGGACGGGGGCGCGGACGGCCTGGACGTGCTGCGCCGGGTCGCGGCCGGGGCGGCACAGTGGCTGGCCCCCGGCGGCCGGCTCCTGGTGGAGACCAGCGAGCGCCAGGCCGGCGAGGCCGTGGCGGCGGTCACCGCACACGGCCTCGGGGCCGAGATCCTGGAGGACGAGGAGCTGTACGCCACGGTGCTGGTGGCGACCCGCCCGTAGCGCGGCCCGCGTCCGGTACGCACCGTCAGGGGGTACGCGGCTTCAGGCGGCAGCGCGCCGGGCCGAGGGCCTGCAGGGTGATCGCGGATCCCACGGGCACGTGGGTGTCGATCGCCTCCAGCTCGAATTCCTGGAGGATCATCGCCAGCGCGATCACCGACTCCAGCATGGAGAAGTGCTGTCCGATGCAGGCCCGCGGACCGCCGCCGAACGGGAAGTACGCGTAGCGCGGGCGCCCGGCCTCGCGTTCCGGCAGGAAGCGGTCCGGGTCGAAGCGCTCGGGATCGTCCCAGTAGCGGGGGTGGCGGTGGGTCACCCAGGAGGAGACGATCACGTCCGCGCCGGCCGGGATCAGGTGGCCGCCGATCTCGACGGCCTCGACGGCCCGGCGCCCGATGGCCGGGGCGGCCGGGAACAGCCGCATGGCCTCCTTCAGGACCTGGGTGAGGTACGGCAGCTTGTCGAGGTCGGCGGCGCCGGGCGTGCGGCCGGCCAGGACCCGGTCCAGCTCCTCGTGGGCGAGCCGCTGCTGCTCGGGGTGGCGGCCGAGCAGGTGGAGGGCGAAGCCGAGCGAGGTGGCGGTGGTCTCGTGCCCCGCGAGCAGGAACACCAGGACCTGCTCGCGCAGTTCGGACGGGTCGAAGCCGCCGTCCTCGTCGCCCGCGGCCGCCAGCAGGGTCAGCAGGTCGCGTCCCTGGACGGCGTCCGGGCCGGCGGCGCGCCGCTCGGCGATGATCCGGTCGCAGACGGCGTACAGCTCCTCGTGCGCGACGGCCGCCCGCCGGTTGCCGGGCAGCGGCCAGGAACGCGGTGGCTTGCGCGGCGAGTAGCCGCGCCGGGAGACGTAGTCGCCGAGCACCGGGAAGCAGCGCTCGACGATGCCGACGGCGGCGTCGACGTCGGTGCCGAAGAGGATGCGGGCGACGGCGCGCAGCGCGAATCCGGTCATCTCGTGGACGACGTCGACGGTCCCGGTGCCCGCGGCGCGCCAGCCGTCGGTGAGCCGGGCGACCTCGTCGGCGACGGCGGAGGCGTAGGTGTCGACGCTGCGGCGGGTGAACAGCGGCTGGACGAGCCGGCGTTGGCGCAGGTAGTCGCCGTCCTGGCTGGTCAGCAGGCCGTTGCCGAAGGACTCGCGGATCTCCTGGTAGAAGGCGTTGTCCTTGCGGAAGTTGGCGGCGTCTCCGGCGAGCACCTGCTGGGCGCCCTCGGCGGAGAACACGCAGTGGACGACGCCCCGGAAGCCGGGCGGTCCCGCGGAGATCCGGACGACGTCTCCGTGGTCGCGCCGGGCCTTGAGGAAGGTGCCGAGCGAGTCGTTCTTCAGGTCGAGCAGCGAGCCGAGCAGCGGAAGTCCGGTGAGCTCGGGTATGGCCGGGGCGTGGGTGGTCGCCATCGTGCTGTTCCCCCTCGTGAGCGTCGGTGGCGCGGTCGATTCTGCCGCACGGGGCCATCTGCCGGTAGGAGGCGCGGGAGCCGTCTCCGGGCACGGCTCGCGGGCCGCCCGACGGGAGGGCTGCGGGGCGCCGTCGCGGGGCCGTTGTCAGTGGGGTCTGGGAGGCTGCGGCGCATGGACGGACACGCGGACGGACCCCAGATGACCCTGCAGCTCACGATCGACTGCGCCGAGCCGCAGCGCCTGGTCGCCTTCTGGGCGGAGGCCTTGCGCTACGTGCCGGAGCCGCCGCCGGAGGGCCATGCCGACTGGCGGGCGTACTGGAGGGCGATCGGCGTGCCGGAGGAGGAGTTGGGCGACGACGCCGGGCTGCTCCCCGAGTCGATCGTGGACCCGGCCGGCTCCGGGCCGCGGGTCTGGTTCCAGCAGGTCCCCGAGCCGAAGACGGTCAAGAACCGGCTGCACCTGGACCTGAAGGTCGGCGGCGGCCGGGCGGTGCCGCTCGCGGAGCGCCGGTCCCGGGTGGACGGCGAGGTGGCCCGGTTGACGGCGCTCGGCGCGTCGGTGCTGTACAGGATGGACGAGCCGGACGGCATGGACTACTACGCGGTGGTCCTCCGGGACCCGGAGGGCAACGAGTTCTGCGTGGTCTGAGCCGCCCGGCGTGCGTCCCGGGAGGGTGGGAGCCGCGTCAGCGGATCGGCATGCCGGAGAGCGTGCGGGCGATCACGAGGCGCTGGATCTCACTGGTGCCTTCGAAGATCGTGTAGATGGCCGCGTCGCGGTGCATCCGCTCGACCGGGTACTCGCGCGTGTAGCCGTTGCCGCCGAGGATCTGGATGGCCTGGGCGGTGACCTTCTTGGCGACCTCGCTCGCGTACAGCTTGGACATCGAACCCTCGGCGGAGGTGAAGGGCTTGCCGGTGGTCGCCATCCAGGAGGCGCGCCAGACGAGCAGCCGGGCCGCGTCGATCTGGGTGCGCATGTCGGCCAGCTGGAAGGCGACGCCCTGGTTGTCGATGATCGGGCGGCCGAACTGCTCGCGGGTCTTCGCGTAGTCGAGGGCGACCTCGTACGCGGCGCGGGCCGTGCCGACGGCCATGGCGCCGACGGCGGGGCGGGAGGCCTCGAAGGTGGCCATGGCGGCGTTCTTCACGCGCTCGCCGTTGCCGGCGGCCCTGGCGCGCTCCCGGGCGCGGGCGAGGCGCTCGTCGAGCTTCTCCTTCCCGCCGAGGAGGCAGTGGCCGGGGACGCGGACGTCCTCGAGGACGACCTCGGCGGTGTGGGAGGCACGGATGCCGTGCTTCTGGAACTTCTGGCCCTGGGAGAGGCCGGGCGTGTTCGGCGGCACGATGAAGGAGGCGTGACCCTTGGAGCCGAGGTCGGGGTCGACGACGGCGACGACGACGTGGACGTTGGCGATGCCGCCGTTGGTCGCCCAGGTCTTGGTGCCGTTGATCACCCACTCGTCCTTGGCCTCGTCGTAGACGGCGCGGGTGCGCATGGAGGCCACGTCGGAGCCGGCGTCGGGCTCGGAGGAGCAGAAGGCGGCGACCTTGACGTCGTCGGGGTCGCCGTACATCTGCGGGACCCAGGTGCCGATCTGCTCCTCGGTACCGTTGGCGAGGACGCCGACGGCGGCCAGACCGGTGCCGACGATGGACAGGGCGATGCCCGCGTCGCCCCAGAACAGCTCCTCCATGGCCATCGGGATGCCGAGGCCGGTCGGGTCGAAGAACTGCTGCGCGTAGAAGTCGAGGGAGTAGATTCCGAGCTTGGCGGCTTCCTGGATGATCGGCCAGGGGGTCTCCTCACGCTCGTCCCACTCGGCGGCCGCGGGGCGCATCACGTCGGCCGCGAAGCCGTGGAGCCAGTCGCGCACCTGCTTCTGGTCGTCGTTGAGTTCGAGCGTGAACTCGGCCATGGTCCCTCCAGGAGGTATGTTACTTGCGGTAACAGCAGTGTGTTACCGGCGGGTAGGGCCTGTCAACCAGCGAGGAACGCTTCCCGCAGCAGGCCGACGGGCGACGGCCGCGCGGCACCGGCCGCCGCACGGGTGTTACGTTGCGACAGCCTCAGGAATTTCGTACGGGCGGGGAGACACGCTTATGGACACCACACACCGGACCACCACCGACCAGCAGAAGCCGGCCGACCAGCGGCGCCGCGAACTGCTGGAGGCGGCGGACCGTGTGGTGCTGCGTGACGGCCCCCAGGCCTCCATGAACGCCATCGCCGCCGAGGCCGGGATCACCAAGCCGATCCTCTACCGCCACTTCGGCGACAAGGGCGGCCTCTACCGGGCGCTCGCCACCCGCCACACCGACGCCCTGCTCGCGGCGCTGCGGGCGGCGCTCGACGCGCCCGCCGACCGGCGCCGCCGGGTCGAGTCGACCCTCGACACGTATCTGGCCTCCATCGAGGCCATGCCGCAGGTCTACCGCTTCCTGATGCACCCGGCCGAGGAGCCGCACCAGTCCGAGCAGGGCTTCGACGTCGGCCGCCACTCCGCGCCGCTGCTGCGCCGCATGGGCGAGGAGCTGGGCCAGGTCATCGCCGAGCGCATCGACCTCGGCCCGGGCGGCGAGGCCCAGGCCCGCATCTGGGGCCACGGCATCGTCGGCATGATGCACGCGGCGGGCGACTGGTGGCTGGGCGAACGACCCTGCTCCCGCCAGGAGTTGGTGCACGCCCTCGCGGACGTCCTGTGGGGCCGCCTGGCCCAGGCCCAGGACCGCCCGGACGGCCCGGGCTTCTGAGGAGACCCGTTCCGTCGCCGCACCCGGCAGCCCCGCCGCCGGGTGCGGGGCGGGGTGCGGGCGAAGGCCCGCGGGTACGGCGCGGGTACGAGCGGAGCCCCCACTCGTACGGACGCAGCCCGCGCCCGTACGGGCCGGAGCCCCCGCGGGTACGGCGCGGAGGCCCCGTCCTCAGCCCTCCAGGACTCCCACGCCGCTCCCCCACGCCTCCTTGCGGATCGCCCGCAGCAGGCGCCGCCGGGACCAGCCCGTGACGTGGTCGGCGTACACACCGCCCTCCAGGTGGTCGCACTCGTGCTGGAGGCAGCGCGCGAAGAAGCCCGTGCCCTCGACGCGGACCGGGGTGCCGTCGAGGCGGACGCCCTCGACGACCGCGCGGTCGAAGCGCGGGGTCGGCGCCTCCAGGCCCGGCAGCGACAGACAGCCCTCCGGACCGCGGATCACGTCGCCGTCGGCCTCGACCAGACGCGGGTTCACCACGTGGCCCAGGTGCCGGACGTCCTCGTCGTCCGGGCAGTCGTAGACGAAGACCCGCAGCCCCGTGCCCACCTGGTTCGCGGCGAGGCCCACGCCGTTCGCCGCGTACATCGTCGCGAACATGTCCTCGACGAGGCGGGCGAGCTCCGGCCCGAAGTCGGTGACGGGCTCGCAGGGGGCGTGCAGCACGGGGTCGCCGAGCAGGGTCATCGCTCGGACGTGGCCGGAACTGCCGGGGATCGGGCGGTTTCGCATGGGCGCAAGGGTACGTTCAGGGGTCAGGATGCCCCGCTGGTGGTGCCGCGGTTCGGGCTGCTGGCCGGATCTCGATAGGCTGAGCCCGGACCGACGCAAGGAGGAACAAGGACGATGTCAGGCAGCAACTCGGAGCCGCTGTCCGCGCGCGCCAAGCTGGCCGTGACCGCGGGCAAGGCCGCCGCGGCGGTGTCGCGTGCCGCGGGGCGCGGCAGCGGATCGGTGATCGGCGGCCGGGTGGCGCTCAAGCTCGACCCCGATCTGCTGGGCGCGCTCGCGCAGCACCTGGACGTCGTGCTCGTGTCGGCGACCAACGGCAAGACCACCACGACCCGGCTGATCGCCGAGGCCCTGCGGGCCAGCGGCCCGGTCGTGTCGAACGCGCTCGGCGCCAACATGCCCGCCGGCATCACCTCCGCCCTCGCCGGCGGATCGGACGCCAAGTACGGCGTGATCGAGGTCGACGAGAAGTACCTGGCCGGCGTCGCCCGGGACACCACTCCCAAGGCGATCGCCCTGCTGAACCTCTCCCGCGACCAGCTCGACCGCGCCGCCGAGACCCGGATGCTGGCCGAGAAGTGGCGCGAGGGCCTCAACGGCAGCAAGGCCGTCATCATCGCGAACGCGGACGACCCGCTGATCGTCTGGGCCGCCTCCTCCTCCCCCAACGTCGTGTGGGTCGCCGTCGGCCAGGAGTGGAAGGACGACGCCTGGTCGTGCCCCTCCTGCGGCGGTGTGCTGCAGCGCCCGGGCGACGACTGGTTCTGCGGCGAGTGCGGCTTCCGCCGCCCCGCGCCGAGCTGGGCGCTCAACGGCGACCACGTGCTCGACCCGCACGGCTCGGCCTGGCCGATCCACCTCCAGCTGCCCGGCCGCGCCAACAAGGCGAACGCCGCCACCTCCGCCGCGGTCGCCGCGGTGTTCGGGGTGCCTCCGCAGGTCGCCCTGGAGCGCATGTACCAGGTGCAGGCCGTCGCCGGCCGCTACGACGTGGTCTCCTTCCAGGGCCGCGAGCTGCGCCTGCTGCTCGCGAAGAACCCGGCCGGCTGGCTCGAAACGTTTTCCCTCATCGACCAGCCGCCGACGCCGGTGATCCTCTCCGTCAACGCGCGCGGCGCCGACGGCACCGACACCTCCTGGCTGTGGGACGTGGACTACGGCCGGCTCGCCGGCCACCCGATCATGGTGATCGGCGACCGCAAGCTGGACCTCGCGGTCCGGCTCGAGGTCGCGGGCGTGGACTTCCGGGTCTGCGAGTCGCTGGACGAGGCCGTCACGGTGGCCCCGCCCGGGCAGATCGAGCTGATCGCCAACTACACCGCCTTCCAGGACGTCCGCCGCCGCGTGGGCAACTGACCCCGACACGACTCGCAGAAGGACGTGCAGCATGACCGACAGCAGCCTGCGTGTGGTCTGGGTCTACCCGGACCTGCTCAGCACCTACGGCGACCAGGGCAACGTCCTGGTCGTCGAGCGCCGCGCCCGGCAGCGCGGACTCAGCGTCGAGCGCCTCGACGTGCGCAGCGACCAGCCGGTCCCGACCTCCGGCGACATCTACCTGATCGGCGGCGGCGAGGACCGGCCGCAGCGGCTCGCGGCCGAGCGGCTGCTCCGTGACGGCGGTCTGAGCCGTGCCGCGGCCAACGGGGCGATCATCTTCTCGGTGTGCGCCGGGTACCAGATCCTCGGCCACGAGTTCGTCAACGACGTCGGCGAGCGCCAGCCCGGCCTCGGCCTGCTCGACGTGACCACGGTCCGCGGCGAGGGCGCCCGCTGCGTCGGCGACGTGCTCGCCGACATCGACCCGCAGCTGGGCCTCCCCCAGCTCACCGGCTTCGAGAACCACCAAGGCGTCACGCATCTCGGGCCGACCGCCCGGGCGTTCGCGCGGACCGTGTTCGGCAACGGCAACGGCACGGGCGACGGCACCGAGGGCGCGTACAACGACACCGTCTTCGGCACGTACATGCACGGTCCGGTGATGGCACGGAACCCGCAGATCGCGGACCTGCTCCTGAAGCTGGCGCTCGACGTCAACGCGCTGCCGCCGACGGACGACCGCTGGTACGAGGCGCTGCGCGCCGAGCGCATCGCGGCGGCCTCGCAGCCCGCCTGACGGCCGCACCGACCGCCGGACCGACCGCCGCCGGCCCGACCGGCGGTCGGTCTGACGGGTCGGCAGACTGCACGTCTGAGCGGCCCCTTGCACATGGGATTCGTAAGGAAAACCGGTGTCCAATCTGCGGACATTCGGTTCGGCCCCGCCACTCGGCACCGATAGGGTGGCGGGGATCCAGCCGGACGACGTGGTCCGGGAGTCGGCCCACGTTGCAAAGGTTTTTGGGCTATGCGCATTGGTGTGCTCACCTCCGGCGGAGACTGTCCCGGTCTGAACGCCGTCATCCGGTCCGTCGTGCACCGCGCCGTCGTCGACCACGGTGACGAGGTCATCGGCTTCCACGACGGCTGGAAGGGCCTCCTCGAGGCCGACTACCGGAAGCTCGACCTCGACGCGGTGGGCGGCATCCTCGCCCGCGGCGGCACCATCCTCGGCTCCTCCCGGGTCCAGCCGGCGCACCTCGTCGACGGTGTCGAGCGCGCCCGGGGCCACGTCGCCGACCTCGGCATCGACGCGATCATCCCGATCGGCGGCGAGGGCACGCTGAAGGCGGCGAACCTGCTCTCCGAGGCCGGGCTGCCGATCGTCGGCGTCCCGAAGACGATCGACAACGACATCGCCTCCACCGACGTCACCTTCGGCTTCGACACGGCCGTGACCGTGGCGACCGAGGCCCTCGACCGGCTGAAGACCACGGCCGAGTCCCACCAGCGCGTCCTGATCGTCGAGGTCATGGGCCGGCACACCGGCTGGATCGCGCTGCACTCCGGCATGGCGGCCGGCGCGCACGCGATCGTGGTGCCGGAGCGGCCCTTCGACATCGACGAGCTCACCGCCCGGGTCGGCGCCCGCTTCGCGAACGGCAAGCGCTTCGCGATCGTCGTGGTCGCCGAGGGCGCGAAGCCCCGCGAGGGCGGCTCGATGGACTTCAAGACCGCCGGGACCGACATCTACGGCCACGAGCGCTTCACCGGCGTGGCCAACCAGCTCTCCGTCGAGCTGGAGCGGCGGCTCGGCAAGGAGGCCCGCCCGGTGATCCTCGGCCACGTCCAGCGCGGCGGCACCCCGACCGCGTACGACCGCGTCCTCGCGACCCGCTTCGGCTGGCACGCGGTGGAGGCGGCGCACCGCGGCGAGTTCGGCATGCTGACGGCGCTGCGCGGCACGGACATCGAGCTGGTGCCGCTGGCGCAGGCCGTGGAGAGCCTGAAGACGGTTCCGGCGGAGCGCTACGCCGAGGCGGAGAACGTGCTCTGACCCTCCCGCCCGGGCTTCCCGCGCCGTGAACCGCCCCCGGTCGTGATCGCGATCGGGGGCGGTTCTAGTCTGGTGCGGACAACAAGCGCGAATCGGGCTCCAGGAGTACTACATGGATCACAGCGGGCACGGCATGACGATGGATCTGCCGCCGTTCACGCTGGGGCGGGCCCTGGAGTTCTCCCCCGACCTGTTCTTCCTCTTCGGCTGTCTCGCGGCGCTCGGCCTGTACGGCTGGGGCGTGGCGCGGCTGCGGAGGCGCGGGGACGCCTGGCCGGTGAGCCGGACGGTGCTCTTCACCGTGGGCGTGCTGAGCATCACGCTGGTGACGTGCACGAAGCTCAACGACTACGGCATGGTCATGTTCAGCGTGCACATGGTGCAGCACATGGTGATCTCCATGCTGTCGCCGATCCTGCTGCTGCTCGGCGCGCCGGTGACGCTGGCGCTGCGGGCGCTCCCGGTGGCGGGCCGCGGCTCGCTCGGGCCGCGCGAGCTGCTGCTCAAGCTGCTGCACAGCCGGTACATGCGGATCGTCACGCACCCGGCGTTCACCATCTCCATGTTCATCGCCAGCCTCTACGGGCTGTACTTCACGCCGCTCTTCGACTTCCTGATGGAGTCGAAGACGGGTCACGTGGCGATGATGGTGCACTTCCTCATGGTGGGTCTGGTCTTCTTCTGGCCGATCATGGGCGTCGACCCAGGTCCGCACCGGCCGGGCTACGTGATGCGGATGCTGGAGCTGTTCGCGGGCATGCCGTTCCACGCCTTCTTCGGCATCGCGATGATGATGGCGACCGAGCCGCTGGTGAAGGTGTACGAGAACCCGCCGGCCTCGCTCGGGATCGACGCGCTCTCGGACCAGAACGCGGCCGGCGGCATCGCCTGGGCGTTCAGCGAGATCCCGTCCGTGCTGGTGCTGATCGCGCTGGTCTACCAGTGGTACCACTCCGAGCAGCGGCAGGCCGTCCGCAAGGACCGGGCCGCGGACCGGGACGGCGACAAGGAGCTGGAGGCGTACAACGCGTACCTGGCCTCGCTCCAGGCGCGCGGCCGGTAGGGCTTCCGCCGTCGGTTCGGGGTCGCGCGAGCGCTGACCCTCCGTACCGGCGCACGACCGGAGCGTCGCAGGTCTGGCGCGCGCCCCTCCTCCGGGGTCACGATGGGGCGGGGAGGAGGGCGGAGCGATGATGTCCGGTCCCACGAAGACGATGGGTGTGATCACCTTCGCGACCCTGGTGCTGATCACCGCGTACACGGTGGCGCTCGGCAGCAGCGGCTGGCTCTGGTTCGGCTGGGTGGTGCTCGGAGTGGCCACCATCGGGATGGCCGCCGCCGACGCGGGCGAACCGCGTCTCCGGCCGCCGCGGGCCCGGCACCACAGGCCCGGACCGCAGCCCTGAGTTCTCTCACGTCCCGGTGCCGGTGAGCAGCACCCACACCTGGCCGGGCGCGAAGTTCAGCGGCGCGCCCGCGGGCGTGGTGTAGGTGGTGCCGGCGTTCGCGTCCGGCCGGTTCCAGCGGGCCTCGTACGCCTTGCCGTCGCGGAGCACCTGCGCGGTGCCGGAGCCGGTGGTGACGGTGTACGGGGAGACGGCGCCCGTGAAGTCGCGGAAGCGCGAGGGTTTCACGGTGACCTGCTGCACCACGACGGTGGCGGGTTTCAGCGGCCCGTCGGAGCGGCCGTCCATGGTGACCCGCCAGGCGTGCTCGGCGGGTGCCCAGGCGAAGGTGTAGCGGACGGCGGGGAAGCGGACGGTGCGGCTGTTGACGGGCGTGCCGTCGGCCGGGGCCGGGCCGAAGCGGAAGCCGATGTCCTTGGCGTGGGTGGCGTCCGGCGCGGCGGCGAGCGCGCGGTCGGGCCGCAGGTACAGGTTGTGCGGCGCGGCGCGGCGGGGGTCGCGCAGGAAGGCGCCGGGGTCGCCGCTCTCGGTGACGAGGTGCAGCGGGGCGGCTTCGAGCAGCGGGGTGAGCGCGCTCTGGGCGCCGGAGTAGGCGAGGACGGGGCGGCCGAACTGGCGCAGCAGGGCGAGGTCGGACTCGCGGGCGCTGCGCACCGGTCCCACCCGGTCGGGGAGCTTCGACGCGTAGACGGCCATGAGCCGGGTCTGGCCGGACTCGACCTGCTCCACGTAGACGAGGTCGGCGTCGGTGAGTCCGGTGTGCGGCCGGGCCGGCGGCACGTTGTCGATCTTGACCGCGAGCACCGGGCCGGAGCGGGCCGGCAGGCCGGTGAGCGGGGAGACGCCGGCGGGGAGCGGGCTGGTGGGTGCGGGCCGGGACGCCGGGGGCGGCGTCGGGGTGGGCGTGGGCTCCGAGGGGCCCGGGTCGGAGCAGCCGTGCAGACCGGCGGCCGTCACGGCGCACAGCAGTGCGGCGGTGACGGCTGCGCCGGGACGCCTGTGCCCGCGCGCGCCTGTCATCGGTCCCGCTCCTCCCCACCAGTGGACCACGGGCCGGGCCTTGGCTACAAAGGGCGTGCACGGGGCTTGTACGGGCGATCCGGTTCGGTGAGCCGCTGGACTTCTCGCGGTACGCGGGGATGGCGGGCGGGAAGGCGGTGGTCCGCGCGGTCACGGACGAGATCATGTACGCGATCATGTCGCTGTCCGGGCAGGAGTACGTGGACGCGTACGCGGCGAACGTGAAGGCGGCGGAATCCGGACAGGGGCCGGAGAAGTTCCCGGAGCCGGAACGCTGACGGCGAATCCGCGCACGGCGAAAGGTCCTGGTCCGGCCGGTCCCGCGTCCGTAGCGTCCTGGCCATGACCAAGGGAAACGCGTTCGTGCTGGGAGCGACGGGACAGATCGGACGGGCGGCCGTACGGGCGCTCGTCGCGGACGGGTGGGAGGTGACCGCCGCCTCGCGCCGGGGCGGCAGGGACGAGCGGTGGCCGGCGGAGGTCCGGTCGGTGGCGGTGGACCGGAACGAGGAGGGGGCGCTGTCGGCCGCGCTCGGCGCGGGCACGGACGTCCTGGTGGACGTCGTGGCCTACGACGCCGGGCACGGGCGGCAGCTGACGGCCATGGCGGACCGGATCGGTTCGGCGGTGGTGATCTCCAGTTGCGCGGTGTACGAGGACGACCAGGGGCGGAACTTCGACACGCAGGACGAGCCCGACGGCTTCCCGGTGTATCCGCTGCCGATCCCGGAGACCTGGCGGACCGTCGCGCCGGGCGACTCCACGTACGGCACTCGCAAGGTGGCCCTGGAGCTGGAGCTGCTGAAGGCGGGCGACAGGCTGCCGGCCACCGTGCTGCGGGCGGCGGCCGTGCACGGCCCGTACAGCCCGGGTCCGCGCGAACTGTGGTTCGTGAAGCGGGCGTTGGACGGGCGTCCGGTGCGGATCCTGGCGGAGGGCGGCCGGTCCGTCTTCCATCCGGTGCACGTGGACAACCTGGCCGAGCTGATCCGGCTGGCCGCGGCGAAGCCGGGCAGCCGGGTGCTCAACGGCGCAGACCCGGAGTCGCCGACGGTGGCCGAGATCGGCGCGGCGATCGACGCGGCGATGGGCGTGACCAGCGAGACGGTCCTCGTCGAGGGACCGCCGGGGAAGGACCTGGTCGGCTACACGCCGTGGACGACGCCGCATCCGGTGGTGGCGGACATGTCGGCGGCGGAGCGGGAGCTGGGCTACCGGGCGGTGGTGCGCTACGCGGAGTCGCTGCCGGGCACGATCGAGTTCCTGGCGTCGGCGGTGGAGGGGTGCGACTGGCGGGAGGTGTTCCCGGGTCTGGCGAAGTACGGCGTCGACCTCTTCGACTACGCGGCCGAGGACGCCTGGCTGGCCGCGCGCGGCTGACGGGACGAAGGGCGCCTGGGCCGGGACGGTCGGCAGGTCCGTCGCGGCCGGTGCGCGGAGGGGCGGCCGCCGGGTCCGGCGGCCGCCCCTCGTCTGGGTGCGCGGGTGTTACGGCGTGGGCGTGGCGTGCGGCTCGCACGTCACGTCACGGGCGTCCACCGTGCCCTTGAGCAGGTACGCCTCGACCCTTGTGTTGACGCAGGGGTTCACCAGGCTGGTGACGCCGTGCGAGCCGGCGTTCTTCTCGGTGATGAGACGGGAGCCCTTGAAGCGCTTGTGCAGTTCGACGGCACCGGCGTACGGCGTCGCCGCGTCGCGCTCGGCCTGGACGATGAGCACGGGCGGCAGGCCCTTGCCGGTCTTCACGTCGGTCGGCCGCTGGCGCGGCGCGGACCAGGTGGCGCAGGGCAGGTTCATCCAGGCGTTGGCCCAGGTCATGAACGGGTACTTCTCGTGCAGCCGGGTGTTGTCCCGGTCCCACTTCTTCCAGCTGGTCGGCCACGGCGCGTCGGCGCACTCGACGGCGGTGTAGACGGCGTTGCCGTTCTCCGCCGAGATGTTGCCGGCGGTGTCGGTGAGGTCCGCGGCGGCGGCGTCGATCAGCGGCTGCGGGTCACCGGCGGCGTAGGCGCTCCAGGCCTCCGCGACGGGGGCCCACATGGAGTCGTAGTACGGGGCGTTCTGGAAGAAGCCGATGAGCTCGGCCGGGCCGACCTTGCCGCCGAGCGGCTCCTTCTTGGCGGCGGCGCGCAGGACCGTCCACTGCTGCCGGACCTCGTCGTAGGTCTTGCCGAGGTGGTAGGCGTCGTCGTGCCGGGCGACCCAGGTCATCCAGTCCTTGAGGCGGCCCTCGAAGGCGATGTCCTGCTCCAGGTTGGCGTTGTACCAGATGTTGCTCTTCGCCGGGTTGACCACGCTGTCGACCACCATGCGGCGCACGTGCGCCGGGTAGAGCGTGCCGTACACGGCGCCGAGGTAGGTGCCGTAGGAGACGCCGACGAAGTTGAGCTTCTTCTCGCCGAGCGCGGCCCGGATGACGTCGAGGTCACGGGCGGTGTTGCGGGTGGTCATGTGCGGCAGCACGTCGCCGCTCTTCTCGGCGCAGCCCTTGGCGTACTCGGCGGCCAGCTTGCGCTGGGCGAGCTTGTCCGCCTCGCTGTCCGGGACCGGGTCGGCCTTGGGGCCCTTGACGAACTCGGTCGGGTCGACGCAGGAGATGGGCGCCGAGTGGCCGACGCCGCGCGGGTCGAAGCCGACGAAGTCGTAGGCCTTGGCGGTGTTCGCCCAGACCTTGTTCTGGGTGGTGACCCGGCGCGGGAAGCGCAGGCCGGAGCCGCCGGGGCCGCCCGGGTTGTAGAGCAGCGCGCCCTGGCGCTCGGCCGGGGTGCCGGTGGCGCCGATGCGGTCGACGGCGATCTTGATCTGCTTGCCGTGGGGCTTGGCGTAGTCGACCGGGACGGTGACCCAGCCGCACTGGATGGGCTTCTCCAGGCCCCAGTCCGCGGGGCAGTCCTGCCAGTCGATACCGGCCTTCGCCGCGCGGGCGGCGGCGACGGAGGCGCCGCGCGCCTCGTCGTCGACGCCGTGGCGGCCATGGGCGGCGGCGGTCGGCGTGGCCAGGGCGCCGGCTATGAGCGTGGCCGTGACGAGCGTGCCGGCCGAGCCGAACGCTGCTGTACGTCGCAAGTGGTTCCTCCCCCTGAAAAGCGCCACCCGACGGGCGGCGCCGTGGTCGTGGGTGTCGGTGGATCCTTTCGTCAAGAGGGCCGGGGGTGAAAGGGCGTACACGTGTTCTTTGCCGAACCGATAACCGGTGAGCGGTGTGTCGCTGAGCGGGACCTCACCGGCCGCCGGTGAGGTGTCCGAGTGCCTCGTCGAGGGCGCGCCGCAGGGCGAGGGCGTCGGGGGCGACGGCGGTGACGAGGGTGGCGGGCCCGGCGAGCGGGGCGAGCACCGCGTGCTCGCCGAGCAGTCGGCTCTCGGCGGGACGGCTCGCAGGGTCGTCGAACTCCGGGTCGACGACGAGGAGTTGGCCGATCGCGCGGTGTCCGGCGAGAACGGCGGGGCCGTCCCAGCCGCCGGGCGCGCCGGGGCCGATGGCGAGCTCCTGGTCGAGCAGCGGGCGGCCGGCGCGGCGCACGGTGAGCCGGCTGACGAGGGTGCCGGGCTCCTCGGCGTGCCGGCCGAGGACCTGCTCCTCGCGGAGCACGAGCCGCGCGGTGGGGGCGAGTTCGACGGTGGTGCGGGTCCGCAGCACGGATCCGGCGGCGCTGACCAGCTGTTCGGGCAGCCAGCGCAGCTCGGCGCCGGCCCCCACGGTGAGCCGCACCTCGTACGTGGCGGGCGCGCCGCCGGGACCGGGCAGGGCGACGGTCGCGGCGGCGGAGTCGACGCGCAGGCTCGCCCCGTCGCGCGCCTCGGCCTCCAGGGCGAGCCGGTCACCGCCGAGCGGGGCGCTCATGGCGCCGACGACGGTGACCCGGGCGTACGGGCCGGTGGCGCGGGTGCGGCGCAGGGCGAACGGCCCCGCGCTCTCCAGGACCGGCAGCGAGCCGCCGGGACCCGCGACGATCCGGGCGGTGGCGGTGAGGCTGCCCCGGTCCGGGCCGGCCGTGGTGGGGCCCGTCCGGTGCGGGGCGGACGTGGCGAGGCTCATGCGGCCCAGTCCGCGAGCCGGGCGCGGACCCACTCGGCGACGGGCCCGACGCCCTGCTCCGAGCGCAGGGAGGTGAAGGCGACGGGCAGTTCGCCGCGCTGCTCCTTGGCGTCGCGCGCCATGCGTTCCAGGTCGGAGCCGACGTACGGGGCGAGGTCGGTCTTGTTGACGACGAGCAGGTCGGCGGTGGTGACGCCGGGTCCGCCCTTGCGCGGGATGTCGTCGCCGCCGGCGACGTCGATGACGAAGACCTGGGCGTCGACGAGCCCCTTGGAGAAGGTCGCGGTGAGGTTGTCGCCGCCGGACTCGACGAGGACGAGGTCGAGCGGACCGACCGCGTCCTCCAGTTCCTCGACGGCTTCGAGGTTGGCGGAGATGTCGTCGCGGATCGCGGTGTGCGGGCAGGCGCCGGTCTCGACGGCCCGGATCCGCTCGGGCGGCAGGACGGCTTCGCGGAGCAGGAACTCGGCGTCCTCGCGGGTGTAGATGTCGTTGGTGACGACGGCGAGGGAGAAGGTGTCGCGCAGTGCGCGGCAGAGCGCGGCGACGGTGGCGGTCTTGCCGGATCCGACCGGGCCGCCGAGGCCGATGCGCAGTGCGCGCCGGGTGCCGTCGGGCCGGTGGGCGTCGGCGGAGACGGCGCCGTGGTGGGTGTGGGTGTGGTCGAGGTGCATGGGGTGGGCTCCCGGGGTTCTCAGGACGCGAAGAGGCGGACGGGCCAGGCCGCGTGCTGTTCGGCGGTGAGGTCGAGCATCGGCGCGGAGGCGGCGGGCAGGGCGTCGACGCCCGCGCGGGCGGCCTCGGCGGCGCGGGCGGCGACCTGGTCCATCTCGGGTGCGAGGCGGGCGAGGACGGCGGTGGCCTGGTAGGGGTCGAGGCCGAGGAGGCGCACGGCCGCGGTCGCCGGGCCGCCGACCGTCTCGTACGCGACGCAGTGCGCCGCGTCCTCGGGGCCGAGCCCGGCGGCCCGGGCTGCCGTGCCGAGGACCACGGGCTGGTGGGCGCCGCGCGGGAACGCGGCGGCCAGCGCGTCCAGTTCGGGGCTCGGCCAGGCCGCGCGGGCGGCCCGCATCAGCTGGCGGCCGAGTCTGCGGGCGGCCGCGCGCAGGGCGGGCGAGGGGGTGCGGGCGTCGGCCGCCGCGTCGAGCTCGTACGGGTCGAGTCCGTGGGCGGCTCCTGCGGCGAGCGCGGCCGAGCCGAGGCCGGTGGTGTGCAGCCGGCCCCGGCAGAAGGCCTCCAGGCCGGCGGCATCGGTGATGCGGCCGGCCTTGACGGCGGCCTCGGCGCCGCCGGAGTGGGCGTGCCCGCCGGCGGGGAACCGTCCGTCGGCGAGCACGAGGAGTGCGGATCGGGTCATCGTCGCGGCGTCCCCGTTCAGAACAGGAAGTAGCGCTGGGCCATGGGAAGTTCTGCGGCCGGCGCGGGTTCGACCGGTTCGCCGTCGATGGTCACCGAGAAGGTGTCCGCGTCGACCTCCACGCGGGGCAGGGCGTCGTTCTCGCGCATGTCCGCCTTGGTGATCCGCCGGGTGGAGCCGATGGCGGTGAACTCCTTGTGCAGGCCGAGCCGTTGCGGCAGATCGTGCTCGATCGCCGCCTCCGCGACGAAGTTGACGGAGCCGGCCGCGGCGGCCCGTCCGAGCGCGCCGAACATCGGCCGGGGCAGCACGGGTTGGGGCGTGGGGATGGAGGCGTTGGCGTCGCCCATCTGCGCGTACGCGATCTGGCCGCCTTTGAGGACGAGGAGCGGCTTCACGCCGAAGAAGGCGGGCTCCCACAGCACCAGGTCGGCGAGCTTGCCGGGTTCGACGGAGCCGATGAGGTGGCCCATGCCCTGGGCGACCGCCGGGTTGATCGTGTACTTGGCGACGTAGCGCCGGACCCGGTGGTTGTCGGCGGCCCCGTCGCCGGGCAGGGCTCCGCGCCGCTTCTTCATGACGTGGGCGGTCTGCCAGGTGCGCATGATCACCTCACCGACGCGCCCCATGGCCTGGGAGTCGGAGGAGATGATCGAGATGGCGCCGAGGTCGTGGAGCACGTCCTCGGCGGCGATGGTCGAGGGCCGGATGCGGGACTCGGCGAACGCGAGGTCCTCGGGCACGGCCGGGTTGAGGTGGTGGCAGACCATCAGCATGTCGAGGTGTTCCTCGACGGTGTTGACGGTGTGCGGCCGGGTCGGGTTGGTGGAGCTGGGCAGCACGTGCGGCTCGGAGACCACGGTGATGATGTCCGGCGCGTGCCCGCCGCCCGCGCCCTCGGTGTGGTACGCGTGGACGGTGCGGCCGGCGACGGCTGCGAGGGTGTCGCCGACGAAGCCTGCCTCGTTGAGGGTGTCGGTGTGGAGGGCGAGCTGGGCGCCGGTCTCCTCGCAGACGTCCAGACAGGCGTCGATGACGGCGGGTGTGGCGCCCCAGTCCTCATGGATCTTGAACCCGAGTGCGCCGCCGCGCAGTTGGGAGCGCATGGCCTCGCGGGACATGGTGTTGCCCTTGCCGAGCAGCCCGATGTTGACCGGGAACGTGTCCAGGGCCTCGAGCATCCGGGCCATGTGCCAGGGGCCGGGAGTGATGGTGGTGGCCTTGGTGCCCTCGGCGGGCCCCGTGCCGCCGCCGACGAGGGTGGTCACGCCGGTGGCGAGGGCCTGTTCGACGACGGTCGGCGAGATGAAGTGGACATGGGCGTCGACGGCTCCGGCGGTGAGGATCCGGCCGTTGCCGACGACGACCTCGGTCTCGGGGCCGATGACCAGACCCGGATGGACGCCGTCCATGGTGTCGGGGTTGCCGGCCTTGCCGAGCGCGGTGATCCGGCCGTCGCGGATGCCGACGTCGGCCTTGACGACCCCCCAGTGGTCGATGACCACGGCGCCGGTGATCACGGTGTCGGGGGCGCCCTCGGCACGGGTGGTGCGGGACTGGCCCATCGACTCGCGGATGACCTTGCCGCCGCCGAAGACGGCCTCCTCTCCGGCGCGCCCGGGTCCGCCGGAGCGGTCCTCCTCGATCTCGACGAGCAGGTCGGTGTCGGCGAGCCGGACGCGGTCGCCGGTGGTGGGGCCGAACAGGTCGGCGTACACGGCGCGGTGCAGCTCAGGCACGGTCGTCTCCGTCGGGGTCCGT
This sequence comes from Streptomyces roseicoloratus, assembly GCF_004117935.1. Classification (GTDB taxonomy): domain Bacteria; phylum Actinomycetota; class Actinomycetes; order Streptomycetales; family Streptomycetaceae; genus Streptomyces; species Streptomyces roseicoloratus. Next base: position 8,212 of record NZ_SDOY01000119.1, on the reverse strand, counting down.
GGCGGTGTCGAGCGGTCCCGCGGTCTCGCCGCGCAGGCCGGGCACGATGCGCCGGCCGGCGAGGGGCACCAGCTCGACCTCGACGGGGATGCCTGGTTCGAAGCGCACGCCGGTGCCGGCGGCGATGTGCAGGCGCAGCCCGCGGGCGGCGGCCCGGTCGAAGGCGAGGCCGGGGTTGGCCTCGGCGAAGTGGTAGTGGGAGCCGACCTGGACGGGTCGGTCGGCGGCGTTGAGGACGGTGAGGCGGGTGACGGGGCGGCCCTCGTTGAGGATCAGGGGCCCGTCCCCGTGGAGGATCTCTCCGGGGATCATCGGCGACGGCCCGCCTTCACACGATCGGGTCATGGACGGTGACGAGCTTGGTCCCGTCCGGGAAGGTGGCCTCGACCTGGACGTCGTGGATCATCTCGGGGATGCCGTCCATGACCTCGTCGCGGGTGAGCACCTTGCGGCCGGAGGCCATGAGTTCGGCGACGGTGCGGCCGTCGCGGGCGCCTTCCAGGACGTGGGAGGTGATGAGGGCGACGGCCTCGGGGTGGTTGAGCAGCACCCCGCGGGCCCGGCGCTTCTCGGCCACGTCGGCCGCGACATGGATGAGCAGGCGTTCCTGCTCATGGGGGCTCAGTTGCACGCTTCCACCTCACTGTCGTCCACCGGGTGTCACCCGGACAGCAGCGGACCTTAGCGATCTTCAACATGCTGTTGAGCCACGGGAAGGGGCCGCCGGTCAGACATTGCAGGTTAGGGCGGAAGTTTTTCCGGCTCGTTAACTCGCGCTTTGCGTCCGCGTGGACATCGGGCCGCGCGGGCGGACGTCAGGACCGGGAGGTGCCGGGGTCCTGGTGGTGGGCGGCGATGCCGAACCTGCGCTGTTCACCCGCAGCGGACACCGGACGGCCGGTACGGGACACCGAAGAGATCACCGGCTCCTCGGCCGCCTCCCGCAGCGCCTCGAGTTTCTCCAGGTCAGCGGCGGAGACCAGGGCGACGAGCGGCTTGCCGTGGCGGGTGACGACCACGCGCTCGTCGCCGTACACGACGCGGTTGATCAGATCCGCGAGCTCTGCGCGCGCTTGCGTCACCGGAATCTCGTAAGCCATGCTCCCCATCTTACGGGCTGTACGTCCTGTACATTTTTTACAGAAGGAGGAGCACCATGGACGGTGCCGGCACGGAGAACGGCGACCGGAGCACGACGCGGTACGTCCTTCCGGAGTTCACGGAGCGCACGAGCTTCGGCACCCGCACCCTCGACCCCTACGCGAAGCTGCTCCAGGAGCGGATCGTCTTCCTGGGCACCCCGATCGACGAGACCGCGGCCAACGACGTCATCACCCAGTTCCTCCACCTGGACTACGCGGCGCCCGAGCGGCTGATCAGCCTCTACATCAACTCGCCCGGCGGCTCGATCAGCGCCATGACCTCGATCTACGACACCATCCGCACGGTCTCCTGCGAGGTCGAGACCACCTGCCTCGGTCAGGCCGTCGGCCCCGCCGCGGTGCTCCTCGCCGCCGGCTCGCCCGGCCACCGGATGGCCCTGCCGGGCGCCCGCGTCGTGCTCCAGCAGCCCGAGCTCGGCGAGCCGTTGCGGGGTCAGCCCAGCGATCTCGGCATCCAGGCCCGGGAATTGCTGCGGCAGCGGGAACTCGTCGCGGATCTGCTCGCCGAGCACACCGGCCGGGACCGTTCCCGCGTCGACGCCGACATCGACCGCACGACGGTGCTCGACGCTCCTGCGGCGCTTGCGTACGGCCTGGTGGACCACGTCGTCCACAACCGCCGCTCGTCCGCCGGCCACGGGGAGCGGTGAGTCCGCCGTGGTGCCCGAACCGCCTCCGCTGCCCTCACTGACGCGCGCCGAGGGCGAGTTCGTGGACGCGTACCTCGAAGTCGTCGACCTGCTCGGGCGAATCAATCCATCCAGGACCTCGCATACTTATGGGGCGCTGCGCGCGGCCCAGGCCCTGGTCGGGCGGGCGACGGCACTCCGGGACGCGCTGACGCTCATGCACCTGCGGGGCGAGAGCGAGGTCCACGCGGCCACATTGGCGCGTGCGCTAAGGGTGTTGGACGGCGAACGGAGATCGGCCAGGGTCACCGTCCGCGAGGAGCAGGCGAGTTGACACGAACGCGTGTCGTGTCGAGGGCCAGTCGGGGCACGCGTACCGCAGAATCGCTCCCTCGTTCGGCGTAGGAGACGAATCGACATAGAGCTCAGGTGGGTTGCGCAACAGGTGTACGCATCTGGCGGAATCGAACGCTTCCTTGCTGGTGAAAAGCTCGTCGGCCAAACCTCCGAAGATCCCGAAACCTGACTGTCCACCCGTATGGATCAGTCGTGAGGAGCCTCACATATCGCCGTTTCAGCTCGGATTTCGGTCGGGATGTGGGTCAAGATCCCTGTCGACGACAAGCCCCCGCCAACCGAGGCGGGGCGGTCCGGGCGGACGCCGAGTCCTGCCGCCGTTCCGGACGTCTGGTCGACAGGAGTGGATCGGCAGGAGTGGAGGACCCGAGCAACACGGGACGTCCGAGCAGTGGGGACGTTCCTCGGGGTGAAGCCGCGCGAGCGGCCGGGCATCTTCGCCTGCCCGAACCCGACAGGTCATCCTTCACAGGCGGCTGACGAAGGGTTGCGCATGACTGCGCAGATTCATGTCCCGTCCCTGCTGTCCCGGGCCGGAGCCGTCTCGGCTCTCACCCTCGCCGCCGTCGGCGGCACGCTGCTCGCCCCAGGAGCGGCATCGGAGGCCCAGGCCGCGACGTCCCACGCGAACACGGCGCTGAGCGTCGCCGCCTCGAAGAAGGGATCGCCCTACAAGTACGGCTCGGCGGGTCCCAGCAGGTTCGACTGCTCGGGCCTCACGCTCTACTCGTACAAGAAGGCGGGCAAGACACTGCCGCGCACGGCGCAGCAGCAGTACAACAAGACCCGGCACGTCTCGGCGTCCAGCCGGCAGAAGGGGGACCTGGTCTTCTTCCATTCCGGCGGAAGGGTCTACCACGTCGGAATCTACGCGGGTAACAACAAGATCTGGCACTCACCGAAGACCGGTTCGTGGGTGAAGCTCGACAAGATCTGGTCCTCGAAGGTCCTGTACGGCCGGGTCCGCTGACCCGCCGGCACGTCCAGGGCTCGTAGCGGGCCCGCAGGATCCACCGAGCCGGCACGGGCCCGCAGTACCCGCACGGCCCGCAGGACGCGCACGACCCGCACGGCCCGATACGGCCCTGCCGAAGCCGGGAGGAGCGCCGGAGGCGCCCCGTCCCCCCTCCTCCCGGCCGCTCCCCGCCGGTCAGGCCGGCCCGCGGCGGCCCTGAACGGCGACCGACCGACGCCGGGCGGCGCCGTGGGGGTTTCAGACCCCCTAGTGCGGCACCGCCACCGGCCACGGCAGGGCGATCCAGACCGTCTTGCCGCCCTGCGGCGTGGGGGTCACCGAGAGGCGGCCCCCCGCCTCCGCGGCCAGGTAGCGGATGATGACCATCCCCCGCCCGTTGTCCTGCTGCACGGCGGCGGGCAGGCGCTGCGGCCACCGCGGATGGCTGTCGGTCACGCCGATGCGCAGCTGCTCGTCCCGTTCCAGGCGGACGTCGACCGTGAAGGTCGGCGACTGGCCGAACGTGTGCTGCACGGCGTTGGTCGCCAGCTCGGAGACGACCAGCCGGACCGTGTCCGCCATGTCGCTCGCGTCGTCGAGGCCCCAGGACGACAGCACGTCGGCGACGTGTTTCCGAGCGGCGGAGACCGACGCGGGATCGCTCGGCAGCGTGACGGTTGCTTCCTGGTGGTCTGCCATGGCGACGCCGTCCCTTTCCCACCGGGTCCCGCCCGGATTGCACTGCGCGTCAGCCTGCCACCGATGCCGCCGCGGCGGGCGGCGTTCCGCCAGATATACGGACATCTGTCGCCCGAAACAGTGAACCGTGCGACGGGCGAGCGGATTCGGCAGGGCCAGCCGGTCGCGGTCAGGAAGGGTCGGGCCGCGTGGGCACGGACGGTTCGGGACGCCGGTGTCGGCCGGCGCGGCGGGCGGTCGCCACCAGCACGACGGTGATGCTGATCAGCAGGGACCAGGCACCGAACTTCTCCACGCCGACCGGCTCCCAGCCGTTCATCTGGTACGGATAGCGCCAGGCGCCCACGTAGGTGGCGAGGTTCTCCGCCACCCACAGGAAGAAGCCGATCAGGACGAACGACAGCGCCAGCGGCATGCGCAGGCGCGCTCCGCGCACCGTGAAGTGCGCCGAGGTGCCCGCCGTCACGGCCAGGAGCAGGACGGCCAGCGGCCAGCGGACGTCCGGCAGCCAGTGGTGGGTGAAGAAGTTGACGTAGATCGCCGCGGCCACCACGGCGACCGACCTGGGCCGGTAGCGGACCAGTTCCAGGTCGAAGAGGCGCCAGGCGCGGCAGACGTAGCTGCCGACGGCCGCGTAGAGGAACCCTCCGTACAGCGGCACTCCGGCGAACTTCAGCACGGCCGGCTCCGGATAGCTCCACGAGCCGAGGGAGACCTTCACGAGCTCGAAGGCCAGGCCGATGACATGACAGACCCCGATCACGGCGACGTCCCGCCCGCTCTCCCAGCCACGCAGCCAGAAGACCAGGGTGAGCAGCACGCCGTACGCGACGAGCAGGTCGTATCGGGCCACCGGGAGGCCCGTGAGCAGGGTGGACGCCGCCACGCCGGACAGCAGCGCGATCGCGAAGGCGCAGGCACGCGTCTGCGTCCAGGCGAAGGCGAGCAGCCGACGGAAGGCCGAGGTCAGGTTTTCGGTGAACGGTCCGCTGAGGCTGATCATGGTGCGGTGTAGGACGAGCGCGGGGGCGCGAACGGTTGCGGAACACCACCGACGCGCGCCCCACGCACCGAGCCGCGGCCACTGACACCGACACCGACACCGACAGCGACAGCGACAGCGACAGCGACAGCGACAGCGACAGCGACAGCCGTACCGTTACCGGTACCGGCTGGGCGACGGGACCGGCTACGAGACGAAGCCGATGACGCCGAACCCAGGGCGGGACTCCACGTGGCGGAGCCAGCCCATGACGTCCATGACCGCGTCGACGACCTCCCGGTCGAGCGGCGGCGCGTGGCCGTCCGCCTTCGTCCGCTCGAACTGCTCCAGCGCCGCCAGGCACTCCTCGTGCGTCCACTCGCCGCACCGCGGCAGGTCGTAGGTCGGCAGCCCGTCGGGGAACCCGCCGTAGTAGCCGAGCTCCGCCACCGAGACCGCGGTGATCCGCAGGGCCTTCAGCCCCTCGTCCACCATCTCCAGCCAGTCGCCCCGGAACGGCGAGAAGGAGGAGTTGTCGAGGAAGGAGCCGGTCAGCGAGCACAGCCGCTCGTAGGCGTAGCCGTACTGGAAGGCATGGTGCCGCTGTGCTTCGTACGGACCGCCGTGCACGACGGTGCGCAGCGCCTCGTACGCGGTGGGGGCCCCGTCCTTGATCGCGGAGGAGAACCAGTCGTCGTCGTGCGCGAGCCGATCGGCGAAGCGGTCGCGGATGATCTCGAGCAACTGCTCGTCGCCGGAACCGACGAGGGCCCGCGCCGCCTTGGGGTCGATCAGGTACACGCTCAGGGAAGAACTCATGTGATCAACATAGCGAGCGGCACTGACACCGCGTGATCGGCCGTCAGACCGTCGTCCGGGCGGCGGCCGTCGTGGAGGCCCCGGTTCCCACCGCGCCGGCCGGTGCGGTGCGGACGATCGTCGCCACGGCGCGCTCGATCTCCGCGTCCGTGAGGTCCGCGCGCGCCGTCAGGCGCAGCCGGGAGACGCCGTCCGGCACCGACGGCGGCCGGAAGCAGCCCACGCCGAGACCCAGTTCCCGGCAGTCGGCGGCCCAACGCAGCGCCTCGCTCGGTCCCGGCGCCCGCACCGACACCACGGCCGCGTCCGGGCGTACGGCGGCGAGGCCGGCGTCGGTGAGCAGGCGGTGGAGGGTGCTCGCCACGGTACGGGCCCGGGCCGCGAGGGCCGGTTCGGCCGCGATCAGGCGGAGGCTCGCGAGCGCGCCGCCCGCGGCGGCGGGCGCGAGTCCGGTGTCGAAGATGAAGGTGCGGGCGGCGTTGACCAGGTGCTCGATCACCCGTGCCGGGCCGAGCACCGCACCGCCCTGGCTGCCCAGGGACTTGGAGAGGGTGAGCGTCGCGACCACGTCGGGGTCGCCGGCGAGCCCCGCCTCGTGGACCGCGCCGCGGCCGCCGTCGCCGAGCACGCCGAAGCCGTGGGCGTCGTCCACGACCAGGCCCGCCGCGTGCTCCCGGCAGGCGGCCGCGAGCCCGGCGAGCGGCGCCTTGTCGCCGTCCACCGAGAAGACGGAGTCGCTCACGACGAGCGCCCGGCGGCCCGGCCGCGCGGCCAGGGTCTTGGCCACGGCCGCCGGCTCGGCGTGCGGGACGACCGCCGTCTCGGCCCGGGACAGGCGACAGCCGTCGACGATCGAGGCGTGGTTGCCGGCGTCGGAGACGATCAGCCCGTCGCGTGCGGACAGCGCGGTGAGCACGGCAAGGTTCGCGGTGTAGCCGGAGGAGAAGACCAGCGCCGCCTCGAAGCCGCAGAACTCGGCGAGTTCGTGTTCCAGGCGGGTGTGCAGCCGGGTCGTGCCGGTGACGAGCCGGGAGCCGGTGGAACCCGCACCCCAACGGCGGGCGGCCTCGGCCGCCGCCTCGGTGATCTCGGCGCGGTGGGTCAGGCCGAGGTAGTCGTTGCTCGCGAGGTCGAGGAGGTCGGACGTGGCGGCGCGCGGGCGCAGGGTCCGCACCAGCCCCGCCTCGGCGCGCCGGAGCGCGGCGTCCTCGGTCCAGCCGAAGGCCTCCCGGCGGGCCTCCGGGTCCGCGCCTCGCCCGCTCGGGTCCGCGGCCTCGCCGAGGACCGTGGTCTCACCCGGGTCCGCGTCCCCGCCGCGCTCCGCGACCCCCTTCGGGGCCGACACGTCCTGCGGGTCCTCGGCGTACGGCGGCATGACGGATCCTTTTGTAGGCAGCGCACAGACCCTAACCGGATCCGGCCGAGGTCAGGGTGTGGCCATACACACACCTCAAACGACGGCGTTTGTTCGGATCCTCCTTGGCCGCAGGCCGTGCCGTAGGCCAGGATCAGCCCTTATGGACCTGCTGAACACGCTGGTGGAGAAGGGGCTGCGGCGCGAGTCGCCGACCCGTGAAGAAGCGCTCGCCGTGCTGGCGACCTCCGACGACGACCTGCTCGATGTGGTGAGCGCGGCCGGCAAGGTGCGCCGTCATTGGTTCGGGCGACGGGTGAAGCTCAACTATCTCGTCAATCTGAAGTCCGGGCTCTGCCCCGAGGACTGCTCCTACTGTTCGCAGCGCCTCGGCTCCACGGCCGGGATCCTCAAGTACTCCTGGCTCAAGCCCGACGAGGCCTCGGCCGCCGCGGCGGCCGGTGTCGCCGGCGGCGCCAAGCGGGTCTGCCTGGTGGCGAGCGGCCGGGGCCCGACGGACCGGGACGTCGAGCGGGTCGGCAAGACCATCGAGGCGATCAAGGAGCAGAACGAGGGCGTGGAGGTCTGCGCCTGCCTCGGTTTGCTCTCCGACGGTCAGGCGGAGCGGCTGAAGGAAGCCGGCGCCGACGCGTACAACCACAACCTCAACACGTCCGAGGGGACGTACGGGGAGATCACCACCACCCACACCTACGCGGACCGGGTGGACACGGTGCAGAAGGCGCACGGCGCCGGCCTGTCCGCCTGCTCGGGCCTCATCGCGGGCATGGGCGAGACCGACGAGGACCTGGTCGACGTGGTGTTCGCGCTGCGCGAGCTCGACTCGGACTCGGTGCCGGTCAACTTCCTCATCCCGTTCGAGGGCACCCCGCTCGCCAAGGAGTGGAACCTCACGCCGCAGCGCTGTCTGCGGATCCTCGCGATGGTGCGGTTCGTCTGCCCGGACGTCGAGGTGCGGATCGCGGGCGGCCGTGAGGTCCACCTGCGCACGATGCAGCCGCTGGCGCTGAACATCGCCAACTCGATCTTCCTCGGCGACTACCTCACCAGCGAGGGCCAGGCCGGCAAGGCCGACCTGGAGATGATCGCGGACGCCGGCTTCGAGGTGGAGGGCACGGGCACCACGACGCTCCCGGCGCACCGCGCGGACCTCGCCGCCGCCGCTGCCGCCGCGGCGGGCGGTGGCTGCGGCTCGCACGCGGGCACGGAGGCGGGCGCGGGCTGCGGCTCGCA
>NZ_SDOY01000118.1 GCF_004117935.1 Streptomyces roseicoloratus | reverse complement strand
TGTACGTGTTCATCGACGACCATGTGGCGCCTTGTCGCCGGATCGGGCGACCCCCGAAACTCACGGACGCCGAACTGCTGTGCCTGGCCGTCGCCCAGGTCCTGCTCGGCTTCCCCTCGGCCCGGCACTGGATCCGCTTCGCGCATGCCCGGCTGGGACACCTGTTCCGCTACCTGCCCCAGCAGTCCGCCTACAACAAGCGCCTCAACGCCGCAGGTCCGCTGATCAGCCAGGTGATCGAGGCACTGGCCCGGCAGGTGCCGACCTGGAACGACGACCTGCGGCTGATCGACTCCACCCCGCTGCCCTGCGCGGCCTCCCGCGAGACCGTCAAACGCTCCGAACTGGCCGGGCACTGCGGATACGGCTACTGCCGCAGCCACTCCCGCTTCTTCTGGGGCTTCCGGCTCTACCTGGTCACCACCGCCGAGGGCATGCCCGTCACCTGGTGTCTGGCCAACCCGAAGATCGGCGAGCGGGAGGTGATGGCCGCCCTGCTCGAACACGACCACCACCTCGTCCGCCAAGGGCAGGTGATCCTCGCCGACAAGGGCTTTGCCGGGAAGGAGTTCGAGACCTTCGTCAGCGAGCGCCTCGGCGCCCACCTCGTGCGGCCGGACCGCAAGGACGAACCGGTCCGGCACGGGAAGATCGCCCGGGTCCGACAGTGGATCGAGGCCGTCATCGACACCCTCAAAGGCCAGCTCAGCCTCGAACACCACGGCGGCAGAACCCCGGCCGGTGTCTTCGCCCGCACCGGACAACGACTCCTCGCCCTGGCCGCCGGCATCTGGCACAACTGGACCACCGGCGCCGCAGTCAAACGCTCACTGATCGCCTACGACCACTGAAAACATCGGACTCATTCATCTAGACCGTCCTGACCTTCCCGGTCTTCCCGGTCTTCCCGGTCTTCCCGGTCTTCCCGATCCATCCGCTCCAGGAGCCGTAACACCGTCATGACCGTACGCAAGAACCAGGCCACGCTGACCGCCGACGAGAAGCGGCGTTTCGTCGCCGCGCTGCTCGAACTCAAGCGCTCGGGCCGCTATGACGCCTTCGTCACCACGCACAACGCCTTCATCATGGGCGACACGGACACGGGCGACCGCGTCGGGCACCGGTCGCCGTCGTTCCTGCCGTGGCACCGGCGCTTCCTCCTGGAGTTCGAGCAGGCACTGCAGTCGGTCGACGCCACCGTCGCGCTGCCGTACTGGGACTGGACGGCCGACCGCACCTCCCGTTCCTCTCTCTGGGCGCCCGACTTCCTCGGCGGCACCGGCCGCGCGCGGGACGGGCAGGTGCTCGACGGCGCGTTCGCCCGCTCGGGGAACCGCTGGACGATCAACGTCCGGGTGGACGGCCGCGACTACCTGCGCCGTGACCTGGGCGCGGGTGGACGCCAGTTGCCGACGCGCGCGGAGGTGGACTCGGTCCTCGCCATGGAGACGTACGACACGGCCCCGTGGAACAGCGCGTCGGAGGGCTTCCGCAACCACCTGGAGGGGTGGCGCGGCGTGAACCTCCACAACCGCGTCCACGTCTGGGTCGGCGGCCAGATGGCCACCGGAGTGTCCCCGAACGACCCGGTGTTCTGGATGCACCACGCTTTCGTCGACAAGCTGTGGGTCGAGTGGCAGGCCCGTCACCCCAAGTCGCCGTACCTCCCGGCCGCGGGCACGCCGAACGTCGTCGACCTGCACGACACGATGCGCCCGTGGAACGACGTGACGCCGGCGGACATGCTGGACCACAGGGCGCACTACACGTTCGACACGGCCGCGTGACCTGACCGGGAGGCCGGCAGGGGCGTCAGGGGCGTCAGGGCCGGCAGCGGAACCCGGGCCCGCTCGCGCCCCGCGGGCGTCGACCTCACAGCCCGGCGCGAAGGGATCGAAGCCGTGCTCGATCAGCTGGCCCGCTGCCGGCAGACTGCGCAGCGACGATGTCGCCACCACGCCCGCCGAGCCGCGTCACGGCCCACGGACTCCTCCGCCCCACACGCCCTGCACGGGCCCACACGCCCCACACACACCACACGCCCCGTCCGGTCACCCCTGAGCCGACAGGATCTCTCGCACGCCCGGCGCCCATGCCCGGCGTCCATGCCCGACGCCCATGCCCGGCGCGCCTCAACACGTACTCGGTCCTACGCTGTTCCCTGTGAACGAGATGCCGCGGGACCACCGCCCCGCCAGGTCGACCAGGGTCCTCCTCGCCGAGGACCAGGGGATGATGCGGGGCGCGCTCGCGCTGCTGCTCGGGATGGAGCCGGACATCGAGGTCGTCGCGCAGGTGGGGCGGGGCGACGAGATCGTGGCCGCCGCGCTGACGGCGCGGCCGGACGTGGCGCTCCTGGACATCGAACTGCCGGGCCGTTCGGGCCTGGAGGCGGCGGCCGATCTGCGGGACGAGGTGCCGGACTGCCGGGTCCTGATCCTGACGACCTTCGGCAGACCCGGCTACCTGCGCCGCGCGATGGAGGCGGGTGCGGCGGGTTTCCTGGTGAAGGACGGCCCGGTCGAGGAGCTGGCCGAGGCCATCCGCAAGGCGCTGCGCGGCGAGACGGTCATCGACCCGGCCCTCGCGGCGGCGGCCCTGAGCGCGGGCCCGAACCCGCTGACGGCCCGCGAACGGGACGCCCTCGGCGCCTCGGTGGACGGCGCGACCGTCGCCGACATCGCGGAGAAGCTCCACCTCTCCGAGTCCACGGTCCGCAACTACCTGTCGTCGGCCATCGGCAAGACGGGCACCCGCAACCGCATGGAAGCGGTGCGGGAGGCCCGTCAGCAGGGCTGGCTGTAGCCGCATAGCCGCGGCTAGCCGCGGCGCTCGTCCCGGGGCCGGTGGCTACTTCTGCTCCGGCCTGGGCAGCCACACCGCCATCACCACCGCCGTCGCCACGAGCACGACCGTCGCCACGCGGAAGGCCGCCGCGTAGCCCGAGGTCAGGGCCTCCGGGTCGGTGCCGCCGGCGGTGACCGAGGCGGCCACGGTGGAGAGGGTGGCGAGGCCGAGGGCACCGCCCATGGTGCGGGAGGTGTTGATGAGACCGGAGGCGAGACCGGCCTCGGAGGCGGGCACCCGGGTGGTGGCGAGGACGGCGAGCGGCGTGGAGCCGAGGCCGACGCCGAACATCATCAGGACGCCGGGCAGCAGGATCGAGGTGAGGTACGAGCCGTCGGCGGTCATCGTGGACTGCCAGGCGAAGCCGCCCGCCCCGACCAGGGTGCCGAGGACGGCGACCCGGCGGGCGCCGAGCCGGGGCAACAGGCGGGGGGCGAGCTTGGAACCGGCGATGACGCTGGCGGAGCTCGGAACGAGGGCGAGCCCGGCCATCAGCGGCTCGTAGCCGAGGACGTTCTGCGCGTAGAGCGTCATGAAGAACCACATGCCGAACGAGGTGGAACCGCACAGCAGCATCGTCACGTTGGCGGCCGACACCGCGCGCGTACGGAAGATCCGCAGCGGCATCAGCGGTTCGGCGGCCACCCGCGCCTCGACGGCGACGAAGACCGCGAGCAGGAGGAGCCCGGCGACCAACGGCACCAAGGTCGCCGCGGAGGTCCAGCCGGTCCGCTCCGTCTGCACGATGCCGTACGCGAGGGTCGCCAGGCCCGCCGTGACGAGCACCGCGCCGGGCAGGTCGGGCCGGCGACCGCCGCCGGCCCGGCTCTCGCTCAGCCACCAGTAGGCGCCGGCGAGGACGAGGGCGCCGACGGGCACGTTGATGAGCAGCACCCAGCGCCAGGAGAGCAGGTCGACGAGGGCGCCGCCGACGAACCCGCCGGCGGCACCGCCCGCCGCGCCGACCGCGGTCCAGGTGCCGACGGCCCGGCTGCGGGCGGGCCCGGCGGGCACGGCCGCCGTGATGAGGGTGAGGGTGGACGGCGACAGGACGGCCGCGCCGAGCCCCTGCACGGCGCGGGCGGCGAGCAGCTGCCAGCCCTCCTGGGCGAGCCCGCCCGCGACGGAGGCGAGGGTGAAGAGGGACAGTCCGACGACGAACATCCGCTTGCGCCCGAAGAGGTCCGCCGCCCGCCCGCCGAGCAGCATGAACCCGGCGAACGCGATCGCGTACACGTTCACGACCCACTGCAGCCCCGGCGCCGTCAGCCCGAGCGCCTCCCGCATCGACGGCAGCGCCACGTTGACCACGGACACGTCAAGCACGACGAGGAACTGCGCCGCACTGGCGACGAGCACGACGAGCCAGGGACGGCGGGGCGACGGCGCGGAGACGGCGGAGCTGGGTATGGCGGACTCGGTACGCGACATGCCCGTCATGGTCGCAGACACCCCATGCCCCGTACATCGGGATATGGCCCTACGGCTCCGGGCGGACGGCCGGACTCCGGGCCGGCGGCCGGACTCCGGGCGGACGGACTTCGAGTCGGCGGTCGGACTCCGGCGGACCACCGCGCTCCGGGCGGCCGGACCCCGAGACGGCGGTCGGACTCCGAGACGGCGGTCGGACCCCGAGACGGCGGTCGGACCCCGAGACGGCGGTCGGACTCCGAGCCCGGCGGCCGGACCCCGGCGGACCACCGCGCTCCGGGCGGCCGGGCTCCGCTCGGTGCCGTTCACCTCCGCAGCAGGGTCACCACCGCCGCGCCGCCCAGGCCGATGTTGTGGGCGAGGCCCACGCGGGCGTTCGGGACCTGGCGGGGGCCCGCTTCGCCGCGGAGTTGCCAGACGAGTTCGGCGGTCTGGGCGAGGCCTGTGGCGCCCAGGGGGTGGCCCTTGGAGATGAGGCCGCCGGAGGGGTTGACCACCCAGCGGCCGCCGTAGGTCGTGGCGCCGGACTCGACGAGTTTGCCGGACGCGCCCTCCTCGCACATGCCCAGCGCCTCGTACGTGAGGAGTTCGTTGATCGAGAAGCAGTCGTGCAGTTCGACGACGTCGACGTCCTCGATGCCGAGCCCGGAGGCCTCGTACGCCTGGCGGGCCGCCGCCCGCGACATCGGCCGGCCGACGACGTCGATGCAGGAGCCCGAGGCGAAGGACTCCTCGGTGTCGGTGGTCATGGCCTGCGCCGCGATCTCCACCGCCCGGTCGCGCAGCCCGTGTTCGTCGGCGAAGCGCTCGGAGACGACGACCGCCGCGGCCGCGCCGTCCGAGGTGGGCGAGCACTGGAGCTTGGTCAGCGGGTGGTGGATGGTCCGGGCGGCGAGGATCTCGTCGACCGAGTGGACGTCCTGGAACTGGGCGTTGGGGTTGCGGGAGGAGTGCAGGTGGTTCTTGGCGGCGACGGCTGCGAGCTGGACCTCCGTGGTGCCGTAGCGGTCCATGTGCTCGCGCGCCGCGTTGCCGAAGATCTGGGCGGTGGGCGGCGCCATCTCGAAGCCGTGTCCGGCCGCCATGATCCCGTAGTGCCGGGCGACCGGTGAGCTCGCGAAGTCCCCGCCGTCCGAGCCGCCGCCCAGCGCCCCGCGCGTCATCTTCTCGAAGCCGAGCGCGAGCACGCAGTCGGCGGCGCCGCCCGCCACGAACTGCCGGGCCATCATCAGGGCCGTCGACGCCGTCGCGCAGTTGTTGTTGACGTTGTAGACGGGCACGCCGGTGAGCCCGAGTTCGTACACGGCGCGCTGTCCGGCCGTCGACGCCTGGAAGCAGTAGCCGACGGGCACCTGCTGGACGAGGCCGTACGGGATCCCGGCGTCGGCCAGGGCGGCGGTGCCGGCCTCCTTCGCCATGTCCCAGTACTGCCAGTCCCGGGTCTCCGGCTTCTCGAACTTCGTCATGCCGACGCCCACGATGTACGTCTTCCCCATGGGAGGGGCCCCCTCGTCTCTCGGGTCGGTTTGCCCGTCAGTCCCTCGGCAGGCCCAACAGGCGTTCTGCCACGACGTTCAGCTGTACTTGCGTGGTGCCGCCCGCGATGGTCAGGCACCGTGACATCAGCAGTCCGTGCACTGCCCGCTCCCCCGGGCCCTCCGCCACGGCGCCCGCCGGGCCCAGGAGTTCCAGGCCGAGCTCCGCGACCTTCTGCTGGTGGAGGGTCTGGACGAGCTTGCGGACGCTGGCGCCCGGGCCCGGTTCGAGGCCGGACACCTGGAGGAGCGTGGTGCGCAGGCCGATGCAGGCGAGGGCGTGCGCCTCGGCGACGAGACCGCCGGCCCTGGCGCGGAGCGCGTCGTCGAGGGGCCTGCCGGGCGCGCACGCGGCGACGAGGGCTTCGAGGCCGGTGTCGAAGGCGACCTGGTCGGCCATGTGGACGCGTTCGTTGCCGAGGGTGTTGCGGGCCACCCGCCAGCCGTCGTTCACCTCGCCGACGACCGCGTCGGCGGGCAGCACGGCATCCTCGAACCACACCTCGTTGAACAGCGATTCGCCGGTGATCTCCTTCAGCGGGCGGATGTCGACGCCCGGCGTGTTCCTCATGTCGACGAGGAAGTAGGTGAGGCCGCGGTGCCGGGGCGCGTCGGGGTCGGTGCGGGCGAGGAGGATGCCGTAGTCGGCCCACTGGGCCGAACTCGTCCACACCTTCTGCCCGTTGATCCGCCAGCTGCCGTCGTCCAGGCGTTCGGCGCGGGTGCGGAGGGAGGCCAGGTCGGAGCCGGCCTCGGGTTCGGAGAAGAGCTGGCACCACTGCTGTTCGCCGCGCAGGGTGGGTCCGAGGTGGTGGTCGCGCTGGGCGGGCGTGCCGTACGCGATGAGCGAGGGCACGACCCAGGTGGCGACGGACAGCGGGCTGAGCCGGATGCCGAGGGCCTCCGCCTCGCGCTGGACGGCGAGTTGGCGCACCGGGCCGGCGCCGAGCCCGTACGGCTCCGGCAGGTGCGGGGCGGCGTAGCCGGTACCGGCGAGGGCTTTGCGCGCGGCGTGCGGGTCGAGCCCGACGGCGGGCGCGAGGGCTTCGCGGGCGGCGGCGCGGAACTCCTCCGCCTCCGCCGGGAGTTCGAGGCGGAGTACGCGCCGGGTCCCGGCGGCGGCGAGGCGGGCGGCGGCGAGGCGGTGGCCGTCGCCGGTACCGAGGAGCTGGCGGGAGACGAGGGCGCGGCGCAGGAGGAGGTGGGCGTCGTGTTCCCAGGTGAAGCCGATGCCGCCGAGGATCTGGATGCAGTCCTTGGCGGTGGTGTACGCGGCGTCGAGCGCGGTGGCGGCGGCGAGGGCGGCGGTCAGGGACCGCACGTCGCGGCCAGGGACGGGGCGGGCGTCTCCGTCGCGGCTCTCGCCGTCGCCGCAGGTCTCGCGGGCGGCGCGGGCGGCGTCCCAGGTGAGGGCGCGGGCCTGTTCGAGCCGGACGAGCATGTCGGCGCAGAGGTGTTTGACGCCTTGGAACCGCCCGATGGGTCGCCCGAACTGGACGCGGGTACGGGCGTGTTCGGCCGCGGTGTCGAGGGCGCGGGCGGCGGTGCCGCAGGCGTCGGCGGCGAGGAGGACGGCGGCGAGGTCGCGCACGAGACCGGAGCCGAGGGCGAGGACGCGTCCGCCGGGGACGAGGACGCCGTCGGCGCGGACCTCGGCGGTGGGCCGGACGGGGTCGGCGGAGGCGTGGAGGCGTACGGAGAGGGTGTCGGCGTCGACGGCGAGCCATACGGTCCCGTGGACGGCGCGCGCGGGCAGGACGATCAGGTCGGCGCAGGCCGCGCCGAGGACGGGCGGGGCGAGGCCGTCGAGGACGAGCCCGTCGGCGGTGCGGGAGGGCGCGGCGGTGAGGGTGCCGGGGTCGAGGGCGACGGCGGCGATGCGTTCGCCGCCGGCGACGGCCGCGGCCTGCGTGCCGTGTCCGGCGCGGTGGAGCAGTTCGGCGGCGAGGACGCTCGGGAGGTGGGGCCCGGGCAGCAGGGCCCGCCCGGCTTCCTCCAGGACGACGGCGAGGTCGACCAGATCGCCGCCTCCGCCCCCGTGCTCCTCGGGCAGATGCACCCCGAGCAGCCCCTGCCCGACGGCACCGTCCCAGTACGCGGGCCGGTCGGTGGCGCGGCCGGGCAGGTCGAGGTGCCCGCGCACTTCCTCGGGCGGTACGGCGCGGGTCAGCCAGCCGCGGACGGATCGGGCGAGCTCCCGCTGTTCGTGCGTGATGGCGATGCCCATGGCACGGCAGACTAGAACACGTTTCAATCTGACGGAAGGTCAGATGCGGGCTCGGTTCCGTCGCCGGAACTCGTACCGCCCCGCAGGGCTCCCTCGTCGTCATCGCCCCGCCGCCCCGCCGGCCCCGCCACCTTGCCGCCTTGCCGCCCCGCCGCCTTGCCTCCACGGCGGGCGCCGTCACACCGGCGCCCGCCGTCCGCCGCCGTGGCCCTGCGGCTCGGACCTCGCCAGCGGTGCCGCCGAAGGTGTCGGAGCCCGCCGTTAGCATCCGTCCATGAGCATGATCGGAGAGTACGTCCGCCTGACCCCCGCCGAACTCGATCGCACGATCGTTGACCCCGACTGGGCGCAGGAGTTCGTCTACGGGTTGATGCGCGCCGAGACGGACGCCGCACCCGAGGTGTCCGAGGCACGCTGGCATGAGACCGACAAGGCCTGGCACGCGCTCGGCTTCCTGCTGGACCGTGTCGGCTTCCCCGTCGACGTCGTGCACGGCGAGGAAGAGATCCCGGGGGCAGGCGACTGGGGTTACGGGCCGCCCCGCCTCCTGCGCCCGGACCGCGTGCGCGTCGCGGCGGAGGCCCTCGCCGCCACCCCGCACGAGACCCTCACCGAAGGTGTCGGTCCGGCGGAACTGGCCGAGGCCGGGATCTATCCGACCGTCGTCTGGGAGCGGGGGGAGTCGCTCGACTACGTGACGGACCACTACCAGGCCCTGGTCCCGTTCTTCCGGGCAGCGGCGGACGCGGGGGACGCCTTGCTCCTCTGGCTCGACTGACCCCCTTCGCCGCTCGGCTCCGCTCCGAGGCGGCGCCGCACGGGCCGTGCCGGTCCGTTCTCCCGGCGCCGGGCGGCGCGCGGGCAGGGAGCTGTCGTGCTCAGGAGCGGCGACGGAGTTCCCGCACGTCCTCGAGGTGCGGCGGCATGACGCCGGGTGAGATCTCACCGGCCGGTGGCGCCGACGACGCACCGCCCGCTCCCGGCCGGCCCCTTGACCGGCACCGTCACCACGTCCGGCGGGCACCCGCGTTGGCGTCGGTCCGTGTCCGAGTCACGACCGCCGGAACCCGAGTATCAGCATCGATGTCAGTGCCGTCTGTCACGCTGCGGAGCAGATCACGACAGGATCGGACAGAGAGGGCGTGCGCGCCATGGGAACCTGGGACGTCGGGCCGTTCGACAACGACACCGCCGCGGATTTCTCGTACCGGGTGGACGAGGTGCCGTCGGAGCAGCGCGCCGGCGTGCTGCTCGCCGCGTTCCGCGAGGTGAGCGGCGTCGGCGACGACTATCTGGACGCCGACCAGGCGGTGGAGGCCGTCGCCGCCGCGGCCCTGGTCGCCGCGCAGTGCCCGGGTGGCGACCCGGTCACCACCTCGTACGCCCCGGAGCAGCCGATACCGCCGCTCCCGGCCGAACTGCGCCCGGCGGCCGTGGAAGCCCTGGACCGGGTCCTGACGGAGCCGTCCGAACTGCTCGAGCTGTGGGAGGAGTCGGACGGCGAGGAGTGGAAGGCCGGCGTCCTGCGTCTGCGCACGGTGTTGGCGACGACGCCCGCCGGAGACTAGGGCCCGGTCCGGGGCGGGATTCCGGTCCGAGGCGGGAATCCGGTCCGGGGCGGGAGTTTCGCGCCACCGGGCCGGGAGTCGGTGCGGCCGGAGCGTCGCCCCGTCCGGCCGGCGTCACGTCCCGGCCAGGTGTCAGGAGCCAGATGTCAGGAGCCGGGACCGGAGCCGGGACCCGGAGCCCGGAGCCTGGAGCCGGGTACGGGTCACGCGCGGGTCGCGAGCCAGGTGGCGACACGCCTCCTCATCTCGCGGTCGTAGGGGGTGACGGCGCCCTCCCAGGTCGCGTACCGCTCCAGGTGCTGCACGACGTGCTCCGAGCGGTGCGGATGGCCCACCGCGAGCACGTCGACGCCCGCCTCGCCCGTCGAGCAGCGGACGTACACGCTGCTGTCGAGCGCCAGCATGTCGAAGCCCGGGTGGCCCGCGCGGACACCGAGGAACGCCGACGCGGCACCCCGGCCCATGATGTCCCAGTCGTCCAGGAGCCGGACCCGCGTCCAGGCCCTCGGCTCCGAGGCGTTGCTCCTGTGGGTACGGATGACCTCCGGAAGGAGGACGAGGAACTCGCGTCGCTCGTCGAGGAGTCCGACCGAGACCGCCAGGTCGTACCAGTCCTCGTTGAGACGCTCGACGAGACGTGGGGTCGCGTACGGGTGGGAGAAGCCGCCGACGACATCGCTGATGTCGTACCCGCCGACCCACGGCATCGTGCCGTCCGGGACGGCGTCCGGGATCACCTCGAGGCCGGCCCGCCGCAACGGCCCGTGCATCTTGCGTTCGCGCTCCTGGATTCCCATCGGGCCTGTTGTATCAGGGCGGGCGCCGGGACCCAGCCGGAGAGCACGGGCCCTCGCCGACGCGCTCAGGCGGTGAGGATCCGGCGGAGCCAGCGGGTGCGGGTCGCGCGGGCGTCTGCCGTGACGGCGGCGTGCCGGGCGAGGCCGTCGAAGCCGTGGCATGCGCCCGGTACGACGTGGAGCTCGGCACGGCCGCCGCACCGCCAGATCCGGTTCGCGTACGCCACGCCCTCGTCCCGGAACATCTCCGCCGAGCCGACCTCCACGTAGGCCGGAGGCAGATCCGACAGGTCCGAGGCGCGTGCCGGTGCGGCGTACGGAGGCAGGTCCGCCGCACCCGGCGCGTACCGCTCCCCCAGATACGCCCGCCAGATCGTCGCGTGCGACGTCAGGTCCCACACGTCCACGCCCGACATCTGCCGCGCGGAGTACGTCGCCATGCTGTCGTCCAGCATCGGCGACAGCAGCAGCTGCCCCAGCGTCGACGGCCCGCCGCGGTCCCGTACGAGCAGCGCCAGGGCCGCGGCGAGTCCGCCGCCCGCGCTCTTGCCGCCGATGACGACGCGGCCCGGGTCGACACCCAGTTCCGCCGCGTGCCCGGTCGCCCAGACCAGTCCCTCGTACGCGTCCTCCACCGCGGCCGGGTACGGCGCCTCCGGCGCCAGCCGGTACTCCACCGAGAGGACGGCCATGCCCAGCGGCTCGGCCCATTCCCGCAGCACCGTCGGCAGCACGGACCACGCGTTGCCCATCACCATCGCCCCGCCGTGCAGGTAATAGAGCAGCGGCAACGGCCCTTCCAGGCCCGCCGGCCGGGCACCGACGAGTGTCACGCCACCGTCCGCCCGCAGCTCCTCCACCACGAAGCGCCCGCCGGCCCGCAGTTCCCCGGCCGTGGGCCGGGGCCGCGAGGCCGCGTCGCGCGCCCGCCGCTCGGCCAGGTTCTCCGGGGTGAGCGGCACCCGCCAGTCCGTCCCCAAGGCCTCGATGGCCGCTGCCACTTCGGGATCGAACGGCGTCGGCCCGTACGTCGGCCCGTTCTGCGGCTCGCTCATCGGACCGCCGCGCCTCACGCCGCCGCCCCTCGCGCCGTCCCTCGCGCCGTCCCTCGACCCGTCCACCAGGCTCGCACCGCGAGAACGAGCGACGCGCCCGTCGCCGCGATTCCCGTTCCGCCGAGGACGGTCAGGGCCACGACGAGGACCACGATCCCGATGAGGACCGCCATGACGATCAGCGCCGTCCCATGCGGTCCTCCGCCGCCGCACTCACGAAGGCGGTGAACGCCGCCGGGGAGGCGGGGAAGACGGGGCCGGCGGGGTTCTTGGAGTCCCGGACGGCGATGGGGGCGGCGTGGTCGGCGAACTCGACGCATGCGCCGCCGTCGGGGCCGCTGGAGGACGACTTACGCCACCGCGATTCCTGGCTGGTGCCCATACCGTTGCCCCCTCACGCGCGCGAACAGCGCCGCCGAGTCCTCCCGCGAGAGAGCGGCGGCCTGCAGCCGAGCGTATCCGACGGAACGTTCCCTGATCACTTGCGGATCGGCCGTCATGTGGCCGCCTCCGCAGACCGGCGCGTAGAAGAGGTCCGGTCGTCGTCGAAGCGCACGGCAGACCGCGCCCGAACGGCAGGCCGCGCCCGAACGGCAGGCCGCGCCGCCGGACCGGGCGCCGCCTGCGCCGGCCCCGCCTGCGCCGGCCCCGCCGGGTCAGCTGCGTCCGGTCCTCCCCTTCACCGTCTCCGGGCCGCAGCCGATGCGTTCCGCCTCGGCCTCGACGAACGCGGGCAGCAGTTCGCGGGTGAGCCGCGCCGCGTCGTCGTAGAGGGGCCGGTCCTGCTCCACCATGAACACGACCGGTCCGGTCTGGCACCTCGCCCGGTACACCGCCCGGGTCGCGTTGACCTTTCCGTAGCCCTTGGGGCCGTCGACCCCCGAGCCACCCTTCAGCACGTCCTTCCCGAACAGGTCCACCAGCCCGCGGTCGACCACCGTCGTCAGCCTGATCGAGGCGCCCAGGCTCTCGTAGCCCGCCTCGCACACGCGCACGGGGCCGCCGTCGCCGTTGGTCCTGGTCCAGGTCAGCGACTTGTCCGTGCCCGCGGGCCGCTTCAGCCCCTTGATCCCGCAGAAGGACGTGGCCGAGACCGGGCCGCGCTCCGGGACGGCGGGCAGGCGGTCCGGGGTGCGGTAGGTGCCGGAGCAGCCGAAGTCGCGCATGACGCCGTTGGCCGCCGCGACGACCGCGCGGGTCAGGTCGGCGCGGTCCTCCTCCTCGTACGCCGACGGGTGGTCCCGTCCCATGCCCATCGAGACGTCGACCACGGCCGCCGCCTCGAACTCGCCCACCACGCCCGTGCAGCCCTCCGGCAGGGCGATCCAGGCCCGTTCGCCGGAGGCCATGCCGGGCAGGCCCTCGCCGAGCGGAACCGCCCAGGATGTGAGGAACTCGCGCGGCCAGCGGTGCCCGTCGGTGCCGTAGAGGCCGTCGAGCCGGTGGACGTCGACGTTCACCCGGCGCCGAATGCGGTCGCCGTCGTAGCTGGTGATGCGGCACTCGCCCCAGGTCATGCCCCGGGCGTTGCCGTCGTTCTCCAGGACCTGCTCCTCGACCCGCGTCTCGCGGTCACCGAACAGGCCCTTCATCGTGTCCTCGTCGAACGAGTCCCAGCAGGGGGCGTGGCCGCTCACCAGGGGCAGGGTGTCGGTGCGCCAGGCGACGGTGCCGGCGCCGAGCAGCGCGCCGACGACGGCGGCGACGGTCGCGGTGCGGGCCGTGCGGCTCCGGAGGAGGCGTCGCAGGCGGGAGGGCGGGGCGGCGGTGGCCGTCGCTTCCGTGGCGTGGCCGGAGGCCGTGCCGGGAGCGGCGTCGCCGCCGGTCGCCGTGTCGTCGGAGCCGTGCGCGTTCTCGGTCATCGTGTGGTCTCTCCCCCGGTCGCACCGCAGCCGATGCGCTTGCTCACGGACGTGACGAAGTTCTGGAACACCCGCCGGTCGTCCGGCTGTCCGTGTCCTTGCAGGCCGGGCTGGACGTCCCCGTAGAAGACCGTTTCCCGCCCGTCGCAGCGGGCGCGCACCAGTCCCTTGTCGGCGCCTTCGGGGAGGCCGGTGAACAGCGCGGCCATGCGTGGTTCGCCCGCCATCACGAACTGGGCGCCGGGCTGGGTGACCACGTTGCGCGTGCCGTACCACGCCGAGCAGGTCTGGAGTCCGTCCCCGACCGTTCCCACCTGTTCCCTGTAGTGGATCGTCTTGTCGAGCGTGAAGGTCAGACCCGGTATCCGGCACAGGGGTTTGTTGGCGAGTTCGCTGTCCTCCGCGAGCTTCACCAGCGGCGAGGTCATGCGCAGTTCCTCGCCCGGCGCGCAACCCGCCTGTTTCATGAGCTGGTTGGCGGCGTCGACGAGCATGCGGCCGACGGACGCCGGCCTGCCGATCACCATGTCGTCGCTCCACATCGTGACCGTCACCGGCCTGCCGTCCGCGTCGCAGGCGGCGGGCAGGACGATCATGCCCCGGTCGCCGGCGACGAGGCCGGGGACGCCGTCCGGCAGCGGGGTCGCGGAGCCGTGGAGGTAATCGGAGATCCACTTGCGGCGTTCCTCGGCTCCGGCGGGCACGGCCCCGTACGTCAGGGTGACCTTGCCGTGATCGTCGTCGTCGGCGTCGGACGCCGCCACCTCGACCGTGCAGGTGGCCTGCGGCCGGCCGGGTGCGGGTGGCGCGGACTCGGTGGAGTGGCGTTCGAAGCCCGGCTCGCCGAAGGGCTCGTCACCCAGGAGGCCGGGGCCACCGTGTTCCTGCCAGGTGCCCCAGCAGTACGCGTCCCGGAACGGACCGGTGTCCGTCGCCCACAGTCCGATGCCCGTGCCCGCCGCGATCGTCGCGCCCGCGATGACCGTGACGAGCAGTCCTCGTCGCCTCTTCCGGCTGCCGCCGTCCACGCCGTTCCCCCTTGCGAAGCGTTCATGCCAAAGCAAACGTCCATGATCGTACGACCTCGGGAACGGCGGGCGGGGTGCGGGTCGCCTCCGGGCCGCACCCCGAGGGGTCTCCACGCCGCACCCCGAGGAGCCTCCGGGCCGCACCCCGAGGAGCCTCCGGGTGCGACAGGGGACCGGGCATGGGGCACGATGGGCGCCCACACGTCGTACCGACCAGTAGGAGTGGTCCCATGGCCGCCACCACGGAGCCCAGCCCCGAGATTCTCGCCGCGTTCGAGGCGGCCAAGGGCTTCATGCCCGTCAAGGAGGGGCTGGCCCTGTACGAGGCCGCCGCCGAGGCGGCGAAGCTGGGCCTGCCGCTGCTGGAGGTCGGCACGTACTGCGGGCGGTCGACGATCCTGCTCGCGGACGTGGCGCGGCAGGCGGGCACGGTCGCGGTGACGGTGGACCACCACCGGGGCAGCGAGGAGCAGCAGCCGGGGTGGGAGTACCACGACCCGAGCGTGGTGGATCCCGAGGTCGGCGTGATGGACACGCTGCCGACGTTCCGCCGGACGCTGCGGAAGGCCGGCCTGGAGGAGCACGTGATCGCGGTGGTCGGCCGTTCGCCGCAGGTGGCGCGGGTCTGGGCCGGGCAGCTGGGCTTCGTGTTCGTCGACGGCGGGCACACGGACGAGCACGCGACGAACGACTACGAGGGCTGGGCGCCGAAGGTCGCTCCGGGCGGCGTCCTCGTCATCCATGACGTCTTCCCGAACCCGGAGGACGGCGGGCAGGCCCCGTACCGCATCTACCGGCGCGCGCTGGAGTCCGGCGAGTTCGAGGAGACCTCGGTCACGGACTCCCTCCGCGTCCTGCGCCGCCGCCGGGCCGCGTCCGCGTAGGGGCTTCCCGCGGACCCTGGAGGGGCGGGAGAGGCAGGAGCCACCGGCCGTCCGGGCGGCGCGGACGCCGGGGCGCTCCTCCGGGAGCGCCCCGGCGCGTCAGGCCGCGTGCGGGGCGGGGTCCCGGGCCGTGCGGGCCGCCCCGTGACCCGCCCGGTCCGAGGTTCCCGTGCCCGCCACCGCGCGGGTGAAGGCGTCCGGGTCGTCGAACATGATGTTGTGGCCGGCGTCGGGCACGGTCACCACGTCGACGCCGGCGGCCATGAGGGCGTCGGCGCCCGGGAGTTCGCCGCTCCGTTCGCCCTGGAGGTAGACGCGCTCGGCGCGCGAGCCCCGGAACATCTCCCGTACCGTCGGTTCGCTCTCCGCCCGCAGGTGGGTGGCCGAGCGGTACAGCGCGAGCGGGTCCGCGAGGCGCATGGTGGCGGCCCAGGTGGGGCCGACGCGTTCCAGGACGCGGGCGAAGCCCCCGCCGTGGACGAACTCCTCCTCCGTGTACGCCGCGATGCCGCTGCTGCCCGCCGTGGCCGGCGGGAACGGGTCGAGGTTCCCTTCGGTGACGACCAGCCGGGACACGAGGTCGGGCCTGCGGTGCGCGAGGACGATGACGACCCGGCCGCCCATGCTGTGCCCCGCCAGCACGGCGTCCCGCACGCCCGCCTCGTCCAGCGCGGCGGCCAGCGCGTCCGCGTGCTCCTCCGGGGTGTAGCCGAAGTCGGCGGGCCGGTCGCTGATGCCGTGCCCCGGCAGGTCCACGAAGAGCATCCTGCGGCCCGCGAGCTCCGGACGGGCGGCGATGTGGGCGTGGTAGACGGTCGAGGCGGCGCCGAGGCCGTGCACGAACACCACCGCCGGCCGCTCCCCACGGCCGGCGTGCCCCGAGCCCGCCTCCCGCCGGCCCGTCCCACCCGCCGCCGCGCCCGGAGCGGTCCCCGCCGGCACCTCGCCCCGGGCGGTCACAGCCGGAACCTCGCCCCGGCCGGCCCCACCCGGCGCCTCGGTCCACCGGATCCTGCTGCCCCGCGCGTCGAACCGTGCCTCACGCATCGTCCGCTCCCCTCGTCGCCGCTTCTCGCCGCTTCTCGTCGCCTCTGTCGCTCACGGCTCTCGCGCTTGCGACGCCGCGACCATACATCGACAACGTAGTACTACGTCAACGATGTACAGCGATCAGGAGAGAAAAGGAGGGACGTGAGGGAGAATGCGAGCCATGCTGGAACTGTCGATCCTCGGATTCCTCCACGAAGCCCCCCTGCACGGCTACGAGCTGCGCAAGCGCATCACCGCGCTCACCGGCCACGTGCGCCCGGTCGGCGAGTCCACGCTGTACCCGGCGATCAAGCGCCTGGAGAAGGCCGGGCTCCTCGCGCGCGAGACCCGGCAGGGCCCCGCCGCCGCGCCGCGGCACGTCCTCAGCCTCACGGCCGAGGGCAGGCGCGAGCTGCACCGCAGGCTCGCCGAGGCCGGGGGCACCGACATCACGGACGAGAACCGCTGGTTCACGCTGCTCGCGTTCCTGCGGCACCTGGACGACCCGGCCGCGCAGGCCGCCGTACTGCGGCGCCGGCTGGCCTTCCTCGACGAGCCGGCCAGCTTCTTCTACGACGGCGACCGGCCGCTGCGCGCCGAGGAACTGGACGACCCCTTCCGGCGCGGCATCCTGACCGTGGCCCGCGCCACCAGCGAGGCGGAGCTCGGCTGGCTGCGGGCCACGATCGCCGGCCTGGAGGGGTGAGGGGACGGCCTCAGCCGTTCGGCGTGCCGCCCAGGCGGATCACCCAGCGGCGTGACGGGTCGGAGTCACAGGTGAACTGGACCAGCCGCACGTTGTTGTCGGTCGACCTGCCCCCCGCGACCGTCGCGCACTTGCCCGTCTGGACGTTCACCAGCTTGTACGACGTGCCGCCCCAGTCCGTCAGGCGCCAGCGGCGCGAGGGGTCGGAGTCGCAGGTGAACTGCACGAGGGTGACGTTGTTGTCGGTCGACCGGCCACCGGCGACCGTCGCGCACTTGCCGCTCCGGGCGTTCACCAACTGAAAGGAATCACCGTCCCAGTTGGTGATGAGCCAGCGGCGCGACCGGTCCGTGTCGCAGTCGAACTGGAGCAGTTCGAGGTTGTTCTGGGCGAGCGTGCCGCCGTTGAAGGTCATGCACTTGCCGGTCTGGAGGTTCCTGAACTGGAAGGTGCCGCCGGAGATCCTGGCCTCCGCCGGGGACACCGCCGAGGAGTCGGCGGAGCGCGCCGCGGGATGGGCGATCGCGGGAGCGGGCAGGAGCAGGGTGCTTCCGGCCAGCAGGATCGTCGACGTCGTCAGAAGGCGACGGGAGCGCGTTTCCTTGCGTGGACGCATGGCGCCGCTCCTCTCTTGCGTACGAGGTGCGCCTGCGGGGTCTCGCCTGCGAAGGACTCGTGGTGCCTTCGAGGCATCCCCGCAAAGGCTCGTGGTGCTTTCGCGGTGTCACCCGCAAAGGCTCGTGGTGCCTTCGAGGCAGGTATCGGCCGCGAAGGCCTGCGGTGCCTTCGCGGTATCGCCCGCGAGGCGTCGCCTTCCTGGAGGGAGGGGCGACGGCCGCCCTCACCACTATCGGCGGGTCCGGCGACCCGCGCAAACGCGGGGCACCGGACCGTTGCCCGGTCAACATGTCAGCCGAACAGCGAGGTCACGTACAGGCAGTTGGTATACGAGTAGCCCGACTCGATCTTCGCCGTGCTGGCCTTCTTCACCTCCGCCGACGTGCTCGTGCCCGCGCGCTTCTGGAGCATCTGGTACGTGCCCGGCGGAAGCGTCAGCGTCCGCTTCGGGTACTTCGACGACGGCCCCGAGCAGGCCTTGACCTTGCCGCCCACCGGCAGGATCGACGGATAGGCCTTGCAGCCGCCGCAGGCCGGGAGGGTGACGCGGCCGGTGACCGGGCCGGTGTAGAGGAGCTCGACCTCGCCCGGGCCGTCGTTGCTCACCACCATGACCATGCCGGAGCCGTCCGGCGTGGCGCCCGACGGGACCTTGCCGCCGGCGGCCGGGCTCTCCTCGGCGATCTCGGCGACGATGGCGACGTTGCGCGCCTGGGCCGTCTGCGGGCTGCCCGGGTAGTCCTTGACGTAGTCGTTCATCGTCGAGACGGCCTCGGCGTAGTCCTTCTTCTTGAACTGGTCGATGCCGCAGGCGAAGTCGCCGCGCTGGATCGACCGGTCGACGTCCTTGCCGAGCGGGGCGAAGGCCGCGCTCGGCAGCGCGCCGACCGTCGTGTCGAAGCGGCGCAGGTCCTCGGCCGTGGCGCAGGGCGCGACGCCGAGGGACTTGTCGCGGGTGCGCAGGGCCTCGCGGAGGGCCGGCTCGACCTTCTGCGCGTAGGGCGACTGCGGGAAGGTCGTGAGCAGCGCGTTGAGGTGGTCGGCGGAGCTGGTCTCCTGACCGGCGTTCCCGGCCGTGCCGGTGCCGCACTGGAACAGCGACTCCGCCAGCGGCTCGTCGGCCCGGCCCGCGACCGTGCCGAGCAGGGCGGCGTCGAGCGTCCGGGGCAGCTCGCGCAGGTGTGTGAGGGCCGGGACGGCCCTGCAGTAGTCCTTCTTGCCGTACGGCGCGGAGACGGAGGCGTAGTAGGCCTGGACGCGGTCCGGGACCAGCTTCCCGGCCCGGGAGCCGGCGTGCTTCGTACCGATCCGCTGATACGTGTCGAGGGCCGAGCGGTAGCCGCTCTCCACACTGGTGAACGTCTGCCCCTCACCGTCCTTCACCAGCTTGTCGGCGGCGGCGAGCTGCTCCAGGAGCCGCTGCTCCTTCGCCTCGTCGCGGGCCGCGCCGTAGGCGAAGCCGCCGCCCACGGGCACCGCGAACAGCGCGAGCGCGAGCGGCACGACCAGGCCCTGGCGGGCCGCGGCCCAGGAGGCGAGCGGGGTACGGCGGGCCCGGCGCGCGGCGTCCGCCGCGGCCAGGAGCAGGAAGACGCCGTACGAGGCGAGCGCGCCGACCGGAATGCCGTCGGGGTCGGCGGGCAGGGCCGCGACGACCAGCGCGACGGTGGCGGCCCAGCAGACGACCGCGCCGATCCACTGGCGGAGCAGGACGTAACCCAGGCCCAGGAAGGAGAGGTTCAGGAGGCCGGCGGCGACGGCGTGGGACCAGGGCTGCGGCGGGGGCGGGGGCGGGGGCGGGAGCGGCGGCCCTGCCGGAGGCATCGCCCCGGCGCCGCCCCCGGGCCCGAACCCGGGTGCCGGCGTGGCGCCGGGCGCCGGTCCGAAGCCGGTCGCCGGCGTGCCGGGCGGCGGCACCGCGTCGTACACCGGCGGATGCGCGGGAGGCTGCGGGGGCGTCTGGGGCGCGTGGGGCGGCTCGGGCGCCTGGGAGGCCTGCGGGATCTGAGGGGCCTGCGGCACCTGGTGCGGTTGGTGCGGTTGGTGCGCCTCAGGCGCAGGAGACGCGGGAGGCACAGGAGGCTCGGGAGGCGCAGGAGACGCGGGAGGCGGCGGCTGAGGCGTCCGGGGTGGTGACTGCGGCGCCTGGTCGCCGGTCCATTCCCAAGGTGATGGGTGTCGCCCGGTCGTGCCGTGGGCGCGGTCGTGGTCGTGATCTTCCCCCGCCACAGGTCCCCCCTTGTGGTCGTCGTGGTTTTCCCCACTTACCCTTCACCCACCCCTCACACACGTGGGGCCCGTTCGGTTCCGGTACGGGCATTCCGGCGCGGGACCGCCTACAGTCGCGGGGTGCCGTACGACCACCGGAAGCCCCTCGCGAAGCGCCCCGCGAAGCCGCTCGCGCTCGCCCTGCCCCTGACCCTGGCCCTGCCGCTCGCCCTGACCGGCTGCGGCGGCTCCGCCGCGCCCGCGGGTCCGGCCGCGCCCGGGCAGTCCCGTACCGCGGACGCCAAGGGCGCCACCGCCCCGTCCGCGAGCGGCACCACGCCCTCCGCGCACGCGACCGGCCCCTCCACGAGCGCCGGCGCCACGACCCCCGCGCCGCTTCCGCTCGCCGGTCGGACCGTCGTCATCGACCCTGGGCACAATCCGGGAAACTTCCGGCATTCCTCGGAAATCAACAAGAAGGTGAACATCGGGACGACTCGTAAGGAGTGCGACACCACCGGCACCTCCACGAACGGCGGCTACACCGAGGCCGCCTTCACCCTCGATGTTTCACACCGCCTTCGCGATCTCCTCGAGAAGCAGGGCGCCGAGGTGGTCCTCGTCCACGACGCCGACCGCCCCTTCGGGCCCTGCATCGACGAGCGCGCCCGGATCGGCAACGCCGCGAAGGCGGACGCCGTCGTGTCCGTGCACGCGGACGGCTCGGCGGGCGGCAACCGCGGCTTCCACGTGATCCTGCCCGCGCGGGTGAACGGCGGTTCCGCGGACACGGCGACGATCGTGGGCCCGTCCCGTACCCTCGGCGAGAAGCTCGTCACGCACTTCGCCCGCGCCACCGGCTCCAGGCCCGCCAACTACATCGGTTCCGGTACCGGGTTGGACGTCCGTGACGATCTCGGGGGACTCAATCTCTCGACCGTGCCCAAGGTCTTCCTCGAATGCGGCAATATGCGTGACCCGAAGGACGCCGCGCTGCTGACCGACGCCGCGTGGCGCCAGAAGGCGGCGCACGGGATCGCGGACGGCATCGGCGCCTTCCTCCAGGGGTAGGACCGAGGGGCGGTCGGGCAAGCGATAGATTCGCTCCGTACGATGGGGCGCCCCCCGTGCTTCCGCGCCACCCGACGAGACGAACCGACGAAGGACTTCTTACGTGAATATCCGCTCCCTCACCCGAGGCGATGGCGTGTTGATCGGTGCAGCGGTGGTGCTGTTCATCGCCTCGTTCCTCGACGTCACCGGCTGTGACGCGCCGGACAACATCTGCGACCAGGTCGAGTCGGCGTTCTCCTGGGAGATGTCGCCGCTCGGCTGGGGCTCGTTCTTCCTGGGCATCGCCGGTGCCGCGCTCGTGATCGTCTCGCGCGCGCTGCCGCAGCCCCGCAAGGTGGCGGGTCTGGAGCTGGGCCAGGTGGGCGTCGCGTTCACCATCGCGTCCGCGTGGACCATGCTGATGTGGGTCTTCGAGTCCAACAACGCGGGCGCCGGCCTGATCCTCGGCGTCATCGCCTCGCTGATCCTGGCGGCCGGCGCGGTCGCCGCCCCGCTGGTCCCTGCCCTGCAGGGCCCGCTGGTCGGCGCGCCGGCGCCGCAGGCCCCGCAGCCGTACGGCATGCAGCCCGGCCAGGGCGTTCCCGGCGGCTACGGCTACCCGGGCGGCGCGCAGCAGCCGTACGGCTCCCAGCCCGACCCGTCGCTCGGCGGCCAGGGCTTCGGCGCGCAGCCGCAGGCGCACCAGCCGCAGCCGGGTCCGCAGGCCGCCGCCCCGCAGCAGCCGCAGGCCGCGGCGGCTCCGACCGGCGACTTCACCGCGTTCTGGTTCGCGGTTCCGGCCGCCCGTCCGCTGTACGCGGAGGACGGCTCGGCCGCGCCGATCGCCGAGCTGGCGCCGGGCACCTGGTACCTGGCGGTCGAGCAGCGCGGCCAGGCGCTGGTCGCGCAGACGCAGGACGGCCGCCGCGGTGTCCTCCAGGACACCACCGGCATCCAGCGCGGCTGACGCGAGGCACACGCGCGTTCCCTGCCGACGGCCCTCCGCCCGGACCCTGTTCCGGGCGGAGGGCCGTCGGCGTGCGTGCCGGGGGCCACGCCCCTTCCGGGTCGGGGGCCGTTGCCGTACAGTCCCGGCCTGTCGGCATAACTGACTCACCGTCAGAAAGGCTGCGCGGCATGCGACTCGGACTCGCCCTCGGCTACTGGGGCCGCGGCCCCTCCCCCGCCCACCTCGACCTGGCCCGCGAGGCCGAGCGGCTCGGCTACGACTCGGTGTGGACCGCCGAGGCCTGGGGCTCCGACGCCTTCACCGCGCTCACCTGGATCGCCGCCCACACCTCGCGGATCCGGCTCGGCACCGCCGTCGCGCAGATGGCCGCGCGCACGCCGACCGCGACCGCGATGCACGCGCTCACCCTCGACCACCTCTCCGGCGGCCGGATGACGCTCGGGCTCGGTCTTTCCGGGCCGCAGGTCGTGGAGGGCTGGTACGGGCGGCCCTTCCCGCGCTCGCCGCTCACCGCGACCCGCGAGTACGTGGACGTGGTGCGCCAGGTGCTGCGCCGCGAGGGGCCCGTCATGCTGGACGGGCGCTATCACCCGCACCCGTACGCCGGTCCCGACGGCGCCGGTCTCGGCAAGCCGCTGAAGCCGATCACCCATCCCCTGCGCGCCGACCTGCCCGTCCTCCTCGGCGCGGAGGGCCCGAAGAACATCGCGCAGACCCTCCGCATCGCCGACGGCTGGCTGCCGCTCTACTGGTCGCCGACCCGCTGGGCCGAGGTGTACGCCCTCCCCGACACCCTTCCGGAGGGCTTCGCCGTGGCTCCGCTGGTGCGCGCCCAGGTGTGCGAGGACGTCTCCGCCGGGCTGCTGCCGGTGAAGGCGATGCTCGGCTTCTACATCGGCGGCATGGGGCCGAACGGCACGCGTGCGCGGCACCCCCCGGGGGGCGGTGGCCGGGCGGCGGGCGGGCACAACTTCCACGCCGGCCTGATGGCGCGCATGGGCTACGAGGCCGAGGCCCGCCGCATCCAGGAACTGTTCGCCGCCGGACGGCGCGAGGAGGCGGTCCTGGCCGTGCCGGACTCCTTCGCCGACGAGATCTCCCTCGTCGGCCCGCGCGAACGGATCGCGGAACGCCTCGCGCAGTGGCGGAAGGGCCCGGTGACGGACCTCCTGGTCACGGCACCGGACCCGGCCACCCTGCGGACGCTGGCGGAGCTGAACGGCTGACGCCGGGGCCGGAGGCCCGCGCCGCCGCCCCGCGGCCTGCGGCCTATCCGCCGCTCAGCTGGGACGCGCTCGGCACCTTGTCGACGACCTCGGCACCCGCGCTCTTCCCCGCGTCCTTGACGCTGTTGATGACGTTCTCGAACGAGCCGACGTCGTCGGCGGTCGCCTCGCCCTTGCGGAGCTTCGTACCGAGGTCCTTGAGGGACTCGATGCCCGCGGTGAGCGGCGCCACCGCCTTGGAGAGCAGCGGATCGCCCTTGGCGTTGTTCACGGCCGCCTTGAGGCGGTTGTACGTGAAGGCGCCGGCGAGGCCCGCCTTGACCAGGGCGAAGGTCCGCCCGTCCGCGCCCTTCTTGAACTTGCCCTCGCGGTACGGCTTGACGATCCACTGGTACGTGGCGCCCGCCGCGAGGCCCGCGTTGGCGACGAACCGGGTCTTCGCCAGCTTCTGTTTCTCGAAGCTCGCCGACGCCGTCGGCGAGGCGGCGGCGCCCGTCGTCATGCTCTGCGTGCTGTCGCCGCCGCACGCGGCGGTCGTGGCGAGCAGCGCACCGGACAGGAACAGCGCGACGAGCGCGCGGCGCGCGCGTATGAGGCTGGGCACGGCGAGGACCTCCCTGAGGTCGTGACATCCCGGGGCCCGGGGACCGCTCCGGGCTGTGGCGCCAGCCTCGCCCCGGGGCGCGGGCCGCGCACCCGCTGTCCGCCGGGTGAGTGAACCGGCACCGGCGCCGCGGCGGCGGGCCGGTGCCTCCGGGGAGCGCCGAGGCGCCGTGCGCGCACGGCGCACGCATCAGCCGCAGCAGTCGGGCTCCAGACCGCGCGGCAGGCGTTCGCCGCCGAAGACCGCGACGGTGGCTTCGTCGCCGCCGAGGGCCGCCACCGCGAGCAGCAGCGAACCGGCGGTCCAGGTGGTCTGTTCCTCCGGCCAGACGGCGCGGTCGCCCTCGAAGACGTAACCGGTCCAGTAGTTGCCGTTCGGGGCGCGCAGGTGGCTGATGGAGGTGAGGATCTCCAGGGCCCGGTCCGACTCGCCCATGGCCCACAGGGTGAGGGCGAGTTCGCAGCTCTCGCCGCCGGTCACCCACGGGTTGGGCAGGACGCAGCGCACGCCGAGGCCGGGGACGACGAAGTCGTCCCACTTCTCGTCGATCCGGGCCTTCGCCGCCTCGCCCGTGACCGCGCCGCCGAGCACCGGGTAGTACCAGTCCATGGAGTAGCGGGACTTGTCGAGGAAGCGCTCGGGGTGCCTGCGGATCGCGTGGCCGAGGGCGCCGGCCGCCAGCTCCCAGTCCGGCTGCGGCTCCTCGCGTTCCTCGGCGATGGCGAGGGCGCAGCGCAGCGCCTGGTGGATGGAGGAGCTGCCGGTGAGCAGGGCGTCGGTCACCGGCGTGCCGTCGGCCTCGCGCTTCCAGCCGATCTCGCCGCCGGGCCGCTGGAGCCCGAGGACGAAGGCGACGGCCGCGTGGACGACGGGCCACATCCGGTCGAGGAAGGCGTCGTCGCCGGTCGACAGGTAGTGGTGCCAGACGCCGACGGCGACGTACGCGACGAAGTTGGACTCGCGGCCGCGGTCGGTGACGTCCTCGGGGTCGCCGTCCCGGTAGGCCGCGTACCAGGAGCCGTCGGCGTTCTGGTGCCGGGCCAGCCACTCGTAGGCGCGGCGGGCGGCCTCGTGCTCGCCCGCGGTGTCCAGGGCCATGGCGGCCTCGGTGTGGTCCCACGGGTCGAGGTGGTGGCCGCGGAACCACGGGATGGCGCCGTCCTCGCGCTGGACGGCCAGGATGCCGGCGACGGTCGCGGCGGCCTGCTCGGCGGTGAGCACCCCGGGCAGGACGAGGTGCTCCGCCATCCGCTCGGGAAGGGTCACTGGGCGTCGGCCTTCGGCAGGTGGGGCTTGGTCGCGTACGCCACGAAGCTCTTGCCGACGACCGGGTTGAGCAGCTGCTCGGCGACCCGGGTCAGGGCGGGCTTCTTCATGATGTCCCAGACCAGGAGCTTGTGGTAGGCGCGGACCGGCAGCGCCTTGTCGTTGTCGACGCCGAAGGCGCACTTGAGCCACCAGTACGGCGCGTGCAGCGCGTGGGCGTGGTGGGTGCCGTACGGCTTGAGGCCGGCCTGGCGCATCTTGGCGAGGAGCTCGTCGGCCTTGTAGATGCGGATGTGGCCGCCCTCGACCTCGTGGTACTCGTCGGAGAGCGCCCAGCAGACCTTCTCCGGGCCGTAGCGCGGGACGGTGACGGCGATCCGGCCGCCGGGCTTGAGGACGCGGACCATCTCGGCGAGGACGCCCTTGTCGTCCGGGATGTGCTCCATGACCTCGGAGATGATGACGACGTCGAAGGACTCGTCGGGGAAGGGCAGGTTGAGCGCGTCG
This sequence comes from Streptomyces roseicoloratus, assembly GCF_004117935.1. GTDB lineage: Bacteria > Actinomycetota > Actinomycetes > Streptomycetales > Streptomycetaceae > Streptomyces > Streptomyces roseicoloratus. The sequence goes on along the minus strand of NZ_SDOY01000118.1, from coordinate 253,079 downwards.
CCCTCCATGGCGGTGGCGGACGCGCCGGCCGGGGCCTCGCCGGCCTCCTTCATCGCGGCGAACCACTTGGCGACCTCGCGGATCTCCTCGCCGTTCTGGTCGAGGGCCACGACCTGGGCGCCGCGCCGGTAGCACTCGAAGGCGTGCCGGCCCCCGCCGCAGCCCAGGTCGAGCACGCGGTCGCCGGGGGCGAGCGGGAAGCGGGTGAAGTCGACGGTCAGCACGGAGTCTGCCTTTCAGTGGCGTCGCGGTTCGCGGAGGTGAGGTGGCCGCGGTGTCGTGGGCTCAGTGACGGGGTGCCGCGGCGCGGCCCTGGCGGGCGAGGGCCTCGCGGTAGAGGTCGGCGGTGCCCTGGGCGGCGCGGGCCCAGGTGAAGCGGGCGAGGACCCGGTCGCGGCCGGCCCGGCCGAGGCGGGCGCGCAGCTCGGGGTCGCCGAGGACGCGGCCGAGGGCGGCGGCGAGGGCGCCGGGGTCGCCCGGCGGGACGGCCAGGCAGGTGTCGCCGTCGGTTCCGGCGACCTCCGGGATGGCGCCGCCGGTCGTGGCGACGAGCGGGGTGCCGGTGGCCATGCCCTCGGCGGCGGGCAGCGAGAAGCCCTCGTAGAGGGAGGGGACGCAGGCGACCTGGGCGGAGCGGTAGAGGTCGACGAGCTCGGCGTCGCTGACGCCCTTGACGAACCGGACGGCGCCGTCGAGCCCGTACCGCTCGATGGCCTGGGCGACGGGGCCGTCCTCGGCGCGCTTGCCGACGACGACGAGGTGGGCGTCGGGGTGCTCGGTGCGGAGCTTGGCGAGGGCCTCGATCAGGAAGACGAGGCCCTTGAGCGGGACGTCGGCGCTGGAGGTGGTGACGATCCGGCCGGGCACCTCGGCGACGGACGGGTCCGGGGACCACAGGTCGGTGTCGGCGCCGATGTGGACGACCTCGATGCGGTCCGCGCGGACGCCGAGGTGGTCGACGATCTCCTGGCGGGAGGTGCCGGAGACGGTGAGGACGGACGGCAGCCGGCGGGCGACCCGCTTCTGCATGCGGGTGAAGGCGTACCAGCGGCGGACGGAGGCGCGGCGCTTCCAGTCGGCGGCGGCGTCGAGTTCGAGCTGCCGGTCGACGGTGATGGGGTGGTGGATCGTGGTGACCAGCGGGGCGCCGAGGGCGCGCGGGCCGCCGAGGAGTCCGTAGCCGAGGGTCTGGTTGTCGTGGACGACGTCGAAGTCGCCGCGGCGGGCGGCGAGCAGCCGGCGGGCGCGGAGCGAGAAGGTGAGCGGCTCGGGGAAGCCGCCGGTCCACATGGTGGCGACCTCGAGGCCGTCGATCCAGTCCCGGTACTCCTCGCGCTTCGGCGTGCGGAAGGGGTCGGGCTGGCGGTAGAGGTCGAGGCTGGCGATCTCGGTGAGCGGGACGCCCTCGTCGAGGGTGGGGTACGGCTGGGAGCCGATGACCTCCACGCTGTGGCCGAGGCGGGCGAGCTCGCGCGAGAGGTGGCGGACGTAGACGCCCTGACCGCCGCAGAACGGGTTCCCCTTGTACGTCAGGAGAGCGATCCGCAACGGACCGTCACCGTCCGGGCCGGCACCCTGTCGGGGGCTTGCCTCTATGGCCTCCGCGGTCAACTGCGACCCCCTTCGAGCGTGCTTTTCGCGGGAGCGTAACCGCCCCGCTAATCTAGAACAAGTTACAGACTTGATCGCGAGACTTGATCACTCAAGATCTTCTTGATCTGCTGGATCCGGTCGATCCGCTCGATCCGCCGGGATCGACCGGAACGGCTCGACCGATCCGCTCGACCGATCCGCTCGACCGATCCGCTCGACCGATCTTCTTGATCCTTCGAGGAGCACAGAATCTACCGGCAGGTAGCTCCGTCGGGAGATCCGGAACAGGTGATTCGCGCCACGGCCGTCGCCCGTCCCATACTGTCGCTCCGCCACCGCACGGCACCGCACGGAACGGGGACCTCATGAACGCGGAAGGCAGACCTGCGTCGCCGCCCCTGACAGAGCGCCAGGAGGCACGCCGCCGGCGCATCCTGCACGCCAGTGCCCAGCTGGCCGGTCGCGGCGGTTTCGAGGCCGTCCAGATGCGGGAGGTCGCCGAGGCGGCCGGAGTGGCGCTCGGCACGCTCTACCGCTACTTCCCGTCCAAGATCCACCTCCTGGTCGCCACCATGCAGGACCAGCTGCAGCACCTGCACACCACGCTGCGCAAACGCCCGCCGGCGGCCGAGGACCCGGCCGAACGGGTGGCCGAGACCCTGATGCGGGCCTTCCGCGCGCTGCAGCGCGAACCGCAGCTCGCGGACGCGATGGTGCGGGCGCTGACCTTCGCCGACCGCAGCGTGAGCCCCGAGGTCGACACGGTGTCGCGGCTGACGACCGCGATCATCCTGGACGCGATGGGCGCGGAGCACCCGACACCGGAGCAGCTGTCGGCGGTGCGGGTGATCGAGCACACCTGGCACTCGGCGCTGATCACCTGGCTGTCGGGCCGGGCGTCGATCGCACAGGTGAAGATCGACATCGAGACGGTCTGCCGCCTGATCGACCTGACGGCACCCGAGGTGACGGCGACGCCCTGAGGTCCGCGCCCCGCCCGCGCCCCGCCCGCGCTCCCGAGGATCCGAGGACCCCACGAGTGAGGACCCGGCCCGCGCCCCCGAGGGGCGGCGCGGGGCGCGGTCCCGGCCGATTCCCGGTCGGGCTCCGCCCGTCCTACTGCTTGCTCTTCTCCAGGTCGGCCTTGAACAGGGCCTCGCAGGCGGGCGAGGTGTCGGTGGCGATGAACATCACCAGCTTCAGGACGCCGGCGCTGTGGTCGCTGGCCTTGAGCTGCCAGCCTCCCTTGGAGAGGCTGGTGATGGTCGAGCCGCTCTGCGAGAAGGTCTTGTCCGTCTTCCAGGACTCCTTGCCGAGCGCCGCCACGGTGTCCGTGTAGGACTTCTTCGGGTCGGCGGCCTTCTTGGCCTCGGCGCTCCAGGAGACCATGCACTTCTCCAGGCCGGGCGGGACCTGGTCGCCGGTCGCGGCCTGGACGAAGCCCGCGCCGGTGGCCGCGGTCTCGATCTCCTGCTTGACGTCGTCGGCCGTCAGGGCCTCGTCGCCACCGGTCCCCGCGCCGCCGCCCGCCGTCGAGCCGGCCGAGGAGCCGCCGGCACCCGCGGACGAACCGCCCTTGTCCGAGCCGCCGTTGCTCCCACAGCCGGCAACGAGCAGCACCACACCGGCAGCCGCGGCCGCGGTCATCAGCCTCGCCTTGCGCACAACACTCCCCATTCCGCGCGCACAAGGGCCTCTTGCCCCCGTGATCAAGGCAGTAGTTTTGCATAAGGGAAGCCCTTGTCCGGGGTCGGGACGAAGGCCGTGGCGCCCCGGGCGGCTACTCCTCCGGCGGGAACACCGGCTCGCCGCCGTCCGCGAGGGCGAGGGAGATCGCCTCCACCGGGCAGCCCTCCGCCGCCGCGAGGAGGCGTTCGTTCGCGTCCGACACCGGCTCGCGCGGGTGGGACTGGCGGGCGGTGTCGAGGCGGAAGGCGTCGGGGGCGTGGCCGACGCACATGCCGGAGCCGATGCAGACGCCCCGGTCGACCTCCACGTGCCAGCGGTCGCCCATCAGGCACCACTCCCCGGGCCCTCGTAGCCGGCGGGCAGGTGGATCATCTTGTGCTCCAGGTACTCGGACAGGCCCTCGGGCCCGAACTCCCGGCCCAGGCCGCTGTTCTTGTAGCCGCCGAACGGGCCGAGCATGTCGAGGCTGAAGGTGTTGACGTTGAAGGTGCCGGTGCGGACCCGGCGGGCGAAGTCGACGCCGCGGTCGACGTCGCCGGTCCAGACGCTGCCGGAGAGCCCGTAGTCGGAGTCGTTCGCGATCCGCAGCGCCTCGGCCTCGTCCTCGTACGGGAGGAGGCAGATGACCGGGCCGAAGATCTCCTCGCGGGCGATCCGCATCGTGTTGTCGACGCCGCCGAAGAGGGTCGGTTCGACGTACCAGCCGCGGTCCAGGCCCGCCGGACGGCCGCCGCCGGCCAGGACCTTGGCGCCCTCCGCCTGGCCGATGCCGATGTAGTCGAGCGAGCGCTGCTGCTGGCGGCGGGCGACGAGCGGGCCGACCTGGGTGGCCGGGTCCAGCGGGTCGCCGACGACGAGCGCGCCTGCCGCCGCCGCGAACGCCTCGGCGATCTCCTCGTAGCGGGAGCGCGGGGCGAGGATGCGGGTCTGGGCGACGCAGGCCTGGCCGTTGTTCATCCACGCGGCGGGCACGATCCCGGCGACGGCCGCGTCGAGGTCCGCGTCCGGCAGGACGACCGCGGCGGACTTGCCGCCGAGTTCCAGGGTGACGCGGGTGAGGTGGCGGGAGGCGACCTCCATGACGCGCCGGCCGGCCGCCACCGAGCCGGTGAAGGAGACCTTGTCGACGCCGGGGTGCCCGACCAGGTACTCGCTGACCTCCCGGTCCGCGGGCAGGATGGAGAGGACGCCTTCGGGCAGCCCGGCCTCGGCCGCGATCTCGCCGAGGATGTACGCGTCGAGCGGCGACTCCGGCGAGGGCTTGAGGATCACGGAGCAGCCCGCGAGCAGCGCGGGCCCGAGTTTGGCGGCGGCGGTGAACTGCGGCACGTTCCACGGCACCACGGCCGCCACCACGCCGACCGGCTCGCGCCGGACGAGCAGCGGCCCGAGGACTCCGGCCCGCCGCTCCTCGAAGGCGTACTGCCGGGCCACCGTGATGGCCGAATCCCACACCATCATCGCGCCGAGCGCCTGCGCGAGGACGGACCAGGAGTAGGGCGAGCCGTTCTGGGAGCTGATGGAACGGGCGATCTCCTCGTGCCGTACGGCGACGGCGTCCTTGATCCGCCCGACGACCTCGATCCGCTCCTCCAGCGTGGCCCGCGGCCAGGGGCCGTGGTCGAAGGCGCGGCGCGCGGCGGCGACGGCCCGGTCGACATCGGCCTCGGCGGCGTGCGGGACGCGGCCGATGACCTCCTCGGTGTGCGGGGAGATCACCTCGATGACCTCGCTGCCGAGCGGATCGGTCAACTCGCCGCCGATGAACAGTTTTCCGTGCTCCACAAGCTCGGTCATGACCGACTGCCTCCCGGAACCACGCGATTTCTGACGGTGCTTCAGTTCCAGAACTGATACCAGTTCTCGTTTCAGTTGGCCATACGCGGGACCGAACGGGGCCCACCCCCACCAGCGGGTTCACCACCGGCGGCGAGGGAGCGCGGCGAACGGGAGCGGGGCCCGTCAGGGCCGTGCACCCACGGCCCCCACCCCGACCGGCACGCCCGGCGCGGCGAGCGCCGCGCCGCCCACGAGGGTCTGCGCACCGCGCCGCACGAACGGGCCGCGGCTTCGGCGACCCCCTGCAGAGGGGACGCCCGGCCTGAATCCCGAAGCGCGCACAGGTCTCTGACGACACGTCAGTTCTCGTTATAGTGGCCCTGGCCGTACCGGGACCGAGCCGACTCGAGATGAGGGCGCCATGACCGAGGTGACCGAAGCGGTGACCCGACACGGCGGGGGCGTCTGGTCGTTGCGGGTGCCGATCCCGGACAACCCGCTCGGGCACACCCTCGTCCACGTCCTCGACACCGACCGCGGGCCCGTACTCGTCGACACCGGCTGGGACGATCCCGAGTCCTGGGGCGAGCTCTCGGCCGGGCTCGGCGCTCTGGGCCTCTCGCCCGCCGACGTCCACGGCGTCGTCGTCACCCACCACCACCCCGACCACCACGGCCTCTCCGGCAGGGTGCGCGAGGAGTCCGGCGCCTGGATCGCCATGCACGCCGCCGACATCGCCGTCGTCCGCCGCACCCGCGACGCCGAGCCCGGGACCTGGCTCGACTACCTGGCCCGCAAGCTCGCCGCCGTCGGCGCGCCCGACGAGCACACCGCCCCGCTGCGCGCCGCCCGGGCCGCGGGCGGGCGGATGCGGACGCTGCCCGGACTGCGCTCCGCGCTGCCCGACCGCGAGATCGTGCCCGGCGAGCTCCTCGACCTGGCCGGCCGCCGGCTCCGCGCCGTCTGGACGCCGGGCCACACGCCCGGCCACGTCTGCCTCCACCTGGAGGAGGCCCATCCGGCCGGGCTGCCCGGCCACGGCCGGCTGTTCTCCGGCGACCACCTGCTGCCCGGCATCAGCCCCCACATCGGCCTGTACGAGGACCCCGACGACGTCACCGGGACCGACCCCCTGGGCGACTACCTCGACTCGCTGGAGCGGATCGGCCGGCTCGGCGTCGCCGAGGTGCTCCCGGCCCACCAGCACGCCTTCACCGACGCCGCCGGCCGGGTCCGCGAGCTCCTCGCCCACCACGAGGAACGCCTCACCGGACTGCTGGCCCTGCTCGTCGTGCCGCTCACGCCGTGGCAGCTCGCCGAGCGCATGGAGTGGAACCGTCCCTGGGACCGCATCCCGTACGGTTCCCGCAACATCGCCGTCAGCGAGGCCGAGGCCCACGTCCGCCGCCTGGTGAAGCTGGGCCGCGCCGAGCCGGTGGCCGGCACCGACCCGGTGGCGTACGTGGCGGTGTGACGCGGCAGCGGTGGCGGGCGCGTACCTGACGGTGTGACACGGCAGCGGGTGGCGGGCGCGTACCTGGCGGTGTGACGCGGCGCACCTGGCGGGGCGCGCCCGGCGGTGTGACGTACGGCTCCGGGAGCGGCCGGCGGCAGGCCGGTAAAGTGGGCGGTCGTCGTCATGCCCGTGCGGGGGGAAGCCGGTGGGAATCCGGCACTGACCCGCAGCCGTGAGCCACCCCGAGTGGCGAGTCGGAATGCCCGGTACGGGACGTGAGCGCCGGCACCGTCGAGGAATACGGCGCCGGAGGCTGGCCCCCCGGGGTGCCGGTGTCCGGTGCCCGCAGAGAGGGACCCATGATCAGCGTTCGCCGCGCCGCCGCCGCACTCGCGGCCGGTGCCGTGCTCAGCACCACCGCCGCCGGAGTGGCCGCCGCAGCGCCCTCGCCGACCCCCTCGCCCGTCACGGTCCCGGCGGGGCTCTACGGCACGTCCGACCCGACCTACGACGGCGTCTGGCGGCAGTCGCTCGCCTTCCTCGCGCAGCGCACCTCCGGGATCCAGCCCGCCGACCAGGCCGTGGACTGGCTGCTCGGCCAGCAGTGCGCCAACGGCGGCTTCGCCGCGTACCGCCCGGACCCGGCGAAGGCCTGCGACGCCACGACCATGGTGGACAGCAACTCCACCGCCGCCGCCGTCCAGGCCCTCGGCGCGGTGAAGCGCCAGTCCGTCGCCCCGGCGAAGAACGACAAGGCCGTCAAGGCGGGCGTCGAGTGGCTGAAGAGCGTCCAGAACAAGGACGGCGGCTGGGGCTACATGCCCGGCGGCCCCAGCGACGCCAACTCCACCTCGATCGTCATCGGCGCCTTCGCCGCCTCCGGCGTCCGCCCCGGCCTCGTGAAGTCGGCCGACGGCAAGACCCCGTACGACGCGCTCCTCACCTTCGCCCTGCCGTGCACCGGTGGGACGGAGAAGGCCGCGGGCGGCGAGGCGGACAAGGCCGCCGCCGGCACGACGGACAAGACCGCGGCCGGTGCCGGGGGCGCCTTCGCCTACCAGCCCGACAAGAACGGCAAGCTCCTCGCCAACGCCGACGCCACGGCCGCCGCCACCCTGGCCGGCCTCGGCAAGGGCATCACCGCCCGCGGCGCGGACCCCGAGCAGAAGCCGGTCTGCACCGACCAGACCGGCAAGCCCACGCCCGAGCGGGCCGCCCTCAACGGCGCCTCCTACCTCGCCGCGCAGCTCGCGAAGACCGGCCACCTCGTCGCGCCCCCGATGCCCGGCGCCGCCGAGCCCGCCGAGCTGCCCGACTACGGCAACACCGCCGACGCCGTCGTGGCGCTCGCCGCCTCCGGCGCCAAGAAGGAGGCCGGCGGCGCGCTGGCCTGGCTCGAGAAGAACGCCGCGACCTGGGCCGAGACCAACGGCCCCGCCGCCTACGCCCAGCTGGTCTTCGCCGCGCACGCCATGGACACCGACCCGCGCGCCTTCGGCACGGTCGACCTCCTGAAGAAGCTGAACGCCACCGGCCCCGAGCCCAAGGCGCCCGACAACTCGCAGGCGTCCGCGGGCGCCGACGAGGACGAGGGCGGCTTCGACCTGTGGTGGATCATCGGCATCGGCACGGTCGTCGGCGTCGGCATCGGCTTCCTTCTGAGCGGCCGCAAGAAGTGAGGACCCGGCTCGCCGCGGGCGTCGGCGCAGCGATCCTGACGCTCGCCGTCGCGGCGCCCGCCGGGGCGGAGTCCGGCTACCGCTACTGGTCCTTCTGGGAGGGCCCGGCCTCGGGCACGACCGCCGGTTCCGGTTCCGGCGCCGTCGGGAAGTGGGGCTACGCCTCCCTGGGCCCGGCGCTCGCCCGGCCCGAGGACGGCGACGTCGTCGGCTTCCGCTTCGCCGTCAGCCGTGACGCCGCCGACGCGACCCAGCCCTCCGCCGCCCCCGACTTCGCCCGCATCTGCGCGGGCGTCGGGAAGAAGGACGGGACGAAGCGGGTCGCCGTGGTCGTCGACTTCGGCGGCGCCGAGGACGCGCCGACCGGCGAGACCCCGCCGATTCCGGCGGTACGGACCGACTGCCCGCGCGTACGGGAGGAGGCCACCGCCGCGGAGGCACTGGCGGCCGTCGCCAAGCCGCTGCGGTACGACAGCAACGCGCTGTTGTGCGGCATCTCCGGCTACCCGCGGCAGGGCTGCGGCGAGCAGGTGACGCTGCCGGACACCGCGCCGGGGACGAAGCCGGGCACGAAGCCGACGGCGGAGCCCGCCCCGTCCGCCTCCTCTTCCTCCTCTTCCTCCTCTTCCTCGTCGGCCTCGTCGGACACCGGTGGCCCGTCCCTCGGTCTCGTCGCGGGCGGAGCCGCCGTGCTCCTCCTCGGCGCCGCGGGCGTCTGGCAGGCCCGCCGCCGCGGCCGATGACCGCGAGACCGCCGGCGGGGCAGGCGGAGGCGCCCGGGCCGGCCGCGCGCCTGCGGGCGCCGGCCGCCACGCGGGCCAACGCGCTGCACCCCGGTGCCTGGTGGCTCTGGGCGCTCGGGCTGGCCGTGGCCGCGTCGCGGACCACCAATCCGCTGCTGCTCGGGCTGATCGTGGGCGTCGCCGGTTATGTCGTCGCCGCCCGCCGTACCGACGCGCCCTGGGCCCGCTCGTACGGCGCGTTCGTGAAGCTCGGTCTCTTCGTGGTCGGGCTCCGCGTGCTCTTCTCGCTGCTCCTCGGCTCGCCGATCCCCGGCTCGCACCCGCTGTTCACGCTGCCCGAAGTGCCCCTGCCCGACTGGGCGCAGGGAATCCGGTTCGGCGGCCGGGTCACGGCCGAGCAGCTGCTGTTCGCGCTGTACGACGGGCTGAAGCTGGCCGCCCTGCTGATCTGCGTGGGCGCGGCGAACGCGCTCGCCAATCCCTCCCGGCTGCTGAAGTCGCTGCCGGGGGCGCTGTACGAGGCCGGGGTCGCCGTCGTCGTGGCCATGACGTTCGCGCCGAACCTCGTCGCCGACGTGGTGCGGCTGCGCACCGCACGCCGGCTGCGCGGCCGGCCGGCCGGCGGCGTGCGGGCGCTGCTGCAGATCGGGCTGCCCGTGATCGAGGGCGCGCTGGAGCGATCGGTGGCGGTTGCGGCGTCGATGGACGCGCGCGGGTACGGCCGTACGGCGCAGGTGCCGCCCGCCGTGCGGCGCACGACCAACGCGCTGACGCTCGGCGGGCTGCTCGGCGTGTGCGCCGGCTCGTACGGCCTGCTGGCCGCGCAGGGCGCCGGGTACGGGCTGCCGCTGTGCGTGGCGGGGCTCGTCGCGGCGGTCGCGGGGCTGCGGCTCGGCGGGCGCAGGGCGGTGCGCACGCGCTACCGGCCGGACCGGTGGGGTGTGCGGGCGTGGCTGGTCGCCGGTTCCGGGGTGGCGGTGGCGGTGCTGGTGATCCGTACCGGCGCGGCCGTGCCGGAGGCGCTGCACCCCGGGGTCGTACCGCTGGAGGCGCCGGCGCTGCCGGTGTGGCCGGCCGTCTCGGTGCTGGTCGGCCTGTTGCCGGCGTTCGTGGCGCCGGTGCCGCCCGTGGCACCGACGGCGCCCGCGGCCGGTGGGAGCCCCGCGCCAAAGGACGTACGTGACGTAGACGAGGCACGCAAGGAGAGTCCGCGCCCGTGATCCGCTTCGAGAACGTGTCGGTCGCGTACGACGGCGAGGCCGAACCCACGCTGAAGAACGTCGACCTGACCGTGCCCGAGGGCGAGCTCGTGCTGCTCGTCGGCCCGTCGGGCGTCGGCAAGTCGACCCTCCTGGGCGCCGTCTCGGGCCTGGTCCCGCACTTCACGGGCGGCACCCTGAGCGGCCGGGTGACGGTGGACGGGCGGGACACGCGGACGCATCCGCCGCGTGAGCTGGCGGATCTGGTGGGCACGGTCGGGCAGGACCCGGCGGCGCACTTCGTCACCGACACGGTCGAGGACGAGCTGGCCTACGGCATGGAGTCGCTGGGGCTCGCGCCGTCGGTGATGCGGCGGCGCGTCGAGGAGACGCTCGACCTGCTCGGCCTCGCGGAACTGCGCGACCGTCCCATCGCCACGCTGTCGGGCGGGCAGCAGCAGCGGGTCGCGATCGGATCGGTGCTGACGCCGCACCCGAAGGTCCTCGTCCTCGACGAGCCGACGTCGGCGCTCGACCCGTCGGCCGCGGAGGACGTGCTCGCGGTGCTGCAGCGCCTGGTCCACGACCTGGGCACGACGGTCCTGATGGCGGAGCACCGCCTGGAGCGGGTGGTGCAGTACGCGGACCAGGTCCTGCTCCTGCCGGAAGCGGTCCTGGGCCCGCCCGCCGAGATCATGTCCGTGTCCCCGGTCCACCCTCCGGTCGTCGCCCTGGGCCGCCTGGCGGGCTGGTCCCCTCTTCCCCTCTCCGTCCGCGACGCCCGACGGGCCTCCGACCCCCTGAAGGCCCGCCTGTCCCGGTCCCCGGCTCCGGCTCCGGCTGGGGCTGCGGCTGGGGCTGCGGCTGCGGCTCCGGTTGGGGCTGCGGCTGGGGCTGCGCGTCAGGCTGTGGATCCGGGTCCGGGCGCCGCGGCCGTGGGTGCGGGGGCGGTCGCGGAGGCGCCTGTGCCGAGGTTCTCCCTGTTCCGGCGGCGCCGTACGCGCCCCGTCGGCACCGCAACCGCAACCGCAGCCGGAACGGGCACTGGCACGGGCACGGGCACCGGCACCGGCACCGCCGCCTCCCCCGCCGGCCCGCTCGTCTCCGTCGACCGCCTCGCCGTCCGTCGCGGGCGGGTCGAGGCGCTGCGGCAGGTGACCGTGCGGGTCGCGGCCGGGGAGACCGTCGCGCTCATGGGGCGGAACGGGGCCGGGAAGTCCACGCTGCTCGGGGCGCTCGTCGGCATGGTCGCGCCGACGGGCGGCCGGGTCCGGGTCGCCGGACTCACCCCGCACACCACCGATCCGCGCGAGCTGATCCGGCACGTGGGCCTCGTGCCCCAGGAGCCGCGGGACCTGCTGTACGCGGACACCGTCGCGGCGGAGTGCGCCGCGGCCGACGCCGACGCGGGCGCCGCGCCCGGCACCTGCCGGGAGCTGGTGTCGGAGCTGCTGCCGGGCGTCGCGGACGGCACGCACCCGCGGGACCTGTCCGAGGGCCAGCGGCTCGCGCTCGCCCTCGCCGTCGTCCTGACCGCCCGCCCGCCGCTCCTGCTGCTCGACGAGCCGACCCGGGGCCTGGACTACGCGGCGAAGGCCCGCCTGGTGACCCACCTGCGGGCGCTCGCCGCCGACGGGCACGCCATCGTGCTCGCCACCCACGACGTGGAGCTGGCCGCGGAGCTCGCACACCGTGTCGTGATCGTCGCGGGCGGTGAGGTGGTCGCCGACGGGCCGACCGCCGAGGTCGTCGTCTCGTCCCCGGCCTTCTCGCCGCAGGTCGCGAAGATCCTCGCGCCCGAGCCGTGGCTCACGGTCGAGCAGGTGCAGGAGGCGCTCCGCGCATGAAGGCCCTCCTCTCCGCCGACCGGACCCGGCCCACCCGGCCCACCGGCCGCCCCACCCGCCCCATCCGCCTCGGCCCGCGCTCGGTCGCCGCGCTCGTGCTCGTCTCGTTCGTCGGGCTCGTCGGCATCTGCTGGCCGCTGTTCGCCGACGCCGGCTCCGCCGTGACCGACCACGCCGCCGACGCCCCCTGGCTCTTCGCCCTGATCCTGCCGCTGCTCATCGCGGTCGTCGTGGCGACCATCGCGGACTGCGGCATGGACGCGAAGGCGGTGGCGATGCTGGGCGTGCTCGCCGCCGTCGGGGCGGCGATGCGGCCGATCGGCGCCGGTACGGCCGGCCTGGAGCCGATGTTCTTCCTGATGGTGCTGAGCGGCCGGGTCCTCGGGCCGGGCTTCGGCTTCGTCCTCGGCGCGGTCACGATGTTCGCCTCCGCGCTGCTCACGGGCGGCGTGGGTCCGTGGATGCCGACGCAGATGCTGGCCATGGGCTGGTTCGCGATGGGCGCGGGCCTGCTGCCGGGCCCGTCACGGCTGCGCGGCCGGCGCGAGCGCCTGCTGCTCGCCGCGTACGGCTTCGTCGCGGCCTTCGCGTACGGCACGGTCACCAATCTCTACGGGTGGGTGACCGTCAGCGGCGGGGAGAACCCGGGCGCCGGGGGGATCTACTTCGTCCCGGGCGCGCCTGCCGCCGAGAACCTGGTGCGTTTCGCCGCGTACGTCCTCGCCACCTCCCTCGGCTGGGACCTCGGCCGCGCCCTCCTCACCGCCGTCCTCACCCTCACGGTCGGCGGTCCCCTCCTCCGCGCGCTCCGGCGGGCCACGCGGCGCGCGAACTTCGAGGCCCAGGTCACATTCGAGGGCCCCGAGAGGGCCTCACGGGGTGAGGCCCCTCATAGGACCCATGTCACGTACGAACGGGAGTAGTAGCCGGGACGAGCCTCCCATATCACCCCATACGCGCACGTGACCTGCGGAAACGGGGTGGGTCGTACGTCCCGGGAGCGCCCGGGACCGGTCGCCGTGGTCCGAATCCTCCTCGTACAGGGGGTCGTTGCATCGCCGCCGCAGGCCTGTTTGTCTGGTGGACGTCGCCAGGCAGCCGGTGCTCAGCGAGGTTCGTGAAGAGCCACCGCGAACACCACGGCACACGCCTCGGCAGGCCGGTTCCCCGCCAGTCCCCGGATCCCCGGGCTCTGGTTCCGGCATGCCGGAAACGCCTGGCGCGACCTTGCCCCCGACGTTAGGTATGACGCTTTGTTCCGCTCGATCGCCACCCGCGCCGTCTCCCGCAAGAAGACCTTCGCCGTCTCCGCCGCCGTCCTGATCGGCGCCTCCGGCGCGGTCCTCGGCAACACGGGCACGGCCTCGGCCGCCACTCCGCAGGAGATCGCCCGGAAGATCGTGCCGCCGGCGCAGTTCGCGTCCTTCAGCAAGATCGTCGAGCACGAGTCCGGCTGGAACCACACCGCCACCAACTCCTCCAGCGGCGCCTACGGCCTGGTCCAGGCCCTCCCCGCCTCCAAGATGGCCTCCGCCGGTTCCGACTGGAAGACCAACCCCGCGACCCAGATCAAGTGGGGTCTGGAGTACATGAACGAGCGCTACGGCTCCCCGAACGGCGCCTGGAACTTCTGGCAGACCCACGGCTGGTACTAAGAGTCACCACGCCGCGACGCGCCACCGCAAGGCCCCGCCCTCCGCACGGAGGGGCGGGGCCTGCGGCGTTTCCGGGGCTCCGTCGTGGCGTTTTCGGAGCTCTGCCGTCCGATTCCCGGAGCCCTGCGACGCGGCGTTCCGGGGCCTCGCGACCCCATCCGCGAGCGGGGGCTACAGCCGCTGGATGATCGTCCCCGTCGCCAGCGCGCCGCCCGCGCACATCGTGATCAGCGCGAACTCCTTGTCCGTGCGTTCCAGCTCGTGCAGCGCCGTCGCGATCAGCCGCGCGCCGGTGGCGCCCACCGGGTGGCCGAGGGCGATGGCGCCGCCGTTCACGTTGACCTTCGCGAGTCCGTCCAGGTCCCGGTCGAACTCCTGCGCCCAGCTCAGCACGACCGACGCGAAGGCCTCGTTGATCTCGACCAGGTCGATGTCCTTCAGCGACATCCCGGCCTTGCCGAGCACCGCCCTGGTCGCGTCGATCGGCCCGTCGAGGTGGAAGTGCGGATCGGCGCCGACCAGGGCCTGGGCGACGATGCGGGCCCGGGGGCGCAGCTTGAGGGCGCGGGCCATGCGCTTGGAGGCCCACATGATCGCGGACGCGCCGTCGGAGATCTGGGAGGAGTTGCCGGCGGTGTGGATCGCGGCCGGCATGACCGGCTTCAGCCCGGCCAGTGCCTCCATGCTGGTGTCGCGCAGGCCCTCGTCGCGGTCGACGAGCCGCCACATGCCCTGTCCGGCGTGCTGCTCCTCCTCCGTGGTCGGGACCTGGACGGCGAAGGTCTCGCGCTTGAAGCGCTCCTCGGACCAGGCGACGGCGGCGCGTTCCTGGGAGAGCAGGCCGAGGGCGTCGACGCGTTCGCGGGTGAGGCCGCGTTTGCGGGCGATGCGCTCGGCGGCCTCGAACTGGTTGGGCAGGTCGACGTTCCACTCGTCGGGCCAGGGCTTGCCGGGGCCGTGTTTGGAGCCGGAGCCGAGCGGGACCCGGGACATCGCCTCGACGCCGCAGCTGATCCCGATGTCGATGACGCCCGCGGCGACCATGTTGGCCACCATGTGGCCGGCCTGCTGGGAGGAGCCGCACTGGCAGTCGACGGTGGTGGCGGCGGTCTCGTACGGCAGGCCCATGGTGAGCCAGGCGGTGCGGGCGGGGTTCATGGACTGCTCGCCGGCGTGGGTGACGGTGCCGCCGACGATCTGTTCGACGCAGTCGGCGGGGATGCCGGTGCGGCCGAGGAGTTCGCGGTAGGTCTCGCCGAGGAGGTAGGCGGGATGGAGGTTGGCGAGGGCGCCTCCGCGCCTGCCGATGGGGGTGCGTACGGCTTCGACGATGACGGGTTCCGCGGCCATGAGCTCGTCCTCTCCTCGCCCGGACGGGGGGTGTCCCGGCACCCCTCGCCGGTCGACGTCACGTAGAACTAGTACGCGTTCTAGTTCCGAGTGCAGTCTTATGACTGCTACCGCGGGTACGCAAGGGTCCGGGACGCAACAGTTCCCACCCCTTCTCTTGCGCCTTGTAGGACTCGTTACTACCTTTCCGGCATCTTCTGATGGGCCATCAGATAATGGAGTGTGTTGCCGATGCCCTGCCCCCGCCTCTCCGAAGGGTTCGACGCCACCGACCCCGATCTGCTCCAGAGCCGTGTCCCGCACCCCGAGTTCGCCCGGCTCCGGCAGACCGCTCCCGTCTGGTGGTGCGCCCAGCCCCCCGGCGTCACCGGCTTCGCCGACGAGGGCTACTGGGCCGTGACGCGGCACGCCGACGTCAAGTACGTCTCCACGCACCCCGAGTTGTTCTCCTCCCAGGAGAACACCGCCGTCATCCGCTTCAACGAGCACATCAAGCGCGAGCAGATCGAGGTCCAGAAGCTGATCATGCTGAACATGGACCCGCCCGAGCACACCCGGGTCCGCCAGATCGTCCAGCGCGGCTTCACCCCCCGCGCCATCCGCGGGCTGGAGGCCGCGCTGCGCGACCGCGCCCGCGCGATCGTCGCCGAGGCCCGGGCCGAGACCGGCCCCGACGGCGCCTTCGACTTCGTCACCAGGGTCGCCGTCGAACTCCCGCTCCAGGCCATCGCCGAACTCATCGGCGTACCGCAGGAGGACCGCGCCCGGATCTTCGACTGGTCCAACAAGATGGTCGCGTACGACGACCCCGAGTACGCGATCACCGAGGAGATCGGCGCCGAGGCCGCCATGGAACTCATCGGCTACGCCATGAACCTCGCCGCCGCCCGCAAGGAGTGCCCGGCCAGGGACATCGTGTCCCAGCTCGTCGCCGCCGAGGGCCAGGGCAACCTGTCCTCCGACGAGTTCGGCTTCTTCGTCCTGCTCCTCGCCGTCGCCGGCAACGAGACCACCCGCAACGCCATCAGCCACGGCATGCACGCCTTCCTCACCCACCCCGACCAGTGGGAGCTCTACAAGCGGGAACGGCCCGCGACGGCCGCCGAGGAGATCGTCCGCTGGGCGACACCCGTGGTGTCCTTCCAGCGCACCGCCACCCAGGACACCGAACTCGGCGGTCAGAAGATCCGCCGCGGCGACCGCGTCGGCCTCTTCTACTCCTCCGCCAACAACGACCCCGAGGTCTTCGAGAACCCCGAGGCCTTCGACATCACCCGCGACCCGAACCCGCACCTCGGCTTCGGCGGCGGCGGACCGCACTTCTGCCTCGGCAAGTCCCTCGCCATCAAGGAGATCGAGCTGATCTTCGACGCGCTCGCCGACGCGCTGCCCGGCCTCACCCTCGCGGGCGACCCGCGCCGCCTGCGCGCGGCCTGGCTCAACGGCATCAAGGAACTGCGGGTGCGGGTGGGGTAGAGCTCCCGGTCCGTGTGCGGAACCGCATGATCCGTTCCTGCGTCGCAGCAGGCATGCGGGGGACACACAGAATTCTCACGACGATCATCGCGCTGCTCGCGCTCCAGCTCGGCTCGCTCGTCGCGCCGGCCTACGCCTGCGGCTGCGGCGCCATGGTCACCCACCGGATGGACCGGATCGGCGTCGACCGGGAGACCTCGGCCGTGCACTGGGACGAACGCACCGGCACCGAGCGGATCGTCATGCGCTTCACCGTGCACGGCGACGCCGAGAAGGCCGCCTGGATCATGCCGGTGCCGCACCGCGCCGACGTCGAGCTCGGCGACCCGGAGCTCTTCGACGAGCTCGCCCGGCTCACCGCGCCCGAGCGCCGCCCCCGCGACTACTTCTGGCCGCGCGGCCGCGACTGGCCCTTCTCCTGGGGCGAGACGGACGGCGCCGGCGCCGCGGCGCCCGGCGCGGCCGGCGGTCCGGGTGTCGGTGTCGTCGGCCGCGAACGGCTCGGCCCCTTCGACGTGGCCCGGCTCACCGCCACCGACCCGACCGCGCTCGGCGACTGGCTGCACCGCAACGGCTTCGAGCTCTCCGACCGGCTGGAGGAAGGGCTGCGCCCGTACGTCGAGCGGAAGTGGGAGTACGTCGCCGTCCGCCTCGCGCCCGCGAAGCCCGGCGAGCCGCTGCGCGGCGAACTCGACCCGCTCCGCATCACGTTCACCAACGACCGGCCCGTCTACCCGATGCGGCTGTCCCGGCTCGCCACCACCCCGCAGTCCCTCGGCCTGTACGTGCTCGCCGGCCACCGCACGGAACCGAAGGACGCCATCGGCGGCGACCGCCCCGAGGTGCTCTTCGCGGGCGCCATCGACGAACCGGCCGGCGCCGTCGCCGACCTCACCGGCCCGGGACGGGTGTTCCTCACCGCCGTCGACCAGTCGTTCCCCGAGCCCGCCCGCATCGACGACGACCACGAACTCGTCCGCGCCGCCGCCGACACCCCGTACCGCGAGGTGATCTGGCGGGACCGGCTGTGGCGGGTCGGCGGCGTCCCGGTCTGGGTGCTGACCATGGCCGGCACGCTCGTGCTGCTCGTGGCGGGCGGGTTCGCCGTGGCACGTGCCCGAAACGCGCGGCCCGCCGCGCCGTCCACCGGTGTACGTTCGGGCGCATGACCAATGATCAGGCCCAATGGAACGCCGTCGACGCCTACTTCACCGACCTCCTGGCCCGGGACGACGAGGCGCTGACCGCCGCGCTCGCCGACTCCACGGCCGCCGGTCTGCCCGAGATCGCCGTCGCACCGAACCAGGGCAAGCTGCTCCACCTGCTGGTGGCCGCGCAGGGCGCGAGGAACATCCTCGAAATCGGCACCCTCGGCGGCTACAGCACCATCTGGCTGGCCCGCGCGCTGCCCGCGGACGGCCGGCTCGTCACCCTGGAGTACGACCCGAAGCACGCGGACGTCGCCCGCGGCAACCTCGCCCGGGCCGGCTTCGACAAGACCGTCGAGGTGCGGGTCGGCCCGGCCCTGGACACCCTGCCGCTCCTGGAACAGGAGGGCGCGGGTCCGTTCGACTTCGTCTTCATCGACGCCGACAAGGTCAACAACCCGCACTACGTGGCCTGGGCGCTGAAGCTGTCGCGGCCCGGCACCCTGATCGTCGTCGACAACGTGGTGCGCGGCGGCAAGGTCGCCACCGCGCACCCGGACGACCCGGCGGTCACCGGCACCCGCGAGATGTTCGACCTGGTCGCCGCCGAGCCGCGCCTCGACGCCACCGCCCTCCAGACGGTCGGCACGAAGGGCTACGACGGCCTGCTGATCGCCCGCGTGGTGGACCCGGCGTAGCCGGAGGCCCCTCTGCGGTGGACGGCGAAGGGATGCGGCCGGAGGCCCTTCCGCGTACGGCGAAGGGGTGTTGGCCGGAGGCCCTTCCGCGTACGGCGAAGGCCGCCCGGTCCGGTCCGCCGCCGCCGGGGAATTGAGCTGCGTCCCGGTCATGCGCGTCGCAGAATGGCGCGCATGGCCTGGTCCTTCTCTCCCGAGCGCGTCGACACCCCGGACGCCACCGCCCTGCGCCGCGACTACTACGGCGACGTCGCGGGCCGTTACTTCCGGCGCGTCCTGACCGAGGACGAGTACGACCAGCAGATGATCGACGAGGGGCTCGACCTGCTCGCCCCGCCCGCCGGCGCCTTCCTCGTCGGCCGCCACGAGGGCAAGCCGGCCGCCTGCGGCGGCGTCGTCCTGCTCGACGCCGAACGGGCCGAGCTGACAAGGGTGTTCATCCGCCCCGCCTTCCGCGGGACCGGCGGCGCGAACCTCCTCCTGAGCGGACTCGAGGACGCGGCGCGCGCACTCGGCGCCCGCCGCACGGTCCTGAACACCCGCCTGGACCTGGTGGAGGCGCGGTCCCTGTACACGCGCAACGGCTACGCGGAGATACCGGCGTACTGCACCGGCCCGTACATGGAGATCTGGTACGGCAAGGATCTGTAGCCCACGTCGGCCCCACACGGGGCGGGCGCGGGCGGCCCGCACGGGAGGCGGGGCGGCCTCACGCCTGGTGGTCGCGGGGCGGTTCCGGTGAGCGGGGGCGTTCCGCGTCGCAGCCGCCCAGCTCGGCCGTCAGCTCCTCGACCAGCTTCACCAGGTCGGTGGGCCGGTCCGGCCCCCACCAGTCGCCGAGCAGCTCGCTCAGCGAGTCCTCACGCGCCGTGTCGAGCCGTACCGCCGTCCGGGCCCCCTGCTCGGTCAGCACCAGCTGGATCCCCTCCCTGGCCACCAGCCGCCGTTCCTCCAGCTGTCTGGCCGCCTCCGTGACCACCCGCAGCGGTACGGGCGTGGCCTCGGCGAGCCGCGCGGGCTCGACGGTGCCGTGCCGGCGGACCCGCAGCAGCAGCCAGCTCGACGCGGGCAGCAGGTCGAGCCCGGCGCGGGCGGTGATCTTCTCGTAGACGGCCTTGCGGCCCTCCCGCGACCCGAGCACCGACAGCGCGCGGGCGCACTCGTCGTACGAGGAGCGCTCGACGGGGTTGGAGGCGAGGGTCTGGCTGGGGTCGGGCGCGGTGACGGAGACGCGCAGCGGGTCCTCCTTGAGGAACCACGCGACGACGAAGGCGACGAGGACGACCGGCGCCGCGTACAGGAAGACGTCGGTGATGGATGTCGCGTAGGCGTCCAGGACGGCGGGCCGCAGGTCGGGCGGGAGTCCGGCCAGCGCACGCGGGTCGGCGGCGAGCTGGTCGGGTCCGGCGCCGGGCGGGAGGTCCTGGCCGGCGAGGGCGTCCTCCAGGTTGCGGGTGAGCCGGCCCGTGAAGATCGTGCCGAAGACCGCGACGCCGAAGGAGGCGCCGACGGAGCGGAAGAAGGTGGCTCCGGAGGTGGCGACGCCGAGGTCCTCGTAGGAGACGGCGTTCTGCACGACGAGGACCAGGACCTGCATGACCAGTCCGAGTCCGGCACCGAAGACGAAGAAGGAGACGCTCATCTCCCAGGTGGAGCTGGTCCCGGTCAGCCGGTGGAGGAGCAGCAGGCCGAGGGCGGTGACGGCGGTCCCGGCGATCGGGAAGACCTTCCAGCGGCCGGTGCGGGACACGATCTGCCCGGAGCCGGTCGAGGTGAGGAGCATGCCGACGACCATGGGCAGCATGTGCACGCCGGACATGGTCGGGCTGACGCCCTGGACGACCTGGAGGAAGGTCGGCAGATAGGTCATCGCGCCGAACATCGCGAAGCCCACGACGAAGCTGATGACGGAGACCAGGGTGAAGGTGCGGATCCGGAACAGCTGGAGCGGGAGGACCGGTTCCGCGGCGCGCCGCTCGACGTACACGAAGCAGACGAGCAGGACGGCCCCGAGGACGCAGAGGCCGATGATCTGCGCCGAGCCCCACTCCCAGGTGGTGCCGCCGAGGGAGGCGACCAGGACGAGGCAGGTGGCGACCGAGGCGATGAGGAAGGTGCCGAGGTAGTCGATGCGGTGGCGGGTGGCGCGGACCGGGATGTGCAGGACGGCGGCGATGACGAAGAGGGCGACGATCCCGATCGGCAGGTTGACGTAGAAGACCCAGCGCCATGAGAGGTGTTCGGTGAACAGGCCGCCGAGCAGCGGGCCGAGGACGCTGGTGGCGCCGAAGACGGCTCCGAAGAGTCCCTGGTAGCGGCCGCGTTCGCGGGGCGAGACGAGGTCGCCGACGATCGCCATGGACAGGACCATGAGGCCGCCGCCGCCGAGACCCTGGATCGCGCGGAAGCCGATGAGCTGGGGCATGTTCTGGGCGATGCCGCAGAGCGCCGAGCCGATGAGGAAGATGACGATGGCGGCCTGGAAGAGCCGCTTGCGCCCGTACTGGTCGCCGAGCTTGCCCCAGAGGGGCGTGGCGGCGGTCGAGGCCAGCATGTAGGCGGTGACGACCCAGGACAGGTGCTCCATGCCGCCGAGCTCGCTGACGATGGTCGGCAGGGCGGTGGAGACGATGGTCTGGTCGAGTGCGGCGAGGAGCATGCCGAGCAGCAGCGCGCCCATCGCGACGACGACGGAGCGGCGGCTCTGCCCCTCCCCCGGCCCGGGGCCGCCGGGGCCGCCAGGGCCGCCACCGGTGTGCGGCGCGCGTACTTCCTGGGCCATGGGCGTCTCCTCGGGGGCGGCTTCTCGGGGCTTCTCAGGGGCGGCTTCTTGGTAGCGGCTTCTTGGTAGCGGCTTCTCGGGGGTGGCTTCTCGGGGCGTCTCCGCGGGCTCTGGGTGCGGGCCGTCGGGCTCGCGGCCGTCGGGCTCGCGGCCGTCGGACTCGGAGCCGTCGGACTCGGAGCCGTCGGACTCGGGACCTTCGGGCTCCGGCCGTCGGGCTCGGGTCCTCTCCATCCTGGGGCGTTTGCCCCGTTCTGGCCTGCGGAGGAGCACGGCTGCGGTACATCTGTTCGCCCCGCGACGGCGGTCGGGCTGCATAATCGCTCCGAGTTGACCGGGGAGGGGACCCATCGATGTCCGGACACGTCTGTCTCGAATGCGGCGTACACAGACCCGGCTGCGCCTGCGAACGCGCGCAGGCGCAGGCCGCGGAGCAGGCCGCGGCGGAGGACTTCCACCCCCTGCGCATCCGGCCGTACGTGACGCTGAGCGCCACGGAGGACGAGGCGGGGACGCCGGCGGCCACGGAGGCTCAGGGCGCGGCGTACGAGAACCCGTACGGCGGGTACGAGCCCGGCCGCGCGGACGACCGGCCCGGAACCGCCCCGGCGGGCCACCCGGCCGACTTCCGCGCCGGCAACCCGGCCGACTTCCGCACCGGCCACCCGGACGGCGTTCCGGGCGGGATTCCGGGCGGCTTGCCGATCGGGATTCCGGGCGGCGTTCCGGGCGACTTCCCGGGTGGGTTTCCGGGCGACCACCCGAACGCCACCACGACGGCGGCCCACCCCAACGGCTTCCCCGGCGAACCGCCGAACGGCTTCCCCGCCGGCCACCCGGACGACGACGGGCCCGCACTGACCCTCGCGTACGCCCCCGAGGGGCGCGGGGCCGTGCGGCGGCGCGGCCGGGGCGCCGTGATCGCGGGCGTGGTCGCGGCGGCCGTCGTGAGCACGGCGGCGCTGGCCGCCGCCCTGATCGCCGGCGACGACGGCACGGACGACCTGGCCGGCGTCCCGGAGGTCACCACCAGCGCATCCGAGAACGTGGCCGTGTCCGAGGCGCCGACGAGCACTCCGTCCAGCTCGGCCTCCGCCTCGGCCGACCCGTCCCCGACGTCCGCCTCGCCCTCGCCCTCCGCGTCCGCATCCGCGTCGCCGTCCCCCACCGCCGCCCGGACCAGGTCCACCGATCCCTCCGCTCCTCCCACCCGCACGGCCCCGGCCGCACCGGCGCGCCCGAGCGTGACGACCGCGCCTTCGTACGGACCCTCCGAGCCCCCGACGCTCAGCCTCGGCTCCTCGGGCGAGGAGGTCTCGGAGCTCCAGCGGCGACTGTGGGAGCTCGGGCTCTACGACGGCCCCGTCAACGGCTCGTACGGCAGGAAGGTGGAACGCGCGGTCGAGCGCTACCAGTCGTACATGTACATCGAGGAGGACCCGCGAGGCGTCTACGGCCCGCACACGCGGGAGGCCCTGGAGGCGGTCACGGAGGGCTGAGCGGACCCGGGGATCCTCGCGGCCCCTGCCGAGTCGCGGGGGGCTGCCGGATCGGTCCCGGGATGCGGACGGGGTTGGCCAGGTGCGGAGCCGTTTTGTATCGTGGAGGAACAAAGTGGCCCCGCCCGTATTCCCTGACCGGCGGGCGGGACCGCTTCGTTTCTTCGCGCCCATCTCCGACCACCCTTCCTGGAGATTCCCGATGACCGCCACCACCCCGGCGTCGCTCACCACACGTGCCCTCCTCCTCGACATGGACGGCACGCTCGTCAATTCCGACGCCGTCGTGGAGCGCTGCTGGCGGCGCTGGGCGGAGCGACAGGGGCTGGACCCGGCCGAGGTCCTGAAGGTGGTGCACGGGCGCCAGGGCTACGCCACGATGGCCGTGCTGCTCCCGGACCGGCCGATGGAGGAGAACCACGCGGACAACCGGGTGATGCTCGCCGAGGAGACCGCCGATCTCGACGGGGTCGTGCCGGTGGCGGGCGCACCCGCGTTCCTGGCCGCGCTGGCTCGGCTGCCGCACGCCCTGGTGACCTCGGCCGACGAGGCCCTGGCCCGGGCCCGGATGGGCGCGGCGGGCCTGCCGATGCCGGAGACGCGGGTCACGGCGGAGAGCGTCGGCGCGAGCAAGCCGGATCCCGAGGGCTTCCTGAAGGGCGCGGCGGCGCTGGGCTTCGAGCCGGCCGACTGCGTCGTCTTCGAGGACTCCGAGGCGGGCATCCGGGCGGGCCGGGCGGCGGGCATGCGGGTGGTCGGCATCGGCCCGCGCGCCGCGGCCTTCGCCCCGGACGTGCACGTGGCCGACCTCACGGCCGTACGGATCGAGCCGGCGGCGGACGGCACGCTCACCCTGGCGTTCGCACAAGCCTGAGAAGACCCCCGCTCCGACTCCGCGGCGACGCGTCTACCGTGACGCGCCGCCGCGGAGTCGTTCGCGCACCCGGGCGCACCGCGCACCCACCCGCACGACGGCGCGGCGCAGCGCTCCCCGCGCCCGCACCCCCTTGGAACGCCCCCAACTCCCCTACATTCCGGGCACTTCACACCCCTTGATGTGACGTGAGCATGTCGCCACCCTGTTACCTGGCGCACCCCTCACGGAAACCAGGCGCCGCCACGATGACCGGGCCGGCCGTCCCCCAGGGTCCGACCCCGGGAGACGGATCCGGTCAAGGTCCCCCCACATCAAGGGAGTTCGCATGTCCAGCGTCCGCATCTACGCGCGTCACACAGCGGCACTCGCCGCCTCGGCCGCCCTGGCCGCGACCGGCCTGCTCGCGACCGCCCCGGCGGCACAGGCCGCTCCGCCCACACCGGTCAGCGCCTCCACCGCCCGTACGTACCTCGCCTCGCTCACCGTGAAGGCGGAAGGTTCCTCCAGCGGCTACAGCCGGGACCTGTTCCCCCACTGGATCACCCAGTCCGGCGCCTGCAACACCCGCGAGGTGGTCCTCGAGCGCGACGGCGTGAACGTCGTCCAGGACTCCAGCTGTGCGGCGGTGAGCGGCAGCTGGTACTCCGCATACGACGGGGCCACCTGGACCGCGGCCTCCGACCTGGACATCGACCACGTGGTCCCGCTCGCCGAGGCCTGGCGTTCGGGCGCCAACTCCTGGACCACCAGCAAGCGCCAGGGCTTCGCCAACGACCTGACGCGCCCGCAGCTCATCGCGGTCACGGACAACGTCAACCAGTCGAAGGGCGACCAGGATCCGGGCGAGTGGATGCCTCCGCGCGCGTCGTACCGCTGCACGTACGCCCGGATGTGGGTGCAGGTGAAGTACCACTACGGCCTCAGCGTCGACTCGACGGAGAAGAGCGCCCTGCAGTCGACCCTGAACGGTTGCTGACGCGGGATCGGCGGCCGCGGGGACGGGAGGGCGCGACAGCCATCGACGCGGGACGCGACGGCCATTGACGCAGCGTCAATCAGTGCTGACGCGCGGTCGATGGCCCCGACACCTATTTGTTGAACTTGCAAGCAATAGTGAGGGGTGCCTAACCTGAGGTCCTCGGTTCCCGTCCCCCACGGCCCGCGCCTCCGGCGCAGCCAGACCGAAGGAGTCCACCTCCATGAACGCGCTTGCGAGCCGTCTGAACCAGGCTCAGCCCTACGCGCTCGGCCTCTTCCGCATCGTCGTCGGCCTGCTCTTCGCCTGCCACGGCGCCGCCTCCCTCTTCGGATGGCTCGGCGGCGCCGGCGGCAGCGGCGGCACGATCCCGGGCGGCACCTGGCCCGGCTGGTACGCGGCGGTGATCCAGCTCGTCGCGGGCGGCCTGGTCCTGCTGGGCCTGTGTACGCGCGGCGCGGCGTTCCTCGCCTCGGGCTCGATGGCGTACGCGTACTTCGACGTCCACCAGTCCCAGGCCCTGTTCCCGCTCCAGAACGGCGGCGAGTCGGCGGCCCTGTTCGCCTGGGCCTTCGTGCTGCTCGTCTTCACCGGCCCGGGTGCGCTGGCGCTCGGGGCCCTCTTCGGGGCACGCGGCACGGCCGCGGAGGGCTCGGGAAGCCCGGAGGAGAAGCGGGCGACGACGGTCGCCGCGTAAGCGGCGAGCAGACGGACCGGGCCGAAGTGACGCACGGATCCGCCGGACGTCGCGCATCCTGCGCACGCGGCAGGTCCCGCCGGAGTCGCGCGGCAGGTCCGCCGGAGGCGCGGGTCCGTGCGTACGCGGCTGGCCCGCCGGGCACCGTTCGTCGACAGGGGCCGGAGACCGCGAGGGCGGTTTCCGGCCCCTGTCGGCGTCCGGGCCCGGGGCGCCGCGTAGGCTCTGGCCCCGTGAACGTGCTCGACAGCACGGGGTGGTCACTGCAGTCGCTGACCGCGGGCCCGTGGATCTACGCGGCGGTGATGACGTCGATCCTTCTCGACGTCTTCCTGCCGGTGCTGCCGAGCGGCATCCTGGTGGTCACGGCCGCCACCGCCGCCTCGGCCACGGCGGCGGGCGCGACGGGTGCGGCGGACGCCGCCGGCGCCGTCGGTACGGCCGGCGCGGCCGGTGCCGAGGCCGCCGCGTACGCCCCGGCCCTGGTGCCGCTGCTGCTCTGCGCCGCCACCGCCTCGATGCTCGGCGACCTGGCCGCGTACCACCTGGCCCGGCGCGGCGGGACCCGGTTCGGGCACGCCGTGGCCCGCTCGCGCCGCCTGAACGCGGCGCAGGAACGTCTCGGCGAGACCCTGGCGCGCGGCGGCGGACTGCTCGTCGTGCTCGCCCGCTTCGCGCCCGCCGGGCGCTCCGTCGTCTCGCTCGGCGCGGGTGCGACCGGGCGCCGGCTGCGGGACTTCCTGCCGTGGTCGGCGCTGGCGGCGGTGGTGTGGGCGACGTACGGCGTGGGGCTCGGCTGGCTCGGCGGCCGATGGCTGGGCGCGACCTGGCTGGGCGCCTGCGTCCCGGTGCTGGCGCTCTTCCTGGCGGGCTCGCTGGCGGCCTGGGTCATACGGCGTCCGGCTGCGGCTCCGGCTCCCGCTCCGGCGTCCTGACGGGGTGCGACCCGCGGATCTCCAGGTCGGCGAGGAGCCGTGCGGTGGCGGCGGCCACCTCTTCCACGGCGCGGTCGAACACCTCGCGGTTGTGGGCGGCGGGCGCGCGGAACCCGGAGACCTTGCGGACGAACTGCAACGCGGCGGCATGGATGTCGTCGCCGGTGGCCTCGTGGGGCAGGGCGGGCGGGCGAAGGGTCTTGATGCTGCGGCACATGCCTCCAGTGTGACGCGCCCCACTGACAACGGAGGTCTACCGGGACACGGGCCACCGCGGCGGGCCCGGGCTGCGACGAGGCGGGGCCCGGCGGCCCCGGCCGCCTCAGGTGCCCAGCCCCCGGCGACTGCGCGCGTTGATCTCCGCGGCTCGGGCGCGCAGCTCCCGCAGGGGCGTGGCGAGCTGGACGTCGGCGGGGTCGGCCTCCCACTCGCCGCCGCCGTTGACGCACCGGATGCGGAACCGCCCGGCGACGCTCGCGACGTAGAAGCCGACCTGTCCGGTGGCGGCATCGCGGACGAGGTCACCCTTCTCGGGCACTGATTGCACGCGCGTCCCTCCGTCCATCGGTCCCTCCGTCCATCGGCCCATCCGTCCGTTCCGTCACCGGATCCGTGCGACCGGACCGGAGAGGAGACTCCGTACGACCGGACCGGGGATCGGACGGCGACGGATACGCCTGGATGCACCTGGATACACCCAGCGAAGCCTGGGGATCGCTCTCTGTCAACGCATCTCTAGAGATGTCCCCCGAAGGATGGATCGCCCGCGCGGGACGGCCCACCGGTGTCCTTCGCCTCCTCGGGGCGCGCCGTAGGGTGTCCCGCAGAACGAAGGGAGTGGTCCACTCATGACTGACCCGGACAGCGGTCGTCGGCCCAAGTACCAGCGGATCGCCGACGAGTTGAGAACCGCGATCCAGGCGGGCACCTTCGCGCCGGGCGACCGGCTCCCCGGCGAGAACGACCTGATGTCGACCTACGACGTGGCCCGGATGACCGCCCGCCAGGCCCTGTCCGTCCTGCGCAACGAGGGACTCGCCGAGGCGCGCAAGGGCGCCGGGGTCTTCGTCCGCTCCTTCCGCCCGCTGCGGCGTCGTGGCATCCCGCGGCTCGCCCACGGCCACTGGGGCAGCGGTCGCTCGGTCTGGTCGGCGGACGTGGCGGAGGACCGCGCGCTGGTGGTCGACCAGATCGAGGTGACCACCGCCCCGGCGGGGGCACGGGTGGCGCGGGTCCTCGGTCTGTCGTGCCCGGACGAGCCGGTGTGCGTCCGCAGCCGCCGCTTCGTGCTCGACGACCGGCCGGTGCTGCTCTCCGTCTCGTACCTGCCGGCGGCGCTCGTCGAGGGCACCGCGATCATGGAACCGGACACGGGCCCGGGCGGCACGTACGCGCGCCTCGCCGAACTGGGCCGGCGGCCCGTGCACTTCCGCGAGGAGATCCGCTCCCGGATGCCGACGGCCGAGGAATCCGACCGACTGGCCCTGGAGTTCGGCACGCCGGTGATCCTGATCGGCCGAACGGCCGTGACGGAGCAGGGAGTCGCGGTGGAGCTCAACGAGATGACGCTGGACTCGGCGTCGTACGTGCTGGAGTACGACTTCGACGCGTGAGGACACCGGCGGCCCGGCACCGTACGGCCGCGAGCCCCCCGCCCGCGCGCCTCTCTGCCCCGCGCCCGTCTGCCGCGCGCCCGTCTGCCGCGCGCCCCCCGCCCGCGCGCCCTTCTGCCCCATGCCCCTCTGCCGTCCGCCCGACGGACCGCCGCGCCGGCTCACTTCCCGACGGCCGCCGGGGCCGCGCCGGCGGAGGCCTCCCCCTGCTGTCCCGACCGCCCCGCCGGCCCCTCCAGCCCCTCCAGCCCCTCCTGACGCTGAACGGGGATGCCGTACTGCTGCAGCTCGGCGTTGACCTGCCCGCCGAGGGTCATGACGTTGAGCGTCGCCGAGTTCTCGCTGGCGATGGCCTTCTCGACGCGGGCGACGAGGGTCGTGAAAGCGTCACGGTCGGACGTGCCGTGGTACGGGCCGACGCGGGCGGAGAAGTAGACCCGTTCGTGGCCCAGGAGTTGCTCGGTGGACCGGTAGTTCTTCCACTGCTCGCGATAGCGGTAGACGCTCTCCAGCGACACCGAGGCGACCACGACCAGGCTGAGCACGGTGGCGGTGATCCGCGCGAAGGCGAGATCGAGGTTCACGAGTACGGGCACGAGCGCACCCCCGACCACCGAGACCGTCCGCATCCGCAGGTGCATGGCCTTCATCTTGGTCGCCTTGGCGTCGTACCACTCCTGATACTGGGCGAGCCTCTGGTCGAGGTACGTTTGCGCGGTCATCCGGCTGCCGGGCGCCTGGACTTCGGGCGCGTCCCCCACGTCTTCCATGCGCGGAGTACACCGTCCGCGCAGCGAACGCGTCAAGCCGTCACGTCGCCAGAAACAGCGGAGCATCGAGTGCCTCGACAGGACGACTTCCCCAAGGTGTCGACCAGCACCTTCACGGAGCGGAAGGGGGTGCTCAAGGTCGCAGAGGTCGTGAACGACGCCGGGTGCCTGTGGAGGGAGACCCTGACCCACGACGTGGGCATCGACGGCCAGATCGAGTACGTGGACCCGGAGGGCAGGGCCACGGGGCGGCTGGTGGCCGTGCAGATCAAGTCCGGCGCGTCGTACTTCTCCTCGCGGTCCGACGGCAGCGTGCACTTCTCCCCCGAGCCGAAGCACAGGAACTACTGGGCGTCGTTCCCGCTGCCGGTGATCGTCGTCCTGCACCATCCGGAGGAGGACCTGACCGTCTGGGCGGACGCCCGGCACCACCTGCGGTACGGAGAGACGCCCCGGATCGCGATCCCGGAGGCCCGACGCCTCACCCCGGCGGCGGTGTCGGACATCCTCCGCCTCGACGGCGAACTCCCCGCCCATGGTTTCGATCCGACCGCCCTGATGCGCGGGATGGCGGCGGAGACCAACGGGGCGAAGGTGACGAGCCTGTCCTTCTTCGACCTGTTCTTCCACGGCCTGACCGACCTGGGCCACTGCCTGTACTTCGGCATGGACCTCGCCCTGGAGATCAGAGGAGCGAAGGACGCGCTCCTGGAGCACGAGGACCGCTTCCTGTCCTGGGGCCAGGAGGACCACGCGTTCCTCGACCGCTACATCGCCTTCCTCGTGGCACACGACCTGGTCCGGCTGGACTTCGACAACTGGCGCCGCAGCACGGAGGACGGCCTGGTCGGAGTCTTCCTCGCACCCCTGACCCGCAAGGGCCGCGACCTGGTCAGGACCGCCGCGGACCTGGACGCCGCCTTCTTCCCACCCGGCCGGGGCCCCCGCCGCCACCTGGTGGAGGACCGCCCGGTCCACATGCCCTTCACCGACGCCGGCACCCGCCTCCTCCACACGGAACGCTTCAAGCAAGCCTTCACCCGCCACCGCCCGACGTGACCGTGGACCGGCGCCAGGGCCGGCGATCGCTCCCCGTCGCTCCGTTCGAGGACGCGCCTCTCACCGGACCGATCAGCGACGTCGTTCCCCACCGCTCTGAGTCCCCGGAAGGACGCTGCGGGGCGAGGCCGATGGCCCGGGCTGCTGCACGCCGTCGCTGTACAGCCTCCAATTCGCCGCCCCCATCGAGCGCCCGAAGGAGCCCATCTCGCCCCGCAGAGCCTCCTCGTGCTCGGCGCTCAGCGGGATCGGAGATCCCGCCATGTCCAGGAGAACGAGCGAGGTGACCAGCAGGCCGCGCGAGAGTCCGTCCAGTACCGGATTGTGGTCGGTCCGGGAGTACGACTCGTACAGCCCCTCCACGAATACCCGGAACACCGGCAGCTCGACGTCACAGCCGCCCAGTCGGTCGTTGCGCGTCAAGCCGGTCGGCAGCTCCAGACACTCCGCCGCGCCCTGCACGAGGGAGAGGTAGAGCCGCCCGCTGTGGTAGCCCGCGTCCCACAGCATGTCCCCGTCCAGTTGGTAGGGGTAACCCAAACCGCACCTCCATTGGTGTCGTTCCCGTCACAGACCACCAGCCGGTACACCGGCCTGCGGCAGCCACCGCAGGCCGGTGGTACCGCGGCCTCGTGGCCAATCTCGCACAGCGCCGCGGGCACGCGGACGTCAGCCGCCTCCACAGGACGCCCTGACCGCTGGAGTACGCCCGCCGGACGCGCGCGACGAGAGCGGCCTTCCGGGACCCCCGCAGCGACGCTTGGCGGTCGCCTGCCGCGTCGTCACGGGGCGCGAAGCGACGATCGACACCACCTCAACCGAGGTGGGTGCGCGCCCCTCCCCCTGGCCGTGGTGCTCCTCGCGGAAATCGATCCCCTCCGGCCCGTCCGCCACCGACGACGTCGGCGTAGTCCTCCGGATCGACCTCCAGCAGCGTCCACGAGACGACATCCCCCGGCGCAAAGCTCTCCCCGCAGCACTGCATCTGCCAGTCATCGACCCAAATCGTCAACGTCATGCCGCCATTGTCCGCCGCGGGCGGCTGCTCACGGCTGCTCCTACGAACGCCCGCGTGCGCAGTCGGTGACGCCGGAAACTTCGTGCGCCTCCCGGGCGGTCACCAACCTGTTCGCCTGCTCCGGAACGAAGACCGCGAGTTTCCCGCTGCGCTCGCCGCTGCCATGGCGGTCCGACTCGACTGCATAGGCGAGGACGGCGTCGACTTCGAGCCCTACGAGTCCTTCCTGACTGCCGACGAGACAACGAACTGGCTCCGTGCAT
The DNA here is from genome assembly GCF_004117935.1 of Streptomyces roseicoloratus. GTDB lineage: Bacteria > Actinomycetota > Actinomycetes > Streptomycetales > Streptomycetaceae > Streptomyces > Streptomyces roseicoloratus. The sequence continues at coordinate 222,278 of NZ_SDOY01000118.1, read as the reverse complement.
GGACGGGCAACAGCGACCTGACCGGCGATGATTTCCGCGTCTTCGGCCAGGACGGCACGGGCGGGAACGCGACCTTCTGGCTCATCCGTGCCAGCCGGGACCTGGCAGAGCAGCCCGTCGTCTTCATGGGCTCCGAAGGAGAGACCGGCGTCGTCGCCCGCGACCTGGGCACCTTCCTATGGCTGCCGGCTGACGGCTACGGCCCGTGGGAAGCGGCCGCCTTCTACGCACCCGAGCCCGACTGGACTCCGCGGGTCAACGAGGCCTTGGCGGCCATCGCGGAGGAGCACGCTCCCGACCAGCGGGCGTCGGCACCGGCGATCATCGCGGAGGCCACACAGGAGTTCCCCGACTTCGACGACCTCATCATGGGGCTGTGCCGCTGAGCCCCACCACGAGGCCGGACAGCGCAACCGCAGGCGCCGGCGCCGTCAGGTGCTGAGGGTCCGAGCCCGCTCCGAGCCGCCTTCGGGAAGGACGACGGGTGTCCGGCCAGTGAGGTCGTACGGCTCCAGCTCGTCGACCACCGCACGGACCGACCGAGCCTGGCGACGTATCCGGCACGTGAGCGGCACGGCGCCCCTCCCCCGCCTCCCCGCCCGACGAACGACCAAGGCCCAGGCTCCCGGTTCAATACCGGTGACCTGGGCCTTTGTCCATCTACCTACTGGTGGGCGCGGACGGTTTCGAACCGCCGACATCTGCTTTGTAAGAGCAGCGCTCTACCCCTGAGCTACGCACCCGTGGAAGGAAGCAACAGCGTACATGGCCGACCCGTGGGGATCGCAAACCGATACGGGTGGGGCCGGGCGGTGAACCGGTGGGGGCGTGTCTTCGTCTGTAGCGGGTGGGAGAATGGACCGACCGGGCAGGCGGCGGAGACAGCACGGGGAGAGGGATCGTGGCGGCGAGCGACGGCAGGGGCAGGGCTACGTCCGGGATCACCAGCGTGCTCCGTGTCTCCCTCGCGCTCCCGCTGCTGGCCGTCGCCCTGCTGCCGCAGGCGCTCGCCGGCGGTGGAGGCGGGGGGCGGCGGTGGTTCGGCGGGCGGGACGAGAGCCGGCGGGCCGAGGCTCAGGCCGCCAAGGACGCCGCCGCGGCCGCTTTCTACGAGCTCGACACCGCCCAGCGCGGGCTGAGGATCTCCATCGAGACGATCTCGGCCGTCGACGACTCCCCCGACGCCCGCCGGGCCGTCGAAGGGTTCGCCGCCCTCGGGCGGCGCATCGACGAGGTGAGCCATGGCTACATCACCGCGGTCGACGCCCACGATCTCGACCGCGTCGAACTCGACGGCGCCACCGCCGGGCGCGCCCGGACCGAGCTGGAGCGGGCCAAGGCCGAGCTCGTGCGGGTCAAGGGCGAGCTCGACCGGTTCGAGCAGGGGCTCGCGCCGCTGCTCGACCGTGCCGAGACCCAGCTCGCCCGCCTCGCCCCCGCCGTCGAACGGGCCCGGCAGGCGCTCCGCGCCGCCAGCACCGCTCTCGACGCCACCCGCGACGCCGGCCTCCGGGCCGACGACCTCGCCTCCCGGCTCGCCGCCCTCGGCCCCGAACTGACCCGGCTCAACGAAGGAGCCGGGCGGCACGGCGTGGCCGAGACGCTGCAGCGGGCCGACACGGTGCTCCGCGAGGCCGAGGCCGTACGGGCCGAGGCCGAGCGCCTCCCCGAGCGCGCCGCCGAGATCGACAAGCGCCTCGTCTCCCTCCGTACCCGCGCCCAGGCCCTCGCCACCCGCGCCGCCGGCGTCGAGCCCGTCCTCTCCGAACTGCGCCGCCGTTTCACCGTCGCCTGCTGGCAGGACCTCCAGCACGTGCCCGAGCAGGCCGACACCGCCGCCCGTCAGGCCGAGGAACGGCTCGCCGAGGCCGCCAAGGCCCGCACCGAGCAGCGCTGGCCCGACGCCACCGCCCTGCTCTCCACCGTCCGCGCCCTCCTCAACACCGCCGACGAGGGCGTCTCCGCCGCCGGTGACCGACTGCGCCGCCTCGACGCCGTCGCCAAGGACCCGCAGGCCGAGATCGACCGCACCCGCTTCACCCTTCGTGACGCCCAGCGGCTCGCGATGGCCGGGCGGAACACCCCCGACCCCCGCCACGCCCAGCCCCTCGACGGCGCCGTCGCCCGGCTCGACCGCGCCGTCGGTTCGCTCGACAGCGGCCGCCATCCCGACTACTGGGCCTTCCTCACCGAGCTCGAAGCCATCCGCGCCACCGCCGGCCAGGTCGTCGAGCAGATCCGCGAGGAGCGGGGCAAGCCGTGAGCGACACGCCGTAACCTGGGTCCATGCCTCGTTACGAGTACCGCTGCCGCACCTGCGGGGACACCTTCGAGCTCAGCCGTCCGATGGCCGAGTCCTCCGCCCCCGCCGCCTGCCCCGCCGGGCACGACGACACCGTCAAGCTGCTCTCCGCCGTCGCCGTCGGCGGCACCGCCTCCGCCTCCGGGCCCGCGCCCACCGCGTCCTCCGGTGGAGGCGGCGGGTGCTGCGGGGGCGGCTGCTGCGGCTGAGGGCGACAACGGGGAGCAGGTCACCGAGTACGCCTCGGCCTACTGGGAGGCGGTGCTCGTCACGGCGCTCACGGCGGTCCTGGGCTTCGTCGCCCTACGGGTCGTCCGGGCGGTCAGGCGGGGTCCGGGAGCGCGTCGCGCGCGGGTGCGCCGCGTACGCCGCTGACCCCGGTCGCCGACCCGCCGTGGGAAAGGAGCACTCCGCCGTCGGTCCGGACGGGGCCGCCGTCGGTCCCGGTCGGGCCGCCGTCGGTCCCGGTCGAGGTGTGGTGTCGTGCCGCCGCGCGGAACCTGCGGACGATCTCCTCGCCCGCCGCCACGCCCCGCTCGGGCAGCGCCGTCACGTGGGGCGCGGTCCAGCCGGAGTCGGCGAGTTCGCCGTGGCCCGGCCGCCAGGCCAGGTCGGCGGCGAGCAGCAGGTCGGCGTCGAGGAGCGAGTCGCCGGCCGCCAGCGTGAGCGTGGCTCCGGTCCGGCGCGCGACCTCACGCATGGCCGCGCTCTTCGTGAGCGGCCCCGGCACCGCGTACACCTTGCGACCCTGGAGCGAGACGGTCCAGCCGCGCTCGCCCGCCCACGCGGTGAAGCGGTCGAGCCAGTCCTGCGGGAGCCGTTCCCGCTCGACGACCAGATACGCGAACAGGTCCTCGGCGACGCGGTGCTTGCGCACCCAGGAGAGGTCGGTGGTGGCGGTGAGGTACGCGCGGATCTCGGCGAGCGGCGCGCAGGCGTCGGCGACGCGGCGGAGCACCTCGGCGTGCCAGTCGGGGTCGGAGACGCCGTCGACGAGGATGTGGCCGCCGTTGGCGCAGATCGCGTACTTCGGCGCCGGTGCGGGCGTCGCGCCGCCGCTGCCGACGAGGCCGTCGGCGCTGCCGCCGCCGAGCAGCCGGATGCGCTGGTACTGCTTGCGGGTGCGGGTGGTGGTCGGCACGAAGACCGTCTCGGCGGCGAGCGCGCGCAGTTCGTCGGCGGCGCGCTCGGTCACGTACGAGAGCGGCTTGGACTCGTGGACCTCCAGGCACAGCAGCCGGGGTGCCTGCGGGTCGGGCATGCCGAGGGCGAGGGCGCCGCTGGAGTAGATGAGCGTGCGGTCGAGGTCGCTCGCGACGAGCACGGTCGGAACGGCGGCCGAGGACGCGGCACCTGGGGACGCGGAGGCAGTGGACGCGACGGCCGTGGATACGGCAGCGGCGGACGCGGAGGCAGTGGGCGCGGCGGCAGTGGGCGCGGCGGCCGTGGATACGGCAGTGGCGGACGCGGGGGTAGTGGGCGCGGCGGCGCTTCGGGTCTTCTTCATCGGGACACCACCGCCTTGCCGTCGGCGCCCGTGGCCCCTCGTGTGAAGCGGGGGTGGATCAGGCCCACGCAGCTGTACGGGAGTTCGTCGACCTCCTCGACCGGCACGCCCCGCTGCTCCGCGAGCAGGCGTACGTGCGCCAGGTCCGCGGCGCCGGCGCCCCGCTTGGCCAGGATCTTCCAGGGCACGCGGCGGAGCAGGACCCGGGTGGTCTCGCCGACGCCCGGCTTGACCAGGTTGACGTCGTCGATGCCGTACTCCTCGCTGATCCGCTCGACGGCGGCCCAGCCCTCCCAGGTGGGCGTGCGGTCCGCGGCGAGGAGTTCCTTGACGTCGGCGTCGACGGTGGCGGCGACCTCGTCGAAGCGGGCGGCGACGGCGTCGAGGAACGCGCCCGAGACGTCGGCGCCGGCCAGTTCCCGGTAGAACTTGGCGCCGTGGAAGTCGTGCGGGCCGACCAGGTCCGAGCGCAGCACGGTGCGCGATATCAGGCCGGACACGGTGGAGTTGAGGCACGCGGACGGGATGAGGAAGTCCTCGCGGGTGCCGTACGTACGGACGCAGGAGCCGGGGTCGGCGAGGACCGCGATCTCCGGCGAGAAGCCGGGGAACTCCGCGAGGGCTTCGGCCAGTTCGCGGGTGATGGCGCCCTTTCCGGTCCAGCCGTCGACGAACACGACGTCGGCCGGGTCGTGGTGCTCGGCAAGCCAGCGCAGGGCGTTGGCGTCGATGCCGCGGCCGCGCACGATCGACACGGCGTAGTGCGGCAGGTCGAGGCCGTGACGGGCCTGCGCCCAGCGGCGCATCAGGACGCCGACGGGGGTGCCGGCGCGGGCCAGCGAGACCAGGACCGGGCGCGGGGAGCGTTCGGCGAGCACGGTCTCGGTGACGGTGCCGACGGCGCGGGCGATGCGGTCGGCCGAGGCGTCCAGGGCGGTGTGGAACAGCTCCTGGTAGCGGTCGCTCGGCTGGTACTCGACGGGCAGCGACTCGGCGTAGTGCGCGCCGCCGCTCTGGATGGCCTCCTCGCGCTCCTCGGTCGGGGCCTCCAGCTCCACGTCCGAGAGGTCCTGGAGCAGCCAGCCGACCTCCTCGGGGGCGTACGAGGAGAAGGCGGGGCCGCGGAGGGGCTCGGGCAGCATGGAGCTCCTTTCGGGAGCTTCGAGGGCGTGGTGGGCCGACTGGCCGGTGGTTCCGTCGGGGTGCGCGGGTACGTGCTCCGGCACGTACGACGGGACGACGGCGAGGACCACGTGCGGGATGTGCGCGGCGAGCCGGGCGAGGAGGCCGTCCGGCGCGTGGAGTTCCGGGGTGTCGGCGACGGAGTCGACGACGGCGACGACCGCGTCGAAGCCGCCGCCCGCGACGTTGTACGCGTAGCGCTCGCCGGGGCCGTCGGCGGGCTCGTCGTGCGCGGGGAACACCAGCCGGGTCCGTATCGCGTAGCCCGGGTCGTCGACGGCGAGGACGGGCGAGCGGGTGGTGGTCGAGTACCGCACGTCGGCGCCGGCGCGTTCGAGCGCGAGGGCGAGGCGCAGCGGCGCGTACATGAGCTCCTCGAAGCCGAGAACGAGCACGCGCGGGGGCGCGCCGGGCACCGGGGCACTGCCGGGTGCCGCGGTGCCGCCGGGCGCCGGAGGTCCGCCGGGCGCCGCAGTGCCGCAAAGCGCCGGGGCGCCGCCGGGCGCCGGGGCGCCACTCCGTATCCGGGCGCCACCAGGCGCCAGCGCCAGGGCCTCGGTCAGCTGGTCGGTCATGGCGGGCAGCGCGTCGTCGAGGGCCTCCGCGTGGGCGGGGGTGAAGCCGTGCCGTCCGCCGTCCGGTACGGCGGCGGGCCAGCCGAGCTCGACGCGCACGGGCGCGTTCCGCGGTGCCCTCGGCACCTCCGGCGCGCCCGGCGCCTGCGCGCTCTCGTGTGCCGCGACCAGTGCCCGGCCCTTCGCCAGGACCTCGTCCGGCAGCCGTACGGTGCCGGTCGCCGCGGTCACCAGGTCGACGCGGGCGCCGATCTCGCGGGCGAAGGCCTCGAGCCTGCCCTGGTCGGCCGCCGAGCGCATGTCGACGAGGGCGACGATCACGTACCGCTCGCGGGGATGGCGTTCGTGCAGGTCACGGATGGTGTTGAGGACCGTGTTCCCGGTGGAGAACTCGTCGTCGACGAGGACCAGCGGGCCGTCGCCCGCGAGCAGCTTCGGGTCCTCGGGGAGGAGCAGGTGGGTGGTGGCGTGGGAGTGGGACTCCTCGAAGCCGCCGGCGGTGGCGACGCCGGCGACCGGGCGGCGGGTGGAGTGGAGGTACGGGGCGAGGGCGAGGCCGTCGGCGACGCTGTGGCCGAGGCCGGTGGCGGTCTCGGCGTAACCGAGGACGACGGCGCGGGCGGCCTCCTCGTCGCCGAGCAGGTGCCGCACCCGTACGCCCAGGTCACGGCCCGCGGCGTAGACGACGCCCGGCCGCTGCGGCACGTGCTTGCCCAGCACGTTGGACACCAGCAGGTGGGCCCGCTTGGGGTTGCGGCGCAGTGCGAGGCCGAGCAGGTCGGGCAGCGCCTCGTCGCCGATCAGTTCGACGCCCAGTCGCTCCGCGACCCAGGTTCCGGTCCACACCACGTCGTCTTCGTCCCTTCGTCGGCCGGCGTCAGCCGGCGAGTCCCGCGGTGAGCAGCTCCACGAAGCCGACGTCCTCGCGGGCGACGCCGAAGACCTCGGCGCGCCGCAGGGTCCGCTCGGCCCACGCGCGGTGGGGCTTCACCTCGTTCATCTTGTTGGTGTACGCGGAGCGGAGCACTCCGCCACCGCCTCGTTCCGGCCGCAGGATGTCCTGGGCGTCGCTGAACTCCTCGTGGCTGACCACGGACAACGCGTGCACCGGCACCACGTGGGTGGGGTGGATGCAGGTCTTGCCGAGTAGACCGTTCGCGCGGTCGAGCTCGATCTCGCGGAGGAGTCCGTCGAGGTCGTGCTCGATGAGCGTGGTGCGCAGGTCCTCGGCGCGGCCCTCCAGGAAGGGGCTGCGGCGCAGCTGTGGCTTGAACATGCGCTCGCCGGGACGGAAGTACTCCCAGACGGGTCCGGTGACGGTGAAGCCGGTGTCGTCGGCGCGCCCGAGGACGTTGACGACGTCGCCGATGACGGAGGCGACGATCTGGACGTCGTAGGCGGTCATGAAGGGCGAGCGGCGCAGCCCGTAGGCGGAGCAGAAGTCGGTGACGCCGAGGCGGACGGCGAGGACGCGCTCGCGGTACTTCGCGGTGAGGGCGGCGATGCCGGCCAGGGTCTCGGCCCGGGTCTCCAGGTGGAGCAGCTCGGGCGACTCCAGGACGGGCATCGCGAAGAGCCGGCGGCCGCAGGCGCGCTCGGCCTCGGCGAGCGCTTCGAGGAAGGGGCGGCCGCGGGTCTCGGTGAACTTGGGGAGTACGAATCCGGACAGCAGCCGAACCGTTTCGCCCAGCCGGGCGACGAGGTCGGTGATCTGCTGGGGTTCGCGCACCCGCACGAAGAGCAGCGGCAGGTCGCCCGTGGCGGCCGGGGCCCCGTGCAGGGTCTCGTCCAAGGTCTCGCCCTCGGCCGCAGCCGGGACCGCGGCCCTGGTTGCGGCCGCGGTGCCGGCCCCGGCGTCCTCCGGGGCGCTTCCCGCGGCCAGGTCGGCGAACTGGCGGACCAGGTTGGCCTCACCCGCCTCCACCTCGGCGTCGTCGATCGAGTCCTCGAGGCAGAGGACCATCGAGGTGACTCCGCGAGCGGCCTGCTTGCGCACGTCGTCGGCGAGCCGCGGCCGGGTGGCCGGGCTGTAGAGCGTGGCCCCGAGGGCCACCGCGAGGGTGTCCGCCGGCGAGTCCGCCGTGAAGACGGCGGGCTCCCGGTGGAACAGCGCGGCTCGCGCGGCGGCCGGGATGTGCCCGAAATGACGCATTGTTCTCCCCCGACTGCCGGAACGGCCGCTGATGACATGTGGCCGGTAATAGTACGTAGGCGAGGGTGTCCGCAGTTCCCCGCGTGAGTGAAGTTCAGGTAACTCGTCCGCTTCCGGCCCCCCGCGTTGTCCGGAAGGCGGGCGGGCAGGGAAGATGACGGACATGACGCACGCGATGCTGAAGGGCTCCAACGTCCCTCTCGACACCGCGGCCGTACGGGCCGTGCTCCGCTGGACGCCGGGATCCGGGGTGCCCGACGTGGACGCCTCGGCCCTGCTGGTCGGCCCGGACGGTCGTGTGCGGTCCGACGAGGACTTCGTCTTCTACAACCAGCCGCGGCACCCCTCCGGGCTGGTCCGCCACCTGGCGAAGCAGCGCGGCCCCGAGGGGCTGACGGACACGCTGGAGGCCGATCTGGGCCGGCTGGACGCCGCGGTGGACCAGGTGGTGATCGCCGCGTCCTCGGACGGCGGCACCTTCCGCGCCGTCTCCGACCTGCGGATCGTGCTGTACGACGCCGCGCCGGGCGCGGGCGGCGAACCGCTCGCGGTCTTCGACGTGACGGCGGAGACCGGCGAGGAGACGGCGATCATCTGCGGCGAGCTGTACCGGCGCGGTGAGGGCTGGAAGTTCCGCGCCGTGGGGCAGGGCTATCCGACCGGTCTGGTCGGGCTCGCCACCGACTACGGCGTGTCGGTCGACGACGCGGCGGACGGTGGTTCCGCCGGGGAGGCGGCGGCGGACGCCGCCGCTCCCGGCGCCGACGCGTCGCCCCCGACCGGCGCGTCCGGTGCCACCGGCCCGGGCCAGGGCCCGGCGCACGACCCGGACGCCACGGTCGTCCGCGCCCCCGGCATGCCCGCTGCGCCTCCGCCGCCGCCCGTACCGCCGCAGCCCACGGCGCCTCCGGCACCGGCGCCGGCCTACGGCTACCCGCAGCCGACCGGCGCTCCCGCGTACGGCTACCCGCACGCGGCCCCGGAGTTCCGCATGCCGCCTATGGGCCCCCAGTTCGCCAGGCCCTGACCAGCGGCAGGCAGCGGCCCCGGCGTGCGGCCGGCGCAGGCCCGGCCGCGCCCGGCCGGTCCCCTCGGGACGGCGGCAGCCCTGGGTCCCGTCGCACGGCGGCCCCTGGCCTCAGGTCTTCGACTTGTAGCCGCGGCCCCACTGGAGGCCCCAGCCGTACAGGCGGTCCAGTTCGGCCTGGAAGCCGTAGACGAAGCGGACCTCGCGGCGGACCACGAGCTCGCCCTTGGTGTTGTCGACGGTGAACACGGCGCAGGAGCGGGCCTGCGGGGCGTCCTCGTCGAGCTCGATCTCGATGGTCGGGCCGCTGCTCGGGTAGAGCGTGACCTTGGCCTGGGTGCGGTCGAAGGCGGGCGTCTGGTCGTAGATGTAGACGAAGAACAGCAGGCGCTTGATCTCGTCCCGGTGGTCGAGGTTGACGAAGATCGTCTCGCCGGATCCGGAGCCGAACCGGTCGTCGCCGCTGAGTTTCACGTACGGCGGCTCGTTCAGCTCGCCGTAGAAGGCGCCGAGCGGCTGCACCACGCCCTTGCTGCCGTCGGCCAGCTCGTACAGGCAGCCCAGGTCGAGGTCGACGTTGACCATGCCCTGGGTGTGGGCCATGACCTCCTCGGGCTTGAAGAGCCGGGAGGGGTGGCGCAGCAGGCTCGTGGACTGGCGGCGGCGGTCCTCGATGTCGGAGGTGCGCATCCGCCAGGAGAGGTTGACCCGGAGGTTGCCGGTGGCGGCGCCCTGCTTGGTGAGGGAGACCGTCGGGCGGCGTCTGGTCAGGTCGATGGAACCGCCGCCGTCGGGCGAGGCGAACGGCTCGCCCCGGCCCGGAAACAGATTGTCGAAGAAGCCCACGGCTCCGCACCCCCCACGCTCGGTCCACCCCTGTCCTGCGCCGCGCTCGCTCGCACTCGCGCACGCCCGCACGCCCGCACGCCCGCGCGCCACGGTCGTACGCCGTGCTCGTGCGCCTCGCTCACACGCCGCGGGGCGGCCGGGTGCTCCCGGCCGCCCCGCAGTGAAGCGTTCCTCGTTGCCGGGGTCGTCACACCCCGACGGCCCGAGGTGTCACACCCCGGACGTCACTTCGGTCTTGTCGCCCGAGGCGTCAGCTTTTCCCTCGGCCGCCGCCAGTGCCTTGTTGCGGCGGACGGAGGACCAGAAGGACCAGGCGATCAGCGCGACGCCGATACCGCCGGTGATGATCTCGGGGATCTCGTACTGGATCGTGATCATGAGGACCACGGCCAGGGCGCCGATCGCGTAGTGGGCGCCGTGCTCCAGGTAGACGTAGTCGTCGAGCGTGCCCTGGCGGACCAGGTAGACCGTCAGCGAACGGACGTACATGGCGCCGACGCCGAGGCCGAGGGCCATCAGGACGATGTCGTTGGTGATGGCGAAGGCGCCGATGACGCCGTCGAAGGAGAACGACGCGTCGAGGACTTCCAGGTAGAGGAACATGAAGAAGGCGGCCTTGCCGGCGAGCTGGACCGCCGAAACCTTCTTGCCGCTGCGCTTGGCCTCTTCCTCGGCCTCGTGCTCGCGCTCCTCTTCCTCCTCCAGCTTGTTCTCGAAGAAGCCGGAGAGACCGCCGACGACGAGGTAGGTGATGAGGCCGGCGACGCCGGAGATGAGCACCGTCTGCGCCTTGTCGATGTGCGCGCCGCCGTGCTGGTGGGCGTGGGTCGCGAAGGTCATCGAGGTGATCAGCAGGACGACCAGCGCGATGCAGACCGACAGCATGTCGATCTTGCCGAGCTTGGCCAGCGGGCGCTCGAGCCAGCGCAGCCACTGGATGTCACGGTCCTCGAAGATGAAGTCGAGGAAGATCATCAACAGGAACATGCCACCGAAGGCGGCGATCGACGGGTGCGCGTCGGTGACGAGTTCCTGGTACTTGTCGGGCTGATTGAACGCCAGGTCGACGGCCTCGATCGGGCCGATCTTGGCGCTGATCGCGACGATCACGACGGGGAAGACCAGGCGCATGCCGAACACGGCGATCAGCACACCGATCGTGAGGAAGATCTTCTGCCAGAAGGCATTCATCTTCTTCAGGATTCCGGCGTTGACCACCGCGTTGTCGAAGGAGAGCGAGATCTCGAGGATGCAGAGGATCGCAACGACTCCGAATGCCTCCCACCCCCCGTAGATCACGCCGGCCACCAGGCCGAGCGCGGTGATCGCGAACGACCAGCCGAAGGTTTTCAGAACCACTGTCTACCTCATCGTGATAAGTACGCGGCTTTACGAAACGTTGACCCCGAAGTCTAGAGCGATGCCCCGGAGGCCGGACGCGTACCCCTGACCCACCGCCCGGAACTTCCATTCGCCGTTGTAGCGGTAGAGCTCGCCGAAGATCATCGCCGTCTCGGTGGAGGCGTCCTCGGAGAGGTCGTAGCGGGCGAGTTCCTGCCCGTCCGCCTGGTTCACCACGCGGATGAAGGCATTGCCGACCTGCCCGAATGTCTGACCGCGGTTGTCGGCCTCGTGAATGGAGACCGGAAAGATGATCTTGTCGCAGTGTGCCGGCACCCTGGTGAGGTCGACGATGAGCGACTCGTCGTCGCCGTCACCCTCGCCGGTGAGGTTGTCACCGGTGTGCTCGACGGAGCCCTCGGGGCTCTTGAGGTTGTTGTAGAAGACGAAGTACTCGTCGCCGAGCACCCGGCCCGACTGGCACAGCAGGGCGCTGGCGTCGAGGTCGAAGGGGGCTCCGGTGGTGGAGCGCGCGTCCCAGCCGAGACCCACGAGCACCTGGGTGAGGTTGGGTGCGGCCTTGGAGAGGGAGACGTTGCCTCCCTTGGCGAGCGTGACGCCCATGACGGTGATTCCTCCCCGGGGTTCTGCGAAGTGCGCGTTCACGCGCGTCGAGGCGCGTCCGGCGCCGCACGAAGGTGCGGCGCCGGGCGTGATGCGGTGCGTCGGCTCAGACGTTGACGCCGAAGTCCTGCGCGATGCCGCGCAGGCCCGAGGCGTAGCCCTGGCCGACGGCGCGGAACTTCCACTCCGCGCCGTGCCGGTACAGCTCGCCGAAGACCATGGCGGTCTCGGTCGAGGCGTCCTCGGAGAGGTCGTACCGCGCGATCTCGGCGCCGCCGGCCTGGTTCACGACGCGGATGAACGCGTTGCGGACCTGGCCGAAGGACTGCTGGCGGTTCTCGGCGTCGTAGATCGACACCGGGAAGACGATCTTGGTGACGTCGGCGGGGACGGCGGCCAGGTTCACCTTGACCTGCTCGTCGTCGCCCTCGCCCTCGCCGGTGAGGTTGTCACCGGTGTGCTCGACGGAGCCGTCGGCGCTCTTCAGGTTGTTGAAGAAGACGAAGTCCTGGTCGTTGCGGACCTTGCCCGCCTCGTTCACCAGGATGGCGCTGGCGTCGAGGTCGAAGTCCGTACCGGTGGTGGTGCGGACGTCCCAGCCCAGACCGACGGTGACGGCGGTCAGGCCAGGGGCCTCCTTGGTCAGCGAGACGTTGCCGCCCTTGCTGAGGCTGACTCCCACGAGTCCCTCCATTGGTTTCCAGGGGCAGCGCCCCCAGTCGTGCGTTGGCATCGGATCAACGACTGGATCCTAGTGACGGGTTCCCAGTCGAAACAGACGTTTCGCCCGAGTGTTGGCGGGCGATCGCCCTGGACGGGGCCTCAGAGGGCCGCCAGGGCCTTGCCGTACTCGTCGGTGTCGCGGGCGTCCGGGAGGGCGTTGACGACGGACCAGCGGACCGTGCCGGCCTTGTCGACGACGAAGGTGCCGCGCACCGCGCAGCCCTTGTCCTCGTCGAGGACGCCGTACGCGCGGGACACCTCGCCGTGCGGCCAGAAGTCGGAGAGCAGCGGGAACTCCAGGTCCTCCTGCTCGCCGAAGACGCGCAGGGTGTGGATGGAGTCGTTGGAGACGGCGAGCAGCTGGGTGTCGTCGTTGACGAACTCGTCGAGGCGGTCGCGCAGCGCGCGGAGCTCGCCGGTGCACACACCGGTGAAGGCGAAGGGGTAGAAGAACAGCAGGACGTTCTTCGCGCCGCGGAACGAGGACAGCCGCACGGCCCGGCCGTGGTTGTCCTTGAGCTCGAAGTCGGGGGCCTCGGCGCCGATCTCGATCGCCATCGCGTACGCATCCCTTCTCCGGCGGCCCGTCCCTTGGGCCGGAACGGTGAAACCCACCCTACGGGCCCCGGGGGCGGGCCTGGGCTCCGGGCCGGCGCGCCGGACGCGCGGGAGGGCGTGCGCATGCGCGGGAGCCCCCGCCGGGGTCCGGCGGGGGCTCCTGCGCAGCGTAGGGGGATCAGCGCTTCGGAGTGCCGAGTCGGGTGCCGACCCAGTCCTTGGCGACGCTGATGCTCTTGGTCTGGGAGAGACCGGCGGTCTGCGCGGCATCGTTGATGTCGCTCGGCTCGATGTAGCCGTCGCGGCCCGTCTTCGGGCTCAGCAGCCAGATCTGGCCGCCGTCCTCCAGAAGACCGATGGAGTCCACCAGGGCGTCGGTGAGGTCTCCGTCCTCGTCGCGGAACCACAGCAGCACGACGTCGGCGACGTCGTCGTAGTCCTCGTCCACGAGTTCCTGGCCGATGAGGGACTCGATGCCTTCACGGAGATCGAAGTCGACGTCGTCGTCGTAGCCGATCTCCTGGACCACCTGTCCGGGCTCGAACCCCAGCCTCGCTGCCGGGTTGGTCCGCTCCTCCGCGTGGTCCGCGGTCGCGCTCACGGCTTGCCTCCTGCTCATGTATCGGAAAATGCCTCGCCACGCGCGGGCGCGTGACGCTGGCCGTAGTCCACACGTGCCGGGGCGGATCGCGCAAGTACCCGGCCGATGAGACCGCCGAAACGGTGACGTTTGGGGCCGTCTCGCCGCAACTTCCGGCGAGCGTCCGTCGCGCTCCGTGACGAGGTGCTCACTCTTCGCCCCGCTTTGTGGGTGTCTGCGGCTTCAGTCTGCCGAACGTATGGACGGAACGCATGCGCGGGATGAGCGTAAGGTTGCGATTTGACCGGACAAGGACCGGACAGGGCACCCCGCGAGGGTTACCGCTCGGTAAAGATGACGTTTGCCGTCGGCGGGGTACACGATGAACATCCCGGCCCCAGCGGGGTCTCCGTTCCGCTGGGCTCCACCGACCAAGCGAAGGAACAGCGTGGCTTCCGCATCCGATCGCAACCCGATCATCATTGGCGGTCTTCCCAGCCAGGTCCCGGATTTCGACCCGGAAGAGACCCGGGAATGGCTCGACTCCCTGGACGCCGCCGTCGACGAGCGGGGCCGGGAGCGCGCCCGCTACCTCATGCTGCGGCTGATCGAGCGGGCCCGCGAGAAGCGGGTGGCCGTGCCCGAGATGCGCAGCACGGACTACGTCAACACCATCGCCACCAAGGACGAGCCCTTCTTCCCCGGCAACGAGGAGATCGAGCGCAAGGTCCTGAACGCCACCCGCTGGAACGCGGCCGTCATGGTCTCTCGCGCCCAGCGCCCGGGCATCGGTGTCGGCGGCCACATCGCCACCTTCGCCTCCTCCGCCTCGCTGTACGACGTCGGCTTCAACCACTTCTTCCGCGGCAAGGACGAGGGCGACGGCGGCGACCAGATCTTCTTCCAGGGCCACGCCTCCCCCGGCATCTACGCCCGTGCCTTCCTCCTCGACCGGCTGGACGAGGCGCAGCTCGACGCCTTCCGCCAGGAGAAGTCGAGGGCCCCGCACGGTCTGTCCTCCTATCCGCACCCGCGGCTGATGCCGGACTTCTGGGAGTTCCCCACGGTGTCGATGGGCCTCGGTCCGCTCGGCGCGATCTTCCAGGCCCGGATGAACCGCTACATGGAGGCCCGCGGCATCGCCGACACCTCCAAGTCCCATGTGTGGGCCTTCCTCGGCGACGGCGAGATGGACGAGCCGGAGTCGCTGGGCCAGCTGACCCTCGCGGCCCGTGAGAACCTCGACAACCTCACCTTCGTCGTCAACTGCAACCTGCAGCGCCTGGACGGGCCGGTGCGCGGCAACGGCAAGGTCATCCAGGAGCTGGAGTCGGTCTTCCGGGGCGCCGGCTGGAACGTCATCAAGCTGATCTGGGACCGCTCCTGGGACCCGCTGCTCGCGCAGGACCGCGACGGCATCCTCGTCAACAAGATGAACACCACGCCGGACGGGCAGTTCCAGACGTACGCGACGGAGACCGGCGCCTACATCCGCGACCACTTCTTCGGCGACGACCAGCGACTGCGGGCCATGGTCGAGAACATGACCGACGACCAGGTCCTGCACCTGGGCCGCGGCGGCCACGACCACAGGAAGATCTTCGCGGCGTTCTCCGCGGCCAAGGCCCACAAGGGCCAGCCGACGGTGATCCTCGCCAAGACCGTCAAGGGCTGGACGCTCGGCCCCAACTTCGAGGGCCGCAACGCCACCCACCAGATGAAGAAGCTGACGGTCGACGACCTCAAGCGCTTCCGTGACCGGCTGCACATCCCGATCACGGACAAGCAGCTGGAGGAGGGCCTGCCGCCGTACTACCACCCGGGCCGGAACTCCGAGGAGATCCAGTACATGCACGACCGCCGCAAGGCGCTCGGCGGGTACGTGCCCACCCGTGTGGTCCGCGCCAAGCCGCTGGTGCTGCCCGACGACACGACCTACGCGGCCGTGAAGAAGGGCTCCGGCCAGCAGTCCATCGCCACCACGATGGCCTTCGTCCGGCTGCTCAAGGACCTGATGCGGGACAAGGAGATCGGCCGGCGCTTCGTGCTCATCGCGCCCGACGAGTACCGCACCTTCGGCATGGACTCGTTCTTCCCGAGCGCCAAGATCTACAACCCGCTCGGCCAGCAGTACGAGGCCGTGGACCGCGAACTGCTCCTCGCGTACAAGGAGTCCCCGACCGGTCAGATGCTGCACGACGGCATCTCCGAGGCGGGCTGCACCGCCTCGCTGATCGCCGCCGGGTCCGCGTACGCCACGCACGGCGAACCGCTCATCCCGGTCTACGTCTTCTACTCGATGTTCGGTTTCCAGCGCACCGGCGACCAGTTCTGGCAGATGGCCGACCAGCTCGCCCGCGGCTTCGTGCTCGGCGCCACCGCCGGCCGCACGACGCTCACCGGCGAGGGCCTCCAGCACGCCGACGGCCACTCGCACCTGCTGGCCTCCACCAACCCGGGGTGCGTCGCGTACGACCCGGCCTTCGGCTTCGAGATCGCGCACATCGTCCAGGACGGTCTGCGCCGCATGTACGGCCCCGAGGCCGAGGACGTCTTCTACTACCTCTCGGTCTACAACGAGCCGATCCAGCACCCGGCCGAGCCGGCGGACGTGGACGTGGAGGGCATCCTCAAGGGCATCCACCTCTACCGGAAGGGCGAGGCCGGCGCGGTCCCCGCGCAGATCATGGCCTCCGGCGTCGGCGTGCCGTGGGCCCTGGAGGCCCAGCGGATCCTCGCCGAGGAGTGGAACGTCCGCGCGGACGTCTGGTCCGCCACGTCCTGGAACGAGCTGCGCCGCGAGGCCGTGTCCGTCGAGGAGCACAACCTGCTCCACCCGGACGAGGAGCAGCGCGTCCCGTACGTGACGCGCAAGCTGCAGGCCGCCCAGGGTCCGTTCGTGGCGGTCTCCGACTGGATGCGCTCGGTGCCGGACCAGATCTCCCGCTGGGTGCCGGGCCGCTACACCTCGCTCGGTGCGGACGGCTTCGGCTTCGCGGACACGCGCGGCGCGGCCCGCCGCTTCTTCCACATCGACGCCCAGTCGATCGTCCTCGCGGTCCTCACCGAACTGGCCAAGGACGGCAAGATCGACCGCTCGGCCCTGAAGCAGGCCGTGGACCGCTACCAGCTGCTCGACGTCGCGGCCGCCGACCCCGGAGCCGCGGGCGGCGACGCGTAGGGCGCGCAGCGCTCGCGGCCCCTGGTGAGGGCGGTGGGACCGAGGACGGTCCCACCGCCCTCCGGCGTCCCCGGGCCGGCTCTCCCCGGCCCCTCATCTCTCCCAGATCTTGAACGCCCGCACCTGGTACGGCGTCTGCGGCGCCCAGGTGCCGCGCCCCGGGTAGGTCTCGAACTCGCCGGTCTCCGCGCACTCCGCGGATTGGTACGTGGTGACCGGCCGGCCGGTCCGGTTGGCGAGTGCCTGGGCGCTCGTGCCGGCCGGCAGGGCGACACAGCTCTCGATGTCGACCGCGGACAGCTCGTACGCCTGCGCCCGGCCCTTGAAGTCGGCCTTGGGCCACAGACACAGCTGGCCCGGGCCGCAGGCCCCGAGCGTCGTGCCCCTCGGTGCGGCCGCCTCGGCCGGAACCGCGAGGAGCGCGGCCAGCACCACTCCGGCGGCGAGCACGGACTTCGACAGCGTCGTCTTCGTGAACATCCTGGTGAACCCCCGTTTCGTCACTCTCTGTAATCAAAAGCATGGCGAAGAGATCCGACCAACGGAAGAGGGGCCGCCCCCGTTCACGCGAACGGGTGACGGCCCCCTACGGGAACCCTGACGGAGGACCGGCAGACCACCGGCAGACCGTCAGCAGACCAACGCCAGACCACCGGCAGACCGCCCACCGACCACCGGCAGACCGCCGGCGGACCACCGGCAGACCGCCGGCAGACCGCCGGCAGACCGCCGGCAGACCGCCGGCAGACCAACGTAAGAGACCGGCGGCGGACTCAGATGTGGGCCGCGCCCGCGCCCGCCTCCGCGTTCTCACCGCGCTTGGTGAGCGTGGCGACCAGCGCCGCCACGACGGCCACGACACCGGCGACGGTGAAGGCGAGGCCCATGCCGTCCATGAACGTGTCGTGGATGACCTTGCCGATGGTCTGGAACAGCTCCGGCGTCATGCCGGGCGCCTTGGCCAGCTCCGGCGGCACCATGCCGAACTCGGCCGCCTGCTCCAGGCGCGGGTCGGCGGGCACCGGGATGCCGGCGGCCTTCCAGTTCTCGTCGAAGGCGCTCGCCACCTTCGACGACATGACCGCGCCGAGGACCGCCGTACCGAGCGCGCCGCCGACCTGCATCGCGGCCTGCTGCAGACCGCCGGCGACGCCGGACAGCTCCAGCGGGGCGTTGCCGACGATGACCTCGGTGGCGCCGACCATGACCGGGGCCAGGCCCAGGCCGAGCAGCGCGAACCAGAGGGACATCGCGAGGCCGCCCGTGCCGGCGGTGAGGGTGAGCATGCCGAACATGGCGGCGGCCGTGCAGACCATGCCGCCGACCAGCGGGACCCGCGGGCCGAACCTGGTGATCAGCGCGCCCGCCAGCGGCGAGGAGACGATCATCATGCCCGTCAGCGGCAGCAGCGCGAGACCGCTGTCGACCGGGCTGAGTCCCTTCACGCCCTGGAGGTAGAAGGTCACGAAGAACAGGCCGCCCATGAAGGCGAAGGCCATCAGGACCATGAGGACCACACCGGCCGAGAGCGGCACGGAGCGGAACATCTTCAGCGGGATGAGCGGCTCCTTGACCCGGGTCTCCCACAGGGCGAAGAGCGCGAAGAGGACGACGGCGCCGGCCAGGCAGCCCCAGGTGTTGGCGCTCGTCCAGCCCCAGGACTCGCCGGCCTTGATGATGCCCCAGATCAGGGCGCCCATCGCGGCGGACAGCAGCACGATGCCGAGGACGTCGAAGGAGCGCGGGGCGTTCTCGGCGCGGTGGTCCTTGAGGATCACCAGGCCGAGGACCAGCGCGAGGACGCCGACGGGCACGTTGATGAAGAAGACGGACTGCCAGCTCTGGTGCTCGACGAGCAGACCGCCGACGATCGGGCCGCCGGCCGTGGAGGCGCCGATGACCATGCCCCAGATGCCGATGGCCATGTTGAGCTGCTCGGCCGGGAAGGTGGCGCGCAGCAGGCCGAGGGCGGCGGGCATCAGCAGGGCGCCGAAGAGGCCCTGGAGCACGCGGAAGGCGATCACGAGGCCGATGGAGCCGGACAGGCCGATCGCGGCGGAGGCGAGGGCGAAGCCGGCGATGCCGATGAGGAAGGTCTGCCGGTGGCCGAAGCGGTCACCGAGCTTGCCGGCGGTGATCAGCGCGACGGCGAGCGCGAGCAGATAGCCGTTGGTGATCCACTGGACCTCGGCGAGCGAGGCCTGGAGGTCCTCCTTGATGGCGGGGTTGGCGATCGCGACGATCGTGCCGTCGAGCGCGACCATCATCACGCCCGCGGCGACGGCGAACAGGGTCAGCCACGGGTGGCCGCGCAGTCCCTTCCCCGGGGCCGTCTCCGGCGGTCGGCCGCCGCCCCCCTGACCCTGCGGGGCCTTTTCCACGGTGATCTGACTAGTCATGCGAAGGAGGCTAGTGTCAGTCACTGACAATTGACAAAGCGATTCACGCGCCGGTAACTGTCACGTAGCTCACAGGTACCCTGAGCCGGACGAACCGGCGGAAAAGCAGCGGGAAGAGGGCCCGACATGACCGTTCCCGGTCTGCGCGAGCGCAAGAAGCAGCGCACCCGTGACGCGCTGGTCAGGGTCGCTCTCGAACTGTTCACCACACAGGGTTTCGACCGCACCACGGTCGACGAGATCGCCGACGCCGTCGACGTCTCCCAGCGGACCTTCTTCCGCTACTTCGCCACCAAGGAGGACGTGGCCTTCGCCGTCCAGCAGATGGTGGAGGAACGATTCGTACGGGCTCTCGCCGAACGGCCCGCCGAAGAGGGGCCGCTCGACGCGATGCGCAACGCCGTCCTGGGCTCCTGGGACACCATCGGCGAGGCGATCGTCGAGGTGGTGCCCGTCGACCTCCATCTGCGCACCTACCAGATGATCGAGTCGACGCCGGCCCTCCTCGCCGCCCATCTGCGCCGCTCCACGGAGATGGAGGAGACCCTCGCGCAACTGATCGCCGAGCGCGAGGGCGTCGACGTGGACGAGGACCCGCGCCCCCGGATCGCGGTCGCCGCGTTCAGTGGCGTGATGCGGGTGACCGGACAGCTGTGGGGCCGCAGCGAGAACCCCACCCTGGAATCCATCCGTGCCCTCACCGAGCATTACCTGGACCACCTGGCCCCGGCCCTGGAGCCGCACTGGCGTTCCTGAACGTCAACACCCGCCCGCAACTCCCCGCACGGCGGCGCGCGAACGCCCCGCCCCGCGCTCCCCGCACAACGACCCGCACCCTCGCCCGCGCTCCCCGCACAGCGGCCCATGCTCTCGCCCGCGCTCCCCGTACAACGACCCGCGCCCTCGCCCGCCCCGCGCTCCCGGACCACGACCCCACGCTCCTTGTACGCCCGCGCGCACGTACCGTAGCGTCACCCCTCACCGCCAAGTGATCCGCGTCACTCGCCGTCCGGGCCTGCCCCGCCGCCCCCTAGGGTGGCGGCCGATGCCTTCCTTCGATTCCTCCCCCACCCTCACCGCCTGGCGGATGCTGCTCGCGCTCGCCGTGGTGTTCGTGCTCCTGGCGACGACCGGGTGGACCACGATCCGGCATCAGCGCCCGCCGGGGCAGTCGCGGGAGGAGGCGCTCGCCGCGTGGACGCACGCCCGGGCGGGCCACCGCGCGCTGCCCGACCCGAAGGCGCCCGCCCGGACGATCGCCGCGTTCTTCGCCGCGATCGGCCCCGCGCAGGGCGCCCGGCTCGCCGACACCCACCCTCTCGTCGTCGGCAACCTCAACGGCGTCCCCCTCCGCCTGCGCTACCGCGCCAACCGGCAGTCCCTGGCCCGCGCCCTGGCCGCCGAGCGCGGGCGGGTGGACGATCCGCGGCTCACCGCGGCCGGCCGGCACGAGGCCGTGCGCCGGGTGCACCGCTTCACCAGCCTGATGCGGCCGGACCGGCAGATCCTCGCCTTCGACCCGACGGGCACGGGCCGGACCGCGGAGGTGCTCGGCGACCTGGACCGGGCCCGGCGGATCTCGGTGATCGTGCCCGGCGTCGACACCAACCTGCTGACCTTCCAGAAGACCGCCCGCCGCTACTCGGCGCCCGCCGGCATGGCCGAGGCCCTGCACGCCGCCGAGCGCCGGGCCGACCCCGCCGCCCGTACCGCTGTCATCGCCTGGGCCGACTACACCGCGCCGGTCGGCGTCGGCATCGACGCCGCCATCGGGCGGCTGGCCGAGAACGGCGCCGTGCGGCTCGTCGGCCTGACCGCCGCCCTGCCCGGCGACGCCCGCGTCACCCTCTTCTGCCACAGCTACGGCTCCGTGCTGTGCGGCGTCGCCGCGCCCCGGCTGCCCGACCGGGTCACCGACCTGGTGGTGGCCGGCAGCCCCGGCATGCGGGCCGAACGGGCCGCCGACCTCGGCACCCGGGCCCGGATCTGGGCCATGCGGGACGCCGACGACTGGATCGCGGACGTGCCCCACATGGAGCTCGGCGGGGTCGGCCACGGCGCCGACCCGGTGGCGCCGGAGTTCGGCGCGCGGCTGCTCTTGGCGGACGGCGCCGCAGGGCACGCCGGCTACTTCGAGCCGGGTACGAGCAGCCTGCGGAACTTCGCCGCGATAGGGGTCGGCGCGTACGACCGTGTGACCTGCGCGAGCGCAGAGAGCGCTTGCCTCAGCGGAATTTCCGGCGGCACCACCGTCTGACGCGCGTAGATAACGGCGGATTTACGATGGTCGCGAAGGGGCGACGCCGGGGCATACGCCACATACGATGAGGCGTATGGGTGATGTGCTGGCCGGAATTCATGCCACCTGGGAGTTCGAGAGCGACGCAGTCGTCATCCGCTTCGAACGGGGGATCCGTACGCCGAAGCTGCTCAACGCGCTGCGCGAACGCCGCGTCCCGCACGAGGCGCTGGCTTCGGTGACGCTCACCCCCGGGAAGCGGGGCACCGTCGTGCTGCACGCCGTGCCGCGGGACGGGGCCGATCCGCTGGTGGAAGCGGCCGCCGGCCAGCTCAAGGAGGGCAGCGACCCGTACCGCCTCGTGCTGCCCGCCGACCGGGAGACGCTCGCCGAGTACTACCGCGACGAGCTGCGCGCCGCGCTCGCGCCGTACGCGGACCTGGGACCGGCGGACCGCTTCCTGGTGGCGGCGCCCGAGGGGCCGCAGTCCTTCAAGGCGTACGACGGGAAGGCGAGCTTCGACGGGAAGGCGGAGGTCTCCTTCCGCTGGTTCTGGACGGGCGCCTCCTCGGAGAAGTGGAAGGCGGGCGACCAGACCTTCCGGGTGCGGGACCTCAGCGGCGTCGAGTGGCGCTCGCCCGAGATCCTCGACGGCTATCTGCGGCTGGTGCGCCGTGACGGCCACGACGCCCGCCCGGTGCAGCCCGATCACGACCCGGCCTCCGTCGTCTTCGGGCTCGGATACGGGCCCGTGCACGAGTCCCTGCCGTTCGCCGCGTCCGTGCTCGCCGCGATCCGCGACTCCTCCGAGCGGGTGCCGGTCGCGGTCCAGGCGGTGCCGCACCGGGACCCGGCGGGCATTGCGGAAAGGATCCGCCACCTCGGCGAGCTGCACCGGGCGGGGCTGGTGACGGACGAGGAGTTCTCCGCGAAGAAGGCGGAGCTGCTCGCCGAGCTGTGACACCCCTCCGCGGCAGCGGAGCCGCGCCCCCGTGCCGTACGGCTCCGGAGTCGTACCGCGCTCCGGAGTCGTACCGCGGTATGACCCCCGGGCCCGCACCCCGGTATGACGTTCCCGCCCGGCCGCGGTGCCTACGCTGGGCGGGCCATGAAGGAAAAGGAACAAGAACAGCCGCCCGCGCCGCGATCCGACGCCCCGCGGCCCACGTCCGGCGCCGAGGACCACGAGCGGGCGCCCGGCGCCAAGGGCCGTGAGCGGACGTCCGGCGCCCGCGCCCAGGACCTGCTCAGGAGCTTCGGGACCGCCCTCGCGACCCCGACCGGCCCCGGCGAGCCCCTGCTCGCCCGGGCGTCCTCGCCCTGGGTCCGCCGACTGCCGTACGGCGTGGCCCTGGCGCTCGTCGCGAGCCTGCTGCCGGTCACCATCACCGTGCTGATGCAGGACTACCACGTCGACGGCCCCATCGCCGGGGCGCTCGCGACCGCGCAGACCGTGCCGCTGTTCCTCGCCGTCACCCGGCCGCTCCAGGCCTGGTGGGTGATCATCACGGCGGACGTCCTGGGCGGCTTCGCCCTGCTCGACTCCGACTACCACGAACTGCCCTGGCCGTGGACGCCCATGGTCGTCATCGGCTACCTGTTCCTGATGCTCGCCCTGGGGCTGCGCGAGTCCCGGCGCGCCCTGGTGAGCGTGTGGCTGGTGACCGGCGCCGCCGGGGCCGTCTTCGAGATCCTCGCGCCCGAACGCCCAGGCAGCGGCGTGATCGTGCTGCTGTTCGTGCTCAGCGGGATCGTGCTGCTGCTCACCGCGACCCTGCGCGGGCGCGGCGAGGCCGAGCGGCGGCTCGTCGAGCAGGAGACCATCAGCGAGGCCGAACGGGCCCGCCGCACCCTGCTGGAGGAACGGACCAGGATCGCGCGCGAGCTGCACGACGTGGTCGCCCACCACATGTCGGTGATCACCGTCCAGGCGGACTCCGCGCCGTACCGCATCCCGGACCTGCCGGAAGCGGCGCGCGAGGAGTTCGCGTCGATCGCGTCCGGTGCGCGCGAGTCGCTGACCGAGATGCGGCGGCTGCTCGCGGTGCTGCGCAGCGAGGGCACGGAGGGCGAGCGGGCGCCGCAGCCCGGGCTCGACCGGCTGCAGCAGCTGGTGGAGGCGACGGTGCGGGCGGGGGTGCCGGCCGAGCTGGCGATGCCGGCGGACCTGACGGAATCCGTCGAGGTGCCGCAGGCGGTGGACCTCTCCGCGTACCGGATCGTGCAGGAGGCCCTGTCCAACGTCGTCCGGCACGCGCCGGGCGCCGAGACCCGGGTGTCGGTCCGTGGGGACGGCGAGGGCTGGCTGACCGTGCTGGTCGTCAACGGGCCCGCCGCCGAACGGACTTCGCCGCTGGAGGGCGGCTCGGGCACCGGGCACGGTCTCGTCGGGATGCGCGAACGCGTACGGTTGACCGGCGGCTCGCTGGACACCGGGCCGCTGCCGGACGGGGGCTTCCGGGTCGCCGCCCGGCTGCCGCTGACCAACCCCTGAAGGACCTTCCGTGACCATCCGCGTGATCATCGTCGACGACCAGGCCATGGTGCGGGCCGGCTTCGCCGCGCTGCTCTCGGCGCAGACCGACATCGACGTGGTGGGCGAGGCGCCCGACGGCCGGCAGGGCGTGGAGGTGGCCCGTACGACGCGTCCGGACGTGGTCCTGATGGACGTGCGGATGCCGGAGATGGACGGGCTGGCGGCGGCACGGGAGATCCTCGACCCGCCGCGGGGCGTCGTGCACCGGCCGAAGGTGCTGATGCTCACCACCTTCGACGTGGACGACTACGTGTACGAGGCGCTGCGCGCCGGCGCCTCCGGCTTCCTCCTGAAGGACGCGCCGCCGGCCGACCTGATCGCGGCGGTGCGGGTGGTGGCGGCGGGCGAGGCGCTGCTCGCGCCGTCCGTCACGAAGCGGCTGATCGCCGACTTCGCCGCGTCCCGGCCGGCGCCGCGCGGCGACCGGGCGGCCCTGCGCCTCAACGGCCTGACGCCGCGCGAGACGGAGGTCCTCGAGCTGATCGCCCGGGGCCTGTCGAACCAGGAGATCGCCGACCACCTGGTGCTCGCCGAGCAGACCGTGAAGACCCACATCGGGCGGGTGCTGGCCAAGCTGGACCTGCGCGACCGGGCGCAGGCGGTCATCTTCGCGTACGAGTCGGGACTGGTCACGCCGGGCGGCCAGTAGAGGGGAAAACCCCACCATCCGCCGGGGGCCGGCCCCTCGTCCGCCCCCTACCCCGGTATCACTTCACGGTTGGCGCCCTGGTGTGACGTGCCGTCACCCGTGCCGTTCCTACCTTCCTCTCGCTCACGACGACAGGAACAGGAACGGAAGGGAAGTGGCCGATGCGCCGGTTCACGAGGACCCTGGTGGCCACCGCGCTCACCGCCGCCGTGATGGCGGGCACCGCGGGCTGGGCGTCCGGAACGACCCAGCAGGCGGTGACCGGGGCACCGGTCGGCACGGCGGCCTGGCGGGCCGAGGGCCTGCCGGACCCGGAGCGGATGACGCCCGCTCAGACGGCGGCGTACTTCGCCGGGTTGGGCAGCCGGGAACGACAGCGGCTGCTGCGCGAGCACCCAGGGGTCGTCGGCAACCTCGACGGCGTCCCGCCGGCCCTCCGCTACGCCGCCAACTCCCGTGCTTCGGGCGGGAGGTTCGCGGGTCGGCAGGTGCTCGCGTACGACCCACGGGGCCGCGGGCAGGCGGTGCTGGTGTACGGCGACCTGACGGCGGCCGAGCACGTGGCGGTGATCGTGCCCGGCTCGGACACCGACGCCGGGAACCTCGACTCGCTGACCCGCAAGGCCACGGCCCTGCGCGAGGCGACCGGCGGGCGGACCGCCGTGGTCGCCTGGGCCGGCTACACCACGCCCGTCGGCGTCGGCCTGGACGCCGCCACGGGGGACCTGGCGGAGGCCGGCGCCGAACGGCTGGTCCGCTTCACCCAGGGCCTCGAAGCCGTCGGCGCCGCCGCACCCTCCGTCTTCTGCCACAGCTACGGCTCCGTGGTCTGCGGGCTCGCCGCGCACGCGCTCGAGGCCGAGGACCTGGTGGCCGTCGCGTCGCCCGGGATGCGGGCGGACGACGTGGCGGCGCTGAACACCTCGGCGCGGGTGTGGGCGGCGAAGGACCCGACGGACTGGATCGACCGGGTGCCGAACGTCGAGTTCGCCGGACTGGGCCACGGCACCGACCCCACGAGTCCCGGGTTCGGCGCGAGACCGGTGCCCGCCGCCGACGCCCGGGGCCACGACGGCTACTTCGCGCCCGGCACCGAGTCCCTCCGCGCCTTCGCCGCGATCGCCGAGGGAGAGGTCCGATGACGACGCTCCGCACCCTGGTCACCAGGATCGAGTCCGGCACTCCCGCCCACCGCGACCGCGCGGTCGACGGACTGCGGGCCCTCGCACTGCTCGCCGTGCCCACGGGGCACTGGCTGCTCGGCGGGTTCACGCTCTCCGCGGACGGCGCGATCCACAACGCGAGCCCGCTGTCCACGTTCGGCGGACTGGCCCCGGTAAGCTGGGTCCTCCAGATGCTGGGCATCTTCTTCCTGGTCGGTGGCTACGCGTCCGTCCTCTCCTTCCGCCGCCACCGGGGCTCCACCGCCGAGTGGCTGAAGGGCCGCCTGGCCCGCCTCGGCCGGCCGGTGCTCGGCGTCACGGCCGTGTGGGCGGCACTGCTGCCCGCGCTCCACTTCGGCTTCGGCGTGCCGTCCGACACCCTGCGCACGGCGTCCACGCTGGTGATCCAGCCGCTGTGGTTCGTGGGCGTGTACACGGTCGTCACCGCGCTGACGCCGTACTGCGTCCGGGCCGCCCGCCGGCTCGGCGTGTGGGCCGCGGCCCCGCTGCTCGGCTCGGTCGCGGTGGTCGACTTCCTGCGCTACGGGCCGTACGCCGAGGCGATGCCGTCCTGGCTGAGCGTCCTCAACATCCTGCCGGGCTGGCTGTTCGCCTATCAGCTGGGCGTCTCCTGGGGCGAGGGCCGGGTCACCCGCCGCCACGCCCGGGCCCTCCTCCTCGGCGGTGCCGCGCTGTTCGCCGCGCTGCTCGTGTGGTTCGGCTACCCGGCGTCGATGGTCGGCGTCCCCGGCGAGGCCCGGACCAACTCGCACCCGCCGTCCCTGCTGGTCCTGGCCCTGGCCGCCGCCCAGAGCGGCGCGGCGATCCTGCTCCGCGACCGCCTCGGCCGGCTGCTGCGACGCCCGGCCCTGTGGGCACCGGTCGTGGTGATCAACCTGTCGGCGATGACGATCCTGTGCTGGCACCAGACGGCCATGCTGGCCGCCGCGATCCCCGCCTCGTACGCGGGCGGGCTCACGGGCCTGATCGGTCCTCCCGACTCGGTCACCTGGATCCTGGCCCGCCTGGCCTGGATGCCGGTCTTCGCCGCCCTGCTCCTCCTCATCGGCCGCCACGCCCGAGGTTTCGAGTCCCCCTGGACCCACACGAGCACCACCCGCCGAGCCGCGGCAGGCGCCCTGGCGGCAGGGTTCGCGATCTTCGCCCTGGGCCTGGCGTGAGACCACGGCGGCGGGAGGGGGCGCCGGCGCCCTCCACCGCCCACGGGGTCGAGGGGGCCCGGGGCGGGGGCCGGTCCCCCGGCCGTCACGCCTCCCGTTCCTCGGACGTGTACCGCATGTCCGGATACCGGTCCCCCGCGACCCGTCCGGCGATCGGCTCCAGCAGACCGAGCTCGGCCTCGCTCAGCCTGATCCGCGTGGCCGCCGCGTTCTCCAGCAGCCGCGCCCTCTTCCGCGTCCCCGGGATCGGCACGACGGTCAGCCCGTGCACCGCCGCCCGCTGCTGCACCCACGCCAGCGCGATCTGTGCCGGCGTCGCCCCGTGGTCCGCGGCGATCGCGCGGACCGGGTCCAGCAGCGCCGCGTTCCGCGCGGCGTTCTCGCCGTTGAAGCGCGGCTGCCGCCGCCGGAAGTCGTCGTCCGCGAGGTCCTTCGACGCGTCGGCGAACGCGCCGGTGAGGAAGCCGCGGCCCAGCGGCGAGTACGGCACGAAGGTCACGCCCAGCTCGGCCGCCGCGGGCACCGCGGTGCGCTCCACGCCGCGGGAGAACAGCGACCACTCGGACTGGAGCGCGGCGATCGGGTGGACGGCGTGGGCCTCGCGCAGCTCGGCGCCGGTGACCTCGCTCAGCCCGATGTGCCGGATCTTGCCCTCCTTGACGAGCTCGGCCATGGTGCCGACGGACTCGGCGAACGGCACGGCGGGATCGATGCGGTGCATGTAGTACAGGTCGATGGTGTCGACGCCGAGCCGGCGCAGGCTGCCCTCGACGGAACGCCGGATGTAGGCCGGGGAGTTGTTGACGCCGCGGCGGAGGGGATCGTCGGCGTGCCGCTCGATGCCGAACTTGGTGGCGAGGACGATCTCGTCGCGGTGGGCGGCGGCGAACGGGGCCAGGAACTCCTCGTTGGCGCCGTGTCCGTAGGCGTCGGCGGTGTCGATGAGGGTGACGCCGGCCTCCAGGGCCGCGTCGAGCGTGTCACGGGCGGCGGCCTCGTCCGTGCCGCCGTAGAACTCGCTGATGCCCATCGCGCCGAAGCCCTGGACCCCGATCGCGGGCCCGTCCGGGCCGCCGAGGCGCACGGTGTCGATGGGGAAGGCCGGGCCGGTCCGGCCGGCCGGCGTGGTCGTGGACGCGCTCATGAAGGGGTGCCTCCGCAGATGGTTCCGTAGTGATCGATCTTGCGGTCGAGCACGGCGAGGGCGTCCTGGAGTTCGGCGATGCGGGCGACGACGTCGTCGCGGGTGCCTTCGAGGATCGCGCGCCGCTGGTCGTGGGTGTGGGAGCCCTCCCGTACGAGCTCGGCGTACCGCACCATGTCGGCGACGGCCATGCCGGTGAGCCGCAGCTTGCCGACGAAGGCGAGCCAGTCCAGGTCGCGCCGGGTGAACCGGCGCTGGCCGGTGTGGGTCCGGTCGACGTGCGGCATCAGGCCGATCCGCTCGTACCAGCGCAGGGTGTGCGCCGAAAGCCCGGTCAGGGCGGCGACCTCGCTGATGGTGAACCGCTCCTGCGCCAGGGGCGCGGTGGCCGTCGTGTTCGTGCCGGTGGCCGTGGTGCTCGTGGTCGTGCTGTCGATCACGCTCATGACCTCCACGCTAAAAGGTTGGAGTGCACTCCAAGCAAGTAGGCTCGGCAGCATGCAGCAGAGCAGCGTGCCCGGCCTGGTGTCCCTGGCGTCGATCGAGAACTGGCCCGTCCCCACCGCGGCGGCGGCCGTCGTCCGTGCGGACGGCACCCTGGCGGGCTCCCACGGTCCCACCGGGCGCCGCTTCGCGCTCGCCTCCGTCACGAAGCCGCTCGCGGCGTACGCGGTCCTCGTCGCGTACGAGGAGGGCGCGATCGACCTCGACGAGCCGGCCGGGCCGGAGGGCGCGACCGTACGGCATCTGCTCGCCCACACGTCCGGTCTCGCCTTCGACGAGAACCGGGTGACGGCCGCGCCCGGCACCCGCCGGATCTACTCGAACACGGGTTTCGAGGTGCTCGGCGACCACGTCGCGAAGGCCACCGACATCCCGTTCGCCGAGTACCTGCACCAGGCGGTCCTGGAGCCGCTCGGCATGACCTCCACGACGCTGGAGGGCTCGCCCGCCAAGGACGGCGTGTCGACGGTGGACGACCTGGTGCGCTTCGCCGCCGAGGTGCAGGCGCCGCGGCTGCTGGACCCGCGCACGGTCCTGGACGCGATGACCGTCACGTACCCGGGACTGACCGGGATCCTGCCGGGTTACGGGCACCAGCGGCCGAACGACTGGGGGCTGGGCTTCGAGATCCGCGGCGGCAAGTCGCCGCACTGGACCGGTGCCTCGTCGTCGCCGCGGACCTTCGGGCACTTCGGGCAGGCCGGAACGTTCCTGTGGGTCGACCCGGACGCGGGGGCGGCGTGCGTGGCCCTGGCGGACCGGCCGTTCGGACCGTGGGCGATCGAGGCGTGGCCGCCGTTCACGGACGCCGTCCTGACGGAACTGCGGGCACGGTAGGCACGGGGCGCGCCCGCGGGCGTCAGGCCCCCTACGCCTCGCAGCGCGTCTCCGGAAGTGCCCCGTCCGTGCCGGTGACCAGGACGGTGGCCGCGCCGCCGTAGCCCTCGGCGTAGGCGGCGGTGCAGACGAGCTGCTGGTGGGCGACGGTGTCGAAGTCCTGCACGCGGGTCGCCAGCCGGATGCTCAGCGCCGGCCGCCCGTCGCGGAACTGTTCACGCCGCACGTGCGGCTCGCCCGCGCCGTGCAGGTTGAGCCGGGTGGTGAGTCCGGCGGCACGTTCCTCCTCGTCCGGGCCTTCGAGCAGGGTGCGGAGCACCGTGTCGGTCGCGATCCGGTAGTCGCCGGGGCCGTCTATCTCGTAGTGGGGCACGAGCACGCGGCCGTTGTCGTCGATGAGGCTGAGGTCCGACGAGGGCCCGACGGCCAGGCCGAGACTGCGGGTGACCGGCATGAGCTGCCCGTCCTCGCCGACGAAGTACAGCATCAGCTTGGTGCCGCCGGTCGGCTCCACGGCGACGGTCGCCGCCCCGCCGGCCTCCACGACGTCGCTTCCCTGGATGCCGCACGCGGCGAGCGCCGGCAGGCACAGCACGGCGGCGGTCCGGCGGATCCATGTCACTTCTCGCATGCTCACAGGGGAATCCTGACAGTGAACACGGCGCCGCCGTCCGGCCGGTTGGCGACGTCGACGGTGCCGCCGTGCAGTCGTACGTTCTCCTGTGTGATGGCCAGGCCGAGACCGCTGCCGGTCGAGCGGGTCCGCGCCGGGTCGCCCTTGTAGAAGCGGTCGAAGACGTGGGGCAGCACGTCGTCGGGGACGCCCGGCCCCCGGTCGGCCACCTCCGTGACGAGCCGGTCGCCCTCCGCGTACACCCGGACCGTCACGGGCGGGCGGCCGTGCCGCAGGGCGTTGCCGACCAGGTTGGCCACGACCACGTCGAAGCGGCGCGGGTCGAGCCGGACCCGGATGCCCTCGGTGAGGAGGGGCACGATCTGCTGCGGGTCGGTCCAGTGGCGGTTGATCAGGGTCTTGCGGACGGCCTCCGCCGCGTCGACCTCGTCCGTGTGGAGTTCGGCGGCGCGGGCGTCGAAGCGCGAGATCTCCATGAGGTCCTCGACGAGGACGGCGAGCTTGCCGGTCTCGGCACTGATCAGGCGGACGGCGCGGGCCGTGTCCGAGTCGAGGGCGCCGGCGTCCTCGTCGAGGACCTCGGTGACCGCGAGCATGCCGGCGAGCGGGGTGCGCAGTTCGTGCGAGACGTCGGAGGCGAAGCGCCGGGCGCGCGCCTCGGCCCGGCGCAGTTCGGCGACGGAACGTTCCAGCGCGGCGGCCGACTCGTTGAAGGTCCGGGCGAGGTCGGCGAGTTCGTCGCTGCCCTTGGCGTGGATGCGGGTGTCCAGGCGGCCGCGGCCCATGCTGTGGGCGGCCCGCCGCAGCTCCCGCACGGGGCGCAGCACGCCACGGGACGCGAGCAGCGCCGGGAACAGGGCGACGAGCAGCGCGGGCAGCGCGCCGTCGCGGGCGGCGAGGACCATGGCCTCGATGTTGGCCTCCTCCTCGCCGAGGTCCATCACCGCGTACACGACGAGGCCGGTGGGACGGCTCGCCGGGTAGCCGCCGCGGCCGCTGAAGACGGCGGGCACGGCGATGGTCAGGTATGGGGTGCCGTTCTTGACGACGCGCTGGAAGCTGCCGTGCGTGGTGCCGACGGCGGTGGCGCGGCGGCGCAGTTCGGGCGTGAGGACGGTCGACTCGGGCCGGTCGGTGGACGAGACGCGCAGCCTGCCGTACTCCGCGTACACCCGCCACGGCCGCGGCTTGCCCAGCCGGGCGATGCGCTGGAGCTCGGTCCGCAGCCCTTCGGGGTCGACCGGCATCCGGGTGCTCAGGGTCTCGACCTGCTGCCGGAAGGCGGTGACGGCGGTGTCCTGGGTCTGCTCCAGGATCGCGTTGCGGGCGGCGCGGTAGGTGAGGGCGGCGGTGGTGCCGCAGCCGACGGCGGCGACCAGGAGGAAGGCGAGGACCAGCCGGGTGCGCAGCCCGAAGGGGCGCGGGCGGCGTCTTCGCGGCGGCGGTCCGGCGTCGCCGGGCACATGGGCCTTCACTCCGGGGTCCTTCGCTCTCCGGTCCTGCGCCTTGCGGCCCTTGGGCCTGCGGTCCTTCGCCTTGTGGCCCTTGGGCCTGCGCCGGCCCCTCCCGGCCGGGTCGCTCCGGGTCTCGTCGTCCTCCCCGGTCCGGCTTCTCATGTCCCCGGCCTCACCGACGTGTCCGGCCTCACCGCTGTGTCCGGCCTCACCGACGTTCCCATCCTCACCGACGTGTCCGCTCTCACCGACGTGTCCGCTCTCACTGGAGCGGGCCGAAGCGGTAGCCGAAGCCGCGCAGGGTCTGGATGTAGCGGGGCTCGCCGGGCGTGTCCTCGATCTTGTTGCGGAGCCGCCGTACGCAGGCGTCGACGAGCCGTGCGTCGCCGTGGAAGCTGTGCTCCCAGACGTGTTCGAGGAGCTGCTGGCGGCTGAAGACCTGCTCGGGCGCGGAGGTCAGGTGCAGCAGCAGCTTCAGCTCGGAGGGGGCGAGGGCGACCCGTTCGCCGCTCTTGGCGACGGTGAGCCCGGCCCGGTCGATGGCCAGTTCGCCGTGGAACTCCACGGAGGGCCGCCCGCCGCCGGGCTCCTCGATGCGGCGGAGCACCGCGCGGATGCGGGCCTCGATGACCTCGGTACGGGCGGGCTTGACGATGTAGTCGTCCGCGCCGGCCTCCAGGCCGATGACCACGTCGAAGTCGTCGCCGCGGGCGGTGAGCATGATGATCGGCAGCTGGCTGCCCTCCCGGACCCGGCGGCACACCTGGACGCCGTTCATACCGGGCAGCATCAGGTCGAGCAGCAGCAGATCGGGCCGGAACTCGCGGAGCGCGGCGAGTCCCGCCTCGCCGGTCGCGGCGGTCCGCACCTCGTGGCCGCGGCGCCGGAGTCCGAGCTCGACGCCTTCGCGGACGGAGGGGTCGTCTTCGATCAGCAGCACGCGTGGCATCTGTGGAGTATCCCAAGGTCGGAGCGGTGCCCCGCCGGGGAGGGGGCCCGGCGGGGCAGGTCGGAAGGGGCAGGGAGCCGGAGCGGGCGGGCGGGCGGCGAGGGGTCGGTGGTCAGCCCCGCCGTACGAGACGGCCGAAGCGGCCGGTCACGTTCCCGATCAGCGCGCTCACTTCGGCGAGCCGCAGCGGCCCGGCCAGGAGCGCGAACACGGCGACGATCACGGCGGCTCCGGCGAGCCCCGCCGCGACCGGCCCCGCCGGGGTGCTCAGTTCGGCGGCCAGCAGGCCGAGCCCGGTGGCGGGCGACGCCGCGGCGAGCAGCCGTACGAGCGCGACACCGGCGCCCGTACCCGCCGCGCCGCTACCGGGGCCCGTACCCGCCGCGGCACCGGGGTCCGTGCCCGCCGCGCCGGCGCTCACGGTCCCCGCGCGCCCGAGCCGGCGGCCCAGGACGTACGCCGTCACGCCCCAGCCCGCCCAGAGGGCGAGCGAGTAGCCGGCCGCCATGCCCGCGACGGCCCAGCGGGCGGGCAGGAAGGCGGCCGAGCAGAGCGCGAGCAGCGCGTTGAGCCCGGCGATGACCAGGTTGAGCAGGAACGGGGTGCGGGTGTCGCGCATCGCGTAGAAGGCGCGGGTGCACACGTACTGGCCGGAGAGGGCGATCAGACCGGGCGCGAGCGCCATCAGGATCCAGGCCATCGAGCGGACCGCGCCCGCGTCGGTCCGCCCGTACTGGAAGACCGTGCCCATCAGCGGGACGGCCAGCGCGAACAGGGCGCAGGCGGCCGGGACGACGGCGGCCGCGGTGGTGCGCTGCGCGTAGGCGACGTCCCGGCGCACGCCGGCGAGGTCGCCGTCCGCGGCCGCGCCGCTCATCCGCGGCATGAGGGCGGTGACCAGGGCGACGGTGACGATGCCGTGCGGGACGGCCCACAGCAGATAGGCGTTGTTGTACGCGCTGATCCCGGCGCCCTCGGCGTGCTGGCCGGCCGCCGTGGCGACCTTGGTCGTCACCCAGTACGCGGCCTGGTTGGTGAGGACCAGGAGCACGAGCCAGCCGGCCGCGCGCAGCGGCGCGGCCAGGCCGCTGCCGCGCCAGTCGAACCGGGGCCGCCAGCGGAAGCGGGCCGCCCGCAGCGAGGGCAGCAGCGCGAGGGCCTGGAGCGCGATGCCCGCGGTGGTGCCCCAGCCGAGGAGCGCGGTCTCGCCTGAGGTCAGGCCGCCGCCGTCGGACACGGCGAGGAACAGCGCGAAGACGCCGATGACGACGAGGTTGTTGAGGACGGGCGTCCACATCATCGCGCCGAACCGGCCGCGCGCGTTGAGCACCTGCCCGAGCAGGGTGAAGACGCCCAGGAAGAAGATCTGCGGCAGGCAGGACCGGGCGAAGGCGATCGTCATGTCGCGCTGCGCGCCGGTGTAGTCGGTGTAGCCGTCGACGATCGCGGGCGCCGCGAGCACGGCGACGGCGGTCAGGACGGTGAGGGCGAGCACGCAGACGGTGAGCAGCCGGTCGGTGTAGGCGACGCCGCCGTCCTCGTGCTCCTTGGCCGCCTTGACGAGTTCGGGCACGAAGACGGCGTTGAGGGCGCCGCCGAGCAGCAGCATGTAGACGATGGTCGGCACCGAGTTGCCGACGGCGTACCCGTCGGCGACGAAGCCCGTGCCGATGGCCGCGGCGACGACGGCGGACCGTACGAACCCGGTGGCGCGGGAGACCAGCGAACCGGCCGCCATGAGCGCGCCGCTGCGGGCCACGGACGGTGCGGCCTTGTGCATCGCCGCGGTGTCGCCCCCGCTCCCGGTTCCGCCCCCGCTCCCGGTGGCGGTCTCGGTGGTGCTCGCCGTCATCGGCGGGCCAGGTACGCCTGGAAGGCGCGGTACAGCGTGTGGTTGGTCGTGCCGGGCAACGGAATCTCCCACTCCCCCAGGGTCTCGACGACCTGTCCGCCGGTGCCGAGCTTCCAGCGCAGCAGCCCGTGGGCGCGGTCGTCCGGGTCGAGGGTGGAGGGTACCCCGCGCAGGTCGTAGACGTCGGCGCCGACGGCGTGGGCGTCGAGCATCATGCGCCACTGCAGGGCGTTGGAGGGGCGGACCTCGCGGCGGTGGTCGGCGGAGGCGCCGGTCTGGTACCAGACCCGCCGGCCGACGGTGACCATGGTGTGCGCGGCGAGGATCTCGCCCTCGTGCCGGGCGAGGTAGAGCTTCATGCGTCCCGGCTGCTCGGCGTTGAGGACGGCGTACTGGCGCTCGTAGTACGCGAGGGAGCGGCCGAGCCGGAATCCGTCACGTTCCTCGGTGATCCGCAGCAGCCGGTGGAACTCGGGCAGGTCGGCCGCCGAACCGACGACGACCTCGACGCCGCACTTGCGGGCCTTGCGGATGTTGCGCCGCCACTCCTGGTTGAGGCCGCTCCACAGGTCGTCGGCGCTGCGGCCGGTGAGCGGCACCTGATAGACGTGCCGGGGCTGGGCGTCGGCGCCGTCCTGGGAGTCGCCGCCGCACTTGCGCCAGCCGCGGGCGCGCAGCCGTTCGGCGACGGCGGAGCCGAGCGGGTCGACCTCGCTGGCGAGGACGTCGCCGAGGCGCCGCCCGGGTCCGGTGTGCGCCTTGAGGGTAGTGGCGGTCCAGCGCCGGTACGCGGGCCCCGGCCCGATGCGGACGGCGAAGACTCCGGAGGCCCGCAGGTGCTTCAGGAGCGGGTCGAGCCAGCCGTCGACGTCCGGGTCGGACCAGTCGGCGACGGGCCCTTCGGGCAGGTACGCGAAGTACTTGCGGGTGCCGGGGAAGGCACGGAGCAGGACCAGGGCGACACCGGTGAGCTGTCCGGACTCGGGTCCCCAGCCGAGGAGTTGGTGCGTCCAGCCCTCCTTGACCTGTGCCCAGGCGGGGAGTTGGAGGAAGCTGGGTCCGTCCGGACCGGTGGAGCGGTGGGCGAGGAAGGCGCGGTGGACCTCGGGTGTGACCGGTCCGAGCCGCAGGGCACGAGCGGGAGCCGGTGTGGACGCGGGGGTCACGAGCAGCGCTGACACAACGGGGAGCCTCCTTGTTCCGCCCCGTCGGTGGTGGGGCGCACAGCAGGCTCACAGCCGGTGTTGACCGGTCCGCGCGAGGAATGTGACGGGACGGTGACCGTTTCTCACCAGCGGCCGTCACATGGCCGGGAGGCACGGCGCGGGCGGCGGGACGGGATCTACAGTCCGGTTCATCCCACCGTTTCCCGCTCCTCCCGCGGAGGTCTGTCCCGTGCTGCGGACTCCTGCTCGTGTACGCATATCCCTGCTGGTCCTCGCGGCCGCGTCGCTGACCGCCTGTTCGGCCGCGACGGCGGACGACGCCACGTCGCCGGGCGCCGCCGCCCCGCCCGGCTCGGCGGGCGCTCCGGCGAACGTGACCGTGGCCCCTCCGGCGGCCGGCCGGCCCCTGACCGTGACGGCGAGCGGCGGGACCCTCGCCCAGGTGAGGGTGGTCGACGAGGACGGCGGCGCGCTCACCGGCCGCACCGCTTCCGGCGGGGCCTCGTGGACCTCGGACCGCAAGGCCGCCCCCGGTGCGTCGTACACGGTGGAGGTGACCGCCCGCGGCGCCGGCGGCAAGGAGACGACGTCACGGACGACGCACGCGATCGCCGAGGCGGACACGATCAACAAGCTGACGCTCGCGCCCGGCAAGAACACGACCGTGGGCATCGCCCAGCCGCTGTCGATCGTGTTCGACCGCCCGGTGAAGAACAAGGCGGACGTGGAACGCCAGTTGAAGGTCACGACCTCCGACGCCACCGAGGGCTCCTGGGGCTGGCTCACGGACTACTCGGGCAAGGACCGGGTGGACTGGCGGCCCAAGGACTACTGGAAGCCGGGCACCAAGGTGACCCTGGAGGCGACGCTGAACGGCACCGACTCCGGCGGCAGCGGCGGCTGGTTCGTCCGCGACTACCGGACCGGCTTCACCGTCTCCGAGCAGGCCCGGGTGGTGAAGGTCGACCTGGACACCAAGAAGCTGACCGTCCTGCGGGACGGCCGGGCCGTGCGCACCATCCCGGTCTCCGGCGGCACGCCCGGCGGCGACAAGCGCTCCTGGCGGGGCACGGCCGTGCTCATGGCGAAGGAGGGCACGATCAACATGAACTCCGAGACGGTCGGCCTCGGCGACGCCTACGACAAGATGGTCGACTACTCGATGCGGCTGACCTGGTCGGGCATGTACGCGCACGCGGCACCGTGGAACGCCAGGTACTTCGGCCGCGCGAACATGAGCTCGGGCTGCATCGGCATGAGCGACGAAGAGGCCAGGACCTTCTACGAGATGGTGCGCCCCGGCGACCCGTTCGAGATCAAGGGCAGGGAGACGAAGGGCGTCGTGGCGGAGGGCAACGGCTACGGGGCGTGGAACGTGTCGTGGCCGGCCTGGAAGGCGAAGAGCGCGCTGCGTTAATCGTTCGACACCCGGCCGGGGCGGCGGCAGACTTCCGGCGATGACTACACGTACGGATACGCCGCCCTCCTGGGACGAGCGCACGCAGCTGACCACCTGCCTGGACTACGCCCGCGCCACGGCACTCGTGAAATGCGAGGGCCTGTCCGAGGAGAACGCCCGCAAGGCCCCTCTCCCGACCTCGCCGCTGATGACGATCAGCGGCCTGATCAGCCATCTGCGCTGGGTCGAGCACTGGTGGCTGGACGTGGTGTTCCTGGACGGGGAACTCCAGGGCCCGCTGGCGGAGGCCACCGACGACGACCCGGACCCCGAGATGCGGACGGCGGTCGACGTCCCGCTGCCCCGGCTCATCGCCGCGTACGAGGAGCAGAGCGCCCGCCTCCGCCGCCTGGTGTCCGAACACGACCTGGACACGAAGGCCAAGCGCCCGGTCCGCGGCGACCTCCACGTGGACCTCCGCTGGATCCTCCTCCACCTCATCGAGGAGACGGCCCGCCACAACGGCCACCTGGACATCATCCGCGAGCTCCTCGACGGCCGTACGGGCAGCTGAAGCACCTCCGGAGCCGGTCCGTCCGCATCACGGGCGGCCCGGCCACGAGGCACCTCCGGGGGTCTCAGGCCCCGTCGGGGAAGCCGCCCCTCATCTCCCACACCAGGACCTCCGCGTCCGCCGTGGCCAGCAGCGCCAGGCCCTTCTCCTCCGAGGCCCGCGCCGCGTCGCCGGCGCCCAGTTCCTCGCCCGAGAGCCGGACCGTGCCGCGCACCACGTGCACGTACACGAAGTCGGCCTCCGGGACCGCCACGCGCGCGTCCCGTTCCAGGCGGTGGACGTGGAGCACCGCGCCCGCCGCGGGCACCGCGTACGGCGTCGCGCCGGCGATCCCGCGGACGACGTCGTACGACGGCTCGCCCCCGGCGGTCAGCGGGGCCAGCCACATCTGGACGAAGACCAGCGGGCCGGGGCCGTCGTTGCGCTCGACGTGACGGACGCCGGCCGCCGCGCTCAGGTGCTGGAGGTCGCCGGGGCGGACGACGGTCGCGTGGCCCGTCGAGTCGCGGTGGGTCAGTTCGCCCTCGACGACCCAGGTGACGATCTCGGTGTGACGGTGCGGGTGCTCGTCGAAGCCGGCGCCGGCTGCCAGGCGTTCCTCGTTGCAGGCGAGCAGGGCGCCGAAGCGGAGGTTGTCGGGGTCGTAGTACCGGCCGAACGAGAAGGCGTGCCGGGTGTCGATGCCGGTCTCCGGGTCGCCTCCGGGGTAGCGATCCCCGCCGCGCTGGATGCGTATCACGACGGCAACGGTAGCCGCGCTGCGCCGCCGCGACGGCGGGAAGCGGCCCCGACCCCGCACGTCGCCGTCCCGATAAGGCAGTCTTGTCCCCGTGTCTGAACCCGTGAACCCCGCTCACCCGCATGCCGCGACCCTGAAGCGCCTGGAGCAGTCCTCCGGGCGGCTCGCCGCCAGCGCCATCGCCCGCATGGACGAGACGCTGCCGTGGTACCGGGCGATGCCGCCCGAGAACCGGTCGTGGATCGGTCTGGTCGCGCAGGCGGGTATCGCCGCGTTCACGGAGTGGTTCCGGCACCCGGAGACGCCCCAGGCGATCTCCACCGACGTCTTCGGCACCGCGCCGCGCGAGCTGACCCGGGCGATCACGCTGCGGCAGACCGTGGAGATGGTGCGGACGACGATCGAGGTCATGGAGTCGGCCATCGAGGAGGTGGCCGCGCCCGGCGACGAGTCCGTGCTGCGCGAGGCGCTGCTGGTGTACGCGCGGGAGATCGCCTTCGCGACCGCCCAGGTGTACGCGCAGGCCGCGGAGGCCCGGGGCGCGTGGGACGCGCGGCTGGAGTCGCTGGTCGTGAACGCGGTGCTGTCGGGCGAGGCCGACGAGGGCGCCGTGTCCCGCGCGGCCGCTCTTGGCTGGAATTCGCCGGAGCACGTGTGCGTGGTGCTCGGCACCGCGCCCGACGGCGACAGCGAGCTGACCGTCGAGGCGATCCGGCGGGCCGCCCGGCACGCCAAGCTGCAGGTGCTCACGGGTGTGCTCGGCGACCGGCTGGTGGTCATCGCGGGCGGCAACGACAACCCGCTGGCCGTGGCCAAGGCGCTGATCGGACCGTACGCCGCCGGACCGGTCGTCGCCGGGCCCGTCGTGCCCGACCTGCTGGCGGCGACCCGGTCCGCGCAGGCCGCCGCGGCCGGCCTCAAGGCGTGCACCGCCTGGCAGGACGCCCCGCGCCCGGTGCTCGCGGACGATCTCCTGCCGGAGCGCGCCATCGCCTCCGACCCTTCGGCCCGTGAGCAGCTGGTGGAGGAGATCTACAGACCGCTGGAGGAAGCGGGCTCGGCGCTCCTCGAGACGCTCAGCGTCTACCTGGAGCAGGCGAGCAGTCTGGAGGGCGCTGCGCGGATGCTCTTCGTGCACCCGAACACCGTGCGCTACCGGCTCCGACGTGTGACCGACGTCACCGGATGGTCACCCTCCGACGTCCGCTCCGCCTTCACCCTGCGGATCGCGCTGATCCTCGGGCGCTTGGCCGACGCGGATACGCAGTCCTAGACTTTTGTCGAACACCAACAATTCCCCCGACGGTTCTTCGTCCTTGTCCCCACGGGCGTCGGGGACCGTCCCCAAGAGAGAGTGTGAGGGTGCTCGTACTCGTCGCTCCCGGCCAAGGCGCTCAGACGCCCGGCTTCCTGACTCCCTGGCTCGAAATCCCCGGTGCCGCCGACCGCGTCGCGGCCTGGTCCGACGCCATCGGGCTCGACCTTGCCCACTACGGCACGAAGGCGGACGCGGACGAGATCCGTGACACCGCCGTGGCCCAGCCGCTGCTCGTCGCCGCGGGTCTGCTGTCCGCCGCCGCCCTCGCCGAGGGCGTCGACCTCGCTCCCGGCGCCGTCGCCGGCCACAGCGTCGGCGAGTTCACCGCCGCCGCGTTCGCCGGTGTCCTCGACGACACCGCCGCCCTGCGTCTCGTACGGTCCCGTGGTCTGGCGATGGCCGAGGCCGCCGCCGTCACCGAGACCGGCATGTCGGCGCTGCTCGGCGGCGAGCCCGAGGTGACCGTCCCGCACCTGGAGAAGCTGGGTCTCACCCCGGCGAACGTGAACGGCGCCGGCCAGATCGTCGCCGCCGGCACCCTGGAACAGCTGGCCGCCCTGGCC
Source organism: Streptomyces roseicoloratus (assembly GCF_004117935.1). GTDB lineage: Bacteria > Actinomycetota > Actinomycetes > Streptomycetales > Streptomycetaceae > Streptomyces > Streptomyces roseicoloratus. The sequence continues at coordinate 182,377 of NZ_SDOY01000118.1, read as the reverse complement.
GAGGACAAGCCCGAGGGCGTCCGCCGGGTCGTCCCGCTGAAGGTCGCCGGCGCGTTCCACACGCACCACATGGCGCCCGCCGTGGCGAAGCTGGAGGAGGCCGCCCAGGGCCTGTCCCCGGCGGACCCGTCGACGGCCTACGTCTCCAACAAGGACGGCAAGGTCGTGACCGGCGGCGCGGACGTCATCGCCCGCCTGGTCGGCCAGGTCGCCAACCCGGTCCGCTGGGACCTGTGCATGGAGACCTTCCAGGAGCTCGGCGCGACCGGCCTGATCGAGGTGTGCCCCGGCGGCACCCTGACCGGCATCGCCAAGCGCGCCCTGCCCGGTGTCCGCACCGTGGCCCTGAAGACCCCGGACGACCTCGACGCGGCCCGCGCGCTCGTCGCGGAGACGGCCTCGGCCTGACAAGGAGTGTCGACAAGCATGGCGAAGATCAAGCCCAGCAAGGGCGCCCCGTACGCGCGCATCCTCGGTGTCGGCGGCTACCGCCCGACCCGTGTGGTGCCCAACGAGGTGATCCTCGAGAAGATCGACTCGTCGGACGAGTGGATCCGTTCGCGTTCCGGCATCGCGACCCGTCACTGGGCCTCCCCGGAGGAGACCGTCACCGCGATGTCGGTGGAGGCGTCCGGGAAGGCGATCGCGGACGCGGGGATCGACCCGGGGCAGATCGGGGCGGTCATCGTCTCCACGGTCTCGCACTTCAAGCAGACGCCGGCCGTCGCGACCGAGATCGCCGACAAGATCGGCTCCGGCAAGCCGGCCGCGTTCGACATCTCCGCCGGCTGCGCGGGCTTCGGCTACGGCCTGACCCTGGCCAAGGGCATGATCGTCGAGGGTTCGGCGGAGTACGTCCTGGTCATCGGCGTGGAGCGGCTCAGCGACCTGACCGACCTGGAGGACCGCGCGACGGCCTTCCTGTTCGGCGACGGCGCCGGCGCCGTGGTCGTCGGCCCCTCGGACGAGCCGCACATCGGCCCCACCGTGTGGGGTTCGGAGGGCGACAAGTCCGAGACCATCAAGCAGACCGTGCCGTGGAACGAGTTCCACGTCGGCGACGTGTCGAAGCTCCCCCTCGACACGCAGGGGGAGATCAAGTTCCCGGCCATCACGCAGGAGGGCCAGGCGGTGTTCCGCTGGGCCGTCTTCGAGATGGCGAAGGTCGCCCAGCAGGCCCTGGACGCCGCCGGCATCTCGGCGGAGGACCTGGACGTCTTCATCCCGCACCAGGCCAACATGCGGATCATCGACTCGATGGTGAAGACGCTCAAGCTGCCGGAGCACGTCACGGTCGCCCGTGACGTGGAGACCACCGGCAACACGTCGGCCGCCTCGATCCCGCTCGCGATGGAGCGGCTCCTGGCGACCGGCAAGGCGAAGAGCGGCGACACGGCGCTCATCATCGGCTTCGGGGCGGGTCTCGTCTTCGCCGCGACGGTCGTTACCCTCCCCTAGGCACTCCGGATATCCGGAAGCCTTTTTCTCAGCACACACAAGAAGGAGCGCCAGCATGGCCGCCACCCAGGAAGAGATCGTCGCCGGTCTCGCGGAGATCGTGAACGAGATCGCCGGCATCCCGGTCGAGGACGTCGCGACCGAGAAGTCCTTCACCGACGACCTGGACGTCGACTCCCTGTCCATGGTCGAGGTCGTCGTCGCCGCCGAAGAGCGCTTCGACGTGAAGATCCCGGACGAGGACGTCAAGAACCTCAAGACCGTGGGCGACGCGACCGACTACATCCTGAAGCACCAGGCCTGATCGGCCTGACCGCCCCGGCCGTACACCCTTCGGCCGACCCGGTCCGCCACCCAGCGGTGGCGCCGCATTTCGACCATCACACACATGGAGAAAGAATTCCTGTGAGCTCGACCAATCGCACCGTGGTCGTCACCGGTATCGGCGCAACCACTCCGCTGGGTGGCGACTCCGCTTCCACCTGGGAGGGCCTCCTGGCGGGACGCTCCGGCGTCCGGCCGCTCGAGGGCGAACGTTTCGCGGAACTGCCCGTGCGGATCGCCGCGCAGATCGCCGTGGACCCGTCCGAGGTGCTCCCCCGTCCGCAGGCCCGCAAGCTGGACCGCTCGGCGCAGTTCGCGCTGATCGCGGCCCGTGAGGCGTGGGCCGACGCGGGCTACACCGGCCCGGCCGGCGCTGTGCCGGCGGACGCCGGCGCGTCGGGCGCCCAGATCGCTCCCGAGCGTCTCGGCTCCGTCATCGCCTCCGGCATCGGTGGCGTCACCACCCTGCTCGACCAGTACGACGTGCTGAAGGAGTCCGGCGTCCGCCGCGTCTCCCCGCACACCGTGCCGATGCTCATGCCCAACAGCCCCTCCGCCAACGTCGGCCTGGAGGTGAACGCCCGCGCGGGTGTCCACACCCCCGTGTCCGCGTGCGCGTCGGGCGCCGAGGCCATCGGCTACGCCATCGAGATGATCCGCACCGGCCGTGCCGACGTGGTCGTCGCCGGCGGCACCGAGGCGGCGATCCACCCGCTGCCGATCGCGGCCTTCGCCAACATGATGGCGATGTCCAAGAGCAACGACGAGCCCGAGAAGGCCTCCCGCCCCTACGACAAGGCCCGTGACGGCTTCGTCCTGGGCGAGGGCGCGGGCGTGATCGTGCTCGAGTCCGAGGAGCACGCGAAGGCGCGCGGCGCGCGGATCTACTGCGAGGCGCTCGGCCAGGGCCTGTCGGCCGACAGCCACCACATCGCGCAGCCCGAGCCGACCGGCCGCGGCATCGCGGAGGCGCTGCAGAACCTGCTCGACGCCTCGGACCTGAAGCCCTCCGAGGTCGTCCACCTCAACGCGCACGCCACGTCGACGCCGCAGGGCGACGTCGCCGAGATCAAGGCGCTGCGGAAGGTCCTGGGCGACGACCTCGGCCACGTCGCGATCTCCGCGACCAAGTCGATGACCGGTCACCTCCTGGGCGGCGCGGGCGGCATCGAGACCGTCGCGACGGTCCTCGCCCTGCACCACCGGGTGGCTCCGCCGACCATCAACATCGACGACCTGGACCCGGAGGTCGACGCCGACATCGTCCGCGACGAGCCGCGCGAGCTGCCGCAGGGCACGATCGCCGCGATCAACAACTCGTTCGGCTTCGGCGGCCACAACGTCGTCCTGGCGTTCCGCTCGGTCTGACGCCACCGCCGTACACGCCTCGAAGGCCCCCTGCCGGATGCTCCGGCGGGGGGCCTTCGGGCGGTTACGGGGACTCGGCGTCCGTGAGGTCAGACGACCTGGTGGAGCCAGCGGACCGGGGCGCCCTCGCCCGCGTAGCGGAAGGGCTCCAATTCGTCGTCCCAGGGCTTGCCGAGGAGCCTGGAGATCTCGGCCTCCAGGACCGTCTCGCCCTGCGCCGCGCGTGCCAGGGCCGCGCGCAGCCGGTCCTCGGGGATCAGGATGTCGCCGTGGATGCCGGTGACGGCGTGGAAGATGCCGAGCTCGGGCGTGGCGCTGTAGCGCTCGCCCTCCGCGGTGGCGCAGGGCTCGGCCGTCACCTCGAAGCGGAGCAGCTGCCAGCCGCGCAGCGCGGAGGCGAGTCTGGACGCGGTGCCGGTCTCGCCCTGCCAGGAGAACTCGGCTCTCCAGGTGCCCGGGGACGCGGGCTGACGGATCCAGTCGAGCTGGACCCTCGCACCGAGCACGCCCGCGACCGCCCATTCGACGTGCGGGCAGAGCGCGCGCGGTGCGGAGTGAACGTACAGGACTCCACGTGTCGTCACCGGGACCTCCAGTGTGGGACGAGGTTCGCCTATTCCCAGCGGCCTCAGTAAACAACATCACGAAGAATCAGCTTCGCAAACCCCCAAAAAGGGGACAGCATGTGACGTGAGGTAATTTACCGGAGCCGAGCGGCAGGGGCGCCTCTGGTTCGACGGGGAAAAGCTACCGTGCCGCGCCCGCGTCGGGGTGACGTACGGTCGGTCGGGGGCGGGTGGACACGAAGCTTTCACTCGCGAGGACGCCGAGGAAGGGGCCGCGGGATGCTGCGCGGGCGACACCGATTCCGTGCCGCCGCCGCGGGGACGGCACTGCTGTGCGCCGTGACGGCGCTCGCGGGCTGTTCGGCGGAGGGCGGCACCGGGCAGGGCCCGCACGCGGCCTCGGCCGCGCCGAAGCCGAGGCCGACGCCTCCGCCGAAGCCCGTCTGGAACGTCTCCCCCGGCTCGGTCGCCGCCGTCGGCGACTCCGTCACCCGCGCCTTCGACGCCTGCGCGGTCCTCGCGGACTGCCCCGAGGCGTCCTGGGCGACCGGCACGGACGCGGCCGTGAACAGTCTCGCGCTGCGGCTGCTCGGCCCGGAGAAGGTGGCCGGCCGCAGCTGGAACCTGGCCCGCAGCGGTGCCCGGATGGCGGAACTGCCGGAGCAGATGGCCGCCGCGGCGGCCGAGCGGCCGGAGCTGGTGACGGTGATGATGGGCGCGAACGACGCGTGCCGGCCCCGGGCGGCGGACATGACCCCGGTCGAGGACTTCCGCGCCTCGTTCACGACGGCGCTGGCCCGGCTGCGGGCCGGTGCGCCGAAGGCGCAGGTGTACGTGTCGAGCGTGCCGGACCTGCGCCGGCTGTGGGAGACCGGCCGGGTGAGCCCGATGGGCCGTCAGGTGTGGAAGCTCGGCGTCTGCGGCTCGATGCTGGCGGACCCGGAGGACCTGGGGGCGGCGGCCGAGGAGCGCAGGACCCGGGTCCGTGACCGGGTGGTGGCGTACAACGAGGTGCTGCGCGAGGTCTGCGCGAAGGACGACCGCTGCCGCTACGACGGCGGTGCGGTCTTCGGCTTCGCCTTCGGCCGGGCCCAGCTGAGCCCGTGGGACTTCTTCCACCCGAGCAGGGACGGCCAGGCGCGGCTGGCGGAGATCGCGTACCGGCAGATCAGCAGGAGGTAGGCCGTCTCCTTCGGTTCCCGCCCCGGGCGGCGGGAACGCGCCCGTGAGCCCCGGAGCGGCTGTCAGGTTCCGCTCCGGGGCGGCTTTTCACGGCCGGCGGGGCCGCGGACGGCCCGCGCCGCACCCGCGCCGGTTCCTCACCTCTCCAGCGTCGCACTCAGGCGGGCGTCCGTCAGGGAGTGGGCGGCGAGGAGCTCGTACGTGCCGCGGACGGTGGTCCAGGCGTTCCGGGCCTCGTCCCAGATCTCGAAGGCGCGGCGGGACAGTTCGACGGTGACCTCGACGGTCTCGCCGGCGGCGGCCTCCACGCTCGCGAAGCCGGCCAGCCAGCGGGCCGGGCGCTCGGGGCCGTCCTCGGTGGGCGCGAGGTAGAGCTGGACGACCTCGCGGCCGGCGCGCCCGCCGGTGTTGGTGAGGCGGACGGTCGCGGACTCCGGAGTGGCGACGAGGGAGTCGTAGGTCCAGGTGGTGTAGCCGAGGCCGTGGCCGAAGGGGTACGCGGGGACGGCGCCGGCCTTGTCCCAGGCGCGGTACCCGATGAACAGGCCCTCGGTGTAGGTGAGTTCCCCGCCGGTCGGGGTGACATCGGTGACCGGTGCGTCGGCGAGGGCGGCGGGCCAGGTGGTGGGCAGGCGGCCACCGGGCTCTTCGGCGCCGGTGAGGACGTCGGCGAGCGCGGCTCCGCCCTCCTGGCCGGGGAACCAGGTGAGCAGGATCGCGGCGACGTCCTCGCGCCAGGGCATCTCGACCGGGGAGCCGGCGTTGACGACGACCACGGTGTTCGGGTTGGCGGCGGCGACGGCGCGGACCAGGTCGTCCTGGCGGCCGGGCAGGGCGAGGTCCCTGCGGTCGAAGCCCTCGGACTCGACGCGCTCGGTCGTGGCGACGACCACGACGGCGGTGTCGGCGGCGCGGGCCGCGGCGACGGCTTCGGCGATCAGTTCGTCGGGGTCGCGGCGCGGACCGAGGTGGACGAAGGAGAACATGACGGCCGGGAGCGGCGCCGCGAACTCCTTGTCGAGGGTGTGGAGCAGGGACACCTCGACGGTCTCGCCGGCCGTGAGGGCGACCTTGCCGCGCTCGACGGGCGAGCCGAAGAAGGCCTCGAAGGGGTCGGTCTCGGGCCCCATGGCCTGGACGCCGGCGAAGAGGGTGCGGCCGCCGACCGTGAGGCTGTACGCACCGAGGCCGCGGGTGCCGAAGGCGTGCTCGCCGCTCTCGCGCGGGGTGAAGGTTCCGGTGACCTCGACGGAGGCGAGCTTGTCGTGGGTGACGCCGGCCGGGAGGTCGTCGCCGATCCACTGGACCTGGCCGTTGGGCAGGCTGCCCTCCCCGATGACGTTCCCGGCGGCGTCGCGGCAGACGGCGCGGAGGGTGAAGCCCTGGCCGGCGGGGGCGAGTTCGTCGCTGGGGTCGGCGCCGACCGCGTAGGAGAGCGCGCCGTCGGGGAGGGCGGCGGCGAGGCCGTCGAGCGGGGAGACGACGTGGTCGGGGAAGACCTGGGCGGAGCCGCCGCCGAGGACGCGGGCGTCGCGGGCGGCGGCTCCGGACAGGGCGACGGTGGTGCCGGCGGCGAGCGGCAGGGCCCGGCCCTCGTTCCGCACGAGGACGAAGCCGCGGCGGGCGAGCTCGCGGGCCAGGGCGTCCCCGTCGACGGCGGCGGGGGGCTCGGTGACGACGGGCGGGGCGCCGTCGAGGGCGCCGACGCGGGCGGCGAGCCGGAGCACGTTGCGCACGGCGGTGTCGACGGCGGACCCGTCGACCTCGCCGGCCCGTACGGCGGCGGCGAGCGTCTCGCCGTAGACGGTGTGCGGGCCGGGCATGGCGACGTCGAGGCCGCCGTCGGCGGCGCCCCGGGTGGAACGGGCGGCCATCCAGTCGGAGACGTTGCAGCCGTCGAAGCCCCACTCGCCGCGCAGCACCTCGTTCACCAGGTACCGGTGCTCGGTCATGGTGGTGCCGTTGACCTGGTTGTACGCGGTCATGATGCCCCAGGGGTGGGCGTGGGTGACGATGGCCTCGAAGGGGGCGAGGTAGAGCTCGCGCAGCGGGCGCGGGGCGATCCGGTTGTCGACGGTGAAGCGGTCGGTCTCGGCGTCGTTGCCGACGAAGTGCTTGACGGTGGTGCCGACGCCGCCGTCCTGGACGCCCTGGACGTAACCGGTGCCGATGGCGCCGGTGAGGTACGGGTCCTCGCTGTAGGCCTCGAAGTGACGGCCGCCCAGCGGGCTGCGGTGGAGGTTGACGGTGGGCGCGAGGAGGACGTGGACGCCCTTGCGGCGGGCCTCCTGGGCGAGCAGCCGGCCCGCCCGGCGGGCGAGGGCCGGGTCCCAGGTGGCGGCCAGCGCGGTCGGGGACGGCAGGGCGACGGACGGGTCGTCGGCCGTCCAGCGGACACCGCGGACGCCGACGGGGCCGTCGGACATGACCAGCGAGGCCAGGCCGATCTCGGGCAGCGCGGGCAGCGACCACATGTCCTGGCCGGCGAGCAGCCGCGTCCTGGCGTCCAGGCCGAGCCTGCCGAGTGCCGCCTCGACGACCGCCTCGCGCACGTCGTCGGCAGTGGTGACGGTGGTCTCCGCCATGGCCGTACCTCCTCGTGGTGAGCCTTGTGCGGCCCATGGTGACTCGCCTACCTGTAGATCGGTAGGTTACGTTAGCGTTTCGTTATCCAACGGAATGCCGTACGGTCCTGTCGGCAGCGACGTACGACTGAGGGGGACGAGGTCATGGCACGGGGCAGGAGCGAGGAGCGCAAGGCGGAGATCGTCCGGGCCGCCCTCGAGGTGATCGCCGAGCGCGGCTACCGGGGCGCGTCCCTCGGCGCCGTCGCCGAGCGGGTCGGGCTCACCCAGCAGGGCCTGCTGCACTACTTCCCCACCAAGGAGGCGCTGCTCGTCGCCGTCCTGGAGGAGCGCGACCGCTGGGACACCAGCGGCGGCCGGGACCGCGAGCGCTGGCGGCTCGACCTCATGGAGTCGCTGGTCGAGTACAACGCGATGCGCCCCGGCATCGTGCAGACCTTCTCCGCCCTGCTGGGCGAGAGCGTCACCGAGGACCACCCGGCCCGGGCCTTCTTCACCGAGCGCTACGCGCAGGTGCGGGAGAACATGGCGGACGTGCTGAGCGCCGAGTTCGGCGAGACGCTGCCCGGCGGTCTCACACCGGAACGGGCGGCGCCGCTGCTCACGGCGGTGATGGACGGTCTGCAGTTCCAGTGGCTGCTCGACCCGGACGCGGTGGACATGCCGGCCGCCTTCCGGGACTTCCTGCGCCTGCTCCGGGCCCCGGACGCGGCGGGGCGGGGCGGGGCACTCGCCGACAGCGGCCAGGACGGCGAGAGGAACGGCCGACCGGGCGCGTGAGCGGGTCCCCCGGGCGCGGCAGGGCGGGCGCGGGGGCGACGGGACGCGAACCCGCGACGCGGCCGGCCGCCAGGCTCCGGGCTCCGGGCTCCGGGCCCCGGGCTTCGGGCTCCGGGAACCTCGTGGCTAGCGCGGCGTGATCCCGCCCGCGTACACGTTCTCCGGCGAGACGACCGACGTGACCGCGCGGGCGACGAGGGTCGAGGGCTCCTGGCCGTCGACGAGGGAGTCCGTGTTCAGGATGAGGACCAGGGTCGCCTTCTGCGCGGGCAGGTGGACGGTCACGGTCTCGTAGCCCGGCAGCGAGCCGTTGTGCCCGATCCAGCCGTTGGTCTCGAGGATGCCCAGGCCGTAGCTGGTGCCGGGGAAGCCGGTGGGGAGCGTCTTCAGCCGCTGGGCCTGCGTCGCGGGGCTCAGCAGCTTTCCTTCGGCGAGGACGGGGGCCCAGCGGCGCAGGTCCTCCAGGGTGGAGATCATCCCGCCGGCCGCCCAGGCCCAGCTGGGGTTCCAGTCCGTGGCGTCGGCGACGGCACCGGTGAGGGTCTGGTCGGTGTAGCCGTGCGCGTGCGGCTCGGGGAACTCGGCGCCCTTCGGCAGGAAGCTGTGGCGCAGCCCGGCCGGGCGGACCACGCGGTCGTGGAGGACGTCGGCGAGCCGCCGCCCGGTCACCTTCTCGACCACGAGGCCGAGCAGCACCAGGTTGGAGTTGCAGTACTCGAACGTCGCGCCCGGCTCGAAGGTGTTGGCGTGCCGGTAGCCGTACGACAGCACCTCCCACGGGGTGAAGGCGCGCTTCGGCTCGCTCAGGAGGTCGTGGATGAAGTCGGGGTCGGAGGTGTACGGGAACAGGCCGCTGCGCATCTCCGCGAGGTGGCGCAGCGTGATCCGGTCGCCGTTCGGGACGCCGCGGACGTACCTGTCGATCGGGTCGTCCAGCTTCACCTTGCCGTCGTCGACGAGTTCGAGCAGCGCCGTGACGGTGAAGGTCTTCGTCTCGCTGCCGATCCGGACGTAGGTGTCGGTGAACATCGGCCGGCCGGTGGTCTTGTCGGCGACGCCGGTCGCCCGGACGTAGCAGCCCTTGCCGGGCATCCACACGCCGACGACGAGACCGGGGATGCCGGCCTGCTTGCGGACGTCCTCGACCGTCTTGTCGAGCCTGGCGGTCAGCCGGGGCCCGAATCCGCCGGCCGGGCAGTCGTCGCCGTGGTGCGGGCCGCCGGGGTGCGGACCGGTGCCCGCGCGCGGGGCGGGCGCGGCGTGGACGGGTGTGACGGGTGCCGTCGCCATGGGGGCGAGGACGGCGGCCGCGAGCAGCGTCGCGGCGAGCAGCCGCCGGTGGGGGATACGTCGCATGGGTGGGGGCGCCTCTTCCAGGTCACGGGCCCGGAGCCGGTTGCCGCCGCGGGCTCGCAGTCGTAGCCGTGGCCGAAATCGACCTCGGACGGCCACATCAGCACCGCGGCGGGTGCGGACCGGCCCCCGTCCGGTCCGCGCCCGGCGAGTCCACTCGTTCGGAGCCGCCGCACCCGCGGGGGCGCGCCTCAGCGGATCCGGCCGGCGAGCGCCGACAGGTCCTCGCCCGCGAGCGACGGGTCGGCGGTCAGGGCGGCGTGCACGGCCTCCAGGACCGGCAGCTTCGCCGCGGTGGCGCCGGTGGCCAGGGCCACGTCCTTGGCGGCGAGCGCGACCGGGAAGTGGGCGCCGGTCGCGGTGGCCCGGCCGACGGCGCCGGCCAGCGGGCCCGCGCCGAGGGTGCGCAGGGCCAGGTCGCGGGGCAGGCCGAGGGAGTCGGCGAGGGCCAGGGCCTCGCCGACCAGGGCGACCCCGCCGATGGCGGCGTTGATGAGGACGAGCTTCAGGGCGGCGCCGGTGCCGGGACCGCCGCACGGCGTGACGGCGCCGAACCGGGCGAGGACGTCCGCGACCGGCGCGGTGTCGCCGCCGGCGAGGATCAGCAGCTCGCCGGCGGTGGCCCGGTCGACGCTGCCCATGACGGGCGCGTCGACGAGGGTCACGCCCTCGGGCAGCCGGGCGGCGAGCTCGCCCACGGTGTGCGGGCCGATGGTGGAGGTGTCGATCCAGTGGGTCCCGGGGCGCAGCGCCGGGACCATCCTGTCGGCGACGGCCAGCGCGGCGACCGGGTCGGCCAGCATGGTGACGACGACGTCGGCGTCCGCGACGGCCGCGGCCGGGTCCGCGGCGCGCACCGCTCCGTCGGCGACGAGCGCGGTGTCCTTGCCGGGCGTGCGGTTCCAGACGGTGAGCGGGTGGCCGGCGTCGAGGAGGCGACGGGCCATGGGCAGGCCCATGGTGCCGAGGCCGAGGAAGGCGATCTTCTGCATGGCTCCGACGCTAGGGCCGGCGCTCTCATGCGACAAGCGAATGTCTAGCATGGCAGGCATGCCCACTCCGCATGTCTCGCCGGGCCTGTACGAGGTCTTCCTGGCCGTCGCCCGTGCGGGCTCGTTCACCGCCGCCGCCCGGGTCCTCGGCTACACCCAGTCCGCCGTCTCCCGGCAGATCCAGGCCCTGGAGGACGAGACGGGCGCGGCGCTGTTCGAGCGGCTGCCGCGCGGGGTGCGGCTCAGCGAGGCGGGCCGGGTGCTGCTGCCGCACGCGGAGGCGGTGCGCGACCGGCTCGCCCGGGCCCGGGCCGAGCTGGCGGCGCTGCGCACCCTGGACGGCGGGCTGCTGCGGCTCGGCGCCTTCTCCAGCGCGGGCGCGGCGCTCGTGCCGCGCGCGCAGGCGGTGTTCCGGGCCCGGCATCCGGGAGTCGTGGTGACCAGGGTCGAGGGCCCGTCGGTGAAGCACCTGGGGCTCGTCGCGGCCGGCGAGGAGGACCTGGCGGTGGTGAGCCCGGCCGCGGACCGGCCGGCGCCGGAGGGCGTGACGCTCCATCACCTCCTGGACGAGCCGATGCTGGTGGCGCTGGACCGCGGGCATCCGTACGCGGGGCGGCGCGACGTCCGGCTCGCGGAGCTGGCGGACGAGGAATGGATCGTGGGCAACGAGCGCCTGGAGGACACGCTGTTCCGGGCGGCGCCGGCGGCCGGGCCGCGCCCGCGGACGGGGCTGATGGCGCAGGACTGGATCGCCAAGCTGGGCGCGGTCGCGGCCGGGCTCGGCGTCACGCTCGTACCGGCGCTCGCGGCGTCGTCCGTACGGCCGGACGTGGCGCTGGTGACGATCCACCCGGACGACGTGCCGTACCGCGGCATCTTCGCGGCCACCCCGCCGGCGCCGACGGTGGCGGCGACCGCGTTCCTGGGGCTGCTGCGGGAGACGGCGCAGGAACTAACACCCGCAACCGGCCGTTGATCCTTACCCGCGGAGGCGGGATGATGGCGGTCATGCTCGTCGCCGCCACGCAGTTCGCCCCGGTCGCCGGGGACGTCGCCGCCAACGTCCGCTCGATCGCCGCCCTTGTCCGCGCCGCCGGGACCCAGGGGGCCAGGGTGGTGGTCTTCGCCGAGCTGTCCCTCTCCGGCTACGAGCCGAGCCTGATCCGGGACACGCCCTCGCTCGTCCTGGACGAGGACGACGCCCGCCTCGATCCCGTACGGGAGGCCTGCCGCGCGGTCTCGGCCGCGGCCGTGGTCAACGGCCCGGTCCGCACGCCCGCCGGACGCCCCGGGATCACGACCCTGGTGATCGGCCCAGACGGCTCGACCCTCGCCCGGTACGACAAGCGGCATCTGTACGGCGTCGAGGCCGAGGTCTTCGCGCCGGGCACCGCCGACGGCCGGTTCGAGCTCGACGGAATCCGTTTCGCGCTCGCCACCTGCTACGACAACCGCTTCCCCGAGCTCGCCGAGCGGGCCGCCGCCGACGGCTGCTCGGTGTACCTGGCGAGTTCGGTGCTCGGCGCCGACAACGACTCCTTCGCCACGGTCTATCCGAAGCGGGCCGCCGACCACGCGCTGTACGTGGTGCTCGGCAACGTCCTCGGGCCGAACGAGGACGGCGTGGGCTGCGGTCTGGCGGGGGTCTGGGGCCCGGACGGCGCGCGGCTCGCGGACGCGGGTCCCGGCGAGCCGGGCCACGTGCTCGCCGACGTCGGCTGAACCGTTCCCGCGCATCCGCCCTCCGCGCGGCGCCGTACGCGCGACAGGGCCGGGCCGCCGTGGGACAGACGGCTGCCCGGCCCTCCGGAGGAGACCTCCACGGAACCCCCTGCCCGTGACGGCTGCTCCTCGCCCCCGCTACGGGGCGTCCGGGACCTCGGGACTCCCCTACGGGTTGCTCACAGGCCCTACGGGTTGCTCAGGCCCTACGGGTTGCTCAGGCCCAGCGTGTAGGCGCCCGAGCCGCTGTAGGCGTGGACCACGTAGCGGTAGTAGCCCGCGGTGCCGTTGTAGGTGAGGTCCTCGTCGGCGCTCGCCGTGCCGCCGACCGCCACGTCCGTCCAGCCGTAGCCGTTCCACTTCTGCAGGTAGAGGTCGAAGTCGGTGCCGGCCGGGCCGCGGAGGCAGCCCACGTGGGTGCCGGGGGCCGCCGAGTAGTAGTACGAGCCGTCCGGCTGGACCGCGGTCCGGCCGCTGGCCAGCGAACCCCGGTACGTGTGCTCGCTGTTGTCGCAGCCGGTGGGCGGCGGGGTGTCCTTGCCGACCGTCAGCTGGTAGGTGACCGTGTGCGTGGCGGAGCCGGTGCCGGTGACGGTGATCGGGTAGGTGCCGGTCGCCGCTCCGGTTCCGACCTGGACGGTCATGGTCGAGGAGCCGCCGGAGGTCACCGAGGACGGGCTGAAGGAGACGGTGACGCCGCTCGGCGCGCCGCTCGCGGAGAGCTGCACGGTCTGCGCGCTGCCGCCGGTGGTGGACGTGTTCACCGTGGAGGTGACCGAGGCGCCCGGCTGGACGGAGCCCGAGGCCGGGTTCAGGGCCAGCGAGAAGTCGGGCGTGGTGGTGCCGCCGCAGTCGGTCTCGCCGGACTGGGCGGGGACGCCGATCGCGTTCCAGGCGGCCTTCACCGCGTTGCACTCGGCGCTGCCGTAGGTGTTCTTGGCGGTGGCCAGGGTGGCCTTGCGGGCGGCGAGGTGGTTCCAGGAGGAGGTCTTCATCAGCAGCGCGCCCATGAAGATCTTGCCGGCCTTCTGCACGCCGATGCCGGTCACGGAGGACGGACCGCCGGAACATATGGGGCTCGACGGCTTGCCGCCGCCCGGGTTGGAGCCCTCGGCGAGCAGGTAGAACCAGTGGTTCTGCGGGCCGGCCGCGGCGTGCACCTCGGTGCCGGAGTTCAGCTGCGGGTAGCAGTTGGGGTCGCCGGCGAGCGAGGGGTTGTACATGTAGCGGATCGGCTTGTTGTCGCCGAGGAAGTTCAGCTTCTCGCCGACCGTGTAGTCCGGGGTGTCGTGGGGGTTGTTCGCGAAGTGTTCGGTGAGCGCGCCGAAGATGTCGCCGGTGGACTCGTTCATCCCGCCGTTCTCGTTGGACGAGCCGGCGCTGCCCGGGGTGCGGTCGAAGATCTCGTGCCCGTACTCGTGGGCGACGACGTCGATGCCGGTGAGCTGGTTGGTGCCGTTCTGGTTGCGGCCGAACGTGGTCTTGGTGCCGTCGTAGTAGGCGTTGACCTGGCTGAGTCCCGCGCGGGCCGGGACCATGCCGCCCTGGCCGTTGATGCCGTTGTAGCCGAACCACTGCTTCAGCATGTCGGACTCGCGCTGGGCGGCGTACATGATGTCGACGCAGGCGGTCACGAGGTCGTTGGCGGTGCCGTTGCCCCAGGGCGGCGTGCCGGTGTAGGCGCTGCCGTTCTGGCCGCCGCACCGGAAGCCGGAGCGGTTGGGGTCGGTCATCGCGTTCGCGGCGGTGTCGATGGTGACGTTGCCGTTGTGGTAGCCGCGGCCCTCGGCGTGCCGGACCTTCTCGGTGGCCTGGGTGACCTTGCCGGTGCGGGCGTCGACGTAGGTGTCGAGGGAGCTCGGCAGGCCCTTGGCGGTGCTGCCGACGACCAGGGTGTGCCAGGCGAGGACGGGCTTGTTCCCCTTGAGCAGCACGGTCAGTTCGGGCGTGCTCGCGCTCTCGACGTGTCCGAGCTGGGCGCGGGCGGTGGCGAGGGCGGCGGCCCCGCCGACGGCGGCCCGGGTGGACAGGCTCAGGGCCGGCGCGGGGGCGGCGGCGACGTGGCGGACCGTGCCGGCGCTGTCGGAGAGGACGACGGCGTCGCCGCCGCCGGCGACCGGGAGGCCCTTGTAGGTGCGCTGGTAGGCGGCGTAGTAGAGGCCGCCGGCCCACGGGGTGACGGCGGTGCGGACGAGTTCCTCGTCGGTGCCGTGGCGCAGCCCGTCGAGTCCGCTGTCGGCGGCCCGGTCGGCGGCGGCGAGCGCGAGGGACCTGCCGTGCCCGGGCGGTACGGGCTGCGACGGTCCTCCGGCGGCCGCGGTGGCCGCGGTGGCGGAGCCCGCGAGGGTGCCCGCGAGGCCTGCCGTCAGCGCGAGCGCCGCGAGGGCCGCGGTGAGTCTGGTGGGGTGCACGTCTGCTCCGTTCGGGTGGGGGGAGACGGTGGGACGCGCCGAGTATGTGCGTGGACATGGCAAGACGGGGACATCCCACCCGGCATAAGACCCGCGTTATGCCCAACGCGGCCCGCCGGCCCGAACCGCTGCTTACCCTGCTGCAATGCAGCTGGAGTTGAGACATCTCGAAGCCGTCTGCCGGATAGCGGAGGCGGGCAGCCTGGGCCGTGCGGCGGCCCGGCTCGGCGTGTCCCAGCCGGCCCTGTCCGCGCAGTTGCGACGGATCGAACGGGTCGCGGGCGGCGAGCTGTTCGTCCGCGGCAGGCACGGCGTCGAACCGACGCCGCTGGGCGAGTTCGTGCTGTCGAAGGCGCGCCGCGTGCTCGGCGAGATGGACGCCCTGGCGGCCGGCACCCGCGCCGCCGCGCCCCATCCGACGCTACGGCTCGGCTGCATCCTGCTGGTCCTGATGGACCGGCTGATCGACCGGCTCGAGGACGAACTCGCGGGCCTGGAGCTGGAGATCGGCATCGAGCACTCGGTGACCACGCTCAGCCGGATGCTCGGCGCCGGACAGTACGACGCGATCGTGTACGGGGAGGTCGGCGACCACGAGGTGTCGCTGCCCGAGGGCGTGGCGGCCCGCACCCTCGTCCCGAAGGAACCGTTCTGCGTCCGCATGTCGGCGGCGCATCCGCTGGCCGGGCGCCAGCGGATCGACCTCGCGGAGCTCGCGGGCGAGACCTGGATGACCATGGTGGAGGACGACGACGGCGGCCCGGAGGCGCTGGTCGGCGCCTGCCGCAAGGCCGGGTTCACGCCGACGCTGCGCTACCGGATCGCCGACCGGAAGATGCACTACGACCTGATCGCGGCGGGCCGGGCGATCTCGGTGAGCCAGCCGACGGCGCCGCCCGCCGAGGGCACCGTGCTGCGCCCGCTGGCGGGCGACCCGCTGACCGGCCGCATCCGGCTCGCGTGGAACCGGGCCGCGGTCTCCGGGCGCCGGGCCGGGCAGCTGTACCGGGCGGCGGCGCTGGCGTACCTGGACAACGTGCCGAACAACGCCTTCCACCACACGTGGTGGGAGGCCCGCCCGGAGCTGCATCCGGTGCTGGACTGACGGCGGAGGGCGGGGCGGGTCAGCCCTGGGGCCAGGCCTGGGGCTGCGCCTGGACGGGAGTGTGGCCGACGACGGGGCCGTAGGCCTGGACGGGGCCGTGGCCCTGGACGGGGCCGTGGCCCTGAGCGGGCGTGTGGCCCTGCACGGGCGCGTGGCCCTGGGCGGGGGCGTGGCCCTGGGCGGGGGCGTGGCCCTGGGCGGGGGCCCGGTGGTCCTGCTCGTTCGCCTCGTCGTCCCGGTCGGCGGTCTCGCCGTTGAGTTCGCGGGCCATCAGCGTGGCGCCGGCGACCGCGCCCGGCATCAGCAGGACGGCGACGAAGGGGATGAGGAAGACGAGGGTGAGCGGGACGCCGAAGCCGAGGGCGGCCATGCGGCGGCCGCGCAGCAGGGCGAGCCGCTGCTTGAACTCGACGCCGCGGCGCTGGAGCGCCACCGCCGTGAGCTCCTCGGCGAGGAAGAAGCCGGAGACGCCGAAGCCGATGGCGGGGACGACGGTCTGGCCGACGACGGGGATGAAGCCGGCCGCGAAGAGCAGGATGCCGTAGAACGCGACCCGCAGCAGGACCCGGAGGCTGTCACGGGCGGAGATCCACAGCTCGCGCCAGAGCGGCAGCCCGGACTCGGGCGCCTCGCCGCTCTCGCTGCGGTCGACCGCCTCGGACAGCGACTCGTAGAAGGGCTGCCCGACGAGGAGCGTGACGGCGGTGAAGGTGATCACGGCGAGGAACAGTCCGAGCGCGAAGACCAGGAAGGTCAGCGTGCCGCGGAGCAGGCCCTGCCAGGGCGAACCCCAGTCGTCGGCGAACGGCGTCGCCCATGAGGTCAGGTCATCGGCGCCGTAGAAGAGACCGACGAGCGCACCCATGTAGAGGACGAAGGTGACGAGACCGGGCAGCAGTCCGAAACCGAACCAGCGCCCGTGGCCGGCGACCCACTTCTGGCCGCGCAGCAGATAACCGAAGCCCACCCCGAAATCACGCATGGCGCTCACCCTAGTGGGGACGGGAGGGAGGGCCGCACCCTGGTCGGTCAGGGTGCGGTCCTCGGTCCCAGTCTGCGTCCGGGAGGCTCAGACGGCCAGCTCGACCGTGATGTTGCCCCGGGTCGCCTTGGAGTACGGGCAGACCTGGTGGGCCTTCTCGATGAGGCCCTTGGCGGTCTCGGCGTCCACGTTCGGGATGGTCGCCGAGATCTTCACGATGATGCCGAAGCCCTCGTCGTTCTTGCCGATGCCGACCTCGGCGGTGACCGTCGAGCCGGAGATGTCGGCGTTCTCGTTGCGGGCCACGACGCCGAGCGCGCCCTGGAAGCAGGCGCTGTAGCCGGCGGCGAAGAGCTGCTCGGGGTTGGTGCCGGAGCCGGAGCCGCCCATGGCCTTGGGCGGGTTCACGACGACGTCCAGCTGGCCGTCGTCGGTGGCGACCCGGCCGTCGCGACCGTTCTGGGCGGTGGCGACGGCGGTGTACAGGACGTCGGACTGCGTGATCGACATGCTGTTGTCTTCCTTCTGCGGTTCGCCGCGACTCGCGCCCACGATCGCGACGGCTGAGGGAAGACTAGCGGGTCGCGGAAACGATCATCTTCCCGGTGTTGTCACCGCGGAGCAGACCGAGGAAGGCGTCCACGCCGTTCTCTATGCCCTCGACGTGGGTCTCGCCGTACTTCAGCTCGCCGGAGCGCAGCCAGCCGCCGACCTCCTGGACGAACTGCTGCTGCAGCCCGTAGTGGTCGCCGACGAGGATGCCCTGGAGGCGCAGCCGCTTGCCGATGATCATGGCCATGTTGCGCGGGCCGGGCACCGGCTCCGTGTCGTTGTACTGGGCGATCATGCCGCAGATGGTGGCGCGGCCGTGCACGTTGAGCGAGGAGATGGCGGCTTCGAGGTGGTCGCCGCCGACGTTGTCGAAGTAGACGTCGATGCCGTCCGGGGCGGCCTCCCGCAGCTGCTCCTTGACCGGGCCGTTCTTGTAGTTGAAGGCGGCGTCGAAGCCGAGCTCCTCGACGAGCCACTTCACCTTCTCGTCGGAGCCGGCGGAGCCGATGACCCGGGAGGCGCCCTTGAGCCGGGCCATCTGGCCCACCTGGCTGCCGACGGCACCGGCCGCGCCGGAGACGAACACGGCGTCGCCCTCCTTGAAGGAGGCGACCTCGAAGAGGCCGGCGTAGGCGGTGAGGCCGGGCATGCCGAGCACGCCGAGGTAGGTGGAGAGCGGGGCGAGCTCCGGGTCGACCTTGGTGGCGTGCTGGGCGGGCACGTCCGCGTACTCGCGCCAGCCGAGGCCGTGCAGCACGTGGTCGCCGACGGCGAAGCCCTCGGCGTTCGAGGCGACGACCTCGCCGACCGCGCCGCCGTCCATGGGGTGGTCCAGCTGGAAGGGCGGGATGTAGGACTTGACGTCGTTCATCCGGCCGCGCATGTACGGGTCGACCGAGAAGTGCAGGTTGCGCACGAGGATGCGGCCCTCGGCGGGCTCGGTGACGGGCTTCTCGCGGAGCGCGAAGTCCGCGGGGACGGGCCAGCCGTGCGGGCGGGTTACGAGGTGCCACTCACGGCTGGTCGCGGGGAGTACGGACATCGGGTTCCTCCTGAGAATGTTTCACCAACTGAAACAACCATGCGCCTACATATTTCATGTTGTCAAGCATCGGGGTACGATGGTTCCCATGCCCACCTCACGCACGGACCCCCTGACCCGCGAGGTCGTGGAACTCATCGGCTCGGTCGTGGCCCGCTACCACGAGGAGTACGAGGAGGCCGCGGCCGCGCACGCCCTCACCGGGGCGCAGGCCCGCGTCCTCGGGCTGCTCGCCCTGGAGCCCACGCCCATGCGGAAGATCGCCGAACAGCTCAAGTGCGAGCCGTCGAACGTGACCGGGATCATCGACCGCCTGGAGACCCGCGGCCTGGTCGAGCGCCGCCCCGACCCGGCCGACCGCCGCGTCAAGGTGGCCGCGCCCACCGACGAGGGCCGCGAGACGGCCCGCCGCCTGCGCGACTCCCTGCATTTCGCCCGGGAGCCGCTGGGCGAGCTCACCGAGGTCGAGCGCACCCTGCTGCGCGACCTGCTCAAGCGCATGCTGGGCGTGCCGGCGGAACCGACGGGCGCGTAGGAGCCGGGACGCAGGGGGCGGGCGCACGGGCCCGGGCCTGCGGCCCTCGCCGGCCGCCCTCGGCCGGGCCCCGTCAGGGGCACGCCCCTACACGCACCACCAGAGGAACCAGTTGCACGTCGGTTCCGGGCTCGGGGTGACGCTCGGCGTCGGCGTGCCGGAGGACGGGCCGGGCGTCGGGTCGCTCGCCGTGGGCGTGGCGGTGCCACTGGGCGTACGGGTGGGAGCCGTAAGGCCGCCGGTCGTCGCCCTCGGCGAGGGCCCCGATCCGTCGCCCGGCCCGTTCCCGGAGCCCGGGCCCGTACCCGTATCCGAGCCCGTTCCCGTGCCCGTACCGGAGCCCTTCCCCGTACCCGTGCCGTCGCCCGCGCCGTCCTCGCGGCCGGAGCCGCCGGACGGGTGCGCCGTGCTCGTCGGGCGCGCCGTGCCGGACTCCACCGGTCCCGGGCCGTCGGGGCGGCCGCTGTCGGACGGCGCCGGCTGCTCCGGGTCGAGGGTCTCCTCGACGGCGTCCTCCTGCTCGACGGCCGTGGCGGGGCCGCCGTCGCCCGGCGGTTCGAGGGCCAGCTTGGCCATGCTCAGCGAACCGGCCGCGAGCACGAGACCAAGCGTGGTGAACAGGACCGTACGGCCACGCCGCGAGCGGGCCCGGCGCCCGTTCCGGCCCGCGCCCCGGGCACCGGCGGCACCGCCCTTGGCGCGGCGGCGCGCGGCGGCGCGCCCCTCGGCCGGGCGGGGCGGTTCGAGCGGGTCCAGTTCGTAACGGAACTCCGGACCGAGGTCCGGACCGAGGTCCGGACCGGGCTCCGGCGTGAAGGACGACGGGGCGACCGCCGGTTCCGGTGCCGGTGCCGTCGCCGCCGCGGGCGGTGGGAAGGACGTGGGGGGAGCGAAGTACCGCAGCTCTTCGGCGGAGGTCCCGCAGCCCGCACAGGCCAGGGCGCCGTTGAGATGCCGTCGGCACTGGTGGCAGTAGTCCATGGCGCCCGCAGGCTATGCGGCCCGGCGACGTCGCTGATAGCCGCGAACGTGAGGATCCTGTGAGGAAACCGCAGGTCGTCGGCGCGCCGCCACGATTCTCCCCCTTCGGGCAGGATGGGCGCATGACCCCTGCCGCCCGTATTTCCACCCCCTTCGGGCCGTACGAGTTCCAGCTCGTCCTGCTCCGCCGGATGGCGGACCATCAGGCCGGGCTCGTCGACGAGGCGCTGCACCAACTCGGTGCCGGGCACACCGAGATGCGCGCGGCCAACAAGCGCTGGCAGGCGTGGGCGCACGCGCGGCGCGGGGCCGGTGAGCTCGACCGCTACCGGCAGGTCCTCGGCGAGCCGGAGGCCCGGCACGCGGTGCGCGGCGGCCCCGCGGACGGCGGGAGCGAGGCGTGGCTGTGGCCGGTGCCACTCTGGCCGGAGCTGCGGTTCACCGCACTGGTCGGCCCGGGCCGGGCCGTCTGGACCCGCACCCTGACCCGCGCACCCGGCGCACCCGCGCCGCGACTGCGCACCGCCGGGGACCTGCGCCCCTGGCAGTGCACGATCGACGAGGTCTGGCGCGCGTTCCGCGACGTCGCACCGCGCGAAGGCGTGGGGCCGGCGCTCGCGCGGCTCGACTTCACCCTGCCCGACGGCGAGCGCACGGCGGCGGAGTTCGCCTGGGGCCTCCTCCAGCGCACCGCTCCCCCGTTGCCCACGCGGGGTGACGGGGGCGCGCCGCGGACGCCTTGACCGGATGCCGCCGGTCGGCTTGCCGACTGCCCGCGCCGGACCAGCCACTCACCGCCCGCCCGCCCCGCCCGGCCCCGGATCCCCGGCCCCCGGCCCCCGGCCCCCGGCCCCCGGCCCGACGGAACAGCCGGACAGCGGCCCGGCAGGCCCCGCGGAACCGCCCCGTACCCGCCCGTCCGGGCTCAACCCCGCGCCCCCCGTAGCCGCCCGTCCGGGCTCAACCCCGCGCCCCCGTACCCGCCCGTCCCGGGCTCGCCACGCACCCCCGTCCCGCCCGAAGCCCTGCCCCGGACCTGACGCTCCGCCAGTGACCGCTCGCCCCCGGGCGGCTCAGCTCAGCGCGCGCCGCGTGCGGCGCGGCAGGACGATGCCATAAGGACCGCGCTCCGCGCGCCGCCTCGCCCGTGCCAGCACCGCACTCCGGAGGACCGCCGTGACCGTCAGCCTTGAGCAGCTGCGCCGCTGCCATGTCGCCGTCGACCTGGGCGCCGCCCGCACCCGTGTCTTCGTCAAGGGCGCCGGACTCGTCGTCGACGAGCCGTCCGTCGCCGCCGTCAACACCCGCACCGGCGCGCTCATCGCCGTCGGCGCGCTCGCCGAGAAGATGACGGGCCGCACCCCCGACTACATCCGGGTCGTCCGCCCGGTGTCCGGCGGCACCGTCGTCGACATCGAGATGGCCCAGCGGATGCTCCGTCACCTCCTCGGCGACAAGCTCCGCCGCCAGCTGCGCCGCAAGCCCCGGCTGCGCGCCGCCGCCTGCACCCCGCACGACAGCGACCCACTCGCCCAGCGTGCCGCCGTCGAGACCCTCGTCGGCCTCGGCGCCCGCCGGGTGGAGCTCGTCGACACCCTGATCGCGGCGGCCGTGGGCTGCGGACTCCCGGTCGAGCAGCCGACCGCCACCATGATCATGGTGTGCGGCGCGGCCACCACCCAGGTCGCGGTCCTCTCGCTCGGCGCGATCGTCACCGCCGAGCGCATGCCCGTCGGCGGCGACGCCATCGACCACGCCGTCATCCAGCACCTGCGCCACCAGCACGAGCTGATGCTGCCCAGCCAGTCCGTCCGGCCGCTGCAAGTGGCCCTCCACGGCAACGGCCTGACGGCCCAGGGCCCCACGTTCACCGAGATCCACGGCCGTGACGTGGCCACCGGCCTCGCCCGCTCGGTGACCGTCGACACCGCCGCCGTGCGCGAGGCCATCCAGACCCCGCTCACCTCCGTCCTCGACGGCATCGGCAAGGTGCTCCGCGACTGCCCGCCCGACCTCGTGGCCGACCTCGCCGACCGCGGCATCATGATGGTCGGCGGCAGCGCGCTGCTCCCCGGCCTCGACCAGATGCTGCGCGAGGCGACCGGCATGCCCGTGCACATCGCCGAGCGACCCGACGTCTGCGCCGTGCTCGGCCTCGGCGCGATGCTGGAGGGCCGCATCCAGCCGCTCGTCCTCGACCCGCTGGCCGAGGACGCGCCGGACGCCGGGTAGCCGTCACCGGGAAACCGAAACCGGGCGTTTCATACGACAATGAACCCATGTCGATCATGGACGCAGACAGGGACGACGGCACGGACGACAGCACGGACAACGGCAATCCCGAAGGCGCGGACCGCGGAACGGGCCACAGGACGGACCACAGACCCGACCACGGAACGGACCGCGGCACCGCCGCGCCCCCGGCCGCGCACCCCGCCCGCAACCCCGCCGACGACACCGCCGCAGGCGCCGACGAAGCCTCCCGCCTGCCCCCGCTGCTCGACGCCGTCCTCGGCGTCGGCAGCGAGCTCGAACTGCGGCCCACCCTCCAGCACATCGTGGAGACCGCCACCGCGCTGACCGGCGCCCGCCTCGGAGCGCTCGGGGTGGTCGACCCCGAGCGCCGCCGGATCACCGAGTTGTTCACCTCCGGCATGACCGAGGAGCAGCGGCGGCGGATCGGCCGGCTGCCCGACGGTCACACCGGGCTCCTCGGCGTCCTCGTCCAGGACCCGCAGCCGCTGCGGCTGGACGACGCGGCCGCCGACCCGCGCTCCGCCGGCGTGCCCGAGGGCCACCCCGAGGTGCGTTCCTTCCTCGGCGTGCCCATCCGCGTCCACACCGAGGTGTTCGGCAACCTCTACCTCACCGACAAGAGCACCGGCCCCTTCACCGAGGAGGACCTGGCGCTCCTGCGGGTCCTCGCCTCCCAGGCGGGCATCGCCATCGGCAACGCCCGCCTGTACGAGACGGCCCGTCAGCGCGAGCGGTGGATCGAGGGGGCGGCGGCCGTCACCACCGCGCTGCTCGCCGGGAAGCCCGCCGAGGACGCCCTGACGACGGTCGCCGAGCGGGCGCGGCTGCTCGCCGGCGCCTCCGCCGGGGTCGTGCTGCAGCCGACGGAGGAGGGCGGCATGGAGATCGTCGCCGCGTCCACGCCCGACGACCCGGGCGACCTCGTCGGCACCACGATCGCGCCCGGCTCGCCCGTCCTGGTCCAGCTGCTCGGCGGCGAGCCCGTGTTCGTCGAGGACTCGGCCACCGATCCCCGGATGACCACCCACGTCCGCAGCCGCTTCGGGCCGTCGATGATGCTGCCGCTGCAGAGCGGCGGGAAGCTCATCGGCACCCTCGCGCTGCCCCGTCGGCGCGGCGACCGCCCGTACACGGCGGTGGACCGGCTGCTCGCCTCCCAGTTCGCCTCGCAGGCCGCGCTCGCCCTGGTCCTCGCCGACGCCCAGCACGACCGCGAGCAGCTCGCCGTCTACGAGGACCGCGACCGGATCGCCCGCGACCTGCACGACCTGGTCGTCCAGCGCCTCTTCGCCACCGAGATGATGCTGGAGTCGACCCGGCGCCGGGCGGGCGGGCACGAGGTCGACGCGCTGCTGGGACGGGCCGTCGACGAGCTGGACTCCACGATCCAGGAGGTCCGTACGACCATCTTCGCGCTCCAGCAGCCGCCCGCCGACGCCCCGGCGTCCTTCCGCGGCCGGGTGCTGCGCGAGACCGGCGGTGCGGCGGCGCTGCTCGGCTTCCAGCCGTCCGTGCACTTCTCCGGCGCGGTCGACACCCTCGCCGACGAGGCCTCGGCCGACCGGCTGCTCGCCGCCCTGCGCGGCGCGCTCGCCGCCGCCCACCGCCGCCCCGGGACCGGCGCGGTGACGGTGGACGTGACCGCCGACCAGACCGGCCTGCGGCTGCGCGTCGAGGACGACGGCACCCCGCCGACGACGGTGACCTGGCCCTGAACCACCACGGCTCGCCGTCCTCGGCGGTTCGCCCCACGGCTGCCCGTACGGAGTAGTCCCGCGCGCACGCCCACCGCCACCGATCTTGACTGAGGACGTGGACACCGAAGCGAAGCCCGCCGCCCCCGCGGCGCAGATCCCCGCGGCCGCCTACCGGAACCTCCTGACGGCCACCGTCGGCTTCACCCTCACCTTCTGGGCGTGGGACCTGATCGCCCCGCTCGGCAGCTGGTACGGGGACCGGCTCGCGCTCAGCTCGTTCCAGCAGTCGCTGCTCGTCGCCGTCCCGGTGCTCGTCGGCTCGCTCGGCCGCATCCCGGCCGGCGCGCTCACCGACCGGTACGGCGCCAAGCTGATGTTCCCGCTGGTGTCGGCCCTCACCATCGTGCCCGTCCTGCTCCTGATCGTCGTCAAGGACAGCTACGGCCTGATGCTCCTCGTGGCGTTCCTGCTCGGCCTGGGCGGCACGACGTTCGCCATCGGCGTCCCGCTGGTCAACTCCTGGTTCCCGCCCGACAAGCGGGGCTTCGCGCTCGGCGTCTTCGGCATGGGCATGGGCGGTGTGGCGCTGTCCGGCTACTTCACCCCGCGCATCGCCGAGCACGGCGAGAACCTGCCGTTCGTCGTGGTGGCGATCGCGCTCGCCGCGTACGCGGTGCTGGCCGCGCTGCTCATCAGCGACCGCCCCGACCGGCCCGTGCCGTCCGCTTCCCTCGCCCACCGCCTCGGCCGGGCCGGGCGGCTCCGGGTCACCTGGGAGCTGTCCGCGCTGTACGCGATCGGCTTCGGCGGCATCGTCGCCTTCGGCGTCTACCTGCCGACGTATCTGAAGACCTGGTACGAGCTCGACCCGACCGACGCGGGCACCAAGGCCGCCGGGTTCGCCCTGGTGACCGTCGTCTTCCGGCCGGTCGGCGGCTGGCTCTCCGACCGGATCCACCCGGCCCTGGTGACCGCCGTCGCGCTCGGCGTCGTCGCGCTGTTCGCCATCGTCCAGGCCTTCGACCCGCCGCTGGACCCGGGCGGCACGCTCGCCCTGCTCGTCATGGCCGCAGGTCTGGGCACCGCGAGCGGCTCGGTCTTCGCGCTCGTCTCCCAGGTCACGCCGCAGCCCCAGGTCGGCAGCGTCACCGGCATCGTCGGCGCGATGGGCGGCCTCGGCGGCTTCGTCCCGCCGCTGGTCATGGGCGCTATCTACAGCGCCAAGGACTCGTACTCGATCGGCTTCATGCTGCTGTCCGACCTCGCGCTCGCGGGCTGCGTCTACGCGTACGGCCGGATGCGGAACGCCCGCCCGGACGGCGACACGCCGGTCCCCGACGTGAGCAAGGTCGCAGTACGCCGTCCCTGACGGCTGGGCAGAATGCGCCCATGAGCGCCCTGTTCCCGGCCTTGAAGGCCCGATCCGACCGGCCCGCCCTGCGCTTCGGCGCCGACACCCTGACGTACGGGGAACTGGCGCGCGCCGCCGGCGCCCTGGCCTCCCGGCTGCGGGACGCCGGGCGGGTCGCCGTCTGGGCCACGCCCACGGCGGAGACCGCCGTCGGCGTCCTGGCCGCGCTGCTCGCCGGCGTGCCGGCCGTCCCCCTCAACCCCCGGACCGGCGCACGCGAACTGGCGCACATCCTCGGCGACAGCGAGCCCGGCGTGGTCCTCGCGGGCGCCGGCGACGAGCTGCCGGCGGGGCTCGCCGCGCTGCCGCGGATCGACGTGGACGTGCGCGCGGCCGGACCGCTCGCGGAGGAGCCGGACGACCTCGGGGCCGCCGCCCTGATCGTCTACACCTCCGGGACGACCGGCCCGCCCAAGGGCGTCGTCCTGTCCCGGCGCGCGCTCGCCGCCTCCCTGGACGCGCTCGCGGACGCCTGGGCCTGGACGGGCGAGGACGTGCTCGTGCACGGGCTGCCGCTGTTCCACGTCCACGGACTGGTCCTGGGCGTCCTCGGGCCGCTGCGGCGCGGCGGCGAGCTGCGGCACCTGGGCGGATTCTCCGTCGAGGGGGTCGCGAAGGAGCTCGGGGGCGGCGGCGGCACCATGCTGTTCGGCGTGCCGACCATGTACCACCGGATCGCGGAGGCACTCCCCCACGACCCCGCCCTGGCCCGGTCCCTGGCGGAGGCCCGGCTGCTCGTCTCCGGCTCGGCGGCGCTGCCCGTGCACGACCACGAGCGGATCACGGCGGCCACCGGGCGGACGGTGATCGAGCGGTACGGCATGACCGAGACGCTCATGAACACCTCCGTGCCGGTGGGATCGGGCCCGCGGCCCGGCTCGGTCGGACTGCCCCTCGGCGGCGTCGGGCTGCGGCTGGCGGAGGAGGACGGTTCCGTGCTGGACGCGTACGACGGCGAGACGGTCGGCGAGATCCAGGTGCGCGGCCCGAACCTGTTCACCGGGTACCTCAACCGCCCGGACGCGACGGCCGCCGCCTTCACCGGGGACGGCTGGTTCCGCACCGGCGACATGGCGGTACGGGAACCCGACGGCTACGTCCGGATCGTGGGCCGCAAGGCGACCGACCTCATCAAGAGCGGCGGCTACAAGATCGGCGCCGGCGAGATCGAGAACGCGCTGCTCGACCACCCCGGCGTCCGCGAGGCCGCCGTCACCGGCGCGCCCGACCCCGACCTGGGCGAGCGGATCGTCGCCTGGGTGGTCCCGGCGGACCCGGCCCGCCCGCCGGAGCCGGCGGAACTCGCGGACCACGTCGCCTCGCTCCTCGCCCCGCACAAGCGCCCCCGCGAGGTCCGCTACCTGGCGGAGCTGCCCCGCAACGACATGGGAAAGATCCTGAAGAAGGCGCTGCCGGAGGCCGGCCGTGGCTGAGCGGCTCACCGCCCGGGAGGCGGTCGCCCTGGTGACGGACGACTTCGCCCCGGTCGCCGTGCCCGCGGGCCGGCCCGACCCGCTCGGCTGGCCCGGCTACGACGCCTCCCGCGCCCGGGCCGCCGAACGCACCGGCGAGGACGAGTCGGTCCTGTACGGGACGGCGACGGTCGGCGGACGGCCGTGCGTCCTCGCCGTCTTCGAGTTCGGCTTCCTCGGCGGCTCGCTGGGCCGCTCGGCGGGCGACCGGCTGGTCGACGCGTTCGCGGAGGCCGGTGCGCGGCGGCTGCCGCTGGTGTCGCTGGTCGCCACCGGCGGCAGCCGCATGCAGGAAGGCATGATCGCCCTCACCCAGCTCCAGCGCGTCGCCGCCGCCGCGGTGCGCCTGCGCGCGGCGGGCGTGCCGCACGTGACGGTGCTCCGCGACCCGTCCACGGGCGGCGGCTGGGCCACGGTCGGCGCCGGCGCGGACGTCGTCCTCGCCCTTCCGGGCGCGCAGGTCGCCTTCGCGGGATCCCGGGTGCGCCCGGCGCGGGCGGACCCGGCCGCGTACACGGCGGAGGACCAGTTCCGGCACGGTCACGTCGACGCGATCGTCCCGCCGGACGGTCTGCGCGGCACGCTCGCGCTGTGGCTGCGCCTGCTCACCCCCGGCGACCCGTCCGACCGCCCCGCTCCCCCGCCCCGTGCCCTCGGCGGGCGCTCGCTGCCCGGCAGCGGCTGGGACGCCGTACGGCAGGCGCGGGACGAGCGGCGGCCGCGCGCCGGGGCCTATCTGGACGCGTACTTCGACGTGCGGGCGACGGTCGGCGGGGACCGGGCCGGCGGCGCGGACGCCGGGGTGGAGTGCGGGTTCGGCGTGCACGACGGGCGGGTGGTGGCGTACGCCGCGCAGCTCGGCGGGGCGACCCGGCCCGCCGGGTTCCGGACCGTGGCGCGTCTGGTGCGGCTCGCGGACCGGCTCGGGACCCCGGTCCTGACGCTGATCGACACGCCCGGTGCGGCCAACGACGCCGAGGCCGAACGCGCGGGTGCGGGGCCGGCCATCGCGGAGGCCTTCACGGCCATCGCCGAGGCCCGCACCCCGGTCACCTCGCTGCTGGTCGGCGAGGGCGGCTCGGGCGGCGCCCTCGCCCTCGCCGCGCCGGGCAACACCTGGGTGACGCCGGACGCCTACTTCTCCGTCATCGCGCCCGAACTCGCCGCCCAGATCCTCAAACGCCCGCCCTCGGAGGTCCCGTCCACGGCCGACGGGCTCCGGCTGCGGCCCCAGGACCTGGTGGACCTGGGGGTGGTGCGGGGGATCGTCGGACACGGGGAAGCCCCCTCGGTCCGATGACCGAGGGGGCTTCCCCGCCGTGCCCCGGAAGGAGGGCGCGGCGGCCGGCTCAGTCCTCGCCCTGGCAGAAGCTGAAGTCGCCGCAGACGACGACCGTGTTCTCCGACTCCACCACGGTCACGTTCGGTTCGTCGCTGCCGTATCCGTCCCAGCCGTGGGCGAGCGCCGTGCCGGAGCCGGTGAGGACGACGGCGGCGGCCAGGGCCGCCGTGGCGATGAGCTTGCGCATGAAAACCTCCTGACGAGCGGGGTTGCTCATGTCGGAGCCTGTCTTCGGCATGGGACAGCAGCAAGTGCGCGCGCGCTGGCGGGAGTCAGGTTGACCCGTTCGGCGGGAGCGTCCGTCAGTTCACGCCCACCGCTCGGATGATCTCCTGCGTGACGGCTCCGCCCCGGTCGTCGCTCGCGCCGGCCCGCAGCGAGACGGACGCCGCGCCGCGCGGGACCCGCAGCTCGCCGCGCCACCGGGAGTCCAGCGCCACCCGCTGCCAGGTCGTGCCCTCGTCGTACGAGACCTCCAGGGTGCCGTGCCCGATGGTGCCGGTGCCGGCGGCGCCCCGCACGTACTCGGCGAAGATCCGTACGGGCACCCGGCCGCCGGACCGGACGTCACCGGAGAGGTCGGCGTCGAGGTCGAAGCCGAGGTTGATCAGCGGCAGACGGGTGATCCGGTCGGACGGGGTCTCGGCGGAGCGGAAGGTCCACTCGGCGTGGCCCCTGGTGCCGAGCCGCCAGCGGGCCGGGTCGAGCGTGGTGTCGGTGACGACCTTGTAGGTCGCCTCCTCGGCCGGCGCGTCCCAGGCGTAGGCGCCGGAGCTCGTCTTGCGGTCGACCAGGGTGCCGTTCACGTACACCTCGGTGAACTGGGTCATCGAGTCGTCGCCCCACACGTTGCCGAAGCCGGTGTGGTCGGGGCCGGAGTCGCCCCAGCCGGGGGTGTTGAACCGCAGGTCGTTGCCGACGCGCTCCTGGCCCCAGCCGAGGCCGGTGCCGAGCCACGGGTGCCAGACCGGCTCGAACCAGTCCTTCCGGACCTGGCTGCCGCCCCGGTACACGGACCGGCCGCCGCGCTGCTCCAGGGAGTCGCCGAGGTCGACGGACTCGTGCCACTGCTGGCCGGTGCCGGTGGAGACGTACTCGGTGCGCTCCGCGGGGAAGGCGATCCGCTCCTTGAAGCCGAAGCCGATCCGGAAGGTGTCGGTGATCGAGTAGCGGAATTCGCCGCCGAGTTCCTTGCGGGCGGTCGGCATGTGGTACGCGGCGCGGACCGTGGCGAGTTCGTCGTCGCCGGGCCGGTAGACGAGTCCGCGGTCCGGGACGGCGCCGGGGTGGCCCTCGGAGAGGTCGTACACGTAGGACGGGTACGCCCGGCCGGTCAGGTCGACGCGCTGGCCGCGCGCGGCGGCCGAGGCCAGTCGGGCGCCGTCGGCCGCGTCGACGGTGGCGACCGGCAGCGGCCGGTCCTCGTAGCCGGCGGTGCCGAACCAGGTGTTCAGCCGGCCCGGGGTGTCGTCGGTGACGAACAGGACCGCGGCGCCCGCGTCCTGGGCGTTCTGCGCGATCTCGACCGGCGTCAGCGCCCCGGCCCTGACCAGGACCGCCTTGCCCTTCACGTCCTTGCCGGCGTATTCGGCCGCGGTTCCGGTGCCGGCGTCGACGAGGGCGGGCCGCGAGCGGCCCTCCGGCGTGCCCGAGCCGGGCTGGCGGACGGCCTCGGAAAGCCGGGCGCCGCCGGCGCGCACCTCCAGGCCCGGCTCGCCGAGACGCCACACGGTGCGGTACTCGAAGGTGCCGGTGGCGGGCTCGCGGGTCGGGGCGGCGAACACGGAGTCGTACTTCACGGGGACCTGGACGGCGCCGCCGTAGGAGGCCCCGTTGGCCTTGCGGTCGAACTCCATCAGGAGCTGGCGGGTCTCGGTGCGCCGGTCGACCTCGGCGCGGACCTCCCGGAGCCGCCGTCCGTCGAGGGTGATCTCGCGGTCGCGGTCGAGGACGATCTCGGGATCGGTGAGGAAGCCGAGGCCGAGCGAGTCCTCGCCGTGCGAGCCGCGCACGTCGAGGAAGGTGTCGACGGTGTACGTGCCGGGCTTCAGGCGCAGCCGGAGCGTGCCGGACTCGCCGACGGCGGCCGGGAAGGGGTCCTCGCCGGCGGCCAGCTTCTGCACGCCGAGGAAGGCGGGTGCCGGGGCGCCGTCGCGGTCCCTGACGTGGACGGTGAGGGTGTGGCGCTCCTCCTCCTTGACCAGGCCGAGCGCGGTGTGCGCGACCGGCGTGCCGCCCGCGGTGGCGGTGATCCGGCCGGAGCTGGTGCCGACGGGCGCCTTCGTGCCGTCGCCGGTGACGGTGGTGCTCGCGGTGCCGTGGGCGGGGACGGTGAGGGTGTCGGCGGCGAGGGTGGCGGTGCCGTCGGGCATGCCCTCGACGGCCAGGCGCAGTTCGACGGGCGCGTCGGTGGCGTTGGCGTAGGTGACGGTCCTGGTGACCGGCTTGTTCTCCTCGTACGGCCAGGAGTGGAAGCCGAGGTCGGCGGAGCCGGTGGCGGTGACGTCCGCGGTGATCGCGGCGGCCACGTCGACCCGGCCGGCGCCGAGGTCGTAGGCCGGGTCGGGGAGCGTCTTGGCGGAGGACATCAGCGCGTTCTTGAGCTGGGCGCCGGTCCAGTCGGGGTGTTTCTCGGCGAGCAGCGCGGCGACGCCGGCGACGTGCGGGGTCGCCATCGACGTGCCGCTCATGGAGGTGTAGAGGCCGCTGCCGGAGGCGAGTTGCGAGCGGGCGGCGAGGATGGCGACGCCCGGCGCGGAGAGGTCGGGCTTGAGGGCCTGGTCGCCGTGGCGGGGGCCCTTGCTGGTGAAGTAGGCGGCCTGGTCGGCGGAGTCGACGGCGCCGACGGTCAGCGCGGCGTCGGCGGCGCCGGGCGAGCCGATGGAGCCGGGGGTACCGGAGTTGCCGGCGGCGATGACGAAGAGGGCGCCGGTCTCGGCGGACAGCGCGTTCACGGCCTGGGCCATGGGATCGGTGCCGTCGCTGGGCTCCCGTGAGCCGAGGCTCATCGAGACGATCCTGGCGTCGATGTCGCGGGCGGCCCACTCCATGCCGGCGATGATCTGCGACTCGGTGCCGGAGCCCTCGTCGCTGAGGACCTTGCCGACGGCGAGGGTGGCGCCGGGGGCGACGCCCTTCTCCAGACCGTCCGAACCGGCGCCGCTGCCGCCGACGGTGGAGGTGACGTGGGTGCCGTGGCCGTCGCGGTCGGCGACCTCCTGGCCCTCGATGAAGGACTTCGACTCGGCGACCCGGCCGGCGAGGTCGGGGTGGCCGAGGTCGGCCCCGGTGTCGAGGACGGCGACCTTCACGCCCTTGCCGGTGAGCCCGGCCTCCCACGCCTTGGCGGTGCCGATCTGGGCGTTGGACTGGGCCATGGCGGCCTCGACCCGGCCGTCGAGCCAGACCTTGCCGCCCGCGGAGCGGGTGGCGGGCGAGGTGAACGACCGCCAGAACGCGGCCGGGTCGGTCGCCTCCACCGCCGCGCCGCCGATGCTGGGCAGGGCGCGGACGGTCCGGGTGCCGCGCGGGGCGGCGGCGTGCGGCGTGGCGGCGCGGGCGCCGCCGCCGTACGTGACGATGAGCGGCAGTTCGCCGGTGAGGCCCTGTTCGATGAGGCCGGTGACGTCGAAGAGCCGCTCGTCGAGGGCGCCGGACGCCAGGTAGGGCCGGGCCTCGTCGGGTATGACGGTGATCCGGTCTCCGGACAGTTCGCTGCGTACGGCCCCGGTGGCGCCCGCGGGCCGGTCGACGGTGACGGTCCTCCGGCCGCCGTCGAGTCCGGTGACGGTGACCCGGTCGCCCGTGACGAGGGTGACGGTGGCGCTCTGCGGTCCGGCGGCCTTGAAGGTGGCCGGTACGGCGGTGGCGGCGGTGCCTCCGGCAGCGGCGGTCTGCCCTGCCGAGAGCAGCACCAGGGAGATGCCCGCGGCGAGCAGCCCGGCCCTTCCTCCCATGGAAGGTCTGATCATCGACGCACTCCTCGGCACCCGGGGGAAGGGGTGGGTCCGGGTGTCGCGAGGAGTCTGTTCCGTACGGCGGTGGTTGAGAACGCGACGGCCTGGCGGCTATGTGCCGTGGCGGCCAACCGCCAGATCAGGCCGTGGGGTTGAGCGCGTCGTACCGGCGGAAACCCTTCCCGTACAGGGCGAGCAGGCCGATCGCGAGGACGCAGGCGAGTCCGCCGCCGGTGACGGCGACGGTCGGCGAGGTGAGGTCGGCCACCGAGCCGGCCAGGAAGTCGCCGAGCCGCGGGCCGCCCGCGACGACCACGATGAACACCCCCTGGAGCCGGCCGCGCATGTCGTCCGGGGCCGCGACCTGCATCATCGTGTTCCGGAAGATCATCGAGACGGTGTCGGAGTAGCCGGCGAGGGCGAGCAGCAGCA
This sequence comes from Streptomyces roseicoloratus, assembly GCF_004117935.1. Taxonomy (GTDB): domain Bacteria; phylum Actinomycetota; class Actinomycetes; order Streptomycetales; family Streptomycetaceae; genus Streptomyces; species Streptomyces roseicoloratus. Next base: position 149,873 of record NZ_SDOY01000118.1, on the reverse strand, counting down.
GGCCGAGCCAGAGGTTCCTGGTGAGACCGAAGAGGGCGATCGCGGTGCCCCAGGCGGCGACGGAGAGCAGGATCGCCTGCCCGTGGTGGCGGATCCGGCCCTGCCAGCCGGACAGCACCCCGCCGAGCAGCGCGCCGAACGCCGGTGCGGCGACCAGGAGTCCGGTGGTCTTGGCGTCGCCGCCGAACCAGAGCACGGCGACGGCCGGGAACAGCGCCCGCGGATGGGCCAGGATCATCGCGCAGAAGTCGGAGAAGAACGTCATGCGCAGGTTGGGGCGGGTGGCGAGGAAGCGCAGCCCGTCGAGGACGGAGGCGCGCTTGGTGCCGGTGCGCTCGGGCAGCATCGAGGGCAGCCGCCACATCGCGTAGAGGGAGGCGGAGAAGGCGATCGCGTCGATGAGGTACGCGGTCTGGTAGCCGGCCAGGCCCACGACGACACCGCCGAGGCTGGGCCCGACGAGGGTGCCGAAGGTGGTGGTCATGGAGTTGAGCGCGTTGGCGGCGCGCAGCTGCTCGGCGGGCAGCAGGCGCGGGATCATCGAGCTTCGGGCGGGCGCGTTGAGCGCGGCGCAGACCGCCTGCAGGGAGACGATGCCGTAGAGGAACCAGACCCGGTGGAAGCCGGCGAACGCGGCGACGGCGAGGGCGGCGGACAGCACGGCGAGGCCGGTGGCGCTGACCAGGCCGAGCTTGCGCCGGTCGACGGTGTCGGCGATGGCCCCGCCGTACAGGCCGAAGACGACCAGCGGGACGAGCGTGAAGAGGCCGACGAGCCCGACGGCGAACGGCGAGCGGGTGATGTCGTAGACCTGGAGGGAGATGGCCAGGGTCGTCATGCCCTGCCCGATCCAGGTGACGGTGTTGCCGAACCAGAGGCGGCGGTAGTCGGCGGAGGTACGGAGCGGGGTCAGGTCGGCGAACAGCCGATGCTTCTCGGGCTCCGGGGCGGGGGCATCGGGGCCGGCGGGGGCGTCGGGGCCTGCGGGGGCTCCGGGCGCGGCGGGGCCTGCGGGCGTGGCGGGGCCTGCGGGCGTGGCGGGGGTGCTCACGCGGCGTCGGCCGTCAGGTCGTAGCGCAGCTCCGGGCGGGCCCAGTGGATGTGCCCGGTGGGCCGGACGGTCCCGGTGCGCCGTGCGCCGGTGCGGAGGTAGAACTCCTCGGCGGGCGGATGGGCGACGACCCGTATCGAGTCGAGACCGGCGGCGCGGCCCTCGCCGATCATGTGCTCGATGAGCATCCGGCCGATGCCGAGACCCTGGGCGCGGTCGGCGACGAAGGCGAGGTCGAGCTCGGCCTCGTCGAGCAGGAGCGCGTAGAAACCGAGCACGCGGCCGTCGGCGTTGACGGCGACGTGGACGGGGTGGTGCTCGATGTACGAACCGCCGACCTGGTAGCCGTCGACCATGGCCGCGTACTCGCCCGCGTAGGCGGAGGACGTCCGGACGAGCTGGGTGAGCCGCTTGGAGTCGGCGGCGGTGGCACGCCGCAGGGTGATGTCGGGCATGAGGCGAGTATAGGAGCGCCTGAGTGGATGGCTCCTTACCTTTTCGGCTCGGGGCGAGCCGAGGGAGTGGGCGCCGGTATGCGCTCGGGGCGAGCCGAGGGAGTGGGCGTCGGTATGCGCTCGGGGCGAGCCGAGGGAGGCGCCGGCGTGCGCTTGGGGCGAACCCCGGGCCGAGGTCGGTCAGGAGCCGGGCGGGACTCGGGTGGGTCGGGCGGGCCGGGAAGCGGGCGGGGCGGGCTCGGGATCGGCTCGGGATGAGCCCGGGGTCGGCTCGGGGAGCGCCAGGGATGGGCTCGGGGTCGGCTCCGGATGAGCTCGGGAAGAACGTCCGATTATCGATCCCCTCCGGAACACCCGCCGCCCTCCCGCGAGTTCGCGTGGAGGGGCGGCCCGGCACGGCTCGTCCCCGCCCCGCCGACCTCGCAAGGAGACACCGTGCGCGCACTCTTCACCGGACCGGCCTCGGCCGGCCACCTCTTCCCGATGATCCCGACGGCGCAGGCCCTCCGCGCCGCCGGCCACGAGGTGCTCTTCGCGAGCTCGCAGCCGCTGGACCGGCTCCGCGAGTCCGGTTTCCCGATCGTCGAGATCGGCGACGGCCGTGACATCCGGGAGGTCTTCGCGGAGGCCACCAACGGCGAGGTGCGCTACGTCGCTCCCGAGCTCACGCCGGAGCAGATCCTGGACCGGGCGGCGTACGCGTTCGCGGCGGTCTCCCGCCCGACGGTCGACGACCTGCTCGAAACCGCCGACGGCTGGGGCGCGGACCTGCTGGTGCACGACTCCTTCCAGGCCGCCGCCCCGCTGGTCGCGGCCAAGCTCAAGATCCCCTCCGTGATCCAGAACTTCGGCGTCACCTCCGGCCTCCACATGGTGCGCCGGCTCGCCGACCACTTCACCGAGGCGTACGAGACGTACGGCGTGGCCGGCCCCGCCGAGGCCACGGCGCTCGACATCATCCCCGCCTCGCTCGGCGGCGACGAGGGATCCGTGCGGATGCGCTACGTCCCGTACAACGGCGGTGGCACCATCCCCGCCGAGCTGTTCCGCCGCGGCACCCGGCCGCGGATCGTGGTGACCCTGGGCACCGTGCTCACCGAGATGGACGGCGTCAACGCGATCGTGCGCCTGACGGAGGCGGCGGCGTCCGTGGACGCCGACTTCCTGCTGGCCGTCGGCGACGCGGACCTCGGTCCGCTGGGCACGCTTCCGGACAACGTCCGGCCGCTGCCGTGGGTCCCGCTGGCCGAGCTGCTCACGGCCTCCGACGCGCTGATCCACCACGGCGGGTCGGGCACGATGCTCACCGCGCTCCAGGCCGGGCTGCCCCAGCTGGTCCTGCCGCAGGGCGCCGACCACTTCACCAACGCCGACGCCCTCACCGCGACCGGCGCCGCCCTGCGCTCCACCGCCGAGGGCGTCGACGCGGAGCTCCTGACCCGCCTGGTCACCGACCGGACCCTGGCCGATGCCGCCACGCGCCTGCGGGCGGAGAACGACGCGCTGCCGACCCCGGCGGAAACGGTCCCGGCCCTGGAGGCCCTGGCCGCCCGCTAGGGATTGCCGGACACCCCCTACCAGGTCGGGACCCCGGCAAGGTCGGTGACGGAAGAGGGCCGATTCCGGCCACTTTCCGCCACCGACCAACGGGGAGAGCGGCCACGGGTCCCGGGCACGGGTCATCACGGATCACGGGTCCCGGATCACGGGTCCCGGGCCACGGGCCACGGGCCACTGGGCCACTGGGCCCCTGATCGTGGATCACGGGTCACCGGTCACGGATCACGGGTCACGGCTCACGGCTCACGGCTCACCCGCAGCCGAGCGCGCCCGCGTCCACGGCGTCCAGGCGGGCCGCGAGCGCGTGCAGCCGGTCGCGCAGCTCCTGGATCTCCTCCAGCTCGAGCCCGGTCGCGGCGGCGATCGCGCGCGGCACGCCGAGCGCCTTCCGGCGCAGCGCGGCGCCCTCCTCCGTGACCCGTACGGTGACGGAGCGCTCGTCCTCGGGGCTGCGCCGGCGCTCGACGTATCCGGCCGCCTCCAGGCGCTTGAGCAGCGGCGACAGGGTGCCGGAGTCGAGCTTGAGCCGCTCGCCGATGCCCTTGACGGGCAGCTCGCCGTGCTCCCAGAGCACGAGCATCACCAGGTACTGCGGATAGGTGAGGCCGAGCTCCTTGAGCGCGCCGCGGTAGACGCCGTTGAAGGCGCGGGTGGCGGCGTGCAGGGAGAAGCAGATCTGGTTGTCCAGCCGGAGGTAGTCCTCGCCGGTGCCGGTGGGTCGGTCCATGACTCCAGCGTACGGGAGAGGTGCATCACACTCAATTAAGTTGTGCACAATCTAATGGCGCGCTATAAATGAAGGGCACCCCAGCACAGGGCGGGGAAGAGGACGGAAGAGGAATCCATGGACGCCATCTACACCGCAGTCGCCACCGCCAACGGCCGTGAGGGCCGCGCCGTCAGCTCGGACGGCCACATCGACCTCCCCCTCGCCCACCCGGTGGCCCTCGGCGGCAACGGTCAGGGCACCAACCCGGAGCAGCTCTTCGCCGCCGGCTACGCGGCCTGCTTCGCGAGCGCCATGGGCGTCGTGGCCCGTCAGGAGAAGATCGACGTCTCCGAGGCCTCCGTCACCGCCGAGGTCTCCATCGGCAAGGACGCGGCCGACGGCGGCTTCGGTCTCGCGGTCGTGATGCGCGCCGAGTTCCCGGACCACCTCCAGGGCGAGGCCGGCCACGCCCTCCTGGAGAAGACCCACGCGTTCTGCCCGTACTCGAAGGCGACGCGCGGCAACATCCGGGTCGAGCTCGTCGTCGAGTAGCCGGACCGACACCCCCACACACCGGGGACGTGCACGGACATCTCCCGACATGCGAACGCCCCTCACCGGCAGGATCCGGCGAGGGGCGTTCGCTTGTGATCATTCACGTTCGGCCATGGTGGATTTTCACGTTCGAGTACGGGGGATTCGCTTCGTGTACGACGGGCAGTCATGGGACGGCCGCCGGGCGGAAGTTCGCGGGCGCTCTCCTTGGAGCGCCCCGTCACCGACGGCGTCCCGTACCCCTGCTCTCCGATCCCCCACCCCGGAGGAAGCTCCCCATGGCCGACCTCAATCGCCGCCGGTTCCTGCAACTCGCCGGCGGTACCGCCGCGTTCGGCATGCTGTCGAACAGCATCGCCCGCGCCGCCTCCATACCGGCGCAGGGCACGACCGGCACGATCCAGGACATCGAGCACATCGTGGTCCTGATGCAGGAGAACCGTTCCTTTGACCACTACTTCGGCGCGCTGAAGGGCGTACGGGGCTTCGGCGACCCGCGCCCGGTGACGCTGCCCAGCGGGAAATCGGTCTGGAACCAGGCGGACGGCGCCGGCAGGGTCACCCTGCCCTTCCGTCCGACCAGCGACAAGCTCGGCATGGAGTACCTCCAGGGGCTCAACCACGACTGGCAGGGCGGCCAGAGCGCCTTCGACAAGGGCCGGTACGACAACTGGATCCCGGCCAAGACCAAGGCCACCATGGCGTACCTCACCCGCGAGGACATCCCGTTCCACTACGCCCTCGCCGACGCCTTCACCATCTGCGACGCGTACCACTGCTCGTTCATCGGCGCGACCGACCCCAACCGCTACTACCTGTGGACCGGCCACACCGGCAACGACGGCATGGGCGGCGGCCCCGTCCTCAACAACGCCGAGGCGGGCTACGGCTGGACGACCTACCCCGAACGTCTGGAGGCGGCCGGGATCTCGTGGAGGATCTACCAGGACGTCGGAGACGGCCTGAACGCCGCCGGCCACTGGGGCTGGATCAACGACGCCTTCCGCGGCAACTACGGCGACAACTCGCTCCTCTACTTCGACAACTACCGCAACGCCCAGCCCGGCAACCCGCTCTACGACAAGGCCCGCACGGGCACGGACAGCAAGAACGGCGAGGGCTACTTCGACCGGCTGCGCGCGGACGTGCAGGCGGGCACCCTGCCGCAGATCTCCTGGATCGCCGCGCCGGAGGCCTTCTCCGAGCACGCCAACTGGCCCTCCAACTACGGCGCCTGGTACATCGCGCAGGTCCTGGACGCGCTGACCTCGAACCCCGACGTGTGGGCCCGTACCGCCCTGTTCGTCACGTACGACGAGAACGACGGCTTCTTCGACCACGTCGTCCCGCCGTACGCCCCGGGATCGGCCGCCCAGGGCCTGTCGACGACCCCGACCACGCTCGATTGGTTCCCGGGCAGGACCGGCTACGCGGCCGGCCCGTACGGGCTGGGCCCGCGCGTCCCCATGATCGTCGTCTCTCCCTGGTCGACCGGCGGCTACACCTGCTCGGAGACCTTCGACCACACGTCGATCATCCGCTTCATGGAGACCCGCTTCGGCGTGCGCGAGCCGCAGATCTCGCCGTGGCGGCGGGCCGTGTGCGGCGACCTGACCTCGGCCTTCGACTTCTCACGCTCGCAGACCGCGCCGGCCGCGCTGCCCCCGACGGAGGGCTACTACCCGCCGGACCGCAACCGTCACCCCGACTTCATGGCCACGGCCCCGGCCGTCGGCACGATGCCCCGCCAGGAGCCGGGGGCGAAGCCCACCCGCCCGCTGCGCTACGCCCCCTACGTCGACGGCGCCGCGGACGTCACGGCCGGCACCTTCCGCCTCACCCTCAGCGGCGGCCCGTCGGCCGGCGCGCAGTTCTACATCACCTCGGCGAACCGTACGGACGTCCCGTGGACGTACACGACCGAACCGGGCACGTCCCTCTCGGATACCTGGAACACCAGGTACAGCAAGGGCCTCACCGACCTCACGGTCCACGGCCCCAACGGCTTCCTCCGCCGCTTCCGCTCCCCCGGCAAGACGCCGGTCCCGGAGGTGAGGGCCCGCCACAACGCGACGACCGGTGCCCTGGACCTCACCTTCACCAACCCGGGCCCCTCCACCACCGTCACGATCACCAACGCCTACGAGGGCACCCCGAAGACCCTGACGGTCCCCCAGAACGCGACGACCACCCACACGCTCGCCCTCACGGCCTCCGCCCGCTGGTACGACGTGACGATCACGTCCGCGTCGACCCCGGACTACCTCCGCCGCCTGGCGGGCCACGTGGAAACGGGCGCGCCGGGGGTGACGGACCCGGCGATCATCACGTACTAGGCAGGTGAGGAGGGGCGGATGAGTACGCGTGCTCATCCGCCCCTCCCGGGGCCTGCGCTTAGCTGCCACCATGCAGCAGCCGAACACCCCCGAACCCCCCTCCGAACCCACGGAGGCACCCGAGGCGACCCGGCCGACGGAGCCGACCGAGGCGCGCGAGCCGGCCGAGGTGACCGAGCCGACCGAGACGACCGGGCCAACCGAGCCGACCGGGCTCGCCCAGGCAACCGGAACCCCCGCCGAACCGGACGCGCGGACGACGGGCGGCGGCTGGGTCGCCCCGCTCGTCTCCACGGTGATCACCCTCCCCGCGGGCTTCCTGGCCCTGATCAACGCGATGCTCTCCCCGATGGCCTGCGACCCGTGCGGCCCGGCGGAGAGCCGCCGCTTCACCGAGAGCTTCCTGCCCGCCTTCTGGGTCTTCGCCGGGGGCCTGGTCCTCTCCCTGGCGTTCCTGACGACGTCCTGGTTCCTGCCCCGCCGCGTCCGCCACACCGCCCGCCGCATGGGCTTCGCGGCGGCGGCCCCGCTCACGGTTCTCGTGAGCGTCGTGATCTTCAACGCGATGGTCGACTGGCCTCGCTGATGGAGCACACGACCTGGTGGCAGGCCCCTCTCACGGCGACGCTGATCGGTCTGCCCCTGCTGGTGGGCGAGATCCTGATGTCCGGCGGGATCGGCGGCAGCACGAGCGTCGCCGAGAAGCTGCTCTACCTCGCCGTGGTCCTGCTCGCCGTGGCGTGGCTCCTTCCACGCCGCCGCGCGTGGCGCGTACCACGCTTCGTGGCGGCGGGATCGGTCCTCGCGATCACCGCCCTGCCGATTGTCACCGCCGTGCTGATGGGCCTGGCCATGACCTCGTAAGGTGCACCTCGTCGATCGGACGAAGGGGAGGGTGGCAGCGCCATGACATCGAGTACGGGAGCCTGGCGGATGAGCGACCAGGAGGGCGGCGTGCTCGCGGCCCGCTGGTGGCAGTGGGCTCTGTCGGCCCCGGACGACCGCAGCCCGGTCGCCGACCGGACCGGCGAGCACGCGGACTGGCGGCAGCCCGACGACGTGTGGTTCCTCGCCGGCACGTACGGCGGCCAGGTGGTCCGCCGCTGCGAGATCCCCTCCGACCGGCCGGTGTTCTTCCCGGTCCTCAACATCCACCACACCAAGCAGCACTCGCGCGTCCCGCTCAAGCTCGACGTGACGAACGCCGACGCCCACCTCAACGGCGTCCCGCTCCCCCTCCGCGAGTTCACCGCGCCGCTCTTCCGCGTGGACCTCCGCATGCACCTCGCCTGGGGCGTCTGGGCGGGCATCGCACCGCTGACACCGGGCCAGTACGTCCTGGAGATCAAGGGCAGCACGTCGGGCGGCTTCTGGATCGACACGACGTACCACCTGACGGCCACGGACCAGGCAGGCTCTTCCGGGCGATGACCGAGCCGGCTTGCGCCACCCTCCGTACGGCCCATGCCGAACGGTTCGGCCGCGGGAGGAGTCCCTTCCTCGCGTCTACCGGCCGGGGCGCCGGGTCGGGTCGGGTCGGGTCGGGTCGGGTCGGGTCGGGGAATGATCGCCCCGTGGGTGTGATGTACGGCTACGTCTCCGCGACGTCGGCTGGCCGGGACGGGTTTCCACGTCGTGGCCTCCAAGGGGTTCGACGCGACGACTGATCTCGAAGCGATCGAGGGGAGCGGAACTGACTGCCGTGGCGCAGCACCGGGTCGAGGACCAGGGGTCCGGCGAGGCCGACAGGATTGCCTGCCTGCTGCACGAGCGGGCGGAACTCGTTCCCCTCCCGCCTCCCTGCAGCAAGGAGAGCGTCCCTCGGACTGCGGCCCGCCGCACTCCCCCCTCTCCTACCGGCTCCGGCTCACAAGGCGAGCACGGGCCGGGTGGAGAAGTCCTGGCAGAGACCCTCGCCGTCGGGGCCGTACACGAACTCGGCCATGGAGGGATTGCGGTTGGCGGTGGCGAGGGGGAGCCAGGCCAGGAAACTGCCGTACCCACCGCACACCGACTCACCACCGTCGCCGCCGTGTACCGCGGTCACATCGCTTGTCAGCTCCGCGTCGTACGTGTCGTGTGCGATGCGCAGACCGAAGGCATTGAGCTGGTTCTGTGGTCCGGTGCGATCCCCAGAGGGACAGCGGTCGAGGGGGCATTCGTCACCCCAACGGAACAGGGTGCCCGCCGTGGCACCGCAGGCGTGCTCCCACTCGTCGGAGCTCGGCATGCGCAGACCGCGGGCCGCCAGGACGGCCGGCATCTCGGCGGGCGGCTCGGTCAGCCTCTCGGCCTCGACGGCCATGAGAACGGCGGCCAGGGTGACGTTCCGGCGCGGACTGAGCTCCCGCGCCAGGTGAGCCCTCAGATCAGCGCCGCGGCCGAAACCCTGCTCGACGCTCTCGGCGTAGTCGGCGACCTGTTCGGGTGTGGGTTGCCACGCGTCGAGGTCGAATCCGACAGCCACCGTGCCGCCGGGTACGAGAGCGAACTCCTGCCCCCTCCACTCGATCCGGACGCGGTGCAGCGGTGCACCGAGGTGCTCCGTGGTCTCGACAGAGACCACCTGGCCGCTCACCGTGTCAGCGGCCGCCTGGGCGACACGGCGTGCGGTGGGCAGGTCGACAGACCGCCACTGGTCGAAGGCGAGATCGGCGAGGGACATGGACCGAAGTGTCGCACCCACGTACGACACAGGCCGTCCCCGACTTTGGGCTCTGGGCTCTGGGCAGAACGCCGAGGGTTGCCCTCCCCGTCGCCCCAGGTGGACAGCTGTCCGGTTCGAGCGGTTCATCCGGCATGGAGGGGGGCCGACCTTCGGTCGTCTCCCAGTGACCGAGGCAGCGATTGCCGCTGTGCCCGGAAGCAGCGGGCGCGGCGAATTCCGCGGCGTGCACCGCGCCCACGTGCATGCAACTGACGGTGAAACGGATGGGGTGACGATCCAGCGCGGGGAGCGCCGGGACTTCACCACGTCATGTGACACATACCCAGAAGCGGTTGTCCCTGATGCCGTTGACACCGATGATCTCGGTGGCGGCGCCACCAGCGATCTCGAGGAAGTCATCGGCGTTGCCGGCCTTCACCAGCGGCTTGGCGGTGGTCTTCACGCCGCCGAGCGCCTTGATCCCCTTGAAGCCCGTGACTCCCGGCACGAAGACCGCCGCGACGTAGGCGACACTTGGTGTACTTCCAGGCCGCGCCCCAGCCGCCGGCCGCCATCATGGGACCGTCAGCCGACGCGGCACGCCGGTTCGCCCGGGGACCGGCAGGACCCGCCCGCCGTTCAGTACCGCAAGCACCGTCCGCTGGGCGGCCGGGTCACCGGGATGCATCGCCTCCAGGACCTGCTCGCACCAGACCGGAGTCCCGAGTTCGGGCGCAAAACCGGCGAGCGCCCCATACCGCTCCCCATCACCACCAGCTCCGCGTCGACGCGCTCAAGGGGGACGACCGCCGGAATCAGCCTGACAAGATCATCGACAGTCGGTCGCGGCCTGAAATCGTCACTCACACCCCGCGCTTCAATGACCACCGCTGACACGCCGGCTTCATCCCGGCCACCAGCAGTCGGCTCGTCAGCGCGCGCCGGTCTCCGGTTCGGGTCGGGGCAGCTCGTCCAGGTCGAGAGTGAAGGTGCGGCCGTCGGCCAGATCGATGGGGAGCTTGCCGGTGCCGTACTTGTGCGTGTGCGCCGCGATGTAGCCGGTTCCGGTGGGCTGCGTGTGGACGACGACCTCCGCGGCGTACGGGTCTACCACCAGGTAGACGGGGATGCCGTAGCGGCCGTACTTGGCGGTACAGTCGTCGTAGTCCTTGCGCGCCGAGGAGACGGACACCACCTCCGCGATCAGCAGGACGTCCTCGAAGCTATAGCGCTTGCCCACCCTCTGGGAGTCCTCGCGCAGGATCGCGAGATCGGGAGCGGAGTTCTCGTCCGCCGGGAAGTCGAGATAGACGTCCGAGACAGTCTTCGCGTGGCGCCCGAGCGACACGATCGTGTCGTACTGCAACGACTTGATCGTGCTGGAGTGCTCCAAGCTCTGCGGAGTCATGATCACCTTCCCGTCGGCACCGAAGAAGACCGTGTATCCCTCGGGGAACTCGGTGTGCATGATCGCCTCGACGCTCATCAACGGCTCCTTCCCGTTGTCCCCAGAATACGGTCGGCGCGCGCCGTAGCCGCGATCCCAGGCGTCCTGCATGGGTACCGACGGGCTTGAGGTGGCCGGCGCCAGGCCGGCGACACGGTCGCCGACCGTCCAGGGCGCACCGACGACGTCGAGGTGCCGGCGAGGCGCAGCCTGCGCGGCCCGGCACGACGGACGGTCACTCTACGTGACCAAGTCGCCGTAGTCTTTACGCACCGAGGAGACGGATCGAAGCGGGCGGTCCGAGACTGCTGAGCAGCATTTCCCGGGACTGATCAGCGGCGACAAAGGCACGGACGTTCCGCGCGATGTGCGGCGTGTCATATCCAGGAGCCGTGGGATCGTCGTGGGATCATCGATGCGGCCATCACCCCACGCTCCACCTGAAACCGCAGGTCGAGAAGGTACGGCCCTTACGAGGCAAGCCGCGGGCACCCGTTTCGCTGCACCACTGGGAGGCGACCGCTGCACGCGAAAACACCCCTTCAGGGCGTTTTCACAGGTCAGAACGTTTTTCTTGGTGGGGCGGGTGGGACTCGAACCCACGGCCGACGGATTATGAGTCCGCTGCTCTAACCGGCTGAGCTACCGCCCCGTACACCACGGCACGTACAAGTGTGCGCGCCGTCTGCCGCAGCATAGCCGCTCATACGATCTCCTGCTCCGGATGGGCGGCCCTGCCGATCTGGAAGACTGCCCAGGCGGGCCGGTGGTTCCACCGGGAACGAAAAAGGACCCCGAAGGGTCCTCTTCCGTGTGGCTCCCCCGGCTGGACTCGAACCAGCAACCCTCCGGTTAACAGCCGAATGCTCTGCCAATTGAGCTACAGGGGATCGCGCTCCCCCGACTGGACTCGAACCAGTAACCTGCCGGTTAACAGCCGGCTGCTCTGCCAATTGAGCTACAGGGGATTGCTGCGTTGCGACGAACGGTCCCACCTCCGGCCTTGCCCGGGGGGCGGGCGCTCGCTGCGAGACATAGATTAGCGCAAGCAGGGGGGTGCTCCGCCAATCGGTATCCCCAGGACGCTCCAGGGAAGGATCGCAGCGTGCGGTACAAGCTGGTGTTCGTCGCCGGACTGGGCCTCGGTTTCCTGATCGGGACCCGGGCCGGACGCGAGGTGTACGAGCGGATGAAGAAGTCGGCCAAGCAGGTCGCCGAGAACCCCGCGGTGCGCAACGCGGCCGAGTCCGCCGCGCAGACCGGGCGGCAGGCGGCCGGGAAGGCGTTCCACGCCGCCGGGGAGCAGGCGCAGAGGATCCGGGCGCGGCGCAGCCACAACGGCCAGGTCGCGCAGTACGAGGACGACGACTGGGGCACCAGCAACACCTGACGTACGGCAGAATCATGTGCCATGGGGATAGTCGCCGGTCTGGACAGTTCTTCCGATTCCACGCGCATCGTCGTCTGTGACAGCGAGACGGGTGCCGTGCTGCGTCACGGCCATGCCCCGCACCCCCTGGAGCCCAAGGCCGTGGACGTCGATCCGCAGGCCTGGCTGCTGTCCCTCGGCGAGGCCGCGACCGGCGGGCTGCTCGAAGGCGTGCAGGCCATCGGTGTCTCCGCGCAGGGCCACGGGCTCGTGCCGCTCGACGCGCAGGGCGGGCTCGTCCGGCCCGCCCTGGTCGGCAACGACAAGCGGGCGCAGGTCGCCGCCGCCGATCTCGTCGAGGGCCTCGGCGGGCGGCAGGCGTGGACCGAGGCCGTCGGGAACGTGCCGGCCTCCGGGCTTCCCGTCGCCAAGCTGCGCTGGCTCGCCCGCACCGAACCCGAGCACGCCCAGCGCGTCGCGATGATCCTCCAGCCGCACGACTGGCTGGTCTGGCAGCTGCTCGGCCGCCCCGCGCGCCGCACCACCGACCGCGGCGCCGCCTCCGGCACCGGCTACTGGTCCGCCCGCAACGGCGCCTACCGGCCCGACCTCGTCGAGCTCGCCCTGGGCCATCAGGCCGCGCTGCCCGAGGTGCTCGGGCCCGCCGAGGCCGCCGGGACCACGCCCGAGGGCCTGCTGATCTCCGCCGGGACCGGCGAGACGATGGCCGCCGCCCTCGGCCTCGGGCTCGGCGTCGGCGACGCCGTCGTCTCGCTGGGCGCCTCGGGCTCCGTCATGGCCGTCCACCACGAGGCCCTGACCGACCCCCACGGCATGATCACCTCCTTCGCCGACGCCGCCGGCATGCACCTGCCGGTCGTGCACACCTCGAACGCCGTACGGGCGCTGCGCGGCACCGCCGAGCTGCTCGGAGTCGAGTCGCTGGAGGAGCTCTCCGCGCTCGCGCTCACCTCGACGCCCGGTGCCTCCGGGCTCGTCCTGCTGCCCTACCTGGAGGGCGAGCGCACCCCGCACCTGCCGCACACCGCCGGCACCCTCGCCGGACTGCGCCGCGAGTCGATGAAGCCCGAACACCTCGCCCGGGCCTCCTTCGAGGGCATGCTCTGCTCGCTCGCCGACGCCATGGACGTGCTGCGCGGGCGGGGCGTCGAGGTGCGCCGGGTGTTCCTGCTCGGCGCCGCCGCCGGGCTGCCCGCCGTGCAGGCCATGGCGCCCGCGCTGTTCGGCGCGCAGGTCGTCGTGCCGCAGCCGGCCGAGTACGCGGCCCTCGGCGCCGCCCGGCAGGCCGCGTGGGCCCTCGGCGTCTCGCAGGGCGCGCTCTCCCCGACCGCCCCGCCGGCCTGGCAGGGCGCGGCGGCGCAGGTCTTCGAGGCGGGCGAGGAGCTCACGGTCGGGCAGGCCGTACGGCAGCAGTACACGGCGACGCGGGAGCAGATCCACCCCGGCGCGTTCAGCGCCTGAGGCCCGGCCGCCCCTGCGTCTCCCGCGCCTGCGGCGTCCGGGAGGCACCTGACGCGCGCCCGTCCCTGCGTCGCCCGCGCCTGCGGCGTCCGGGAGGCGCCTGACGCGCAGCCACACCTCGGCGCCTCCCGGACCTGAAGCCTGGTCACCCCCGCGCCTTCCGTACCCGCGGCGTCCGGGAAGCGCCCGACGCCCGGCCACACCTCGGCGCCTCCGACGCCCGGCCGCCGCCGCGCCTCCAGCGCCCGACACCCGGCCGCGCCCCGCGCCTCCGGTGCGCCGGCCGTCCGCCGATCCGCTCTCGTCCCATTACGGACCGGCACCGTTTCGTAAAGACTTCGCAAGGCTCGCCGCCGAGGCCTCGACGAGTCGTAACGCCGTGAGGGCGCGGGCGATAGTAGGACCCGTGCTCATAAGACTTCTCCGTACCTTCCTCCGGCCGTACGGCAAACCCATCGCCGTGCTGGTCCTGCTGCAGCTGCTGCAGACCAGCGCGACGCTCTATCTGCCCACCCTGAACGCGGACATCATCGACAACGGTGTCGTCCACGGGGACACCGGCTACATCCTGCGGTTCGGCGCGCTGATGGTCGGCGTGTCCCTCGTGCAGGTCGTCTGCAACATCGCGGCCGTCTACTACGGCGCGCGGACCGCGGCCGCGCTCGGGCGGGACGTGCGGGCCGCGGTCTTCGACCGGGTGCAGTCCTTCTCCGCCCGGGAGGTCGGGCACTTCGGCGCGCCGTCGCTGATCACCCGGACGACCAACGACGTGCAGCAGGTCCAGATGCTGACGCTGATGGCGTTCACCCTGATGGTCTCCGCGCCGATCATGTGCGTCGGCGGCATCGTGATGGCACTCGGCCAGGACGTGCCGCTGTCGGCGGTGCTGATCGCGGTGGTGCCGGTGCTGGGCATCGCGGTCTCGCTGATCGTCCGGAGCATGCGGCCGCTGTTCCGCACCATGCAGGAGCGGCTCGACACGGTGAACCGGGTGCTGCGCGAGCAGATCACCGGCAACCGGGTGATCCGGGCCTTCGTGCGCGACGGCTACGAGCGCGAGCGGTTCAAGGGCTCCAACGTCGAGCTGACCGACGTGTCGATGTCCACCGGCCGGCTGATGGCGCTGATGTTCCCGACCGTGATGACGGTCGTGAACGTGTCGTCGATCGCCGTCGTCTGGTTCGGCGCGCACCGCATCGACAGCGGCGCCATGGAGATCGGCGCGCTCACGGCCTTCCTCGCGTATCTGATGCAGATCGTGATGGCCGTGATGATGGCCACCTTCATGTTCATGATGGTGCCGCGCGCCGAGGTGTGCGCCGAGCGCATCGAGGAGGTCCTGGCCACCGAGTCCAGCGTGGTGCCGCCGACCGAGCCGGTGCGGACCCTGGACCGGCGTGGTCATCTGGAGGTCAGGAGCGCGGACTTCCGGTACCCGGGCGCGGAGGAGTCGGTGCTGCGGGACGTCGAGCTGGTCGCCCGGCCGGGCGAGACCACCGCGATCATCGGTTCGACGGGCTCCGGCAAGTCGACGCTGCTCGGTCTGGTGCCGCGGCTGTTCGACGTGACCGGCGGAGAGGTCCTGGTGGACGGCGTGGACGTGCGGACGCTCGACCCGGAGCTCATGGCGCGCACGGTCGGCCTCGTGCCGCAGAAGCCGTACCTGTTCTCCGGGACGGTGGCGACGAACCTGCGGTACGGCAAGCCGGACGCGACGGACGAGGAGCTGTGGCACGCCCTGGAGGTGGCCCAGGCCAAGGACTTCGTCAGCAAGCTGGAGGGCGGGCTGAACGCGCCCATCGCCCAGGGCGGCACGAACGTGTCCGGCGGTCAGCGGCAGCGTCTGGCGATCGCCAGGACGCTGGTGCAGAAGCCGGAGATCTATCTCTTCGACGACTCCTTCTCCGCGCTCGACTACGAGACGGACGCCCTGCTGCGGGCCGCGCTCGCCGAGGAGACGGCCGACGCGACCGTGGTGATCGTCGCCCAGCGGGTGTCGACGATCAGGGACGCCGACCGGATCGTGGTCCTCGACGAGGGCCGGGTGGTCGGCGCGGGCCGGCACCACGAGCTGATGGCGGAGAACGAGACGTACCGGGAGATCGTGCTCTCCCAGCTGACCGAGGCGGAGGCTGCCTGATGGCCGGTCCTGGCGGACGAATGATGGCCGGCGGCGGGCCGGACTCGAGGTCGATGGACTTCAAGGGCTCGGGCAAGCGGCTGCTGAGGCAGCTGGCGCCGGAGCGGGGCACGCTGTGGCTGATGCTGGTCGCCGGCGTGCTGTCGGTGGCGGCCTCCGTGGTCGGGCCGAAGATCCTGGGCCGGGCGACCGACCTGGTCTTCGCGGGTGTGGTCGGGCGGCAGATGCCCGCGGGCACCACGAAGGCGCAGGCGCTGGAGGCGCTGCGCGCCAAGGGCGACGGCGGGATGGCGGACATGCTGTCCGGGGTGGACTTCACCCCGGGCCGGGGCATCGACTTCTCCGCGGTCGGCGAGGTGCTGGGCCTGGCGCTCGGCGTGTACGTGCTGGCGGGCCTGCTGATGCTGGTCTCGACCCGCATGTCGATCAAGGTGATCAACCGCACGGTCTACCGGATGCGCGAGGACATCCAGGCGAAGCTGGCGCGGCTGCCGCTGTCGTACTTCGACCAGGCCAAGCGGGGCGAGGTGCTGTCGCGGGCGACCAACGACATCGACAACGTCTCGCAGACCCTCCAGCAGTCGATGGGCCAGCTGATCAACTCGCTGCTCACGATCGTCGGCGTGCTCGCGATGATGTTCTGGATCTCGCCGCTGCTCGCGCTGGTGGCGCTCGTCACGGTGCCGCTGTCGGTGGTCGTGGCGACGCGGATCGGCAAGCGCTCGCAGCCGCACTTCGTGCAGCAGTGGAAGTCCACGGGCAAGCTGAACGCGCACATCGAGGAGATGTACACCGGTCACACGCTGGTGAAGGTCTTCGGGCGGCAGCGGGAGTCCGCGGAGGACTTCCACGAGCAGAACGACGCGCTGTACGAGGCCGGGTTCAAGGCCCAGTTCAACAGCGGGGTCATGCAGCCGGTGATGCTGTTCGTCTCGAACCTCAACTACGTGCTGGTGGCCGTGGTCGGCGGTCTGCGGGTGGCGAGCGGCAGCCTGTCCATCGGTGACGTGCAGGCCTTCATCCAGTACTCGCGGCAGTTCTCGATGCCGCTGACGCAGGTCGCGTCGATGGCGAACCTGGTGCAGTCGGGCGTGGCCTCCGCCGAGCGGATCTTCGAGCTGCTCGACGCGGAGGAGCAGGAGCCGGACGCGCCGGTGAGCGAGAAGCCGACCGAGCTGAAGGGCCGGGTGGCGCTGGAGGGGGTCTCCTTCCGCTACGAGGAGGACAAGCCGCTGATCGAGGACCTGTCGCTTGCGGTGGAGCCGGGGCAGACGGTCGCGATCGTCGGCCCGACCGGCGCCGGCAAGACCACGCTGGTCAACCTGCTCATGCGGTTCTACGAGGTGACCGGCGGCCGGATCACCCTCGACGGCGTCGACGTCGCGAGGATGACCCGCGAGGACCTGCGGGCGGGCATCGGCATGGTGCTCCAGGACACCTGGCTGTTCGGCGGCACCATCGCCGAGAACATCGCCTACGGCGCCACCCGCCAGGTCACCCGCGAGGAGATCGAGCGGGCCGCGAAGGCGGCGCACGCCGACCGCTTCATCCGCACCCTGCCCGAGGGCTACGACACCGTCATCGACGACGACGGTGCGGGGGTCAGCGCCGGTGAGAAGCAGCTGATCACCATCGCGCGGGCGTTCCTGTCCGACCCGGTGATCCTGGTCCTCGACGAGGCGACCAGCTCGGTCGACACCCGTACCGAGGTGCTGATCCAGAAGGCGATGGCCCGCCTCGCGCACGGCCGTACGTCGTTCGTGATCGCGCACCGGCTCTCCACCATCCGGGACGCCGACGTGATCCTGGTGATGGAGAACGGCTCGATCGTCGAACAGGGCACGCACGAGGAGCTGTTGTCCTCGGGCGGGGCGTACGCCCGGCTGTACGCGGCGCAGTTCGCGCAGGCGGTCGCCGAGGTGGACTGAACCGCCGGTCCCGGAGCGGCGGTTCAGTCCAGGTAGCCGCGCAGCTGGTCCGCGTAGGCGTGGTCCCGCAGCTTGCCGAGGGTCTTGGACTCGATCTGGCGGATGCGTTCGCGTGTCACGCCGAAGAGCTGTCCGATCTCCTCCAGGGTGCGGGGCCTGCCGTCGTCGAGGCCGTAGCGCAGCTGGACGACCTTGCGTTCGCGCTCGCCGAGGGTGGAGAGCACGGCCTCCAGGTGCTGGCGCAGCAGCAGGAAGGCGGCGGACTCGACGGGGGACGCGGCGTCGCCGTCCTCGATGAGGTCGCCGAGGGCGACGTCATCCTCCTCGCCGACGGGTGCGTGCAGCGAGACCGGTTCCTGGGCGAGCCGCAGCACCTCGCCGACCCGTTCGGGGGCCAGGTCGAGCTGGGCGGCGACCTCCTCGGCGGTGGGTTCGTAGCCGCGTTCCTGGAGCATCCGCCGCTGGACGCGGACGACGCGGTTGATGAGTTCGACGACGTGGACGGGGACGCGGATGGTCCGGGCCTGGTCGGCGAGGGCCCGGGACATCGCCTGGCGGATCCACCAGGTCGCGTACGTGGAGAACTTGTAGCCGCGCGCGTAGTCGAACTTCTCCACGGCCCTGATGAGGCCGAGGTTGCCCTCCTGGACCAGGTCGAGCATGGTCAGGCCGCGGCCCACGTAGCGTTTGGCGACGGAGACGACGAGGCGCAGGTTGGCCTCGATGAGTCGGCGTTTGGCGATCCGGCCGAGGACCACGAGCCGGTCCAGGTCGTGGGCGAGCCGGGAGTCGAGGTCGGGGGTGTTGGCGAGTTTCTCCTCGGCGAACAGCCCGGCCTCGACGCGGCGGGCGAGCTCGACCTCCTCCTCCGCGGTGAGCAGCGGCACGCGGCCTATCTCGCGCAGGTACTGCCGGAAGAGGTCGGAGGAGGGCCCGTTCCCGCCGAGGTCGACGCGGCGGCGCTGGGCCGGCACCGCCGGCTCCGCTTCGGGTCCGGCCTCCGTCTCCTGCTCCACGGCCACCAGCTCCACCGGAGAGGGCTCGGACACGGCGGGGGTCTGGGTCTGGGTCTGCACGGGGGGCGACCTCCAGGGGGTGGGTGATCGCTGCCGGTTCGGGGGGCGTACGCGGTCGTACGGGCAGCGGGACGGCACCGTGACCCAGTGTGGGGTACGACACATCGCTGCCACGAGGGGCGTGCGGTGACTTTTTGAGTTCGACAGGTGACCGAACGTCAGAGTGCGGCGGCGCCGTGGGTGCGCAGCGACTGCCCGTACTGGGTGAGCACCCACAGCTCGTTCTGGACGGCGGCGAGCCGTGCGGGGTCGCCGTGGGCGCCGAGCCGGGCGAGGGCGCCCTGGACGTCGCGGATGCGCCGGTCGACGGCGCGCAGCCGGACCTGGACGAGCTGGGCTCCGGCGTAGACCTCGTCGATGGTCTTCGCGAAGATCGTCTCGACGGCGAGTTCGGTGACGAGGGCACGGACGGTGTCGTCGGGTGCCGCCTCGCGGACCGCGTCGAGGTAGTCGGCGGGTGCGCCGGTGGCGCCGCCGGCGTCCTGGATGCACTGGCGGACGGCGGCGTAGGGCGGGGCGGTGAACTCGTCGACGCCGTACGCGTCGAAGGCCGGGGAGACGAGTTCGGGGCGCTGGAGGGCGAGTTTGAGCAGCTCGCGCTCGGTGCGGTGGGCGGGGCTGCGCAGGTGGAGTGCGGGTCCGGCCTGGGCGGCGGGCGCCTGGACGTCCGCGTAGCCGCGCTGCGGCCGGGCACCGCCGCGCGCGGGGCCCTGGCCCGGTCCGGGGCCCTGGTCCCGGCCGCCTCGGTCGCGCTGCCAGCGGGCGATCTGGGCGACCCGGCGGACCACGAACTGGGTGTCGAGGATGCCGAGCATGCCGGCGAGCTGGACGGCGACCTCGTGCTGCGAGGCGATGTTCTTGATGCGGGCGACGACGGGCGCGGCCTCGTCGAGCGCGGCGGCCCGGCCGGAGGGGATCTCCAGGTCGTAGCGGCCGACAATCTGGCGCAGCGCGAACTCGAAGAGCGGGGTGCGGGGCTGGACCAGGTCGGCGACGGCCTCGTCGCCCTTGGCGAGGCGCAGCTCGCAGGGGTCCATGCCGTCGGGCGCGATGGCGATGTAGGTCTCGGCGGCGAACTTCTGGTCGTCCTCGAAGGCGCGCAGGGCGGCCTTCTGGCCGGCGGCGTCGCCGTCGAAGGTGAAGATGACCCGGGCCGAGCCGTTGTCCATGAGGAGGCGGCGCAGGATCTTGATGTGCTCGCCGCCGAAGGCGGTGCCGCAGGTGGCGATGGCGGTGGTGACGCCGGCCAGGTGGCAGGCCATGACGTCGGTGTAGCCCTCGACGACGACGGCGCGGCTGACCTTGGCGATGTCCTTCTTGGCGAGGTCGATGCCGTAGAGCACCTGGGACTTCTTGTAGATCGGCGTCTCGGGCGTGTTGAGGTACTTGGGCCCGTTGTCGTCCTCGCGGAGCTTGCGGGCGCCGAAGCCGACGACGTCGCCGCCGACGTCCTTGATCGGCCACATCAGCCGGCCGCGGAAGCGGTCGATGGGGCCGCGGCGGCCGTCCTGGGAGAGGCCGGAGAGGATCAGCTCGCGGTCGGTGAAGCCCTTGCCGCGCAGGAAGCGGGTGAGGTGGTCCCAGCCGGCCGGGGAGTAGCCGACGCCGAAGTGCTCGGCGGCGGCCTGGTCGAAGCCGCGCTCGGCGAGGAACTTCCGGCCGATCTCGGCCTCGGCGGAGCCGAGTTGGTCGGCGTAGTACTGGGCGGCGATCGTGTGGGCCTCGACCAGGCGGGTGCGTTCGCCGCGCTGGTGGCCGGGGTTGTAGCCGCCTTCCTCGTAGCGCAGGGTGATGCCCGCCTTGGCGGCGAGGCGCTCGACCGTCTCCGAGAAGGAGAGGTGGTCGATCTTCATCACGAAGGCGATGGTGTCGCCGCCCTCCTGGCAGCCGAAGCAGTGGAACAGTCCCTTGCTGGGGCTGACCTGGAAGGAGGGCGACTTCTCGTCGTGGAAGGGGCAGAGTCCCTTGAGGTTCCCGCCGCCGGCGTTGCGGAGCTGGAGGTACTCGGACACGACGGCGTCGATCGGGACCGCGTCCCGTACCGCCTTCACGTCGTCATCGTTGATCCTGCCTGCCACGTAGAGATTCTACGGGGGTCCGGGGGGCGTCCCACGGACGGTGCGGGCTACGGGACGAGGCTGTCCAGGGGGACGGACGGGTTCGCCAGGGCCTCGGTGTCCACCTGGGTACGGGAGCGGATGAGGCTCTGGATCGGATCTGTGACGTCCCACACATTCACGTTCATGCCGGCGATCACCCGGCCCTCCTTGATCCAGAAGGCGATGAACTCGCGCTTCCCGGTGTCGCCGCGCACCACGACCTGGTCGTACGAGCCGGGCGGTGCCCAGCCGGAGTACTCCATGCCGAGGTCGTACTGGTCGGAGAAGAAGTACGGGACGCGGTCGTAGGAGACGGGCCTGCCGAGCATGGCGCGGGCGGCGGCGGGGCCGCCGTTGAGGGCGTTGGCCCAGTGCTCGACGCGGATGCGGTGGTGGAGGAGGGGGTGGTCGAAGGCGGCGACGTCCCCGGCCGCGTAGATGTCGGGGTCGGAGGAGCACAGCGACTCGTCGACGGCGACGCCGCCGCCGTCGGCGCGGTCGACGAGCGCGAGCCCGGCGTTCTCGGCGAGGGCGGTGCGCGGGGCGGCGCCGATGGCGATGAGGACGGCGTGGGCCGGGTGCTCCTCGCCGTCGTCGGTGCGGACCGCGAGGACCATGCCGTCCTGGCCGGTGATCTCGGTGAGCCGGGCGCCGAAGTGGAAGCGGACGCCGTGCTCGGTGTGCAGGTCGGCGAAGAGCTGGCCGAGTTCGGGGCCGAGGACCCGGTGCAGCGGGGTGGGGTCGGTCTCGATGACGGTGACCTCGGCGCCGTACGTACGGGCCGCGGCGGCCACCTCCAGGCCGATCCAGCCGGCGCCCGCGATGACCAGGTGGCCGTTGTCGCGGCCGAGGGCCCGCAGCTCGTCGCGGAGCCGCTCGGAGTGGGCGAGCCGGCGCAGGTGGTGGACGCCGGCGAGGGTGGTGCCGGGCACGTCGAGGCGGCGGGGCTCGGCGCCGGTGGCGAGGAGCAGCTTGTCGAAGCGGATGACGGTGCCGTCGCCGAGGCGGACCGTGCGGGCGTCGCGGTCGATGGCGGTGACCGTCTGGCCGAGGTGCAGCTCGACGTCGTGCCGGGCGTACCAGGCGGGCTCGTGGACGAAGACGGAGTCGCGGGAGTCCTTGTCGAGGAGGTAGCCCTTGGACAGCGGGGGACGTTCGTAGGGGTGGTCGCGTTCGTCGCCGATGAGGATCACCCGGCCCTTGAACCCCTCCGCGCGCAGTGTCTCCGCCGCCTTGGCCCCGGCCAGGCCACCGCCGACGATGACAAAGGTCTGATCTGCGTCGACCACGTTGATTCCTCCTCGTTGCGACCGGTTCCCTACGCTACGCCCCCGCCGGCCCGGGCCGGGCCCTTCCGCCTCGGGGCGCCTCCGGGACGTGCATGCGAGGGTCCCGCACCCGCCCGGCCCGCGGAAGAGGGCGAACGGCCCTCAGCCACGGGGGTTGCGGAGGCGGGCGTGGAGGGCGCGGGCGGAGGCGTCGGTGAGGGAGGCGATCTGGTCCACGATCACCCGCTTGCGGGAACGGTCGTCGCGCGCGCTGACGAACATGGCCCTGAACTGGGGTTCGAGACCTTCGGGCGCGCGGGCGACGAGCGCCTCGGCCAGCTCGGCGACGACGATCCGCTGGTCGGCGCGCAGGGCCTCCTGCTCGGCGCGCTGCATGACGTAGCGGTCGGCGACGGCCTTGAGGACGGCGCACTCGTTGCGGGTCTCGCGCGGGACGACCAGCTCGGCGCCGTAGCGGGTGAGGCGGCCGGAGCCCCATGCCTGTCGGGTGGCGGCCTCCGCGGCCAGGCAGAAGCGGCCGATGAGCTGGCTGGTGGCGTCCTTCAACCGGGCCTGGGCGACGGCCGAGCCGTCGTAGCCGTGCGGCCACCAGTCCTGGTCGAGGAGCCGGTCGAGGGCGTCGGAGAGCTCCTGCGGGTCGGTGTCCTCCGGTACGTAGCGGCCGAGGGCGACCGCCCAGATGTCGGCGCGCTCGGGCTCGGCGAGCAGCAGGTTGGGGTCGATGTGGCCGGCGTGCAGGCCGTCCTCGACGTCGTGCACCGAGTACGCCACGTCGTCGGACCAGTCCATGACCTGGGCCTCGAAGCACTTGCGCCGGTCGGGCGCGCCGGCCCTGATCCACTCGAAGACGGGCAGGTCGTCCTCGTAGACGCCGAACTTGTTCGACCCGGGGTCGGTGGGGTGGCCGCCACGGGTCCACGGGTACTTGACGGCGGCGTCGAGGGAGGCCCGGGTGAGGTTGAGGCCGACGCTGAGCGGCTCGCCGGTGACGGGGTCGGCGATGAACCGCTTGGGCTCGATCCGGGTGAGCAGCCGCAGCGACTGGGCGTTGCCCTCGAAGCCGCCGCAGTCCTTGGCGACGTCGTTGAGCGCCTGCTCGCCGTTGTGCCCGAACGGCGGGTGGCCCATGTCGTGGGCGAGGCAGGCCGCTTCGACGAGGTCGGGGTCGCAGCCGAGTGCGGCGCCGAGCTCGCGGCCGACCTGGGCGCACTCGAGGGAGTGGGTGAGCCGGGTGCGGGGACTGGCGTCCCAGGCGTGGCTGCGGGTGCCGGGTGTGACGACCTGGGTCTTCCCGGCGAGCCTGCGCAGCGCGGCGGAGTGCAGGACGCGCGCCCGGTCGCGCTGGAAGGCGGTCCGCCCGGGCCGTTTGTCGGGCTCGGCGGCCCAGCGCTCGGTGGCGGCGGAGTCGTAGCCGGGAGTGTCGGTGTCGGTGGCGGTGGCGCCGTGGCCGTCGCGGCGGTGCGCGTGGCTGTCGCGGTCGGTGCTGTCGCGGTCGGTGCTGTCGCGGTCGGTGCTGTCGCTGATGCCGTTGTCCTTGGGATCCGTGATGCCTTCCATGCACCGAAGGTAACGGGCGGGACGGACAAACGGGACCGGGACGCGAGAGGGATGCGGCTTCGGGGCCGCAACTCGGAGGAAGGCGGGCCGCGTTGCCGGCCGGGCGGGGTCAGCGGGCGGCGAGGAGCTCCCGGTGCGGGGCGCGGGCGAGGGCCTGGTCGTAGCGGTGCAACACCAGCCGGGCCAGGGCCGGGTGGGCGCCGAGCGGGGCGGCGGCGAGCCAGGGCGCCGCGTCGGCGGCGCGGGCCGCGAAGAGGCCGGGTGCGGTGAAGCAGGAGGCGACGGCGACGCGGTGGCGGCCCCGCGCGGCGAGGGCGCGGACCGCCTCGGGGACGGTGGGTGCGGCGGCGGAGGCGTAGGCGGGAACCACCGGCACTCCCCCGAGGCGCCCGGCGAGCCGGGCGGCGATGCGGCGGACGGTGTCGGCGGACTCGGGGTCGCGGGAGCCGGCGGCGGCGAGGACCACGCCGGTGGCGGGCGAGGCACCGTCCTCGGACGTCCAGCCGGCCTCGGCGAGCCGGTCGGCCAGGGCCTCGACGAGCAGCGGGTGCGGGCCGAGGGGTTCGGCGATCCGGCCGCGCACGGCGGGCGCCGCGGCGAGCGCGGCGGGCAGGTCGTGCTTGACGTGGTGGCCGGGCGCGAAGAGGAGGGGCACGAGGACGGCGTCCCGGCCGGCGAGCCCGGCGAGCTCCGCGAGCGTGTCCGTGAGCAGCGGCGCGTTCAGCTCGATGTGCGCGAGCCGCACCTCGAGCCCGGGCCGCAGTTCGCGCACCCGGTCGAGGAGCAGCCGGAGCGTGGCGGCGGCACGGGGATCGCGGCTGCCGTGCCCGACGGCCACGAGGGTGGGGGCGGCGGACCGGGCGGCGAAGGGCCCCACCCGCCCGAGCCGGTCGCCGACCCGGCTGCCGATGCGCCCGAGCAGGTCGGCGGCGCCGCTGTCGCAGAGGGGTTCCGGCTCGTACGTCGTCATGCGCCGATCCTGCCGGTGCCAGATTGCCTGGCCGTTTCGCACGGGTCACGGGTGTTTGCCGCGGCCTCACGGCGGAGCGGGCGGGGCCGTCAGGCCGTCCACCCCCAGGGCCCCGCCCCCTCCGCCCCCGTCCGCCCCCGCCCCCCGCCCCCTCCGCCCCCGTCGGCTCCCAGGCCCCGCGCTGGCACTCCCAGGCCGCGTACACCTCGTGCGGCTCGTGCGGCTCGTGCGCCTGCTGCCGCCTGCCCTTGCTGCCCGTACTGCCCGTACCTGCCCTGCCGCCGCTCCTCCCCCTCTTGTCCCTCCTGTCCCTCCTACGCGTCCAGCCACACCCGCAGCGGGCCCAGCGGCGTGAAGCCCTCCGCCAGGGCCGCGGTCAGGTCGTCGCCCGACTCGTAGCCGACGACCGGGAGGCCGGGGGCGGCCGCGGCGAGGGCTCCGGCCCAGGCGTAGGAGGCGGGAACCTCGTCGGCGTCGGCCGTGAAGAGGTTGGAGACGCCGGTGACGCCGGCGGATTCGGTGAGGACGGCGCCGCCGAGGATCCGTCCGTCGGCGGCGCGGCCGGCGACGATCGTGGTCGCCGGGTCGTCGAGGAGCGCGGGGCGGAAGAGCGCCGCCTCGTCCGCGTCGCCGCCGCTCCAGGCGAGCGCCCAGGCAGCGAGCTCGCCGGGCGTGCGGACGGTCTGCCAGTCGCCGGTGACGGCCGGGGACGGGAGGCCGGCGGGGCGGTGGATCCAGCTCGCCTCGAAGAGCAGCCGGAAGCCCTCGGCGGCGAGGTCGAGGCGGGCGTGGCTGTCCTTGACCGAGGCGCCGGGAGCGCTGCGGTCGATCCCGGCGAGGACGTCGTCCGCCGTGGCGTCCGCGGTGAGGGTGACGGCGTCCGGGTAGTAGAGCGGGCTGCGGCGCGGACTGGTCCAGGCACGCGGGCCGAAGGCACCGGTCAGGCCGTGGGCGCGGCACATGGTGTCGCACCAGTCGGCGTTGTTGCGGACGGCGGCGCCGAGAAGGCCGACGGCGTCAGCACCGTCGGCGGCGGTGCCGGAGGCGTCGACGGTGCCGGAGCCCTCGGCAGGTGCGGAAGCGCCGGCGGTGCCGTGCGCGTCGGAGGCATCGATGATCACCAGCGGATCGTACGGATGTCCCGCTCCTACCCTCCCCTCTTTTTTCGTTCCGAATCACGGAATATCTTTTCCACTATGAGAATGTCCCCCGCGTCGCTCCCCCGGCGCGCCCTCGCCGAGTTCACCGGCACCGCCGCACTCGTCGCCGTCGTCGTCGGTTCCGGCATCCGCGCCGACTCCCTCAGCCAGGACGTCGGGGTCCGGCTGCTCGCCAACGCGCTCGCCTCCGCCATCGGCCTCGGGCTGCTCATCGCCCTCATCGGCCCGCTCTCCGGTGCCCACTTCAACCCCGTCGTCACCCTCTCCGAGTGGTGGTCGCGGCGCCGCGAGGACAGCGGAGCCGGCGGGGACGGCGGGGACGGCGGAGCGGCCAGGGACGGCGGCCGCGAGGCCCTCGCGTACATCGCCGCCCAGCTCGCCGGCGCCGTCTCGGGCGCGCTGCTCGCCGAGGCGATGTTCGGGCGGGCGCCGGGCGCCGCCCTGGCCACCGAACCGCGTGCCCAGGTCCACCTCCTGCTCGGCGAGGCGGTCGCCACCGCCGGGCTCGTGCTCGTCGTCCAGGGCCTGCGCCGCCTCGGCCGGCTCTCGCTCGCCCCGGTCGCCGTCGCCGGCTACATCGGCGCGGCCATCTGGTTCACCTCGTCCGGTTCCTTCGCCAACCCGGCGGCCACCGTCGGCCGGGCCTTCTCCGACTCGTTCACGGGCATCGCGCCCGGCTCCGTGCCCGCCTTCGCCGTCGCGCAGCTGCTCGGCATGGTGATCGGGATGGGTCTGTCCGTCCTTCTGTACGGACATCCCGTCCAGGGACATCCTCCGCACGGACATCCCCTCCCCGGACATCCTCCGCACGGACATCCCCTCCCCGGACATCCTCCGCACGGACATCCCCTCCACGGACATCCTCCGCACGGAGATCCCCTCCACGGCACACCCCCGTACGGAAACGATCGGGCCGCGGGCGAACCGCGACCGGTCGAACGGCGTCGGACGGAGTGACGACCACTCCTTCCCGACCCCGGAGGTCCACCCCATGCGCGGCGTCCGCCTGCCCCGGCTCCCCCGCACCACCCGGGGGCGCCGCCGCGCCGTCCAGGCCCTGATGGCCGGCGCGGTGCTCGCGCTCGCCCCGGCCACCTGGATGCACCTCACCGCCCAGGACCGGCTCGGCACCACCGCCGACGTGCCCGCGCAGGACGTCGCCGTCGTCTTCGGCGCCGGGCTGTGGAAGGGCCGGCCCACCCCGTACCTCGCGCACCGGCTCGACACCGCCGCCGAGCTCTACCGCACCGGCAAGGTCAGGGTCCTCCTCGTCACCGGCGACAACAGCCGCACCGAGTACGACGAGCCCGGCGCCATGCGCGCCTACCTCGCCGCACGCGGGGTCCCGGACGACAAGGTCGTCAGCGACTACGCGGGCTTCGACACCTGGGACTCCTGCGTCCGTGCCAAGAAGATCTTCGGCGTCGACCGGGCCGTCCTGGTCACCCAGGACTTCCACATCAAGCGGGCCGTCGCCCTGTGCGGCGCGGCGGGCGTCGAGTCGTACGGCGTCGGCGTCGCCGAACCGCACGACGCCACCTGGTACTACGGCACCACCCGGGAGCTCGCCGCCGCGGGGAAGGCCGCCCTGGACGCGGCACTGCGGCCCGACCCGCACTTCCTCGGCGAACGCGAGGACGGCGTGACGAAGGCCCTGGCCTCACCCGCGACGGCCCGCTGACCTGAGCGCATGGCACCGTGCCCGTAATCCGGAGCGACCTCGCCCGTAACACGGGCGACGCATCATCGGGTCATGTCAGAGGTCACCGCCCCCACCGCCGCGCCCGTTCCCACGCACTGTCCCTACTGCGCGCTGCAGTGCGGCATGAACCTGCGGCCCGCGGCCTCGGAAGAGCTGCCGGCCGAGGTGGTCGACCGCACCGACTTCCCCGTCAACCGGGGCGCGCTCTGCGGCAAGGGCCGCACCGCCCCCGCCGTGCTCTCCTCCCGGGTCAGGCTCACCGAGCCCCTGGTCCGATGCCCTGACACAGGGGCTCTGAAGCCCGCCACCTGGGAGGAGGCCCTGTCCGCCGTCGCCGAAGGACTGCACCGCACCCGCGCCGACCACGGCTCCGACGCCGTGGGGGTCTTCGGCGGCGGCGGCCTCACCAACGAGAAGGCGTACGCGCTGGGCAAGTTCGCCCGGCTCGTCCTCGGCACCTCGCAGATCGACTACAACGGCCGCTTCTGCATGTCGTCCGCCGCGGCCGCCCACCAGCGGGCCTTCGGTCTCGACCGGGGCCTTCCCTTCCCGCTGGAGGACGTTCCGAAGACCGGCTGCGTGATCCTCGTCGGCTCCAACCTCGCCGAGACCATGCCGCCCGCACTGCGCTACCTCACCGAGCTGAAGGAGAACGGCGGCAGGCTGATCGTCGTCGACCCGCGCCGCACCCGCACCGCCGAGCAGGCCGACCTCCACCTGGCGCCGCGCCCCGGCACCGACCTCGCGCTCGCCCTCGGCATGCTGCACCTGGTCGTCGCCGAGGGCCGGGTCGACGAGGAGTTCGTCGCGGCCCGCACCGAGGGCTGGGAGGCGGCCCGGGCCGGCGCCATGTCGCACTGGCCCGAGCACGTGGAGCGGATCACCGGCGTCCCGGTGCCGCAACTGCGCGAGGCGGTACGGATGTTCAGCGAGGCGGACAGCGGGATGGTGCTCACCGCGCGCGGGCCCGAGCAGCAGTCCAAGGGCACCGACACCGTCGGCGCCTGGATCAACCTGTGCCTGGCCACCGGCAAGGCCGGCCGGCCGCTCAGCGGTTACGGCTGCCTCACCGGCCAGGGCAACGGGCAGGGCGGCCGCGAGCACGGCCAGAAGGCCGACCAGCTGCCCGGCTACCGCAAGCTCGACGACCCGGCCGCCCGCGCGCACGTCGCCGGGGTGTGGGGCGTCGACCCCGACGTGCTGCCGGGACCCGGGCGCAGCGCGTACGAACTCCTCGACGCCCTCGGCGGCGACGTGAAGGCCCTGCTGCTCATGGGCTCCAACCCGGTCGTCTCCGCGCCGCGCGCCGCGCACGTCGAGGAGCGGATCCGGTCCCTGGACTTCCTGGCCGTCGCCGACGTCGTGCTGTCCGAGACCGCCGAACTCGCCGACGTGGTGCTGCCGGTGACCCAGTGGGCCGAGGAGACCGGCACCACCACCAACCTGGAGGGCAGGGTGCTGCTGCGCCGCCGCGCCCTCACCCCGCCGCCGGGCGTCCGCAGCGACCTGGAGGTGCTGCACGGGCTCGCGGCGCTGCTGGGCTGGGAGAAGGGCTTCCCGGCCGACCCCGAGGAGGTCTTCGGGGAGCTGCGGCGCGCCTCGGCGGGCGGGCCCGCCGACTACTCGGGCATCAGCTACCGCCGGATCGAGGAGGAGCAGGGCGTGTTCTGGCCCTGCCCGGAGACCGGAGAGGGCGAGGCGGACCACGCCGGCACCCCGCGGCTCTTCCTCGACCGCTTCGCCACGCCCGACGGGCGTGCCCGGTTCGTGCCGGTCGTGCACCGCGCGGCGGCGGAGGAGACCGACGCCGAGTACCCGGTGGTGCTGACGACCGGACGGGTCGTCTCCCAGTACCAGTCGGGCGCCCAGACCCGCCGGGTCGCCGAGCTGAACGCCGCCGCTCCCGGCGCGTTCGTGGAGCTGCACCCGCGGCTCGCCGAACGGATCGGGGTCGCGGAGGGCGAGCCGGTCGCGGTGTTCTCGCGGCGCGGGAAGGCGGTCGCGCCGGCTCGGATCACCACCGCGATCCGCCCGGACACCGTCTTCATGCCGTTCCACTGGGCCGGCGAGGGCCGCGCCAACACCCTCACCAACCCGGCGCTCGACCCGGTGTCGCGGATGCCGGAGTTCAAGGTGTGCGCGGTCCGCCTGGAACGCGCCTGAACCAGTCGCCGGACGCGATGCGCGGGCCGAGCGGCGCGCCGGGCGCGGCCACGTACACCCAGGCGCGTACGGCCGCCCCGTCCCGCGTCCGCAGCGCCTCGCGCGCGGTCCGCTCGTAGCCGGCGGGCAGCTCCATCGCGTCGAGCACGCCGAGGAGTTCGCCGTACGAGCCGGGCGCGGCGGTCACCAGGCTGCCGGCGACCCGGCCCTCACCGGGGACGACATACGGGTACCCGGGCCCGTCGCGCAGCACGGCGCCGGGCAGGACGGCGTCGTCCTCGGTGCCGGTGCGGCCGAGGAGGTAGCGGTCGTGGTTGTACGCGCCGGGGCGCAGCGTGCCGTACACGAAGAACGGCAGCTCCTCGGTCGTCGACGGCGCCCCGCCGGGCGTCACGGGCGGCTCTTCGGTCCTCATGCTCCGGCTCTCATGCTCCGGGCCTCATGCTTCGGGCCTCATGCTCTGGTCCACATGTTTCGGTCCACATGTTTCGGTCCACATGCTCCGGTCCTCATGGCGCGGGCGTCGTCTCCTGCTCGACCCAGGCCGCGTAGTCCGCGCTCGCCCGGGCGACGGGGCTCGCGAGGATCTCCGGGGTGTCGTAGTCGTGGGCGGCGAGGAGATGGGCTTCGAGGGCCGGGTAGCGGGCCTCGGTGGTCTTGAACACCACCTGCCACTCCTCGGCGGTCTCGACCGCGCCCTGCCAGCGGTAGACGGAGGTGACCGGACCGCCGATCTGCGCGCAGGCGGCGACCCGGGCCTCGACGGCCCCGCGCGCCAGGGCCTCGGCCTTGGCGCGGGCGTCGGTGGTGGTGAGGACGGTGAGGAGGGCTGGGGACGTCACCGGCCCACCGTACGACAGGGCGGGGCGGGCCCGCTCAGCCGGCGTACGGGCGGACGGCCTTGGCGTCCTTGAGGGCGCGGGCCCACCAGGCGAGCTGGTCGAGCAGGGTCTTGGCGGCGCCTTCCGGTCCGGTCGGGTCCACGGGCTCGCCGTCCTCGTCGAAGCGGCTGTGGACGAAGGGGAAGGAGACGGTGTCCCGGACGGTGACGGCGTGCATCTCGGCGTAGACCTGGCGGAGTTGCTCGACGGCGCGCAGGCCGCCGGAGATGCCGCCGTAGGAGACGAAGCCGACCGGCTTGGCCTGCCATTCGGCGCGGTGCCAGTCGATGAGGGACTTCAGGGCGGCGGGGAAGGAGTGGTTGTACTCGGGGGTGACGACCACGAAGGCGTCGGCGGCGTCGAGTACCGGGCTCACCTTGGCGAGCTCGGCACGGACGGCGTCGTCGGGGCGGCTGGAGAGGGCGGTGGGCAGGTCGACGTCGGCGAGGTCGAGGACGTGGGTGGTGAAGTCGTCGCGCTCGGCGACCCGCGCGGCGAACCAGTCGGTGACGACGGGGGCGAAGCGGCCCTCGCGGTTGCTGGCGACGATGACGGCGAGGTTCAGGGGCGGGGGCGCCGCCGGGGAACCGGCGGCAGGGGTGGCGGTGGCGGAGTTCGTGATGTCCATGTCGAGGATCTTGAAACCTCATGTGCGGTTGAGGTCAAGCCCCGATTTCCGGCCCGCCCCGCGGGTCGCTGGTCACCCGTTCGGCACGGCCCGTCAGCTGACGCCACGAAACCCGCTCCGACCTGCGAAAACGCAGGGAATCCAGGCGGCGCGCCGCACCGGACGGCCCGCTTCTGATTCCCCCTCAGCAGGCGCCGGGCGCGTACACGCATTTACCTCGGTCCTACGGAAGCCCCTTTCCGCAGATCGTCCGCGCGCCACGGAGGCCCTCAATGCGCCGCACCCCTGTCCCCCTTCTCACCGGTACCGCGCTGGCCGTCGTCGCCCTCGGCGCGCTCGCCGCGCCCACGGCGTACGCGAACGGCGACCCCCAGGGCGACTCCCGCAAGGAGTCGCACCAGGGCTCGCACTCGCTGGAGGTCTTCCCCTCCTCCGCCGACCCGGGCACCACCGTCACCGTGAACACCCTCGCCTGCGGCAAGCACGGCCACGGCGTGGGCGACGCGAACTCGCTCGGCGCGGGCGAGTTCCAGCTCAACCCCAGCACGCACAAGGAGGTCGTGGTCGGCCAGTTCACCGTGCCGCACCACGCCAAGGCCGGCACCTACTGGATCAGCGTGGCCTGCGACAACGGCAAGACGGCCCGCGGCGAGCTCGTCGTCAAGCACAAGAACCCCAGCGGCCACGTGCGCACCGGCATCGGCGGCAGCGTGGGCCCCGACCACACCCAGATCGCGGCGGGCGCGGCGGTGCTGGCCGCAGCCGCCGTCGGCGGTACGTGGCTCCTGCGCCGCCGGGCGAGCGGCGCGCAGGACGGCTGACCGTACCGCCATCCGTCCTGCCCCCGCCGCGCGCCCGCTGACGGCCCGGCGGGGGCAGGACCACACGAGGACCGGGCACGGGGGCCCGCCCCGCGTCCGCGGACCGCCCACGAAGCCCGCACACGGACCCCAGGACACGACAGCGACCGCACCGGAGGGATGCACGCCCGTGAGCAACAGCAGCAAGGGCTGGGGCATAGCCGTCGCCGCCTGCGTGGGCCTGTGGATGATCCAGAACGGCTCGGGCGAGATCACCCCGCCCGTGCCCTCGGCGGCGCAGGCCTTCGCCGCCGGGCCGAGCGTCCACACCGACGCCGCCGCCGACCCGCTGCCGCCCTCCCCGCCCGTACGGCTCCGCATCCCCGAGATCGACGTGGACACGCCGATGACGGGCCTCGGACTCGACGGGTCCGGCGCGCTGGAGGTGCCGCCTGCGGAGGACCGCAACCTGGCCGGCTGGTACGAGAACGGCACGAAGCCCGGCGCCAAGGGCACCGCGATCGTCGCCGGACACGTCGACAACGCGCAGGGGCCGGCCGTCTTCTACGCGCTCGGCGCGCTGAAGAAGGGCCACCGCATCGAGGTGGACCGGCAGGACGGCCGCACCGCGGTGTTCACCATCGACGCGATCGAGGTCTACGAGAAGGACCGCTTCCCCGACGCCAAGGTGTACGGGGAGGCGGACCGGGCCGAGATCCGGGTGATCACCTGCGGCGGCGGCTTCTCCCGGAAGTCCGGCGGCTACCAGGGCAACGTGGTCGCCTTCGGCCACCTCATCGGCGTGCGCTGAACCCCGGGCCCATCAGGGCCGGGCTCCACCCACCGCCCGGACCCGCCGGCCCTGCCGGGCCCGCCGACCCCACCGGGCCCGGCAGGGCCGGGCCGGTTCAGGCCCACTGGTCGAACGCGAGCTTCGCGACCAGTGAGAACACCACCACGAGCAGCACGCCGCGCACGAACTCGGCGCCCTTGCTCAGCGCCATGCGCGCGCCGACCATGCCGCCCGTGAGGTTGAACACCGCCATGATCGCCGCCAGCAGCCACAGCACGTGGCCCTGGTAGGCGAACATGGCGAGCGCGCCCGCGTTGGTGCAGACGTTGACGATCTTGGCGGTGGCGGAGGCGGTCACCAGGTCCAGGTGGAGCACCGCGGTCAGCGCGAGCACCAGGAAGGTGCCGGTGCCGGGCCCGATGAGACCGTCGTAGAAGCCGATCCCGCCGCCGACCAGCACGATCGCGGTGACGATCCTGGCGCGGCTCAGCGCCGCCCGCCCGGCCTCGTCCGTACGGGTGCCGAAGGACGGCCGGAACATCACGAAGGCGGCCACGCCGAGCAGCACCACCATGATCACCGGACGCAGCACCTCGCTGCTGATCCCGGCCGCGAAGAACGCGCCGCCCATCGACCCCGCGAGCGCGGCGAGCCCGATCCGCACCGCCGTCCACACCGGCACCGGCGTCTTGCGGACGTAGGTGACGGCCGCGCCGGTGGTGCCGACGATGGCCACGGCCTTGTTGGTGCCGAGGATCTGCGCGACCGGCACGTGCGGCATGCCGAGCAGCGCCGCGGGCAGCAGGAGCAGCCCGCCGCCCCCGACCACCGCGTCGATCCAGCCGGCCAGCAGCGCCGCCAGGCAGAGCAGGGCAAGCGTGGTCAGGGATATGTCAGGCATGACCGTGAGCCTAGGACCTGTCCGACGGCCGCCGCACACGTGACGCGTGCCCCCGTCACCTCGGCCGACGCCGACGTCGGTGCCGGTGCCGGTGCCGGTGCCGGTGCCCCGTCGCCTCGGCCGGCGTCCGCGCTTCCGCGGCCGCCTCACGGCCCGCCGGCCCTCACAGTGCGGCCCGGCCGCCGTGAGATCAGCGTTCCGTGCGGGAAACAGCCGGGATGCCGTCGGGTAACACCCGCCCCGCACTCTTCCGGGTATGAGTACACGGATCGTGGTGGTCGGAGGCGGAACGGCGGGCGCCCGGCTGGCCCAGCGCCTGCCGGTCACGCTCCTCGGCGAGGAGCCGTACACGCCGTACAACCGGCTCCTGCTCGCGGACGTCCTCGCCGGCCGCTACGGCCCCGAGGTGATCGCCCTGCCCGAACCGCGCGAGCCCTCCCGGCTCGGCGTCCGGGCGGTGCGGATCGACCGCGCGGCCCGCGCCGTGGAGTGCGCGGACGGCTCGCTCGTCCCGTACGACCGGCTGGTCCTGGCGACCGGCTCGGCCCCGGTGCTGCCCCCGCTGCGGGGCCTGCGCGGCGCGGAGCTGCCGTCCGGCGTCCACCCGTTCCGCACCCTCGACGACTGCCTCGCGCTGCGCGGCCTGGTCCGGCCGGGCGTGCGGGCGGTGGTGATCGGCGGCGGTCTGCTCGGCGTCTCCGCGGCCCGCGCGCTCGCCGCGCTCGGCGCCGACGTGACGCTCACCCAGCAGGGCGAGCGCCTCATGGAGCGCCAGCTGGACGAGCACTCCTCGGCCCTCCTCCGCACCCACATGGAGGAACTGGGCGTCGAGGTGCACACCGAGTGCCGGGTGAGCGGTCTGCGGCAGCGGGACGGCGCGGTCACCGCGGCGGTCCTCGCCGACGGCTTCGTCCTGGACGCGCAGGTGGTGGTCCTGGCCTGCGGCGTCCGGCCGCGTGTGGCCCTTGCCCGCGAGGCCGGCCTGGACGTCCGTACGGGCGTCGTGGTCGACGACGAGCTGCGCACCTCCGACCCGTACATCCACGCGATCGGCGACTGCGCCGAGCACGACGGCAGGGTCTACGGCCTGGCCGGCCCGGCGCTCGACCAGGCGGACGTGCTGGCGGAGGTGCTCGCGCCCGTCGTCGCCGGCGACGGCGCGGACCCGCTCGGCGTGACCTCCGCGACCGGCGCCGACGGCACCGACGGCGCCGCGACCGCACCCGGCGGCCCCCGCTACACCGGCACCCGTGCCCTCACCCGCCTCACCCTCGGCGGCGCCGTCGACGGGCTGGACCTCGCGGCGTTCGGCGAGACCACCCCCGCCCCCGGCGACGACGTCGTGCAGCTCACGGACGCCACCCGCCGGGCCTACCGGAAGGTCGTCGTCCGTGGCGACCGGCTCGTCGGCGGCGTGCTCCTCGGCGACCTCGCCGCGGTGGGCACGCTCGCCCGGGCCTGGGAGGGCGACGAGGCCCTGCCCGACGCCCCCCTGCTTCACCTGCTCACCCACGACGGAGGCTCCTGACATGACGACCTCGACCACCCCCACCATCGTCCTGGTCGGCCACGGCATGGTCGGCCAGCGGTTCCTGGAGGCGCTCGCGGAGCGGGGCGTCACCGACCGGGCCCGCGTCGTGGTGCTCTGCGAGGAGCCCCGCCCCGCCTACGACCGCGTCCAGCTGACCTCGTACTTCTCCGGGAAGACGCCCGACGACCTGTCGATGGTCGAGGACGGCTTCATGGAGAGGCACGGCATCGAGCTGTACACGGACGACCCGGCCGTCACGATCGACCGGGAGGCCCGCGAGGTGACCGCCCGCTCCGGGCGGGTCTTCGCGTACGACACCCTCGTCCTCGCCACCGGCTCGTACCCGTTCGTGCCGCCCGTGCCCGGCAAGGACGCCCGCGGCTGTTTCGTCTACCGGACCATCGAGGACCTGCTGGCGATCGAGGAGTACGCGAAGGACAAGACCGTCGGCGCGGTCGTCGGCGGCGGTCTGCTCGGCCTGGAGGCGGCCGGCGCCCTGAAGGGCCTCGGACTCGACACCCACATCGTGGAGTTCGCGCCGCGCCTGATGCCGGTGCAGGTCGACGAGGGCGGCGGCGCGGCCCTGCTGCGCACCATCGAGCAGATGGGCCTGACCGTCCACACCGGGACGGGCACCCAGGAGATCGTCACCGAGGACGGCTCGGTCACGGCCATGCGCCTGTCGGACGGCTCCGAACTGGCCACGGAGATGGTGGTGTTCTCGGCGGGCGTCCGCCCCCGCGACCAGCTGGCCCGTGACTGCGGCCTGGACGTGGGCGAGCGCGGCGGCATCGCCGTCGACGAGCTGTGCCGGACCTCCGACCCGGCGGTGTTCGCGATCGGCGAGTGCGCGCTGGCCTCGGACGGCCGGGTGTACGGCCTGGTGGCGCCGGGCTACGAGATGGCGCAGACGGCGGCGGCCGTGATCGCCGGGCCCGGGGACGAGGACACGAAGGGCTTCACCGGTGCCGACCTGTCCACCAAGCTGAAGCTGCTCGGCGTGGACGTGGCGTCCTTCGGCGACGCCCACGGCGCCGCCGAGGGCAGCCTGGACGTCGTCTACTCCGACTCGCGCTCCGGGATCTACAAGAAGCTCGTCGTCGACGGCGAGGGCACGCTGCTCGGCGGCGTCCTGGTCGGCGACGCCGAGTCGTACGGCATGCTGCGCCCGCTCACCGGCAGCAGGCCGCCCGTCTCCCCGGAGCAGCTGGTGCTCCCGGCCGGCGTGGGCGCGCCGGTCGCGCTCGGCCCGTCCGCGCTGCCGGACGACGCGGTCATCTGCTCCTGCCACAACGTGACCAAGCACGCCATCACCCAGTGCACGAGCCTGCCCGAGGTGAAGAAGTGCACCAAGGCCGGCACCGGCTGCGGCAGCTGCGTGAAGGTCATCGAGAAGCTGCTGCCGGCGGCCACCGACAAAGGGCTCTGCGGCTGCTTCTCGTACACCCGCAGCGAGCTCTACGAGATCGCCCGCACTCTCCGCGTGACCTCGTTCGCCGCGCTGCTCGACTCGCACGGCCGCGCGGAGGCGAAGGGCGGCGAGGGCTGCGAGGTGTGCAAGCCGACCGTCGGCTCCATCCTCGCCTCGCTCAACAACGGCTACATCCTGGACGGTGAGCAGGCCGCGCTCCAGGACACCAACGACCACCACCTGGCCAACCTCCAGCGCAACGGCTCCTATTCCGTCGTGCCGCGCATCCCGGGCGGCGAGATCACGCCCGAGAAGCTGATCGTGATCGGCGAGGTGGCCCGCGACTTCGGGCTCTACACGAAGATCACCGGCGGCCAGCGGATCGACCTCTTCGGCGCCCGGGTCGACCAGCTCCCCTCGATCTGGACCCGTCTCGTCGACGCCGGCTTCGAGTCGGGGCACGCGTACGGCAAGGCGCTGCGCACGGTGAAGTCCTGCGTGGGACAGACCTGGTGCCGCTACGGCGTGCAGGACTCGGTCAGGATGGCCATCCAGCTGGAGCTGCGCTACCGCGGTCTGCGCGCCCCGCACAAGCTGAAGTCGGCGGTCTCCGGCTGCGCCCGCGAGTGCGCGGAGGCCCAGTCGAAGGACTTCGGGATCATCGCGACGGCGAGCGGCTGGAACCTGTACGTGGGCGGCAACGGCGGCGCGACCCCGCGCCACGCGGACCTGCTCGCCCAGGACCTGTCGGACGCCGAACTGGTGCGCCTGATCGACCGGTTCCTGATGTTCTACATCCGCACCGCCGACCGTCTGGAGCGGACCTCCACGTGGCTGGAGCGCCTGGAAGGCGGCCTCGACCACCTGCGGGACGTGGTCGTGCACGACTCGCTGGGTCTGTGCGACGAGCTGGAGGCGCTGATGGCGGCGCACGTGGCGGGCTACCAGGACGAGTGGGCGGCGACCCTCGACGACCCGGACCGGCTGCGGCGGTTCGTGTCCTTCGTGAACGCGCCGGACGCGCCGGACCCGTCGGTGCGGTTCGTGCCGGAACGCGACCAGATCAAGCCGGACCTGCAGATCCTCACGATCGGCACCCTGGAAGGAGCCACCTCCCGATGACGACGCTCGAACTCTCGCTGTCCGACGACTCCTGGATGGCCGTCTGCGAGGAGTCCCGGCTCACCCCGGGCCGGGGCGTGGCGGCGCTGCTGCCGGACGGCCGGCAGGCCGCGGTCTTCAAGGACCGTGCGGGCCGCACGTACGCGATCGACAACCGCGACCCGTTCACCGGTGCGCAGGTGCTCTCGCGCGGGCTGATCGGCTCGGCGGCCGGCCGGCCGTTCGTGGCCTCGCCGCTCCTGAAGCAGCGCTTCGACCTGGAGACGGGCCGGTGCCTGGACGACGACGAGGTGACGGTGACGGTGTATCCGGTGCGTACGGTCCGGCCGACCGCCGACGCCCGGCCGACCACCTGACGTGCGCGTACGGCCGGCCGCCCGGGGCACCCGCCCCCGCGGCCGGCCGTACGGCCGTTCCACGCCGTCCGGCCGTTCAGCCCTGCGGGGCCTCGCCCGCCACCGCCGCCGGGTCCATCCAGAAGACCTCCCAGTGGTGGCCGTCGGGGTCGGCGAAGGAACGGCCGTACATGAAGCCCATCTCCAGCGGCTCCTTCGCCGGAGCGCCGCCGACGGCCAGCGCCCGGTCGGCCAGTTCGTCGACCTTCTCGCGGCTCTCGGCGCTCAGCGAGAGCATCACCTCGGTGCTCTTGGCGGCGTCGGAGATCTCCTTGCCCGGGGCGGTGAAGCTCCGGAACTTCTCCTCGGTGAGCAGCATCACGCAGATCGTGTCGCTGATGACGACGCACGAGGCGGTCTCGTCCGTGAACTGCCGGTTGATGGTGTACCCGAGCTTCTCGTAGAACGCCTTGCTGGCGTCGAGGTCCGTCACCGGCAGGTTCACGAAGATCATCTGCGGGGCCATGGTGTCACTCTCTCTTCCGTGGGTGCCGTGTCGGCGCTTTCAGGAGTGGAGACGGCCGGGCCCGCCGGAACTCATCGGTGTCCCGGCACCTTCCTCGAAAATTCTTTCCGCTCAGGCCACCGACCGCAGTCTGAGCGCCGCCAGCGGTACGAAGCCGCCGCTGCCACCGACGCCCTCGGGCGCGTCGGTGGACGCGTCCCGCCCGCCGAGCCTGCGGAGCATGGCCAGGGCGATCCGCTCGCCCTGCGCCTTGGCGCGCTCGGCGACCGGGCCCTGGTGGAGCCCGTCGACCGTGGCGTGCCAGAGCTGCACCCAGCGCCCGAAGTGGGCGGCGGTCAGCGGCCGCGCGGAGTGCAGGGCGGCGTGCGGCGCGAAGGCGTCGCGCCGGTACTCGGCGGCACGGAAGAGGGCGCGCTCCCAGAAGTCGGTGATCCTCGGCAGATGGGCGTCGAGGTCGGTGCCGGCGATCTCGGTGAAGAACGGCCCGATGAGCGGGTCGGCGAAGGCCGCCTCGTAGAAGCGGCGCAGCAGGACGTCGAGATCGTCACGGGAGCCGATGTCACGAACGGCACGAGAGGCACGCATACGCCCAGGATCCCCGATGCGGCCCCGCCGGGGCCAGTGCCGAAGGTCCCCTCCTGACCCCGCTCGCGCCGCGTACCGCTCGCGCCCGTACCGGTGCCGGAGGGCCGTCCGTGACCGCCGGCCGTCACCGCGCCGCCGTACGGACGCCGCAGGCCGCGCCGCCGAGGGGCGGGACGGGCCTCTCGGCGGCGCGGCCGGCCGGCGGCCGGACCGTTGCGGGGCGGCCGCCCGTCCTACGACGTCACCGTGCCGTTCCGCGCGTAGGCGGTCCGCTCGTAGGCGGGCGTCTGCACCGGGGCCTGGCCGCCGTTGCCGCCGAGGAGGGCGGCGCCCAGGGGCGTCAGGGTGTGCAGGACCGCGTTGCCGTGGCGCAGGGTGGTGACCAGGCCGGCCTCCCGCAGGACGCCGGCGTGCTGGCTCGCGGAGGCGAGGGACACCCCGGCCCTGCGGGCCAGTTCGCTGGTGGTGCCGCCGTCGCCGATGGCGTTCAGCACCGCGGAGCGGGTGTGCCCGACCAGCTTGGCCAGCGACGGCAGGCCGGGGGCGCGTACCGTCGGCGCCTCGCAGTAGGTGATCGGGTAGACCAGGACCGGCGGCAGGTCGGGATCGCGCAGCACGACCGGGGTCCCGCGGCAGAAGTACGAGGGCTGGAGCAGCAGCCCGCGGCCGTCGAGGTGGACGTCGCGGTCGACCGGGTAGTCGGCCTCCAGGACGGGGCTGCGCCAGCGCAGCATCGGCGGCAGGGAGGCGAGGAGCTCGTCCGCGCCGCCGTCGAGCAGGGCCCGGCCGCGGCGTGCCCGGTCGGCCTCGACCCGGGCCTGGATGTGGGTCCAGTACGGCTCGACGGCGGCGCGGTGGTAGCCGCGGAGCGCGGTGAGGAGCCGGCCGAGCATCCCGGCGCCGCCCTCGGCGAGGGACCGCAGGGCGGACGGGACGGCCGGGCGCCCGGAGCGGGCGGCGCCGATCAGCGCGAGCTCGGAGCGGAGCCGCGCGGGCGGCGTGGCGCGGACGGCGTCAAGCCCCTCGTCGAGGCCGAGGATGCCCTGGGGCGGGGTGAGGAAGTCGGGGAAATAGCCGCGGCTCGGCACGAGCGCGGCCAGCAGCCGCGTCTCGCCGCCCAGCCGTATCCGGGCCTCGGACCGCCATTCCCCGTAGACCACGGAGCCGCGCCGGTCCCTTAAACGATGAAAACTGAGAATCGTTTCCCACAGAACGTCCGGCTGTGCGGCCATCCGCACCCCCGCCAAGTCGTTTCCGGTGAAATGAATCCGCAGCATGGAACCCCCACCTGTGCACTCGCAACCACCCCCGCGGACGAGTATGCACACCATCACTGCACGTTACCAGGGTGTTTCAGCCACACTTGAAAAGCCTCGCGGCGAACGGCCGGGAACCGAAAAGCTGTGCACGTCGGACGGGAAACCTTCAGGACCGAGGTGACGCGACGAAGACCGTGGGGGGCTTTGGCGCGTCCGGCGGCGGTCGGCGAGGGTTGCGGCTCACCCGCCCGACGAACCCAATGGGCGCGGCCACCGGGTGGGGATCCGGGGGCCGCGCCCGTCTCATTCTTTGCGAATGTTCAAGGAAGAATAATTCAATGTTCGCCCGCCACGCGGTGAACAGGAACCCACATTTCCCCAAGGATCGCCCAACAGTCCAACGGGACGAAACACGACGGGGCGGACACCTCCGCACAAGGTGTCCGCCCCGTCTCTCCTGGAAACCGGAGCCGCCGCCCATCGGTTTGAGGGTCGGGGACGAACGGCGGCTCCGGTGGTCTTTGCTACTGAACCGAAGGTCAGCGGCTGTCGCTGCCCTTCGACTCGGCGGCCGCGCGGCCGGCCTCCAGACGCGCCACCGGGATCCGGAACGGCGAGCAGGAGACGTAGTCGAGGCCCACCTCGTGGAAGAAGTGCACCGACTCCGGGTCACCGCCGTGCTCGCCGCAGACACCGAGCTTGATGTCCGGGCGGGTGGCGCGGCCGGCCTCGACGGCCTGGCGGACCAGGGAGCCCACGCCGTCCTTGTCGATGGTCTCGAAGGGGCTGACGCCGAAGATGCCCTTCTCCAGGTACGCGGTGAAGAAGCTGGCCTCCACGTCGTCGCGGGAGAAGCCCCAGACCGTCTGGGTGAGGTCGTTGGTGCCGAAGGAGAAGAACTCGGCGGCCTCGGCGATCTGACCGGCGGTCACGGCGGCGCGGGGCAGCTCGATCATGGTGCCGAGGGCGAGCTTCAGCTCGATGCCGGTCTGCGCCTGGACCTCGGCGATGACCGCCTCGGCCTCCTCGCGGACCAGCTCCAGCTCCTGGACGGTGCCCACGAGCGGGATCATGATCTCGGCGCGCGGGTCGCCCTTGGCGTCGATGCGCTGGGCGGCGGCCTCGGCGATGGCGCGGACCTGCATGGTGAACAGGCCGGGAATGACCAGTCCGAGGCGGACGCCGCGCAGACCCAGCATCGGGTTCTGCTCGTGCAGGCGGTGCACGGCCTGGAGCAGCCGCAGGTCGTTCTCGTGCGGCTCCTTGCGGGCCTCGGCGAGGGCGACGCGCACCGACAGCTCGGTGATGTCGGGCAGGAACTCGTGCAGCGGCGGGTCGAGCAGGCGGACGGTGACCGGCAGGCCGTCCATCGCCTCGAACAGCTCGACGAAGTCCTGCTTCTGCAGCGGCAGCAGGGCCTTCAGCGACTCCTCGCGCTCCTCGTCGGTGTCGGCGAGGATGAGGCGCTCGACGTACTGGCGGCGCTCACCGAGGAACATGTGCTCGGTGCGGCACAGGCCGATGCCCTGGGCGCCGAAGCGGCGGGCGCGCGAGGCGTCCTCGGCGTTGTCGGCGTTGGCGCGGACCCGCAGGCGGCGGACGCGGTCGGCGTAGGCCATGATCCGGTGGACGGCCTGGACCAGCTCGTCGGCGTCGTCGGCGCCGGCGTGCATGCGGCCCTCGAAGTACTCGACGACCGGGGACGGCACGACCGGTACCTCGCCGATGTAGACCTTGCCGGTGGAGCCGTCGATGGAGACGACGTCGCCCTCCTCGACGACCACGCCGGAGGCGGTGGTCATGCGGCGGCGCTTGGTGTCGACCTCGAGCTCCTCGGCGCCGCAGACACAGGTCTTGCCCATGCCGCGGGCGACGACGGCGGCGTGCGAGGTCTTGCCGCCGCGGGAGGTGAGGATGCCCTCGGCGGCGATCATGCCGTCCAGGTCGTCGGGGTTGGTCTCCCGGCGGATGAGGATGACCTTCTCGCCGGAGCGGGACCACTTGACGGCCGTGTACGAGTCGAAGACGGCCTTGCCGACGGCGGCACCCGGGGAGGCGGCGATGCCGCGGCCGATCTGCTCGACCTTCGCGTTCTCGTCGAACTTCGGGAACATCAGCTGGGCGAGCTGGGCGCCGTTGACGCGCTGCAGCGCCTCGGCCTCGTCGATGAGGCCCTGGTCCACGAGCTGGGTCGCGATGCGGAAGGCGGCACCGGCGGTGCGCTTGCCGACGCGGGTCTGCAGCATCCACAGCTGGCCGCGCTCGATGGTGAACTCGATGTCGCACAGGTCCTTGTAGTGCGTCTCGAGGGTTTCCATGATCTGCATGAGCTGGTCGTACGACTTCTTGTCGATCGACTCGAGCTCGGCGAGCGGCACGGTGTTGCGGATGCCGGCGACGACGTCCTCGCCCTGGGCGTTCTGCAGGTAGTCGCCGTAGACGCCCTGGTGGCCGGAGGCGGGGTCGCGGGTGAAGGCGACGCCGGTGCCGGAGTCCGGGCCGAGGTTGCCGAAGACCATGGAGCACACGTTGACGGCGGTGCCCAGGTCGTGCGGGATGCGCTCCTGGCGGCGGTACAGCTTCGCGCGGTCGCCGTTCCAGGAGTCGAAGACGGCCTTGATGGCCAGATCCATCTGCTCGCGCGGGTCCTGCGGGAAGTCGCGGCCGGTCGCACCCTTGACGATCTTCTTGAACTGCTTGACGAGCTTCTTCAGGTCGCCGGCGTCGAGGTCGGTGTCGCTGGTGACCTTCTTGGCGGCCTTGGCCTCGTCGAGGGCGTCCTCGAAGAGCTCGCCGTCGACGCCGAGGACGGTCTTGCCGAACATCTGGATCAGGCGACGGTACGAGTCCCAGGCGAAGCGCTCGTTGCCGGCCTGCGCGGCGAGACCCTCGACGGACTTGTCGGAGAGGCCGATGTTGAGGACGGTGTCCATCATGCCGGGCATCGAGAACTTGGCGCCGGAGCGGACGGAGACGAGCAGCGGGTTGTCGGCCTGGCCGAGCTTCTTGCCCATCTTCTGCTCGAGGGCGTCGAGGTGCGCGCTGACCTCGTCGCGGAGCGCGGCCGGCTCGGAGCCGGAGTCGAGGTAGGTCTTGCACGCCTCGGTCGTGATCGTGAAGCCGGGAGGAACCGGGAGACCGAGGTTGGTCATCTCGGCCAGGTTCGCGCCCTTGCCACCCAGGAGATCCTTCAGATCCTTGTTGCCCTCGGTGAAGTCGTACACGAACTTCTGATCATTGTTTTCCGACACGGGTCTCGACTCCTCGACGACTCGGTTGGCTGCCCTGACGGCGAGGAACATACCCAGATCGAAGGCTTCTGGGGAGGTACGCCTACCGGTCACCCGGTCTTAACCACCCGTCCGCCAGCACTTCGAAAGTAACTGACAGGTAGCTTCCGCTTTCAGACCCCGAAGACCCTTTGACCCACACCAGGCCTACGGCGCTCACATGAGCGCGTAATCGAGCATCTGCGTTCAACTCTTGAACACAAAAAGGGTGGCACCCAGTGCCACCCTTCAAGCGGGAGAGGAGCCCGTAACCTGCTCATCTGAGCGGCACCCCTATCAGGGGTGGCGAGAATCACTCGCTCGGGAGCCCTCCGACCAGCCCGTATCTCAGCCTCCGGACGTGTCCAGCTCGGCGTCCTCGCTCACTCCCGCGCAGTCGTACGGGTCCTTCAACCAGCCATCCGGCAGGACGACCCGGTTGTTTCCGGACGTACGGCCCCGCGGGCCGTCCGCGCCCGCCGGCCACGCCTGATCCAGGTCCAGCTCGCTCAACTGAGCGCGCAGCTCGTCCAGGGACGAGGTGATCGCCAGCCGCTTGCGCATCTCCGAACCGACCGAGAAGCCCTTCAGGTACCAGGCCACGTGCTTGCGGAAGTCGATGACACCGCGGGTCTCGTCGCCGATCCACTCGCCGAGCAGCGTCGCGTGCCGCACCATCACCTCGGCGACCTGCCGCAGCCCCGGCGTCGCGTAGGCGCCCGTGCCCTCGAAGCCCGCCACGAGGTCGCCGAACAGCCACGGCCGGCCCAGGCAGCCGCGGCCCACGACCACGCCGTCGCAGCCGGTCTCGCGCATCATCCGCAGCGCGTCGTCCGCCGACCAGATGTCGCCGTTGCCGAGCACCGGGATCTCCGGCACGTGCTCCTTCAGCCGGGCGATGGCGTCCCAGTCGGCCGTGCCGCCGTAGTGCTGGGCGGCCGTCCTGCCGTGCAGC
This sequence comes from Streptomyces roseicoloratus, assembly GCF_004117935.1. Classification (GTDB taxonomy): domain Bacteria; phylum Actinomycetota; class Actinomycetes; order Streptomycetales; family Streptomycetaceae; genus Streptomyces; species Streptomyces roseicoloratus. The sequence continues at coordinate 105,182 of NZ_SDOY01000118.1, read as the reverse complement.
GCGATGGCGGTGACGCCCTCCTCGACCGCGATCCGGCCCGCGTCGAGATAGGTGATGTGGTCGTCGTCGATGCCCTTGCGCATCTTCATGGTGACCGGCAGGTCACCCGCGTTGGTCACGGCCTCGTGCAGGATCGCCCGCAGCAGCGGCCGCTTGTACGGCAGCGCGGAGCCACCGCCCTTGCGGGTCACCTTGGGCACCGGGCAGCCGAAGTTCAGGTCGATGTGGTCGGCCAGGTCCTCGTCGACGATCATCCGGACCGCCTTGCCGACGGTCACCGGGTCCACCCCGTACAGCTGGATCGAGCGCGGCTTCTCGGTCGCGTCGAAGTGGATGAGCTGCATCGTCTTCTCGTTGCGCTCGACCAGCGCCCGCGTCGTGATCATCTCGCTGACGAACAGGCCCTTCCCTCCGGAGAACTCACGGCAGAGGGTGCGGAAGGGGGCGTTGGTGATGCCGGCCATCGGCGCGAGCACCACCGGCGGCTGCACGATGTGCGGCCCGATGGCGAGAGGGGAGAACGCGGTCATTGGCCCATTGTCCCGCACCGCGCGCGTGGGGCTTCCTTTCGGACCCGGCCGGGATCCGGAAGGGACGCCCCGGTCCTCAGACAGCCGTGAGATCCGCCGGCGCCGCCGTACGGTCCGCCGTGAGGTCCGCCGGTGCCGCCGTACGGTCCGCCTCCGCGGCGTCCGGCGCCCCCGCGCGGGAGCCCACCGCCGGTCCCGTCGGTCCCGCCGGCCCGGCGCCGGCGGCCTCGGTGACGTCCACGGCCCCGGCCCGCGCGGCCTCCTCCGCCAGGACCAGGGCGTGCAGGCGCTCGATCCCGGCGCGGGTCGCCTCGTCCACCGGCACGTAGGTGACCAGGCGCGGACCGGCGGCGGGGCCGAGCCACAGATTGGTGTGGTCGAGGCGGAGCAGGCCGACGTGGGCGTTGTCGATGAGCTTGGTGCGGCCGGACTGGTCGACCACGTCGTGCCGGGCCCAGAGCTCGCGGAACTCCGGCGAGGCCTCCTGGAGCCGCCGGAGCAGCGTCTTCCAGGCCGGCTCGGCCAGGTGATCGGCCATCGCGGCCCGCAGCTTGCCGGCCAGCGCGCGCAGCATCGCGGGCAGGTCGGTGACGACGGCCCGGAACTCCTCGTTGGTGAAGGCCAGCCACAGGCTGTTGCGGTCCTCGCGGGGCAGCGCGTCCAGGTCGCAGAAGAGCCGGCCGAAGGTGCGGTTGTACGCGACGAAGTCGTAGCGGCTGTTCTGCACGGCGGCCGGGATCGGTTCCAGCTGGTCGAGCAGGGCACGCAGGGTGGGCGTGACGGTCGGGCAGGCCGTCTCGGGGTGCGGGTCGGACTGGCCGGCGAGCGAGAAGAGGTGGGCGCGCTCGGTGGGGTCGAGCTGCAGGGCGCCGGCGAGGGCATCGAGGACCTGCGGGGACACCTGGATCGGCCGGGCCTGCTCCAGCCACGTGTACCAGGTGACGCCGACGGCGGAGAGCTGGGCGACCTCCTCGCGGCGCAGCCCCGGCGTGCGGCGGCGCCGCCCGCGCGGCAGCCCGACCTGCTCCGGGCTGATCCGCTCGCGGCGGCTGCGCAGGAACGCGGCCAGCTCGTGGCGGCGCACGTCGCTCTCGGCGGCGGGCTCTGCGGCGGCGGTCGGGGCGGCGGCGGATGCTGCGGCGGCGGTCCCGGTCGGCGTGGCCGTCCCGGACGGTGCGGCGGCCGTTCCGGCGGCGGGCGCGACGCCTGCCGAGTCGAGCGTCATGACGGTCATGCTCCCAGGGTGCCGGGGCCCTCAGCCCGTTGCCAGGTACTGCTTGTACCAGGATAAACGCACTCTGGTACCAGGCTGAGAGGGGCGCGAGGCTCGATCGCGTGACTACGAGAACCTCCCTGTCCACCGTCCGTACCGCCGCCGTACCGGTCGTCGGCCACGCCCGCCCGGCGCTCGGTCCGCTCGGTCTCTTCACCGTGCTGCTCGGCGCGGCGCTGCCGCTGGTCGACTTCTTCATCGTCAACGTCGCCCTGCCCACCATCGACCACGACCTGGGCGCGGGCCCCGCGATGCTGGAACTGGTCGTCGCCGGGTACGGCCTCGCGTACGCCGTCCTGCTCGTGCTCGGCGGCCGGCTCGGCGACCAGTTCGGCCGGCGCCGGCTCTTCCTCGCCGGCATGGCCGCCTTCGGCCTCACCTCGCTCGCCTGCGGGCTCGCGCCGGACGCCTGGACGCTGGTCGGGGCCCGGGTGGCACAGGGTGCCGCAGCGGCGCTGATGCTGCCGCAGGTGCTCGCGACGATCCACTCCTCGACGTCCGGCGCCCGGCACGCCCGCGCCCTCAGCCTCTACGGGGCGACCGCGGGCCTCAGCATGGTGGCCGGCCAGATCCTGGGCGGCGTGCTGGTCGCCGCCGATGTCGCGGGCACCGGCTGGCGGTCGGTCTTCCTGGTCAACGTGCCGGTGGCGCTCGTCGGCCTCGTCCTCGCGGCCCGCGCCGTGCCCGAGACCCGCTCGGACCGGCCCGCGCCGGTCGACCTGCCCGGCACCCTGCTGCTCGCGCTCACGCTGCTCACCCTGCTCGCCCCGCTGACCGAGGGCCGGGCGGCCGGCTGGCCGCTGTGGACCTGGGTGGCGCTGGCCGTCTTCCCGTTCGCGGCCGGCGCGTTCTGGTGGGTCGAGGTACGCGCGGACCGCGCAGGCCGGACGCCCTTGGTGCCGCCGAGCCTGCTCGGTCTGGTCCCGCTGCGCCGGGGCCTCGCGGTGGTGCTGCCGCTGTGCCTGGGCTTCAGCGGCTTCATGTTCGTGATCGCGATCGCGCTCCAGCAGGGCCTCGCGGTGGGCGCGGTGGCCTCCGGCCTGGCCCTGGTGCCGATGGCGCTCGCCTTCTTCGGCGCCTCGCTCGCGGGCCCGCGGCTCGTCGGGCGCTGGGGTGCGAGCCGGGTGGTCCCGGTGGGCGCGGTGTTCCAGGGGCTCGGCATCGGGCTGATCGCCTGGACGGTGGCGCGCGACTGGCCGGGGCTTTCGGTGGGGAGCCTGCTGCCGGGCATGGCGATCGCGGGCCTGGGCCAGGGACTCCAGCTGCCGGTGCTGTTCCGGGTGGTGCTGTCGGAGGTGCCGGCGGAGCGGGCGGGCGTCGGCAGCGGCGTGATGGTGACGACGCAGCAGTCGGCGATGGCACTCGGCGTGGCGACCATGGGCTCGCTCTTCCTCTCGCTCGGCTCCTCCCCCGCGGACATGGGTGCGGCACTCACGACGACGCTCCTGGCGCAGCTGGGCGTGGTGGCCCTGACGCTGCTGCTGAGCCTGCGCCTGCCGTCGTCGAAGGCCTGAGGGGCCGAGCGCGCGAGGGTGCCGACGGCCCGAGGGGACGAGCGTGGGAGGGAGTAGTGATGACAGATATTGAAATCTGTCATCGCTCATGCCATAGTCGAACCATGAGCACACAGACCACCACCTCCCTCCCCACCCGTCCTCTCGGCGCCACCGGACCCCGGGTCTCCGCCCTCGGTCTCGGCTGCATGGGCATGTCCGCCCTGTACGGCGAGGCCGACCGCGCCGAGTCGATCGCGACGATCCACGCCGCCCTGGACGCGGGCGTGACGCTCCTCGACACCGGCGACTTCTACGGCATGGGCCACAACGAGCTGCTGATCAACGAGGCGCTCCGCACCGCCCCCGCCGCCGCCCGCGAACAGGCCCTCACCAGCGTCAAGTTCGGCGCGCTGCGCACGGTCGAGGGCGGCTTCACCGGCTACGACGGCCGGCCCGCGGCGGTGAAGAACTTCGCCGCGTACTCGCTCCAGCGGCTCGGCACCGACCACATCGACGTCTACCGGATCGCCCGCGTCGACCCGGACGTGCCGATCGAGGAGACCGTCGGCGCCATCGCCGAGCTGGTCGAGGCGGGCCACGTCCGGCACATCGGCCTCTCCGAGGTCGGCGCGGACACCCTGCGCCGGGCCGCCGCCGTCGCCCCGATCGCGGACCTCCAGATCGAGTACTCGCTGATCTCCCGCGGCATCGAGGACACGATCCTGCCGACCGCGCGCGAGCTGGGCGTCGGCATCACCGCGTACGGAGTCCTCTCGCGCGGACTGATCAGCGGCCACGTCACCCGCGAGCAGTCCTTCGCGCCGGGCGACTTCCGCGGCATGTCGCCCCGCTTCCAGGGCGACAACCTCGGCCGGAACCTGGACCTGGTGGACCGGCTGCGCGCCGTCGCCGAGGCCAAGGGCGTCACGGTCGCCCAGATCGCCATCGCCTGGGCCCTGTCCCGCGGCGAGGACGTCGTCCCGCTGGTCGGCGCCCGCCGCCGCGACCGGCTCGCGGAGGCCCTCGGCGCCCTGGACGTCACGCTCGACGCGGCCGACCTGACGGCGATCGAGGCGGCCGTCCCGGCGGGCGCGGCCTCCGGTGCCCGCTACCCGGAGAACCAGATGGCGCACCTGGACAGCGAGCGCTGAGGCACCGTCCGGGTGACAGGTACTGTCATTCCATGGCCACCACGGAGACCCTGACCGCCGAGCGCATCCTCGAAGCCACGGAGGAGGTGCTGCGCCGCTACGGCCCGGCGAAGGCGACCGTGGTCGACGTGGCCAGGGCCCTGGGCGTCAGCCACGGCAGCGTCTACCGCCACTTCCGCACCAAGGCGGCGCTGCGCGAGGCGGTCACCGAGCGCTGGCTGCGGCGGACCATCGACGCCCTCCGGCCGTACGCGGACGCGCCCGGGCCGGCCGACGAGCGGCTGACCGGCTGGCTGACCGCGCTCTTCGCCCTCAAGCGCGAGAAGGCGGGCGGCGACCCGGAGCTGATGGCCACCTTCCAGGTGCTGATCGGCGAGAACAGCGCGGTGGTCGACCGCCACGAGGACCATCTGGTCGAGCAGATCGCCGGGATCCTGGCCGCCGGCCACCGTGAGGGCGTCTTCACCGTGCCGGAGGCGGACCTGCCGGCCACGGCGCGCGCCGTCTTCCACGCCACCGACCGGTTCCACAACCCGGCCCACTCCGCCGAGTGGTCGGCCCCGGACAGCGGGGCCGCCTTCGCGGCGGTGGTCACCCTGGTCCAGCGCGCCCTGAAGGCCTGACCCCCCGCGCGTACGGCGAAGCCCCCGGTTCCCTCTCGGAGATGCTCTCGGAACCGGGGGCTTCGCCGTACGTCCACGACCGAGGTCAGCAGCCCAGCAGGCGGGTGGCCAGGTAGCCCTGGATCTGGTCGAGGGAGACGCGCTCCTGCTTCATGGTGTCGCGCTCGCGCACGGTCACCGCGTTGTCCTCGAGGGTGTCGAAGTCGACGGTGACGCAGTACGGCGTGCCGATCTCGTCCTGGCGGCGGTAACGGCGGCCGATGGCGCCGGCGTCGTCGAACTCGATGTTCCAGTTCTGCCGCAGGTCGGTGGCGAGGCCCTTGGCCTTCGGCGAGAGCTGCGGGTTGCGGGACAGCGGCAGGACGGCGACCTTGACCGGGGCGAGGCGGTGGTCGAGGCGCAGCACGGTGCGCTTCTCCATGACGCCCTTGGCGTTCGGGGCCTCGTCCTCGGTGTACGCGTCGAGCAGGAAGGCCAGCATGGTGCGGCCGACACCGGCGGCGGGCTCGATGACGTACGGCGTGTAGCGCTCGCCGGACTCCTGGTCCATGTAGGTCAGGCTGGCGCCGGAGGCCTTGGAGTGCGCGGTCAGGTCGTAGTCGGTGCGGTTGGCGACGCCCTCGAGCTCGCCCCACTCGCTGCCGCCGAACTGGAAGCGGTACTCGATGTCGGCGGTGCGCTTGGAGTAGTGGGAGAGCTTCTCCTGCGGGTGCTCGAACCAGCGCATGTTCTCCTCGCGGAGACCCAGGCCGGTGTACCAGTTCCAGCGCTGCTGCATCCAGTACTCCTGCCACTGCTCGTCCTCGCCCGGCTTGACGAAGAACTCCATCTCCATCTGCTCGAACTCGCGGGTGCGGAAGATGAAGTTGCCCGGAGTGATCTCGTTCCGGAAGGACTTGCCCATCTGCGCGATGCCGAACGGGGGCTTCTTGCGCGCCGTCGTCTGCACCTGGGAGAAGTTGGTGAAGATGCCCTGGGCGGTCTCGGGACGCAGGTACGCGACGGAGCCGGTGTCCTGGGTGGGGCCGAGGTGGGTGGAGAGCAGGCCGGAGAACTGCTTCGGCTCGGTGAAGGTGCCCTTGTTGCCACAGTTGGGGCAGTTGAGGTCGGTGAGGCCGTTCTCGGGGAGGCGGCCGTGCTTCTCCTCGTACGCCTCCTCCAGGTGGTCGGCGCGGAAGCGCTTGTGGCAGGAGGTGCACTCGGTCAGCGGGTCGGTGAAGGTCGCGACGTGGCCGGAGGCCTCCCAGACCTCGGTGGCCAGGATGACCGACGAGTCGATACCGACGACGTCCTCGCGCGCGGTGACCATGTAACGCCACCACTGACGCTTGATGTTCTCCTTGAGCTCGACGCCCAGGTGGCCGTAGTCCCAGGCGGCGCGCTGACCGCCGTAGATCTCACTGCAGGGGAAAACGAAGCCACGGCGCTTGCTGAGGCTGACGATGGTGTCGATCTTGTCGGCGGCCACGGTGCTCTCTTCATTACGACGACGAAGTGCGAATGCCTCAGGTTACCGGCGCCCGCACCCCCACTATCAAATCGGTTCCCCATGGGGACGGCCCGAGGGGCCGGCCCGGCGCGGCCGAACGGCAGTGCGCCAGGACACACGTTCGGCAATTGACAACCGTTTCCAGTTTTGTTGAAAATGAGTGTCATGAACGTACGCCGACTGATACCCACCACCGCCGTCGCCGGAGCCGTCGCCCTCGGCCTCGTGACGCTCTCCGCCTGCGGCGGGGGCTCGGACGCCGCCGACAAGGGCGGCAGCGAGAGCGGCGGCAAGCTGGACGTCGTCGCGTCGTTCTATCCCCTGCAGTTCCTGGCCGAGCAGATAGGCGGCTCGTACGTCACCGTCGACACGCTCACCAAGCCCGGCGTCGAGCCGCACGACCTGGAGCTCAAGCCGAAGCAGATCGGCGAGCTCGGCACGGCCGACGTCGTCCTCTACCTCAAGGGCATCCAGCCCGCCGTCGACGACGCCATCGCGCAGTCCGACGCCGACACCAAGATCGACGCCGCCACCCTCACCAAGGTCGAGGAGCACGGCACCGAGGTCGGCCACGACCACGGCGCGGAGCACGGCTCCGAGGAGCACGCCGGAGAGGGCGAAGCCGGCACCGACCCGCACATCTGGCTCGACCCCGTGAAGTACGGCGAGGTCGCCCAGGGCGTGGGCGCCGCCTTCGAGAAGGCCGACCCGGCCCACGCCGCCGCGTACAAGGCGAACACCCAGGCCCTGATGACCCGGCTCGCCGCCCTCGACGGCGAGTTCCGGACCGGTCTGAAGAACACCTCCACCAAGACCTTCATCACCACCCACTCCGCCTTCGGCTACCTCGCCGAGCGCTACGGCCTGGAGCAGGAGGGCATCTCCGGCATGGACCCCGAGTCCGAGCCGAGTCCCGCCCGCATCAAGGAGCTCCAGGACATCGCGAAGAAGGACAAGGTCACCACCGTCTTCTTCGAGACCCTGGCCAGCGACAAGACCGCCAAGACCCTCGCGAGCGACACCGGTCTCAGGACCGACGTGCTCGACCCGCTGGAGGGAATCACGGACGCGTCCAAGGGCGATGACTACATCGAGGTCATGCAGTCCAACCTCGCCGCGCTGAAGAAGGCCCTCGGCGCGAAGTGAGCGCCCCCCCGAGGAACAGGCGAGCGCGAAGTGAGCAGCAAGTGATCCACACCCAGCAGGAGGCAGTCGTGAGCTCTCTCGTGAGCGACGAGCCCGTCATCTCCGTGCGCGGCGCCACCGCCGCCCTCGGCTCGCGCCCCGTCCTGCGCGGCGTCGACCTCACCGTGTGCCGCGGTGAGGTCGTCGCGCTGCTCGGCGCCAACGGCTCCGGCAAGTCCACCGCCGTCCGCTCCGTCATCGGCCAGGTGCCGCTGACCGGCGGCACCATCGAGCTGTTCGGCACCCCGCAGAAGCGCTTCCGCGACTGGGCCCGCGTCGGCTACGTGCCGCAGCGCACCACCGCCGCCAGCGGCGTCCCGGCGACCGTCCGCGAGGTCGTCGCCTCCGGCCGGCTGTCCCGCCGCCGGTTCGGCCTCACCACGAAGGCGGACCGGGCCGCGATAGCCCGGGCCATGGAGCTGGTCGGCCTCGACGACCGCGCCGGCGACTCGGTCGGCGCCCTCTCCGGCGGGCAGCACCAGCGCGTGCTGATCGCCCGTGCGCTCGCCTCCGAGCCCGAGCTGCTGATCATGGACGAGCCGATGGCCGGCGTCGACCTCGCCAGCCAGGAGATCCTCGCCGGCACCCTGCGCGAGCAGGTCGCCGGCGGCACCTCCGTCCTCCTCGTCCTGCACGAGCTCGGCCCGCTCGAGCCCCTCATCGACCGGGCGGTCGTGCTCCGCGACGGCTGCGTCGTCCACGACGGCCCGCCGCCCCGGGCCGTGGGCCAGCACGCCCTGCCCGGCCACGACCACGTCCACCCCCACGCGGCCGACGAGCCGCTCCGCACGGGACTGCTGACCTGACGATGGAATTCCTCGAACCCGCCTTCATGCAACGGGCGCTCCTCGCGGCCGTCCTCGTCGGCATCACCGCGCCCGCCGTCGGCATCTACCTCGTCCAGCGCCGCCAGGCGCTGATGGGCGACGGCATCGGCCACGTCGCCATGACGGGCGTCGGCCTCGGCTTCCTCATGTCCGCCAGCCCGGTGTGGATGGCCACCCTGGTCGCCGTCGCCGGCGCGGTCGCCATGGAGCTGATCCGGGCGTACGGCAGGACCCGCGGCGACATCGCCCTCGCCCTGCTGTTCTACGGCGGCATGGCCGGCGGCGTGATGCTGATCCAGGTCGGCGGCGGTTCCAACGCGAACCTGCTGTCGTACCTCTTCGGCTCGCTGTCCACGGTCTCCACCGAGGACGTCACCTCGATCAGCGTGCTCGCCGCCTTCGTGGTCCTCGTCACCGTCGGTCTGCGCCGGCAGCTCTTCGCCGTCAGCCAGGACGAGGACTTCGCCCGCGTCACCGGCCTGCCGGTGCGCGCCCTGAACCTCCTCATCGCCGTCACCGCCGCCGTGACCGTCACGGTCGCCATGCGCGTGGTCGGCCTGCTTCTGGTCAGCGCCCTGATGGTGGTGCCGGTCGCGGCCGCCCAGCAGCTGTCCCGGTCCTTCCGTACGACCTTCGTGCTCGCGGTCGTCATCGGCACCGGCGTCACCCTGTCCGGCACGATCACCTCGTACTACCAGGACGTGCCGCCCGGCGCGACGATCGTGCTCCTGGCGATCGGCGTCTTCGTCGCGCTCGCGGTCCTCGCCGCGCCGCTCGCCCGCCGTCGGGCCCGCGCCGCCGAGCGGGCCGCCGCGGAGTGCGACGCACGCTGCGTCCCGGCCACCCGCCGTCCCACGGACGACGTGAAGGTCTGACGGCGCAGCGACAAGGTCTGACGGCGCAGCAACGGGGGGCTGGCAGAATGGCGGGGGCAGACAAGGAATCAAGGAGGCCCCCGTGGCGACGGCAGGACCCCCCGTAAAAGGCCGCTCGACCAAGCAGCGGGCCGCAGTCTCGGCGGCCCTGAACGAGGTGGACGAGTTCCGCAGCGCCCAGGAGCTGCACGACATGCTCAAGCACCGCGGCGATTCCGTCGGCCTCACCACCGTCTACCGCACGCTGCAGTCGCTCGCCGAGGCCGGCGAGGTCGACGCGCTGCGCACGAGCGACGGCGAGACGGTCTACCGCCGCTGCTCGACCGGCGACCACCACCACCATCTGGTGTGCCGGGTCTGCGGCAAGGCCGTGGAGGTGGAGGGCCCGGCGGTGGAGCAGTGGGCCGAGACGATCGCGTCGGAGCACGGCTTCGTGAACGTGGCGCACACGGTGGAGATCTTCGGCACGTGCGCCGAGTGCGCGGCGAAGTGACGCGGTGACCTGACATACGCGGAAGGGCCCGCACCGGAGGATCCTGGGTTCCGGTGCGGGCCCTTCCGCGTGCTCAGAGGCGGTAGAGGTTGCGGTCCAGGAGCATCCTCAGCCGGACGAGATCGCCGGGACCGGCGAGCCGGCGCTTGGGCAGGGCGACCCCGGGGCCGGACCCGTCGAGCGCCGGCAGGACGAACGACCGGGAGGTCTCGACGTACACGTGGACCTCCCGCGTCTCCTCCGGCGGTCGGCCGGGCCGCGCCTGGGTGTAGCGGGGAGTCACCAAGAGCCCCCCGTCGGACACCCGGGCCCAGTAGCCGCCCGCCCTGGCGACCGTCGGATACGCACGGAGCGCCATGGCCCAGGGCGCGAGGGGCCACAGCAGGGCGGCGACGACCCCGAGGCCCGTCAGCAGGGCCCCGTGCACCGGATCCAGCGCGCCGTGTCCGACGAACCGGTCCGCGGCGACCACGAGGAAGGCCACCGCCGCGGCGAGCGGCATCACCCACCTCATCGGCCGGTTGTCGCCGAGTCGCAGCTCCACGCGGCAGGCGTCGGCCACGTCGGCGAGCGTCGGCAGGTAGACCAGCTCGACGGCCCCTCCGGCGGCCGGTCCGACGGCCAGCTCGAAGAGCGGCTCGGCGGGCTCCGCCGCCCCGGCGCCCGCCGCGGCGCCCGCCGCGTCCGATCTCACGCCTTGTCGAGCACGGCCAGGTCCGCCGGGTCCACGCCGCCGAACCGCCGGTCGCGCTGGGCGTACTCCACGCACGCGCGCCACAGGTCGCGGCGGTCGAAGTCGGGCCACAGGACGTCCTGGAACACCATCTCGGCGTACGCGCTCTGCCAGATCAGGTAGTTCGACGTGCGCTGCTCGCCGCTGGGCCGCAGGAAGAGGTCGACGTCCGGCATGTCCGGGTAGTAGAGGTACTTCTGGATGGTCTTCTCGGTGATCTTCGACGGGTCGAGCCGGCCCGCCTTCACGTCCTCGGCCAGCGCCTGCGCCGCGTCCGCGAGTTCGGCCCGCCCGCCGTAGTTCATGCAGAAGTACAGCGTGAGCTTCGTGTTGTCCTTCGTCTGCTCCTGGGCGATCTGGAGCTCCTTGGCGACCGACTTCCACAGCTTCGGCATGCGGCCGACCCACCGCACCCGGATGCCGAGCTCGTCGAGCTGGTCGCGGGTCTTGCGGATGAAGTCGCGGTTGAAGTTCATGAGGAAGCGCACCTCCTCGGGCGAGCGCTTCCAGTTCTCCGTGGAGAAGGCGTACAGCGAGATCGCGCCGACGCCCATCTCGAGCGCGCCCTGCAGCACGTCGAGCACCTGCTCGGCGCCGACCTTGTGCCCCTCGGTGCGCGGCAGGCCGCGCTCCTTGGCCCAGCGGCCGTTGCCGTCCATGACGATCGCGACGTGCTCGGGCACGAGCTCCGACTGGAGCTTCGGCGGGCGGGCGCCGGACGGGTGCGGCTCCGGGGTCCTGTACTCCCGACGCTGCCGCCCGAGGAGTCGTGCGATGGCCATGGCGTGGTCTCTCCTAGCTCTTCTCTACGTACCGCAGCGAGCGCAGCCCGCGCTCCAGGTGCCAGTGCAGATAGGCGGACACCAGTCCGCTGCCCTCTCTGACGTGACGCGGCTCGGCCGCGTCCGCCGTCTCCCAGTCGCCGGTGAGCAGCGCGCTGAGCAGGCCTACGGCCTCCGCAGAGGGTACGACGCTTCCGGGCACCCGGCAGTCCCCGCAGATGACTCCGCCCGCGGCGACCGAAAAGAAGCGGTTCGGCCCGTGAAGTCCGCATTTCGCACAGTCCTCGAAGCTGGGCGCGTAGCCGTTGACGGCGAGGGAGCGCAGCAGGAAGGCGTCGAGGATGAGGTGCGGGGCGTGCTCGCCGCGCGCGAGGGTGCGCAGCCCGCCGACGAGCAGCAGGTACTGCTGCACGGAGGGCTCGCCCTCGTGGTCGGTGAAGCGTTCCGCCGTCTCCAGCATGGCGGTGCCCGCCGTGTACCGGGCGTAGTCGGTGACAATGCCGCTGCCGTACGCGGCGATGGTCTCGCTCTGCGTGCACAGCGGCAGCCCCCGCCCGACCAGCTCACTCCCGCGGGCGAAGAACTGCACGTCCACGTGCGAGAACGGTTCGAGCCGCGCCCCGAACTTCGACTTGGTCCGGCGCACTCCGCGCGCGACGGCGCGCACCCGCCCGTGACCGCGCGTGAGGATCGTGATGATGCGGTCCGCTTCGCCCAGCTTCTGGGTGCGCAGCACGATGCCGTCGTCGCGGAACAGACTCATGGATCCATTGTCCTGTACGGCTCGGACATCCCGGACCGCGGCCGGAGGCCCTCTTGCCCGGAGTGACATGCCCTCGTCATGATGCTGCCCGAGGCAACCTTCTACCCGCATAGATCAGCTAGGGCACTCCCCGCACCTCCCGCACCTCCCGCACTCCCTGCACCTCCCGAACCTCCCGCACTCCCTGCACCTCCCGCACTCCCTGCACCGTCTCCGGTCTCCACTCCCGTGCAGACCCCTGCTCTCCTTCGTCGCACCATCGACCACTCCCCCAGGAGGAGCGATCACCGTGAGACCTCGTCCCGCCCGTCGACGCGGCACCCTCACCGCCACCGCGGCCGCCCTCGCCGCCCTCTGCGCGGCCCAGACCCTCGGCGCGACCTCCGCCGCCTCCGCGACCTCTGCCACCTCCGCCACACCCGCGCCCGCGCCGGGCCGCGCCGTGTCGGCGACCGAGGCCGCCGTCGGCTCCGCCCAGGACCGGGCCGCCCGCGACATCGCGCGCTCGCTCGGCGACAGCTCCTGGCGTACGAGCCTGCGCACGGCCACCCTGAAGGCGCCCGGCGCGGCCGGCCTGCCCGTCACCGAACGGGCGACCGGCGCCCTGAAGGACCGGCTCACCGCCGCGGACCAGGACATCGCCGAGGCCAAGGGCCTGGCCGCCAGGACCGGCTCGCTCCTCCGGCTGCGCCTCGGCGATCCGTCGATGCGCACCGCGCTCGCCGCCGGCGTCACGCCCTGGGTCGCGGCGGCCGTCTCGGACGACGACACCGACGGCACGGTGACGGCCTACGACAGCGAGGGCCGGGCGCACCGGCTGGACGCCCGCACGGCGCCCGGGCACCCGGTGTACGTCGTCGACATCGACAGCACGAAGGCGCTGGCGGCGGGCCTGGACGTGCTGCGGAAGGAACTGGCGAAGGCCGGCATCGCGTCGGCCGACCGCCGGGCCGTCAACACCCTGGGGACCACGGCCGGCTTCTGGACCACGAAGATCACCTCGGTGCGCCTCAACGACGACGAGGAGCCCTGGGTCAAGGGCGACGCCGAGGTCTACACCCTGGTCAGCGGCTTCGGCCACGACGGCAAGGTCCGCGTCGACCCGGTCGACATGCCGTACCTCGACAACGACGGCACGACCTACCGGCCGAACCAGATCCTGGTCAACTGGTCGAACTACAAGTACAACCTGGCCGACGCCGTGATGATGGAGGAGGACGGCAGCACCAACTACCGCGACCTCGCCAAGGCCATCGCCACGGTGCTCCTCACCATCACCGACCAGGGCGCGTACGTCCCGCTCGTGAACGCGATCCTGGACGCCATCCCGGACGACTGGTGGACCGACGACCCCGACTACGTCGACTCCTGGTACACGCTGGCCCAGCAGAGCACCGGCACGCGCTACGGCGCCCGCGGCAACGGCACCCTGACCGTCGAGCCGTACTACGTGCAGCAGTTCTGACGGCCCGAGCGGGGACGGGGACGGGGACGGGCGGCGGGACGGGAACGACGGGCGGGGGCGGAGGCGGGGCCGCGGGAGTCGCTACGAGACACCGCGGCCCCTCCCCCTCTCCCCACTCTCCCCCTCTCCACCTCTCCGCCCCGCCGCCCCGCCGCCCCGCCGCTCAGGGCACCTCCCCACGGCTGCGGGCGTTCGCGTGCGCCGTGGCGGCCGACAGGCGCTCGGCGGCGGTGGCGACCCGGACGCCGTCCGGCTCGCAGTCCCACTCGCGCCCGCCGCCGAGCGGCCGGACCTGAAGGTAGGGGCCCTCGTGCCCCATGACGGTGCCGACCTTGCCGGTGCGGATGTCGACGACGTACGCGCCGATGGGCGGTTTCATGGGCGGCCTCCTTCGTCCCTGGGGGTGAGCGCGGCGGCGAGCAGGCGAGCCGTCGCCGCCGTACAGCGCCCGAGCTCGATCAGCGGCCGGGGAGGATCGGCAGCGAGCGTCACGGCGTCGAGCCCGAGCGAGGGCAGCGTGATTCCCGCCCGTCCGAGCGCCTCGCGCAATTCCCTCACCACCTCTCGCGCCTCTTCAGTTTCCGTCGGCCGCATGCTGTCTTCCTTCACCAACGCGCTCCTTTCCGAATCCATTTCCCGTTTTCCGCATCCAGGGTGACGGCCGATCCGTAGAATCGGCAGTTGCGCTGGGGATACAACTACGGTGTGGGGTTCGGGAGTTAATCCATGGCCAAGGCCAAGCGGGAAGAAGTCTGGGAGTTCTTCGGCGAGCTGCTGAAGGAACGCCGGGAGACGGCGGGGCTCTCACAGAGCGAGCTGGGGGCACGGGTGTTCGTCTCGGCGGCGTACATCGGCCTCTTCGAGCAGGGAATCAGGAAGCCGCAGCTGGAGCTGGCCCAGCGATTCGACGAGATCCTACAAACCGGAGGTATTTTCGAACGGACCTGGCGCAAGCTCATCGACAAGTCGCCGTACGCGGAATACTTCAACGCGGCGGCTGAGCTGGAGGCCGTGGCGACGAAGATCTGCGAGTTCGCGCCGACGGTGATCCCGGGGCTGCTGCAGACGCCGGAGTACATGCGCGCGCAGATCCTCGCGATGTATCCGTTCGCCTCAGAGGAGTTCGTCGAGGAGAAGGTCGGCTCGCGGGTCGAACGTCAGGTCATTCTGAAGGACGCTACAAGGCCCGAGTATTGGGTTGTCCTGCACGAGAACGCGGTACTCACGCCCGTGGGCGGCCCGGCGACCATGGCCGCGCAACTGGAGCGGATCGCGACCCTGATCCGCCAGCGATGGGCGTTGGTCACAGTGCTGCCTCGCGCTGTAGGTGCACACGCCCATATGACCGGATCCCTGAAGCTGATGGAGTTCAAAGACCAGCCGCCAACGGCCTACACAGAAACGGAGTTTTCGGGAACGCTTCTCGATGATCCAAGTGTGGTGAAGCAGGCTCAGCGCGCCTACGATCTGCTCAGGGTCGCCACGCTGTCGCCGGAGGCGTCCCTGGCCCTGATCGAGTCGGCGGCGGAGGACTACAGACGATGCGCGCGTACGACCTGAGCAACGCCCAGTGGTTCAAGAGCTCCTACAGTAACGCTTCAGGCGGCGACTGCGTCGAAGTCACGTACGACTTCGTCGGCGCCACCGCCTGGCGCAAGAGCTCCTACAGCGACGGCGACGGCGACAACTGCCTCGAAGTCCTCGACGACGTCCCCGGTGTCGTCCCCGTCCGTGACAGCAAGGTTCCCGACGGTCCCGCGCTCGTCGTGCCCGCCGCCGCATGGGCGGCGTTCGTGGCCGGCGTGAAGAAGTGAGTGACGCGGCCGCGGCCGGGCCGCTCGCGTCGCTGCCCGTGCGCAGGGTCAGGACGACGGGCTGGATCGTGACGGCGCTCGGTCCGGCGGTCGTGGCGTTCGCCGCCACGAGCGCACTGCTCGTGGCGAGCGGGCGGACGGCCCTGCTCCTCACCGCGACGATCGTGGGTGTCGTCGCGGTCCTCCTCAACCTGTGCAGCGCGGCGGTGACGACAAGCGTCGTCGACCTGTGGGTCCTGCCGCGACGCGGCGTCACGGTGACGGCCGTGCGCAGCACCCCGTCCCCGTACGGCACGCCGGGGTTCTACGTGTACCGGGACCGGGACGGCCGGACCCACCACTACCTCCGACGGTCGACGTCGAGCGAGGTCGAGGTCGGTTACGACCCGAGGAACCCGGTGCGCCACGCCGGCGTCTACCCGCTGCCGCTGCGCCTGCTGGCGACGCTTTCGGCCGTGCTGCTGTGGGCCCTGACGGCCGGTGTGGTCGTCGCCCTGATGCTCATCGGGTTCGACCGGTGACGGACACGGCGTACACGGCGGACGTGACGTACCCCCGCCCGGTCATCCGGCTGGACGACCGCCTCGGCATCCGCCGTCCCGAGTACCCCGCCGACCTGTCCGAGCTGCACCGGCTGTTCGACGAGTCGGTGGAGCACCTGCGGCCGTGGATGGGCTGGGTCGAGAACCACAGCCTGGAGGCGACCACCGAGTACCTGTCGCAACGGGCCGCGCGGTGGGCGGCGGGTCTGGACTTCACGTACGTCATCGTGCTCGACGGGGCGATGGTCGGCTCCTGCAGCCTGCACCGGCGCGAGGACACGCCGGAGGGCGCGTACGAGATCGGCTACTGGCTCCACCCGGCCGTCACGGGCCGCGGCCTGGCCGTCCGGTCCGCGCAGGCCCTGGTCACCGAGGGCTTCCGCATGCCCGACGTCGAGCGCCTGCTGGTCCTGCACCTGCCGGACAACCACGCGAGCGCCGCCGTCCCGGCGAAACTCGGCTTCACCGAACGGTCCCGACTGCGCGACGCCGAGGGCGAGTTCCGCGTCTGGGAGCTGACGCGGCCCGGCGAACAGCCTTCCTGACCCTCACGGGTCGGCGCGGCAGCCCGTTCCCGCGCGCTGGCGCGTCCGGACGGGCCCTAGGAGGTCGGCCCCTCCGTCCCGGCCCCGTCCACGGCGACCGTAGGGTCCCTCGGGTCCGTACTCCGCGGCCCGCCGGTCAGGATGGCGCGGGCCTGTTCGGCGGCGCGGGTGATGCTCTCCGAGACGAAGTCGGCGAAGCGGGCGATGTTCTCCAGGCGGATGCCGGCGGGGGTGTCGCGGCCGAGGACCGCCACGCCCTCGCGGGCGGTCTCGGTGACGTGGGCGGTGGCGCGGGCGCTGGCCATGACCGACTCGTACCAGACGTCGTCGTCGACGATGTAGCGCTCGCGGCGGCCCTCCGCCCGGTCGCGGCGGACGAGGCCCTGGCTCTCGAGGAACGCGACGGCCTTGGACACCGAGGCCGGGCTCACCTGGAGGCGTTGCACCAGCTCGGGCGCGGTGAGGCTGCCCTCGTCGCTGATGGTGATGGCGGCCATGACCCTGGCCATCATCTTCGGCATGCCCGACTGCATGAGGACGGTCGTGAACATCTCCTGGTACGCGCGCACGGCCTCGGCGTCCCGGCCGTAGGCCCGCTCGTCGGCGGTGGAGCCGGGGCCGGTCCCGGCTCCGGTGCCGCGCGGCGGGGCCGGCTTGCGGCGCTGGGCTCGGCGTTCGGCGGCGCGGTGGGCGAGGTCGGCGCGGTAGCCGGCGGGGCCGCCGTTGCGCATGACCTCGCGGGTGACGGTGGACGTCGGACGGTCGAGGCGCCGGGCGATCTCGGCGTAGGCGAGTCCGTCGGCCAGTCCGAGGGCGATCTGCTGGCGTTCGGGCTGGGTGAGCCTGCCTCCGGGCATCGCCGGCCTCCTTCGGGGTGTGCGGGGTGCGGCGGCCTCAGCATAGCGTTCGCTGTCATTTCATTGCAACGCAGCTTGGCCTGACGTTGCATTATGCGGAAGTCGGTTGCAACGATTTCAGCATCTCTACCTGCAATATCTTCGATTACACGCAACATGCACGTTGCTGGATCAGTGAAGGCAACGTAGCTTTTCCCGTGTCGGAAACGCCGACGCAACAGCCAGGAACACCGAAGGAACGAGGAACCCACCATGCAGCAGTTCGCCACCCCGGCCGCCTTCACCGCCTCCTCCACCCTCTCCGCCGTCCTCGGCATCCCCGCCGGCCACATCCGGGTCATCGCCGCCGACCGCGCCGACGCCACGGTCGAGGTGCTGCCCGCGAACCCGGCCAGGAGCCGCGACGTCAAGGCCGCCGAGGGGACCCGGATCGGCTTTGCCGACGGCGTCCTGACCGTCACCGGCCCCGACGGCGGGAACCAGCTCTTCGGGCCCTCCGGCTCCGTCGAGCTCACCGTGCAGCTGCCCGCCGGTTCCCGCGTCGAGGTCGAGGGTGCCGCCACCGCGTTCCGTGGCGTCGGGCGCCTCGGCGACGTAGCGGTCACCGCTGCCCAGGGCCCGGTCAAGGTCGACGAGGCCGCCGGACTGCGGGTCACCCTCCAGGACGGCGACGTCACCGTCGGCCGGCTCACCGGCCCGGCCCGGATCAGCACGATGCGCGGCGACATCCGCATCGCCGAGGCCGAGCGCGGCACGGTCGACGTGACGACCCGGAAGGGGGACATCACCCTCGGCACCGCCCCCGGGGTCTCCGCCACCCTCGACGCCGGCACCTCCTGCGGCCGCGTCGACAACGGACTCCGCAACGGCGAAGGCGCCGCCGCCCCTCTCACCTTCCGCGCCACCACCGCGTACGGCGACGTCACCGCCCGCAGCCTCTGAGGCCTCCGACCTGTACGGTCGTCGACCGTGATCACACGCGATCACTTATGGAGGCCATAAGTCCACCTTATGAGGCCATAGACCGGGGGCGGGTACTCTCTCGCGACCAGCATTATTTAGGGTGACCTAAGTGGCGGTGCCTTCGCCGCCACGTCGCTTGCGAAGGGAATCCAGTCATGCCCCGCCCCCTCCGGGTCGCGATCGTCGGCGCCGGCCCCGCCGGGATCTACGCCGCTGATGCGCTGCTGAAGTCCGAGGCCGCCGCCGAACCGGGTGTGTCCATCGACCTCTTCGAGCGGATGCCGGCCCCCTTCGGCCTCATCCGCTACGGCGTGGCGCCCGACCACCCGCGGATCAAGGGCATCATCACCGCCCTGCACCAGGTCCTCGACAAGCCGCAGGTCCGCCTCTTCGGCAACGTGGACTACGGCACCGACGTCCACCTCGACGACCTCCGCGCCTTCTACGACGCGGTGGTCTTCTCCACCGGCGCCATGGCCGACCGCGAGCTGAAGATCCCCGGCGTCGAGCTCGAAGGCTCGCTCGGTGCCGCCGACTTCGCCTCCTGGTACGACGGCCACCCGGACGTGCCGCGCACCTGGGAGCTGTCCGCCGAGAAGGTCGCCGTCCTCGGCGTCGGCAACGTGGCCCTCGACATCGCCCGCATCCTCGCCAAGACCGCCGACGAGCTGCTGCCGACCGAGATCCCGCCGAACGTGTACGAGGGCCTCAAGGCCAACAAGGCCGTGGAGATCCACGTCTTCGGCCGCCGCGGCCCGGCGCAGGCCAAGTTCAGCCCGATGGAGCTGCGCGAGCTGGACCACTCCCCCAACATCGAGGTCATCGTCAACCCCGAGGACATCGACTACGACGAGGGCTCGATCGCCGAGCGGCGCAAGAACAAGCAGACCGACATGGTCGCCAAGACCCTGGAGAACTGGGCGATCCGCGACGTCGGCGACCGCCCGCACAAGCTGTTCCTGCACTTCTTCGAGTCGCCCGTCGAGATCCTCGGCGAGGACGGCAGGGTCGTCGGCCTGCGCACCGAGCGCACCGAGCTGGACGGCACCGGCAACGTCAAGGGCACCGGCCGGACCACCGACTGGGACGTCCAGGCCGTCTACCGCGCCGTCGGCTACCTCTCCGACGAGCTGCCCAAGCTGCCGTGGGACACCGTCAGCGGCACCGTGCCGGACGAGGGCGGCCGGGTGATCGAGGAGGGCGGCGCGCACATGGCCTCCACCTACGTCACCGGCTGGATCCGGCGCGGCCCCGTCGGCCTCATCGGTCACACCAAGGGTGACGCCAACGAGACCGTGGCCAACCTGCTGGACGACTTCGCCAACGGCCGGCTGCTCACGCCCGAGACCCCGGAGGAGGACGCGGTCGTGTCCTTCCTGGAGGGCAAGGGCATCACGTACACGACGTGGGAGGGCTGGTACGCCCTCGACGCCGCCGAGAAGGCGCTGGGCGAGCCGCAGGGCCGCGAGCGCGTGAAGATCGTCGAGCGCGAGGACATGCTGCGCGCGAGCGGCGTCGAGCTCGCCTGACACACCTGACACACCCGAACCGTGGGAAGCCGCGCGGAGCCTGACACGGCTCTCGTCGTACGGTGCGAGCGGAGCCTGACCGTTCCCGTGTCGTACGGCGCGCGCGGCCTGACACGGCTCCCGTCGTACGGCGCGAGCGGAGCCTGACACCGCTCCCGCCGTACGGGCGCGCCCCCCCTTCCCGCCTCCGAGCGGCCACGGCTCCTTCCCGGTCCTACTCTGAAAGGGCCGGGAAGGAGCCGTATGGCTATGACCGTGGCCGTGCTGGAGCGGGCCAGGAGCGCGGCGGCCCGCGAGGACTGGGCCGGTGCGTACGCGCTCCTGCACGAGGCCGACCGGCACCCCGCCGGCGCCCTGACGCCCGCCGACCTCGACGCGCTCGCCGACTCCGCCTGGTGGTGCGGCCACGTCGACGAGTCCGTCGCCGCCCGGCTGCGCGCGCACGCCGCGTACGTCGCCGCCGGCGACCGGCGCGGCGCCGGGCTCACCGCCTGGTGGCTGGCCGACGAACACCGCCGCCTCGGCCGGCCCGCGGCCGCCGCCGGCTGGCTGCACCGTGCCCGGCACCAGCTGGAGGACCGGCCCGACTGCCCCGAGCAGTGCTACCTCGCCTGGACCGACGCCGAAGAGGCCGGCGAACACCACGACCCGGCCGCGGCCCTCGCCGCCGCCCGCCGCATGACCCGCCTCGCCGTCCGCTCCGGCAGACCCGACCTGCTCGCCCTCGGCCACCAGGCCGAGGCCTCCGTACTCCTCGCCCAGGGCCGCCGCGCGGAGGCCCTCGCCCTCCTCGACGAGGCGATGGCCCCGGTGACGGCCGGCGAACTGGGCGGCCTGGCCACCGGCCGGCTCTACGACCTGGCCCTCACCCGGTGCATGGCCGCCGCCGACCTGGACCGCACCGCGCGGTGGACGGACGCGGCGATGGCGTGGTGCGCGGCTCCCGGCAATCCCTTCCGCGGGCCGTGCCGGATCCACCGGGTCGAGGTGCTCGACCTGCTCGGGGAGTGGGCGCGGGCCGAGGACGCGGCGCGGCTGGTCCACCAGGAGGTCCTCGTCGACGAGCTCGACGCCGCGGCGGCGGCCTCGTACGCGGCCGGCGAGATCCAGCGGCGGCAGGGGCGCGTGGAGGAGGCCGTGCGCTCGTTCTGGCGGGCGCACGAGCTGGGGCGCGTACCGCAGCCGGGGCTGGCGCTGCTGCGGCTCGCGCAGGGGCGCGCGGACACGGCGCTCGCGGGGCTGCGGCTCGCGCTCGACTGCCAGTCCGACCCGGGGCACGACCTGCTCGGCCGGGCCCGGCTGCTGGGCGCCCTCACCGAGACGCACCTCGCGCTCGGCGACCGCGCCGCCGCCTCCGCGGCCGCCACGGAACTGGAACGGCTCGCCCCGCCCGACGCACCGCTGCTCACCGCGATGGCCTCGGCCGCCCGCGGCTCCGTCACGCTCGCGCACGCGCCGCTGCGGCGCGCCCTGTCGCTCTGGCTCCGGCTGCACGTGCCGTACGAGGCGGCGCGGGTCCGGATGCTGCTCGCCGCGGCCGACCGCGCGGCCGGCGACGAGGAATCGGCCCGCCGGGAGCTGCGCGCCGCGCGCGCCTCCCTCGACCGCCTCGGCGCCGCGCCGGACGCCCGCCGCGCCACCGCCCTGCTGCCGGAGGGCTCGCGCCGGGGGACGGCGCCGTCGTACGCGTGACGCCGACGGGCGGGCGCGGGCGGGCAGGAACGGGCGGGCTGCTCGGGGCGCGTGGGGCGTGGTCCCGCGGCGCCCCTCGGCCGGTCTCAGCCGACCTTGCGGGCCGTCGCCAGCAGCCGGGCCGTGTCGTCGGCGCAGAGGGCCAGCGCGTTGCCGACCGTGGTGAGGACCTCGCGCTCGGCCGGCGTGTACGGCCCGTCCGCGAGGGCGATGCGGGCGCCCTGGAGCAGGATCGATTCGCGGCCGGACGGCGCGAGGTGCGGCGAGAGCGGTTCCAGCGCCTCGTGGAGCTCGATGGCGAGGGCCGCTCCTCCGCTGGTGGCGTCCGGCAGGAAGCGGCCGGTGTCGGCGGCGAGCGCCTCCACCAGCTCGATGAGCTGGAGCCCGGTGCAGTCGGCGAAGCCGGCCGCCCGTACCCCGCCCGCGGCGATGTCGACGGCGGTACGGGAGGAGGTGCCCCCGGCGGCGAGGACGGCGAGGGCGACGGTGTGCACGGCGTCGCGCAGCATCCCGGAGAAGCGGCTCGTCGTCGGGTGGGCCAGGACGTCCGTGTCGAACCGGGTGTGGCAGGCCGCGCACTCCACGACCGGTCCGGTGTGGCCCCGGGGCAGCAGCGGCACGCCCAGGACGGCGAACCGGCGGCGGCCGGTGCGGCGGCGGTAGTTGCGGTCGCCGCCGCACTCCTCGCAGAAGAACTCGCCGTCGCCGATGGTGTTCCACGAGGTGCGAATTCCGCAGAGAACCCTGCTCCGGTCCCGTGACTTCCGCGCTGACCGCACGCCGCACCTCCTTCACGTCCCGGCAACACTGCCGGCGTTGGCGTGATGTTAGCCACATCGATGATGTGGCGTCAGCACCTCGTCAGCAGAACGCCACGGAGATGGCCGAGACCCGCCGGGCTCCGGAGGGGCTCAGGAGGCGCGCCTGCGGAGCTTCGCGAAGGCCACCAGGCCGCCACCCAGCACGAGCACGCCGGCGGCGACGCCGAACGCGGCAGGTCCCAGGGACGAGCCGGTCCGCGCGAGATCACCCTCCGGGGTGGACGACGGCGTGGGCACGGGCGCCGCGGCCGATGTGGACTGTGAGGGAGTGGGGGCGGAAGTGGCCGGAGAGGACGGTTCCGGGGAGCCGCTGCCGGTGGGCGTCGGCGTCGCCGAAGGGGTGGCGGGGGCCGTCGGGACGGGGGTGTCGGTCGGCGTCGGCTTGTCCGGGGTGGGGATCGGGCCGGGCTCGGTCCCGCCGGGGAGGCAGCCGGTGAAGTTCATCTGGTGGGTCTCGGCGCCGGGGACGGTGACGAGCTTCCTGGCGATCACGGAGCCGTTGACGTGGCCGGGGCCGACGTTCGGGCCGCCCATGGCGACGGTGGCGTGGGGCGCGAGGAGGGTGCCGGGCCAGGAGGTGTAGTTCTTCTTGACGCTGGTGGCCTGGGGGAAGTTCCACAGCAGCTTGGCGCGGATCTGGCGGTAGGCGTCGGACGGGACGTGGTAGTCGTCGACGACGGGGGCGCCGCCGTCGAGGTTCTTGTAGTAGACGCCGTAGGTGGCCGAGGCGTTCATGTCGTACGAGCTGCCGAGGACGTTCACCAGGGTCGAGGCGCCGACCGGGACGTCCAGGGTGATCGCGCGGGCCTTCTCCAGGTCGGCGGCGTTCACGGCGAAGACGTTGAGCCGCTTGTCCGTACCGGCGAGGAAGATGCCGTCGCCGGAGGCCGAGACGGTGCCGTTGGCCCGGGTGGCGGCCCAGCCGGTGGAGAGGGCGCGCAGGGAGCCGAACTCCTTGCCGAAGTCGATCGGCGAGGGGCCTTCCTTGACCTTGTCGCCGTCGACGCCGAAGCCGGCGCCCGGAGTGGAGCGGTCGACGACCCTGGCGGCGACGCCGGTGCCCTTGTCGAGGACGACCTGGTTGGCGTGGAGGGTGCCGCCGACGACGAGGCTGTGTCCGCCGGGCAGGGCGGCGAGGTCGGCGGCGGTGAGCCGGGAGCCGATGGAGAAGCCGTGGTGGGTCTTCGCGTCGCCGAAGTACGCGTCGCCGCCGACCGCGACGGCGCCCTCGGAGTCGGAGTAGCGGGTCGAGTCCTGCTCCACGAACTCGGCGTAGCGGCCGGCCGTGCCCAGCGGGTTCGTCGCGCATTCCGTGGCGGCGGAGGCCGTGGGGGCCCAGGTGAGGGCGGCACCGGTCACGGCGAGGACGGCGGCCACGGCGGCGGGCGTGCGCATGCGGAACTCCAGGTCGGGAGTGCGGGGAAGGGGGCGTCCGAGGGGACGGGGCGACCTTCCGCCAGACCCCGATGTGCCGTCAACACACCTGATATGCCGTCGATTACGGCATGTCCGAACAATCTTCCTTAAGTGAACCTGAAGCCGTGACGCACCTCACAGAATCGCCCGGATCGGCCGTCCGGTTCGTGAGACCGGACGGTGTGCGGACACCGCACACGCGGACCGCCCCGCACTCCTCGGTGGAGTGCGGGGCGGCCGGTGGAGGCGGGTGTCAGCGGGCCGAGCGGTTGACCGCCGAGACCACGGCCTTCAGCGAGGCGCGGGTGGTGTTGGCGTCGATGCCGATGCCCCACAGGACCTTGCCGTCGATGGCGCACTCGATGTACGAGGCGGCCTGCGCGGAGGCGCCCTCGCTCATCGTGTGCTCCTGGTAGTCCAGCAGGCGGGCGTCCACGCCGATCGCCTGCAGCGCGGCGAAGAAGGCGGAGATCGGGCCGTTGCCGGAGCCGGTCAGGACGGTGTCGACGCCGTCGACGACCGCCTCGACCTTCAGGGTGTCGGTGCCGTCGGTGTCGGAGGTGGACTGGCCGGAGCGCAGCTGGATGCGGCCCCAGGCGTTGTCCGGGTTCGGCAGGTACTCGTCCTGGAAGACGGACCAGATCTCCTTCGGCGTGACCTCGCCGCCCTCGGCGTCGGTCTTCGCCTGGATGATCCGCGAGAACTCGATCTGCATCCGGCGGGGCAGGTCCAGCTTGTGGTCGTTCTTCAGGACGTACGCGATGCCGCCCTTGCCGGACTGCGAGTTGACGCGGATGACGGCCTCGTAGGAACGGCCGACGTCCTTCGGGTCGATCGGCAGGTACGGGACGGCCCACTCGATGTCGTCGACGGTCTTGCCCTGGGCGGCCGCGTCGGCCTCCATGGCGTCGAAGCCCTTCTTGATGGCGTCCTGGTGGGAGCCGGAGAAGGCGGTGTAGACCAGGTCGCCCGCGTACGGGTGGCGCGGGTGGACCTCCATCTGGTTGCAGTACTCGCTGGTGCGGCGGATCTCGTCGATCTGCGAGAAGTCGATCTGCGGGTCGACGCCCTGACTGAACAGGTTCATGCCCAGGGTGACCAGGTCGACGTTGCCGGTGCGCTCGCCCTGGCCGAACAGGCAGCCCTCGATGCGGTCGGCGCCGGCCATGACGGCCAGCTCGGCCGCCGCGACGGCCGTACCGCGGTCGTTGTGCGGGTGGACGGACAGGCAGACGTACTCGCGGCGGGTCAGGTTGCGGGACATCCACTCGAAGCGGTCCGCGTGCGTGGACGGCGTCGAACGCTCCACGGTGGCGGGCAGGTTCAGGATGATCTCGCGGCCCGGGCCGGGCTGCCACACGTCGCAGACCGCCTCGCAGACCTCCAGGGCGAAGTCCAGCTCGGTGTCGGTGAAGATCTCGGGGCTGTACTGGTAGCCGAAGGTGGTCTCCGGGCCCAGCAGCTTCTCCGCGTACTCCATCACCAGGCGGGTGCCGTCGACCGCGATCTGCTTGATGTCGTCCTTCGAGCCGCGGAAGACGACCCGGCGGAAGGTGGGCGCGGTCGCGTTGTACAGGTGGACGGTGGCGCGCCTGGCGCCCTTCAGGGACTCCACGGTCCGCTCGATCAGGTCCTCGCGGGCCTGAGTCAGGACGGAGATGGTGACGTCGTCCGGGATCGCGCCCTCTTCGATGATCGACCGTACGAACGCGAAGTCGGTCTCGCCGGAGGACGGGAAGCCGACCTCGATCTCCTTGTAGCCCATGCGGACCAGCAGGTCGAACATCTCGCGCTTGCGGGCCGGGCTCATCGGGTCGATCAGCGCCTGGTTGCCGTCGCGCAGGTCGGTCGACAGCCAGCGGGGCGCCTTGGTGATGCGCTTCTCGGGCCAGGTGCGGTCGGGGATGTCGACGGCCTCGTACTGCCCGTACTTGTGCACGGGCATTCCGGACGGCTTCTGCAGGTGCGTCGCGTTGGTGACGGGCGTGGGGCGGCTGATGAACGGCGACTGGGACATTGCGTAGGGCTCCTCGGAGTTCCTGCGAGAGAGGGACGGCCGACTGTCGAACGCAACACCGAAACCCGCGGGGAGGGGGTCGGCCTACGACTACAGGCCCTCGCCGCGGCAGCTAAGGAGAAGCAGCCCGAAACGCATGATGTGCGTCACCATAGCCCAGGACCGGCGGAGGCGGACGTCCCGTTTCAGTATGCGGGACGGCTCCCGCGTCAAGGGCGAAAGGTGACCTATCACTCCATTTCGCCAATCACTGTCGCTGCTCGTGACAGTGACGCCACACAGTGCCACATTGCTGGGATGACTCCCCACACGTCAGCCCACGCGTCCGCCGACGCCCCCGTCCACTGCTCGATCGTGCCGCCGCACATGCTGGAGCGGCTCGCCGAGTCCGACAACCCGGCCTACGCCGCCGCCGCACGGCGTACCCTCCTCGTGGACGTCACCCAGCGCTCGGCCCGCGAGGAGGCACCGCCGGCGCCGGCCGGCGAGGTCTCCGACAAGCCGCGGCGGACCCTGTACGACGCCGAGCACGGCACCGGCCTGCCGGGCGTCAAGGTGCGCGACGAGGGCGAGGCGGCGGTCTCCGACACCACCGTCAACCGCGCGTACGCCGGGCTCGGCGCCACCTTCGACCTCTTCGCGAAGGCCTACGGCCACCGCTCCATCGACGGGGCCGGGATGCCGCTGATCGCCACGGTCCACTTCGACGAGAAGTACGACAACGCCTTCTGGAACGGCGAGCAGATGGTGTTCGGCGACGGAGACGGCGAGCTGTTCCTCGACTTCACCATCCCGGTCGACGTCATCGGCCACGAGCTGGCCCACGGCTTCACCCAGCACTCGGCGAACCTCGCCTACTTCGGCCAGTCCGGGGCGCTCAACGAGTCCGTGTCCGACGTCTTCGGCTCGCTCGTGAAGCAGCACGCCCTGGGCCAGACCGCCGACCGGGCCGACTGGCTGATCGGCGCCGGGCTGCTCGGCCCCGCCATCGACAACGGCGTGGCGCTGCGCTCCATGAAGGAGCCGGGCACCGCGTACGACGACGACGTCCTCGGCAAGGACCCGCAGCCCGCCACCATGGACGACTACGTCCGCACGAACGCCGACAACGGCGGCGTCCACATCAACTCGGGCATCCCCAACCACGCCTTCTACCTGCTCGCGACCGAGCTCGGCGGCTTCGCCTGGGAGCGGGCGGGCCGGATCTGGTACGACGTGATGACCGGCGACACCCTGGCCGAGGAGGCCCGGTTCACCGAGTTCGCGCGGGCGACGGTGGCCTCGGCGCGCAAGCTCTTCGGTGACGGCGACGAACTCGCGGCCGTCCTCAAGGCCTGGTCGCTGGTCGGCGTGCGGACCTCCTGAGATGCGGATCAAGGTACGGCGCACGGGCGGCTTCGCGGGCATCGAGCGGTCGGCGGAGGTGGACACCACCGGCGTCGCCGACGCCGACGAGTGGCACACCCTGGCCGAGGCGATGCTGGCCGAGCCCCGGGCGGACGAAGAGGAGTCCGCCCGGCGCGGGGGCGTCCCGGACGGCTTCGCGTACGAGATCACGGTCGACGGCCACACGATCCGCTGCTGGGACCCCGACCTCACGGAGGCCCAGCGGGCCCTCATCACGAGGGTCCTGAAGGAGGGCGCGTGACCCGGGCCAGGGGCCCGGAGGTCCAGGGCGTGTGCCGGAAGCGGCGTCGTCTGCCCGAAGGGCGGGCGGGACGTCGACGCGCGCCCTAGAAGCCCAGCCTGCGGAGCTGCTTGGGGTCCCGCTGCCAGTCCTTCGCGACCTTCACGTGGAGGTCGAGGAAGACCGGGGTCCCGAGCAGCGCCTCGATGTGCTTGCGGGACTTCATGCCGACCTCCTTGAGGCGGCTGCCCTTGGGGCCGATGATGATGCCCTTCTGGCTGGGGCGCTCGATGAAGACGTTCGCGTGGATGTCGAGCAGCGGCCGGTCCGCGGGGCGGCCCTCGCGCGGGATCATCTCCTCCACGACCACCGCGATGGAGTGCGGCAGCTCGTCCCGTACGCCTTCGAGCGCGGCCTCGCGGATCAGTTCGGCGACCATGACCTGCTCGGGCTCGTCGGTGAGGTCGCCCTCCGGGTAGAGCGGCGGGGACTGCGGCAGCAGCGGGATGAGCAGGTCGGCGACCAGCTGCACCTGCTTGTCGCCGACGGCGGAGACGGGCACGATCTCGGCCCACTCGATGCCGAGCTCCTTGCCGAGCTGGTCGATGGCGATCAGCTGCTCGGCGAGCGTCTTGGAGTCGACCAGGTCGGTCTTGGTGACGATGGCGACCTTGGGGGTCTTGCGGATCTCGGCGAGCTCCTTGGCGATGAACCGGTCGCCGGGGCCGAGCTTCTGGTCGGCGGGCAGGCAGAAGCCGATCACGTCGACCTCGGCCCAGGTGGTGCGCACGACGTCGTTGAGCCGCTCGCCGAGGAGGGTGCGCGGCTTGTGGAGGCCGGGGGTGTCGACCAGGATCAGCTGGGCGTCCGGGCGGTGCACGATGCCGCGCACGGTGTGCCGGGTCGTCTGCGGCCGGTTGGAGGTGATCGCCACCTTCTGGCCGACCAGAGCGTTCGTGAGGGTGGACTTGCCCGCGTTGGGTCGCCCGACGAAGCAGGCGAAGCCCGCCCGGTGGGGGGCGGTGTTCTCATCGGTCTCAGGGGTGCGAACGCTCATGGGGGCCATTGTCCCCGATGAGCGCCCGCCTCACGTACTCAGTGCCCTCCGACGGCTTCCCGTGGCCCGTCGGCTGCTGCTCCGCCCGCCCTCCGACGGCGCAGCCGCAGGGCCAGGACGCCGCCGGCGGCGCCGGTGACGAGGACGGCCAGCGGCAGCCAGGGCAGCGCGAGGAAGGAGACGCGGGCGGACTCGCGGACGCCCTCGGCCGTCGCGGTGAGCGTCACCTCGCCGCGGTCGAGCTGCGGCGAACCGGCCCAGCGGGCGGTGAGCCGGATCTTCTGCCGGGGCAGCAGTTCGGCGGGCAGCCGGTCCAGGTCGCGGGAGAGCAGGGTGCGGCCGAAGAGGCCCTGGGCGGTGAGGGCGACCTTCGGGTTGAGGGTGACGTTGCCGCGGTTGTGCAGGGTGTAGGTGACGGTGGCGACGCTGGTGCGGGTGCCGGGGACGAGCGGCCGGTCCTGGCTGAGGGTGAGGTCCTCGACGGACAGGGCCGGGACCGTGGGCCCGCCGACCCGCAGGTAGACCCGGGCACCGACGGCCCGCTGCACGCCGAGCGCGACGGAGCCGTCGCCCCCGCCGCGGGCGATCCGCTCGTCGAGGGCGATGACGGCGCCGGGATGGTCGCCGGGCTCGGCGTCGGCGGGGACGGTGAGGGTGTACGGCACGGTGACGGCGGACCGCGCGGGGACGGTGACCCGGTCGCGGGCGGGCCTGATCCAGGCGCCGGCGCCGATCTGCTTCTCCTGCCGGGTGCGGACGGCGAAGCCTCCGTCGCGTTCGGTGTTGTAGGCGTCGGCGCCGTACAGCAGGAAGGTGAGCGGGGCGGCGGTCTTGTTGGTGACGGTGACCCGGTCGGTGAGGGTGGTCCCGGGATCGGCGGAGAGGTGGAAGTACGGGCGGCTGCCGAGCCGCGACGCGGCCGGGTAGACGGCCCACTCGCCGTTCTCGGCGGCGGTGGCGGGTGCGGCGGCGGGCAGCTGCCCGAGCAGCGCCAGGGCGGTGCACAGGAGGAGGACGTACAGCGTGCGCACGGGTGCGGACCCCTTGAGGTAGGTGACGGGCCGGCCCCGGGGAGGGATGCCGGGCAGCCCTGCGGAGCCGGTGCGGGGGGGCGGGCCCCTGAGGCGGGTGGCGGGCCGGCCGGGTGCGCGTCCGGCCCGCACGTGGGTCGGGCGGGTCAGGACAGCGTCAGCGTGAGCACGCCCGCGTACGAGCCCGGCGCGGTGAACGCGGGGACGTCGAGGGACAGGCCCGCGTCGACGGTGAACTCGCCGCCGGTGAGGGTGCCGTTGGGCGTGGAGGCGAGGGTCGCGCCGGTGCCGCCGACGGGGCCCGCGCTGCCGGGCACGCAGGTGCTGGGGCTGCCGGCCTTGGTGGTGCAGGCCGGGGTCCAGCTCAGCTTGCCCGCTCCGATGGCGCCGCCGGGGCCGGTGAAGTCGGTGACCTTGCCGGTCAGGGACCAGCCCGCGGGGCCGCCGCGGAAGTCCTTGACCGTCACCGTCCGCAGCGCGCCGGTGGCCGCGCCGCCCTGCCCGAAGTCGACGGCCGAGAGCTCGACGGCGTCGCCCGCCTGGGTCATCGACAGCTCACCGGCCTTGACCGACGCGGTGACCTTCTGGCTGTCCGGCGGGGCCGGGGTGTCGTCGATGACCTGGTACGCGACGGGGCCGGCGCCCTTGTCGGGATCCCAGGCCGCGCCCTCGTACGCCACGATCCCGGTGGTCGCCAGGTCGCTGACCCTCAGGCGCGCGGCGAAGCCGCCCTCGCTGTCGGTGGTGACGGTCATCCGGTCGGCTGTCTCGGCCGCCCCGGCCCGCCCGGTGACGGTGACCTCGGTGAGCGGCGTGAACCTGCTGCCGGTGACGGTGACCCGGACGCCGGGCGCGCCGGAGGCGCTGTCGAGCTGGAGCGCCCGCTCGTTGGCGCCGGGCTGGGCCGTGGCGGTGACCGTCTCGGAGACGGGCGCGGGCGGATCGGTCACCGTGCAGGGCGTGTCCAGCTCCATGATGTAGCTGGTGTGGATGTTGTAGTCGCCGGGCGAGAGGCCGATCGCGCCGGGCGCGGTGACCGTGAAGGTGCCCTTCATCGAGAAGGGCGGGAAGGCGCCCTTGCCGGGGACGGGCGGGTTCTTCTTCTCGCCGGTGACGGTGACGGACCCGGCCTGGGCGCCGCCGAGGGTGACCTTGCCGGTCGGCGTCATGATGTCGGCGGGCAGGGCCAGGTCGACGGGGTTGGAGGCGGCGGGTTTGGTGACCGTGTAGGTGACGGTGACCGTGTCGCCGACCTTGGGCGTCGGGTTGTCGACCGTGATCTCGGCGGTGGTGGTGCCGTCGATGGGCGGGATGCCGGCGATCGGCGGCGGTACGCAGTGGGTGGCGAAGTCCACGGCCTGGGAGGCGGTGGAGGCCGCGCCCGCCGGCGCGGCGAGTGCCCCGCCGGCGGTGAGCGCGAGCGCGCCGGCGCCGAGGACGGCGGTCCAGCGACGCCGTCTTCGGGCCGCCGTCGCGCGGCTTCGGGTCTGAGCTGCCATGTGGGTCCCCTCCTGAGGGATGAGAGGGCGCCATTGACGGCTGCGGGCCGAGAGAAGTCAATGGACGCGAAACGCATCGACTGATGACCCATCAGATACTGTCAAGATCGGCGACCGGCAGGGAGTTTGCCCAGGTCAGGAAGGCCGCAGGCACACGACAGCGACCGGTACCGCGTACGGCGGTACCGGCCACTGCCGTGCGGGACGGACCGGGCTCAGCCGAACACGAAGGGCCCGGGCGACTGCGAGGTGAGCGCGTCGCAGTTCACCGTGACGCCGAAGATCACCATCTTGAGCGCGGTGCCGGCGAAAAAGGAGTCGAGGCTGTCGCCGGAGGCCACCGTCCCGCCGAGCGGGCCGATGGTGACGGCCTGGTTCGCGGCGAGGGCCGGGTTCTTCTTGCCCGCGAAGACCCGGGTGCCACCGCCGGCCTTCGCGAGAACCAGCGTGGCGTCGATCCGGTCGGCGCCGACCGCGACCGGCGTCTTCACCGCGGAGGTGAGGGTGACGGTCGCGGCGGTGCCGCTCTGGGTGGCGGTGAGCGTGGCACCGCCGCCGCCCCACATCCCGCAGTCGTACGTGGCCGTGGCCGCGCCCGGCGACACGGCGGCGGCGCCCGGCGCGAGGACGAGACCGGCGGCGGCGAGGGCCCCGGAGAGCACCGCGACGATCCCTAAGCTGCTGCTGCTCCTCATGGCAGGTCGTACCCCTTCCGTTTCCTGAGACGAACGCAGGGGTGCGGACACTGCGTCAGGGAGTTCCGCGCGAACGGCGGAGAACTGACGGCCCGTCGGACCGGTCGCCGTTATTGACGCGCATTCTTCACAAGAGCACAAGACCCATGCGGGAGCGGTACCACGAAGGCCCGGCGCGCGGGTACGGCGAGGGCCCGGCGCGCGGTCCGGCCCGATCCCGGCGCGCGGGTACGGCGAAGGCCCGGCGCGGTCCGGCCCGAACCCGGCGCGCGGGTACGGCGAGGGCCCGGCGCGGGTTCGCGCGCCGGGCCCCTGGGGCGCGTGCGCCTCGCCCGGGGCGCACGGGTGGTTCAGCCCGCCGTGACCGCCACGCGCAGCCGCCCGTCGGGACCGGCGAGCAGCACCGGGGTCTCCGGACCGCCCAGGTCCCGCACGGCCGCGCGGTCCTCGTCGGACGCGGCCTCCGCGGTGGAGACCACGGCCGCGGCCTCCAGCGACTGCGCGCCGCTGGCCACGGCCATCGCGACGGCCGTCCGCAGCGCGCTCAGCCGGAGCGAGTCGAGGGCGACGGTCCCGGCGACGTACGTCCGCCCGGTCTCGTCCCGTACCGCCGCGCCCTCCGCGACCCCGTTGCGGGCGCGGGCGCTGCGCGCCAGCGTGATGATCTTGAGGTCCTCGGCGCCGAGGTCGTCGTGCTCGCGGTTGAGTGTCATGATCCGAGGATAGGTCGGAGCCGGACTCAGCCCCGAGCGGCCTTGGCGAACTTCTCGGTGGCCGTCCTGGCGAGCGCGTCGAAGTCCTTCTTGGTGGTGGCCGGGTCCGAGAGGTAGAGGAAGCGGGCCACGCCGGTGCCCTGGCGGGCGACCACGACGTTCGGCTCGATGACCATGCCGGGGGCGACCTCGATGCCGAGCGTGACGGCGTGCGCCTCCTCGGCGCCCTGCGGTGCGGTGCGCTTCGTCACCGTGATCTTCTGCTTCGTGCCGTCGGACGTGGCGGTGAACGTGGAGCAGCCGTCGATCGCCGTCGCGAACTTCTTGACGTAGTCGGCCGCGCCGGTGCCGGCGAAGGTCAGCACCGTCTCGCTGATCTCGGAGTCGTTGTTGCCCACGGTGAAATCGACGTCCGCGCCCTTGGTGGCACCGGCGACGTCACCGCCGAACATGCCGACGAGCTCCTGGCACTCGGGCTTGTCGGCCTTGTACCCGCCCGCGAGCGACCGCTTCGTGGTCTTCCAGCCCGACGGCAGGTCCTTGAGCTCCAGGGCGGCGGCCTTCATCTGAGCGGCGGTCAGTGCCGTGGCCGGCGCCTCGGACGTGGGCGCGGCGGTGGTCGGCGCGGTGGCGGCCGGCTTGTCGGCGCCGTCCTTCCCGGCGTCGTCCTTCGCCTCGCCCCCGCACGCGGCGGTCAGCGAGAGCGCGGAGACGGCGAGGGCGGCGGCCAGGCCGCGTCTGATGCGAGTACGCATGGTGAACTGCCTTACGTGAATCGGTGAGCGGAAACAGAAGGAACCACCGGCGGCGCGGACCGGGCCCGGTCCTCAGCCCGCCACCGGGTACATCGCCCCGCGCCGGCCCTCCGGCGACGTCAGCCATTCCAGCTTCGCCGCCGTGTCGGCCTCCGGGAGCGGGGTGTGCAGCACGATCACCAGGTCGGGGCGGGCCGGTACGCGGAGCTGGGTGGCCTCCACGTGCAGCGGACCGACCAGCGGATGCTCCAGGACCTTGCGGGTCTGGCCGCCCGGCATGACGTCCCGCCGCTCCCACAGCTCCGTGAACTCGGCGCTGGCCGCCTTCGCCTCCTCGACCACCTCACGGAAGCCGTCGTCGTCCGGCCGCTCCGAGCAGGCGGCCCGGAACTGGGCGACGACCATGGGCGCCAGCTCCTCCCAGTGGCTGGACCGGGAACGGTAGATCGGGTCGGTGAAGAACGAGATCAGGCAGTTCTGGACGATCTCCGGCCGCAGCCCGAGGACGAACGACGCCGCGTCGTTGTACATGACGGTGTTCCAGTACGCGTCCATGATGTGCGCCGGGAACGGCATCCACGCGTCGATCAGCCGGCGCAGCCCGTTGCACATGTCCGCGGACCGCGGATCGACCTCCGGCGCGGGCGGGTTGAGGCCCGCGAGGACGTACAGGTGGCGCCGCTCGGCGGGGCTCAGCCGCAGCACCCTCGCGACGGAGTCGAGCACCTGCGGGGAGACGGTGATGTCACGTCCCTGCTCCAGCCACTGGTACCAGGAGACCCCGACGCCGGCGAGGACGGCGACCTCCTCGCGCCGCAGCCCCGGCGTGCGGCGCCGGGCGCCGCCGTCGGGCAGACCGGCCTCGGCCGGTGTCACGCGGGCCCGACGGTTCATCAGGAACTCGCGCAGTTCGGCGAGTCGGTGGGCCTTGCCGTCGGTGCTCTCCAGCGCCGTCGCCACGTGTGCTTCCTCCCCCTGGATGCCCGGTGTGGTGCCTGGTCGTGCCTGGTCGTGCCTGGTGGTGCCTGGTGGTGCCTGGTGGTGCGACCAACAGGATAAGTTCCCGCTCCCCACGGAGATTCCCGCGCCGCGAGAGTCGTGGCCATGGCAACCGTCACCTCCCCCGAGATCTCCCCCACGTCCTCCCCCGACGACACGTCCCCGAAGACCGCCCCGGCGCTCACCGGCCGCGCCCGGCTCATCCTCCTCGTGCTGTGCGCCGCCCAGTTCATGGTGTCGCTGGACTTCTCCGTCCTGAACGTGGCCCTCCCCGCGCTCGGCGCGGACCTCGGCCTCAGCACCTCCGCGCTCCAGTGGGCGGTCACCGCCTTCGCCCTGCCGTCCGGCGGCTTCCTGCTGCTGTCCGGCCGGATCGGCGACCTCTACGGACGCAAGAAGCTGTTCCTCACCGGCCTCGCGCTCTTCGGCGCGGCCTCGCTGCTGGCCACGTTCGCCTGGAGCCCGGCGTCGTTCCTCACCGGACGTGCCCTGCAGGGCCTCGGCGCGGCGGCGATCGTGCCGACCGGCATGGCGCTGCTGACCACCACCTTCCCCGAGGGCCCGCAGCGCGATCGGGCGCTCGGCATCTCCGGGACCGTCCTGTCGCTGGGCTTCACCATCGGCATGGTCCTCGGCGGCGTCATGACCGACACGTTCGGCTGGCGCTCCACCATGGGCCTGCTCGCCCTGTTCAGCGCGCTGGTGCTGCCCTTCGCCCCGGGCCTGCTGCCCGAGTCCCGCACTCCCGAGCGGCCCCGACTCGACGTGCCGGGCGCGGTGACCGTCACCGGCGGTCTGCTGTCCCTGATCTACGCCCTGTCGACGGCGGCCCAGCGCGGCTTCGGCGGCACGGACGTGCAGATCACCCTGGTGGCGGGCGTGGCCCTGCTGGTGGCCTTCGTCGTCGTCGAGTCGCGGCACGAGTCCCCGCTGGTGTCGCTGCCGATGCTGAAGCGGCGCACGGTCGCCTTCGGCAACCTGGGCGGACTCGTCACCTTCGCGATGATGTCGACGGTCGTCTTCGTCCTGACCCTCTACCTGCAGGAGACGCTGGGCCTCTCCGGCTTCCAGACCGGTCTGGTCTTCGGCGTCCAGGGCGTGCTGTCGGTCCTCGCCGGCTCCTTCGCCGCGAAGGTGATCGGCCGGATCGGCGCCCGCCGCACCCTGGTCCTCGGCCTCGCCGGCCAGGGCCTGCTCACCGCCGCGCTGCTCGCCGTCGGCGCGGACTCCGGCGCCGTCCTGGCGACGGTCGCGGTCTCGCTGGCCTCCATGTGCCACCTGGCCGCGATCATCTCGTACGGCGTGACCGTCACCTCCGGCGTCCCGGACGAGGAGCAGGGCCTGGCCACCGGTCTGGTGACCACGACCCAGCAGGTCGGCCTCACCGTCGGCATCCCGCTGCTCGGCGTCCTCGCCACGACCGGCGACAGCCTGTACGGGGGCGTGCGCACGGTGCTCGCGCTGGACGCGGCGATCGTCCTGGCGGCGGCCGTCCTGGTCGCCCTCGGTCTGCGGCGCACCAGGTGAACCACGCCGTCGCGGGACGGGGGCCGGGCCGGCCGGGTCAGGGCCGGCCGGGTCAGGGCCGGCCGGGTCAGGGCCGGTCGAGGCGGAGCCGTACCGCCTTCGGCAGGCCGGCGACGACCAGGTCGTACGAGTCCTCGACCAGCTCCCGGACCGTCCGGTCCGGGAGCTCCGGCACGGTCACGGTGTTCCAGTGCCGCTTGTTCATGTGGTAGCCGGGTGCGATCGCCGGATGCCCCTCGCGGAGCCGTACGGCGTCGTCCGGATCGCACTTGAGGTTGACGCTCAGCGGCTCGGCGTCCAGCCGCGACAGCGCGAACATCTTCCCGGCGACCTTGAACACCGAGGTGTCCGGGCCGAACGGGAACTCCTCCGTCGCGTCGTTGAAGTCCAGGCAGAACGCGCGCAGCTGGTCGGGCGTCACCGCTCCGCCCCCTCCTCCTCGCCGGTCTTCCCGAGCGGTTCGACGAGCACCGTCACGATCTTGTTCCGGCGGCCGGCCGGGGACTCGGCGGTGAGCCGCAGGGTCCGCCCGTCGGGCAGTTCGACGACGGCGTGGGCGCCGGCGATCGGCACCCGGCCGAGGGCCTTGGCGAGCAGTCCGCCGACGGTCTCCACGTCCTCGTCGTCGTACTCGTCGGGGCCGAAGCCGTAGAGCTCGCCGAGGTCGCCGATGTCGAGGCGGGCGGTGACCCGGTAGCGGTCCTCGCCGAGCTCCTCCACGGGCGGCAGCTCCCGGTCGTACTCGTCGGTGATCTCGCCGACGATCTCCTCCAGGATGTCCTCGATGGTGACGATCCCGGCCGTGCCGCCGTACTCGTCGATGACGACGGCGACGTGGTTGCGCTCCTGCTGCATCTCGCGCAGCAGGTCGCCCGCGTTCTTGGTGTCGGGCACGAAGGCCGCCGGGCGCATGGTCGTGGAGACCACGTCCGACTCGGCGTCCCGGTTGATGTGCGTCTTGCGGACCAGGTCCTTCAGATACACGATGCCGACGATGTCGTCCTCGTTCTCGCCGGTCACCGGGATGCGCGAGAAGCCGGAGCGCAGCGCCAGGGTGAGGGCCTGGCGGACGGTCTTGTAGCGCTCGATGCAGACGAGGTCGGTGCGCGGCACCATCACCTCGCGCACCAGGGTGTCGCCGAGCTCGAAGACCGAGTGCACCATGCGGCGCTCCTCGTCCTCGATCAGCGACTCCTGCTCGGCGAGGTCGACCATGGCCCGCAGCTCGGCCTCGGACGCGAAGGGGCCCTTGCGGAAGCCCTTGCCGGGCGTGACCGCGTTGCCGATGAGGATGAGCAGCTGCGGGATCGGACCCATGATCCGGGCCAGCGGCAGCAGCACGTACGCGGCTGCGGTCGCCGTGTTCAGCGGGTGCTGGCGCCCGATGGTGCGCGGCGAGACGCCGACGGCGACGTACGAGACGAGCACCATCACGGCGATCGCGACGAGCAGCGCCTGCCAGGTCTCCGGGAACTCCTCCAGGCAGGCGTAGGTGACGAGGACGCCGGCCGCCATCTCGCAGGAGACCCGGACGAGCAGCGCCACGTTGAGGTAGCGGGTGGGGTCGGAGGCGACCTGCGCCAGCTTGTCCGCGCCGCGCCGCCCGGACCGTACGGCCTCGGCGGCGCGGAAGCTGGACACGCGGGCGATGCCCGCCTCGGCGCAGGCGGCGAGCCAGGCGACGATGACGAGGGCGACGGCTCCGAGGATCAGTTGTGCGCTCATGACCGGCCGGGGGTCAGGAGACGGTCGGCGCCGGCGACGGGCCGGTCAGGCCCCGCTCCGCGCGCCAGCCGTCCACGATGGCGGCCTGGAGACCGAACATCTCGGCCTTCTCGTCCGGCTCCTCGTGGTCGTAGCCGAGCAGGTGCAGCACTCCGTGGACGGTGAGCAGCTGGAGCTCCTCGTCCATGGAGTGCCGCGTCGGGGCGTCCTCGCCCTGCTTCTTCGCCACCTCGGGGCAGAGCACGATGTCGCCGAGGAGTCCCTGCGGGGGCTCCTCGTCGTCCTTCGACGGCGGACGCAGCTCGTCCATCGGGAAGGACATGACGTCAGTGGGGCCGGGCAGGTCCATCCACTGGATGTGGAGCTGCTCCATCGCCTCCGCGTCCACGACGATCACCGAGAGCTCGGAGAGCGGGTGGATGCGCATGCGCGCGAGCGCGTAGCGGGCGATGTCGAGGATCGCCTGCTCGTCGACCTCGGTGCCGGACTCGTTGTTGACGTCGATCGACATGTGCTGTTGCTTCTACTTCCCGTTGCGGCTCTCGCGACGGCCTTCGTTCCGGCCGTCGGTGCGGCCGTCGTTGCGGCTGTCGTACTTCTCGTACGCGTCGACGATACGGCCGACGAGCTTGTGCCGTACGACATCCTGCGACGTGAGCGTGGAGAAGTGCACGTCCGGGACCCCGTCCAGGATCTCCCGGACCTGGCGCAGACCGCTCTTCGTGCCGCCGGGCAGGTCGACCTGGGTGATGTCACCGGTGATGACGATCCTCGAGTCGAAGCCGAGGCGGGTGAGGAACATCTTCATCTGCTCGGGGTTCGTGTTCTGCGCCTCGTCGAGGATGATGAACGCGTCGTTGAGAGTGTTGTGCGTCAGCAGGTAGTCCTGCGTGACGTACAGCGAGTCCTCGGCCGCGACCTGGATGCAGACGGTCTCCTCGCGGCCGGCCGGCTCGATGGAGTCGATGAACCGCATGGGGCGTCCGCCACCGCCCGCCGCGCGGTAGCCGTCCCGCTTCCGGGCGAGCCGGAAGGGCTCGATGCCTTCGGGAAGACGGATGTCGACGACGTGGGCGTCCTGCTGGTGCCGCGCGGCGGCCGTGCCCTGGCGCCGGCCCTCAGCCTGAGGGCGCCGGGTGTACGCCACGCCACCCAGGGACCGCACCAGGTCGACCACATCGTCACGCAGGGCGGTCGACGTGGTCGTGTACGAGATGCGGCACGTGCCGTCCTGCTGCGCGCCCGGTCCGCCGTCGGAGTCGAGGAGCCCCTGCAACAGCGCCAGCCTGACCTCGGCGGAGTTGTACAGGTAGTCGTCCGGGACGAACCTCGTGTGCGCGCGCGTGCCCGAGGGGTCGAGCGTGCGCAGCATCCCCGTGACCGGGTTCTCCGCGGTGAGGACGCCGCCGCGGGCCGAGACCCCGTTCGGCACGTGGTCGGGGCCGCCCTCGGCACGCGCCACGACGCCGGACAGCGCCGCTTCGCGTGCGTGGGCGAGTTCGGGATCCCCGGTGGAGAACGACGTGGTGGGCCCGGTCAGGCAGCCGTCGCCCAGGAGCAGCCCCAGCGCGTACGGGTCCATGGGCACCTCCCGGTCCGGGAGGCGGACCGGCTCGGTCAGCATGGGCAGCTCGTAGCGGTGGGCGTGCCCCGCACGCAGCTTGCCGATCATCTCCTGGGTCTCCAGGACCCGCCACGGCTCGTCCGGCCGCTGATCGGCGGCCGCACGGACCGTCCACAAGTGCTCACCGCAGCACAGGGTCCAGGACCCGTCCTGCGCGGAGATCCGGTAGATGTCACGCTCGCCCTGCGGGTAGACACCGAGGACGGGAGTGGGCTCGCCGTCGGACCCGATGACGAGGTCGCCGACCTCGAGGGAGCCGATGGGGCGCCAGCCGTCCGGCGTCAGCACGTTCGTGAAGGTCGGCTGGGCCCGGCCCCGCATGTACGCGAGCGGCGCGACCTCGATGGTCCCGTTGGCCATGAGCTTGGGGATGGAGTCGGGGTCGAGCATGTCGTGCAGCGCGTCGTAGAGCGGGCGCAGGTACGGGTCGATCTTCTCGTAGAGCGTGCCGGGCAGGAAGCCGAGCCGCTCGCCCGCCTCGACGGCCGGCCGGGTCAGGATGATCCGGGTGACCTGCTTGGACTGCAGGGCCTGGACCGCCTTGGCCATGGCCAGATACGTCTTGCCGGTGCCGGCGGGGCCGATGCCGAACACGATCGTGTGCTTGTCGATGGCGTCGACGTAGCGCTTCTGGTTGAGCGTCTTGGGGCGGATGGTCCGGCCGCGGCTGGAGAGGATGTTCTGGGTGAGCACCTCGGAGGGCGTCTCGACCGCCGCTTCCCCGTTCTCGTCACGCAGCATCGCGATCGAACGTTCCACGGCATCCTCCGTCATCGGCTGACCGGTGCGGAGCACCAGCATCATCTCGTCGAACAGGCGCTGGATGACGGCGACTTCCTTCGCGTCAC
The DNA here is from genome assembly GCF_004117935.1 of Streptomyces roseicoloratus. Lineage (GTDB taxonomy): Bacteria > Actinomycetota > Actinomycetes > Streptomycetales > Streptomycetaceae > Streptomyces > Streptomyces roseicoloratus. Next base: position 65,201 of record NZ_SDOY01000118.1, on the reverse strand, counting down.
CGACCGCGCTGATCTCGTTTCCCCGTACGTGGATGTCCGTCGACGGGAAGGCGTCCTCGATCACGCGCAACAGGGAGTCGCCGGAACCGAGCACCATCACCATGGGGTGCTTGGCGGGGACCGTGAACTGGGCGCGTGCCTGCCCCGGCGCGAGGGCCTGGTCTGTGGGTGTCTGAGTCATGGGCCGGCACTGTGGCCTGCACATACCTCCTGTTGCAGGGTTCTCGCTGCTCGACAACCTCTCGGGTACCAAGCCTACGACTCGCCCCGGACATCACCGAAGCCTTTTCCGTGAAGGGCCCGGGGCATCCCGGTCAGGTGGCGGGCGCGGGCCGGAAGCCGATGGTGGGCACGGCGCGGCGCAGCGGCCACGGGCGGGCCGGGCGGTCCCGGAGCAGCCGCTCCAGGAAGGCGTAGCGGGCGCGCAGGGCGGCCGGGTCCTGGCACTCGTGGCCCTGGACCCGCTGCCACCAGGCGGCGATCTCGCCCCAGGTCGGCGCGGACAGCGAGCCGCCGAACTCCTGGACGGACAGCGCGGCGGTGAGCCCGGCGAAGGCGAGCCGGTCGGCGAGCGGCCAGCCGGCCAGGGTCCCGGTGACGAATCCGGCGACGAAGACGTCGCCCGCACCGGTCGGATCGAGCGCGGAGACCTGGATGGCGGGCACCTCGGCGGTCTCGCCGGTGGCGCCGTCGACCGCGTAGGCACCCTCGGAACCGAGCGTGACCACGGCGTAGCGCACCTTGTCGGCGAGCGCGCGGGCGGCGGCACGGGGACAGTCGGTGCGGGTGTAGCGCATCGCCTCGGCGGCGTTGGGCAGGAAGGCCTCGCAGTGCCGGAGGTCGGCGAGTCCGGCGAGGTCCCACCGCCCGGTGTCGTCCCAGCCGACGTCGGCGAAGACCTTGGCGCCGCTGCGGGCGGCCCTGGCCACCCACTCCTCGCTGCGCCCGGGCACGAGGGAGGCGACGGCGGCGCGGGCGTGCGGCGGGTAGGCGGGGAGTGCGCCGTCGAGGGGCGGCGCGGCGTGGCCGTGCGACACCATGGTGCGCTCGCCCTCGTAGGCCATGGAGACGGTCACGGGCGAGTGCCACCCGGGCACCGTCCGCGACAGCGAGAGGTCGATCCCCTCGCCCTGTTCGAGGGCGTCCCAGCAGTACTCGCCGTAGTGGTCGTCACCGAACGCGGCGGCGAGCGAGGTGCGCAGACCGAGCCGGGCGAGGGCGGTGGCCATGTTGGCGACGCCGCCGGGGCTGGAGCCCATGCCGCGGGCCCAGGACTCGGTGCCGCGGACGGGGGCGGAGTCGAGGCCGGTGAAGATGATGTCGAGGAAGACCGTGCCGGTGAGGAAGACGTCACAATCGGGGTCGGTGGGCTCGCGCAGGCACACCAGGGGGTCGACGTCGGTGTCGCGTTCGGTCACGGCAGGCTCCCCGGTCGTGGTGCGGCGGATCGGCACGTGGTGCTGGTTTTGACAGTGTGCCCGAAGGGGACGGTGAGACGAACGTGTCGCAACGAGTTCGCCACGTCGGCCCGCGGAGTGCCCGGTATCCATGGTGCCGCGCCGCAGTGGATCACCGGGGCTCCGTCTCACTGCGGTGTCCGGTGAGTGGAACGCGAGGAGCCGTCCAGCCCCCCACGCGCGAGGCTTACGGCGAGCCTGACCACCGCCCCCGCCTGGCCGCCGGCGCCGTCTGTCCGCCGGCCCCGTCTGACCACCGGCCCGTCTGACCACCGACCGCCTGGCCACCGACCTGCCTGACCACCGCCCCGGCCGCGCCGGCTTACGCCCCGGCCGCGCCGAACTCGTACGCCTCGACCTCCGCCAGATACCGCTCCCGCCGCCCCTCGTCGTCCTCCAGGAACGACGCCAGGAAGGAATTCCGGGCGAGCGTCCTCAGCTCCTCCGGGCCGAGCCCCAACGCCGCCCGCACCGCGTCGAAGTTGTCGCCCGCGTACCCGCCGAAGTACGCCGGGTCGTCGGAGTTGACCGTCGCCACGAGCCCGGCGTCCAGCATCGTCCGCAGCGGGTGCGCCTCCAGGACGTCGACGGCCCGCAGCCGTACGTTCGACAGCGGGCACAGCGTCAGCGGCACCCGTTCGCGGACCAGGCGCTCGACGAGCGAGGGGTCCTCCAGGCAGCGCAGGCCGTGGTCGACGCGCTCCACGCCCAGCACGTCGAGCGCCTCGCGGACGTACTCCGGAGGGCCTTCCTCGCCCGCGTGGGCGACGCGCCGCAGGCCGAGCCGCGCGGCCTCCTCGTACACCTCGCGGAACGTCACCGGCGGATGCCCGACCTCCGCGGAGTCCAGGCCCACCCCGGTGATCCGGCCGAGGTACGGCTTCGCGGCCTCCAGCGTGGCCATCGCGGACGCGGCCGGCTCGTCGCGCAGGAAGCACATGATGAGCCGGGTGGAGACCCCGTGCCGCTCCTCCGCGCGGTCGAGCGCCGCGCCGAGCCCCTCCACGACCACGCCCATCGGCACGCCCCGGGCGATGTGCGCCTGCGGGTCGAAGAAGATCTCGGCGTGCCGCACGCCCTGCTCCGCCGCCCGCGCCAGATAGGCGTCGGCGAGTTCGGTGAAGTCGTCCGCGGTGCGCAGCACCGCCATCAGCCCGTAGTACAGGTCCAGGAAGGACTGCAGGTCACTGAAGCGGTACGCCTCGCGCAGCGCGGCCGTGTCGGCGTACGGCAGGGGCACGCCGTTGCGCTCGGCGAGGGCGAAGGCGAGCTCGGGTTCGAGGGTGCCTTCGATGTGGAGGTGGAGTTCGGCCTTGGGTACGGGCATGATCGCCGGTCCGTCCGTGCTTCTTCGGGGTGCGGGGTGCGGGAAGGGGGTCTCGCCCGGTGCGCCGGTGCGCGGTGCATCTGTACGACGTCGGTGCGTCGGTGCACCTGTACGACGTCGGTGCGCCGGTACGGGCTCCGTGCGGGCCCTATCGCTTCGGTACCGGAATCCTCATCAGGTCCTGCGCGATGCTCAGCTCCCCCTCGAACCCGGCCGCCCGCGCCTGCCGTTCGAACTCCCCGGGATCGGCGTACCGCTGCGAGAAGTGCGTCAGGACGAGGTGCCGCACACCCGTGTCCCGGGCGACCGCGGCGGCCTGGCCGGCCGTCAGGTGCCCGTGGTCCACGGCGAGCTGCACGTCCTCGTCGAGGAAGGTCGACTCGATGACGAGCATGTCCGCGCCCTCGGCGAGCGCGTACACGCCGTCGCACAGCCGGGTGTCCATGACGAACGCGAACCGCTGCCCGCGCCGCACCTCGCTCACGTCCTCCAGCGTGACGCCGTTCAGGGCGCCGTCCCGCTGGAGCCGGCCCACGTCGGGGCCCGCGATGCCGTGCGCGGCCAGCCGTTCGGGCAGTATGCGGCGCCCGTCCGGCTCGGTGAGCCGGTAGCCGTAGGACTCCACGGGGTGCGAGAGCCGGCGCGCGTCGAGCGCGAACGCGCCGGTGACGGCGAGCGGCCCGTCGGCGGTCACCGGCGCCTCGGTGAGCTTCACCGTCTCGCGGTAGGCCGTGGCGTACCGCAGCCGCTCGAAGAAGCGCTGCCCGCTCGCCGGATAGTGCGCGGTGACCTGGTGCGGCACCTGGTCGAGGTTGATCCTCTGGATCACCCCGGCCAGACCGAGCGAGTGGTCGCCGTGGAAGTGCGTGACGCAGATCCGGTTCAGGTCGTGCGCGGCGACCCCGGCCCTGAGCATCTGCCGCTGGGTGCCCTCGCCGGGGTCGAAGAGGATGCCGTGGCCGTCCCAGCGCAGCAGGTAGCCGTTGTGGTTGCGGTGCCGGGTCGGGACCTGGCTGGCCGTGCCGAGGACGACCAGTTCGCGTACGGACAAGGGTGCTTACTCCGTCCGGTCCGTCCGGGCCTATCCGGGCGGCCAGTTGAGGCCACGGCCGCCGAGGACGTGGGCGTGGGCGTGGAAGACGGTCTGCCCGGCGCCGGCCCCGGTGTTGAACACGATCCGGAACCCGCTGCCGTCGACCTTCTCCTGCGCCGCGACCTCGCCGGCCTCGCGCAGTATGTCGGCGGCGACGGTGGGCGCGGCGGCGGCGAGGGAGGCGGCGTCCGGGTAGTGCAGGCGCGGGATGACCAGGACGTGGGTCGGCGCCTGCGGGTTGATGTCGCGGAACGCGAGGGTCGTCTCCGTCTCGCGCACGATCGTCGCGGGGACCTCCCCTCCCACGATCCTGCAGAACAGGCAGTCGCTCTGCGGCTCTCCGGCCATGGCCCGGGCCTCCTCGCCTCCGTCGGTCATCCGTACACGCGCATGTTATCGGTGCGGTCGGACACCGCTCACGACCGGCGGGCCGGTGGCCGGCGCCGTACGGCGGCGGCTCACGACGTGCGTGATGGCCGGGGCCGTACGCCCGGGGCCGTACGCCCGGGGCCGTACGCCCGGGGCCGTACGCCCGGGGCCGTACGCCTGCCGGTTCGTACGGCCGGCGGTCCCGGGGCCCGGCCCGGCGGCGTCCGCGCCGCGCCGCTCAGGACCAGCGGCCGGTGCGTCCCAGGACCAGTGCCGCGGCCGCCGTACCCGCCGTGGAGGTGCGGAGCACGCTCGGCCCGAGGCGGTACGGCCGGGCGCCGGCCGCCTCGAACAGCACCAGCTCCTCCGGCGACACGCCGCCTTCGGGCCCGACGACGAGCACGATCGAGCCGCGCTCCGGCAGTTCGGCGGTCGCCAGGGCGCCGCTCGGGTGGTCGCGGTCCTCGTGCAGCACGGCGGCGAAGTCGGCCTCCGCGAGGAACGCGGCGACCTGCTTGCCCGTCATGAGTTCGGCGACCTCCGGGAAGCGGGTGCGGCGCGACTGCTTGCCCGCCTCGCGGGCGGTCGCCCGCCACTTCGCGAGCGCCTTCAGGCCGCGCTCGCCCTTCCACTGGGTGATGCAGCGCGACGCCGCCCACGGCACGATCGCGTCCACGCCCGTCTCGGTCATGGTCTCGACGGCCAGCTCGCCGCGGTCGCCCTTGGGGAGGGCCTGGACGACGGTGATCCGGGGCGCGGGCTCGGGCTCCTCGTGGACGGCGGTGACGTCGACCGTCAACTGGTCCTTGCCCTCGGCGGCGGTGACCACGCACGCGGCCCAGCCGCCCCGCCCGTCGGTGAGCACCAGCTCCTCCCCGGCGCGCAGCCTCTTCACGGACACGGCGTGCCGGCCCTCGGCTCCGTCGAGGAGGAAACCTCCGGGGCCGGGGACGGTGTCGACGACGAAGACGGGTGCGGTCATGTGGGGTTCCTTCGGACGAGATCGTGGAGCGCGGTGCCGAGCTCGGCGGCCAGGACCTCGACGAGCCGGCCGGCCGGCAGTTCGCGGGCGAGTCGGTGGCCCTGCCCGGCCCACAGGGCCATGCCCTGCGGGTCCCCGGCGGTCGCGGCGGCCTTGCGCAGCGGGGCGGTGAGGTGGTGGACCTCGGGGTAGGCGGCGGGGGCGTAGGGGCCGTGCTCGCGCAGGAAGCGGTTCACCAGTCCGCGCGCCGGCCGCCCGGAGAACGCCCGGGTGAGCTCGGTGTGGGTGAACAGCGGATCGGTCAGTGCCCGCTTGTGCAGCGGATGGGCGCCGGACTCGGGACAGACCAGGAACGCGGTGCCGAGCTGGGCGGCGTCGGCGCCCGCCGCGAGGACGGCGGCGATCTGCCGGCCGCGCATGATCCCGCCGGTGGCGACGATCGGCAGCCGGACGTGCTCGCGGACCTCGGCGAGCAGCGCGAGCAGCCCGCGACCGCCCCCGCCGGTTCCGGCGGCCCCGCAGGCCGGATCGTCGCGGTGGGTGCCCTGGTGTCCGCCCGCCTCGACGCCCTGCACGCAGATCGCGTCCGCGCCGGCGCGCTCGGCGGTCCGGGCCTCCTCGACGGAGGTGACGGTGACGATCGTGAACGTGCCGGCCCGGGCGAAGGCGTGGAGCGCGTCGCGGTCGGGGCAGCCGAAGGTGAAGGAGACGACCGGCACGGGGTCGTCGAGCAGGATCGCCACCTTGGCGTCGTACGCGTCGTCCCGGCCCTGGTCCGGGTCGCCGAGCCCGGTCTCGTACCAGCCGGACTCGCCGGCCAGCTGGTGGCGGTACACCTCGACGGCGGCGCGGTCGGCGGACTGCCCGACGGGCGGCATGAAGAGGTTGACGCCGAAGGGCCGTGCGGTGAGTGCGCGGACCTGCTTGATCTCCTGGTAGAGCCCGCCGGCGGTCTTGTACCCGCCGGCCAGGAACCCGAGCGCCCCCGCCTCGCAGACGGCGCCGACGAGCTGCGGGCAGGAGGGGCCACCGGCCATGGGGGCCTGCACGATCGGATGACGCGAGAGATCGTTCAGTGCGGTGGACATGCAGGCATCGTGCCATGCCACGCAGGCGCCACCGAAACGCGAAGGACGCCCCGCACAAGTGCGGGACGCCCTTCACGGAACGTACCGGCAGAGCGCCTACCGCCCGTTGAACGCATCCTTCAACCGCGAGAACAGCCCCTGCTGCCCCGGCTGACAGTGCCTGCCCGGGGGACGACCCCCGGACCCCCGGCAGAGCGGCGCCTACCGTCCGTTGAACGCATCCTTCAACCGCGAGAACAGGCCCTGCTGCCCCGGCTGGAACTGTCCCTGCGGGCGCTCCTCGCCGCGGAGCTCGGACAGCTCGCGCAGCAGGCGTTCCTGCTCCGGGTCGAGCTTCGTCGGGGTCTGGACCTCGACGTGCACGATCAGGTCGCCGCGGCCGTTGCCGCGGAGGTGGGTGACGCCGCGGCCGTGCAGCGGGATCGACTGGCCGGACTGGGTGCCCGGACGGATGTCGACGTCCTCCAGCCCGTCGAGGGTCTGGAGCTGCACCTTCGTGCCGAGCGCGGCCGCCGTCATCGGCAGCGTCACCGTGCAGTGCAGGTCGTCGCCGCGCCGCTGGAAGACCTCGTGCGGGGTCTCGTGGATCTCCACGTACAGGTCGCCGGCCGGACCGCCGCCCGGGCCGACCTCGCCCTCGCCGGCCAGCTGGATCCGGGTGCCGTTGTCGACACCGGCCGGGATCTTGACCGTGAGCGTGCGGCGGGAACGGACCCGGCCGTCGCCCGCGCACTCCGGGCACGGGGTCGGGACGACGGTGCCGAAGCCCTGGCACTGCGGGCAGGGCCGGGAGGTCATGACCTGGCCCAGGAAGGACCGGGTGACCTGGGAGACCTCGCCACGGCCGCGGCACATGTCACAGGTCTGCGCGGAGGTGCCGGGCGCGGCGCCCTCGCCCGAGCAGGTGGTGCAGACGACGGCCGTGTCGACCTGGATGTCCTTGGTGGTGCCGAAGGCCGCCTCGTCGAGGGTGATCTCCAGACGGATCATCGCGTCCTGGCCGCGCCGGGTGCGCGAGCGCGGGCCGCGCTGGGACGCCGTTCCGAAGAAGGCGTCCATGATGTCCGAGAAGTTGCCGAAGCCGCCCGCGCCGAAGCCACCGGCCCCGCCGCCGCCCGAGCTGGACAGGGGATCGCCGCCGAGGTCGTAGACCTGCTTCTTCTGCGGGTCCGACAACACCTCGTACGCGGCGTTGATCTCCTTGAACCGCTCCTGCGTCTTCGGGTCCGGGTTCACGTCCGGGTGAAGCTCGCGGGCGAGCCGGCGGAAGGCCTTCTTGATCTCGTCCTGGGACGCGTCTCGGCGCACGCCGAGTACGGCGTAGTAGTCCGTGGCCACTTACGACTCCGCCAGGATCTGTCCGACGTAACGTGCCACTGCGCGTACCGCTCCCATCGTTCCGGGGTAGTCCATGCGGGTCGGTCCGACCACGCCGAGTTTGGCGACTGCCTCGCCGCCGGAACCGTAGCCGACCGAGACGACGGACGTGGAGGTCAGGCCCTCGTGGCCGTTCTCGTGCCCGATGCGTACGGTCATGCCGGATTCCTTGGCCTCGCCGAGCAGCTTGAGCAGCACCACGTGCTCCTCGAGAGCTTCAAGGACGGGCCTGATCGTGAGGGGGAAGTCATGTCCGAAGCGGGTCAGATTGGCGGTTCCGCCGATCATCAGCCGCTCCTCCTGCTCCTCCACCAGGGTTTCGAGCAGGGTCGCGAGCACGGTCGAGACCGTGCCGCGGTCCTCCGTGTCCTCGAAGGACTCGGGCAGGTCCTGCACCAGCTGCGGCACGTCCGCGAAGCGGCGGCCGACGACGCGGCTGTTCAGCCGGGCCCGCAGATCGGCGAGGGAGGCCTCGCCGAAGGGCGCCGGGCAGTCGATCACCCGCTGCTCGACCCGGCCGGTGTCGGTGATCAGCACCAGCATCAGCCGGGCGGGCGCCAGCGACAGCAGTTCCACGTGCCGGACCGTCGAACGGGTCAGCGAGGGGTACTGCACGACCGCGACCTGCCGGGTCAGCTGCGCGAGCAGCCGGACCGTGCGGCCGACGACGTCGTCGAGGTCGACGGCTCCGTCGAGGAAGTTGTGGATCGCCCGCCGCTCGGGCGTCGACAGGGGCTTGACCCCGGCCAGCCGGTCCACGAACAGCCGGTAGCCCTTGTCGGTGGGGATGCGTCCGGCGCTGGTGTGGGGCTGGGCGATGTAGCCCTCCTCCTCGAGCACCGCCATGTCGTTGCGGACGGTGGCGGGCGAGACGCCCAGCTTGTGCCGCTCGGTGAGCGCCTTGGAGCCGACCGGCTCCTCCGTCCCGACGTAGTCCTGGACGATGGCGCGCAGCACCTCGAGCCTGCGTTCACTGAGCATCGCGCGCACCTCCAGCTGTCGTTCCGGTTCCGGTTGCTCCGGTTTTGGCACTCGCCCTGTTCGAGTGCCAGGAATCCCCCGGCCAGTGTACGGCGGCGTACATCGCTCCTGGCAAGGAGGCGGGCTCGGAGCGGTTAGCGTCACGTCATGGACATCGATTGGGAAGCACAGGGGTGGGAGCGGCTGGGGAACGGCGTGGGGAGGTGCCGGCTGGCGGGCTGGGACTGCACGTCGGGCCTGGTCATCGGGCGGGACGCGGTGCTCCTGTACGACACGGGGGCCACGCTCGCGCAGGGCACCGAGCTGCGGAATCAGGTGACGGCGCTCACGGGCGGGCGGAGGGTGACGCATGTCGCACTGAGTCACCCGCATTTCGACCACGTGCTGGGGACGGCGGTGTTCGCGGACGCCGAGGTCTTCGGGGCGGTGGGCATGGACACGCTGCTGCCGCGGGAGCGTGAGGAGCTGCGCCGGGACGCGGTGAAGATGGGGGTGGACGAGCGGGAGGCGGCGGAGGCCGCCGAGGTCCTGGTGGCGCCGCGGCACACGGTGACCGGTGAGTGGACCCTGGACCTGGGCGGCCGCCAGGTCCTCCTCGCGAACGTCGGCCCGGGCCATTCGGGTCACGACCTTGCCGTGCTCGTCTCCGGGGAACGGGAGGTCGTCTTCTGCGGGGACCTGGTGGAGGAGTCGGGCGAGCCCCAGGCGGGCCCCGACGCGATCCCGTCCCGCTGGCCGGCCGCCCTCGACCGCCTGCTGTCCTTGGGCGGCGAGGACGCGGTATACGTGCCGGGGCACGGCGCGGTGGTGGACGCGGACTTCGTGCGACGTCAGCGCGACGAACTCGCCCGCCGCTTCGAGGTGTCGCCGTAGGTCCTGGTCGCCACCCTCCCGTCGTCCCCCTCCCGTCGCCACCCTCCCGTCGTCGCCCGGGCGGCGGACGCTCGGGCGGCGGACGCTCGGCGCCGGAAGGGGGCGGCGGCGCGCGGGACCTGACGTCCCCTCGGCTGCGCTTCCGCCGCCCTCACCGGGCAGAATCGTGCCCATGCGCAGCTACGACCCGGATCTGACGCCTCCTTGGAAGAAGTCGGCCCCCGTGCCGGAGGTCCCGGCGGACCCCGACCTCGTCGTGGAGGAGGTCACGACGGGCTTCTGCGGGGCGGTGATCCGCTGCGAGGCGGGCACGGTGACGCTGGAGGACCGCTTCGGCAAACACCGGGTCTTCCCGATGGAACCGCGCGGCTTCCTCCTGGAGGGCCGGGCCGTCACCCTGGTCCGCCCCGTCCGGCCCGCCGCGACCCGCCCCGCCCGTACGGCCTCCGGCTCGATCGCGGTCCCGGGCGCCCGGGCGCGGGTCGCCCGCGCCGGCCGCATCTACGTGGAGGGCCGCCACGACGCCGAGCTGGTGGAGCGGGTGTGGGGCGACGACCTGCGCATCGAGGGCGTGGTCGTCGAGTACCTGGAGGGCGTCGACGACCTCCCGGCAGTCGTCGCGGACTTCGCCCCCGGCTCGGACGCCCGGCTGGGCGTCCTCGTCGACCACCTGGTGACGGGCTCGAAGGAGTCCCGCATCGCCGCGCAGGTCACATCGCCCGACGTCCTGATCGTGGGCCACCCGTACATCGACGTCTGGCAGGCGGTGAAGCCTTCGTCGGTCGGCATCCCCGCCTGGCCGTCCGTCCCCCGGGGCCAGGACTGGAAGACGGGCGTCTGCCGCGCCCTCGGCTGGCCGGAGAACACGGGCGCCGCCTGGCAGCACATCCTGTCGAGGGTCCACTCCTACAAGGACCTGGAACCGGCCCTCCTGGGCCGCGTGGAAGAACTGATCGACTTCGTCACGGCCCCGTGACCACCCGACCGACCACCCCACCCCGACACCCCGCACAAGCCCCCCACACGACGGCGCGACGCCACCGCGTTCGCACCCCCGGGTGGACCCCGCACCCTGCTGGACGGTGCGGCCGTCGCACCTCCGCGTGAGCCGGGCCCGCTCTGCGGGGCGTGCGGGTGTCGCACACCTCCGGGTGGCCCCGCACCCGGCGGGACGGTGCGGTCGTCGCACCCCGCCGTGTGGGCGATCGTCCCGCGGGGCGGGACGGGTGGGCACACGGGACGGCGCGCTCAGCGGCGCCTGAGCGCCCCGCGCCTGCCCGCGCCACCGGGACGCCGCGCCGTATCGGTGACCGTGACCGTCACGGCACAGGAACGTCCTGGGCCCGGCGAGGGGCGACGCGCCGTCTAGTCCACCAGGTCCCGCACCACCGCGTCCGCCAGCAGCCGCCCGCGCAGGGTCAGGACCGCCCGCCCCGCGGCGTACGGCTCGGAGGCCAGGAGGCCGTCGCCGAGGGCCCGCCCGGCCGCGGCGAGGCCCGCCGGCTTGAGCAGGGCCAGCTCCACGCCCTCCCGCAGCCGCAGCTCCAGCAGGACCCGCTCGACCCTCCGGTCCTCCTCCGACAGGAGCTCGCGTCCGGCCCCGGGCGACTTCCCGGCGCCGAGGGCCGCCGCGTACGCGCCCGGGTGCTTGACGTTCCACCAGCGGACCCCGCCCACGTGGCTGTGGGCGCCCGGACCGGCGCCCCACCAGTCGGCGCCGCGCCAGTACAGCTCGTTGTGGAGGCAGCGGCCGGCGTCGGAGGTGGCCCAGTTGGAGACCTCGTACCACGCGAAGCCGGCTCCGGACAGCACCTCCTCCGCGATCAGGTACCGGTCGGCGTGCACGTCGTCGTCGGTCATGGGTATCTCGCCGCGCCGGATGCGCCGCGCCAGCTGCGTGCCCTCCTCGACGATCAGCGCGTAGGCGCTGACGTGGTCGGGTCCGGCGCCGATCGCCGCGTCGAGCGAGGCCCGCCAGTCGTCGTCGGACTCGCCGGGCGTGCCGTAGATGAGGTCCAGGTTGACGTGCTCGAAGCCCGCCGCCCGCGCCTCCGCGACGCACGCCTCGGGCCGTCCCGGCGTGTGGCTGCGGTCGAGGACCTTCAGGACGTGCTGCCGGGCGCTCTGCATGCCGAAGGAGATCCGGTTGAAGCCGCCTTCCCGCAGCGTGGCGAGATAGGCGGGGTCCACGGACTCCGGATTCGCCTCCGTCGTCACCTCGGCGTCGTCCGCGAGACCGAACTCCTCCCGGATGACCGACAGCATCGACACCAGGTCGGCCGCGTCGAGCAGCGTGGGCGTGCCGCCGCCGACGAAGACGGTCCGCACCGGCCGCGGGTCGTCGCCCAGGACCTTGCGCGCGAGCCGTATCTCCTCCGCGACCTGCCCCGCGTAGTTCTCCCGGGAGGCGAGCACGCCTCCCGCACCGCGCAGCTCGCTCGCGGTGTAGGTGTTGAAGTCGCAGTAACCGCACCGGGTGGCGCAGTACGGCACGTGCAGATAGAACCCGAGCGGTCGCTCCCCGGCGCCCTGCAGGGCGCTCGCGGGCAGCGCACCGTCCTCGGGCATGGGCTCGCCATCGGGCAGTACGGAAGGCATGAGGCCATTGTCCCGTACCGCCCGACAGCACCGCCGCGCCTGTGGACAACCTCCTGTGGAAAACCCCGCGCCGGGCCCCTGCCCGGCGCGGTACCCGCAGGTCAGGACCTCCGGGGCAGAGCCTCTCGGTCGGGCCCGTCCCGGTCAGGCCCGCCCTGGTCAGGCCTCCCGCGCTCCCGCGTACATCTCGTCGATCAGGTGCTGGTAGGTCCGCTCCACCACGGGCCGCTTCATCTTCAGGCTCGGGGTGAGCTCGCCGTGCTCGACGTCGAGGTCGCGCGGCAGGAGGCGGAACTTCTTGATGGTCTGCCAGCGCTGCAGGCCCTCGTTGAGGCGGGCGACGTAACCCTCGATGAGCTTCTCGGTCTGCGGGGCGGCGACGACCTCCGCGTACGACTTGCCGGCGAGGTCGTGTTCGGCGGCCCAGCCGAGGATGGACGGCTCGTCGAGGGCGATGAGCGCGGAGCAGTAGTTCCGGTCTGCGCCGAGCACCACGATGTTCGAGACGAACGGGCAGACGGCCTTGAACTGGCCCTCGATCTCCGTCGGCGCGATGTACTTGCCGCCGGAGGTCTTGAACAGGTCCTTCTTGCGGTCGGTGATCCGCAGGTAGCCGTCGGCGGACAGCTCGCCGATGTCACCGGTGTGGAACCAGCCGTCGGACTCCAGCACCTCGGCGGTCTTCTCCGGCAGGCCGTGGTAGCCCTCCATGATGCCGGGGCTGCGCAGCAGGATCTCGCCGTCGTCGGCGATGCGGACCTCGGTGCCGGGCAGCGGCTTGCCGACGGTGCCGGTGCGGTACGCCTCGCCCGGGTTGACGAAGGAGGCGGCGGAGGACTCCGTCAGGCCGTAGCCCTCCAGGATGTGGATGCCGGCGCCGGAGAAGAAGTAGCCGATCTCGGGCGCGAGGGCGACGGAGCCGGAGACGGCGGCGCGCAGCCGCCCGCCGAAGGCCTCGCGGAGCTTCTTGTAGACGAGCGCGTCGGCGACCTTGTGCTTGGCGGTGAGGCCGAAGGGCGCGGAGGCGGTGCCGGTGCGGCGGAAGTTGTCCTGGGTGACCTTGGCGTACTCGCGGGCGACGCCGACCGCCCACTGGAAGATCTTGTACTTCGCGCCGCCGCCCTCGCGGGCCTTGGCGGCCACGCCGTTGTAGACCTTCTCGAAGATCCGCGGCACGGCGGCCATGTAGGTGGGCTGCACGATCGGCAGATTGACGATGATCTTGTCGATGCGGCCGTCGACGGCGGTGACGTGACCGACCTCGATCTGGCCGGAGGTGAGCACCTTGCCGAAGACGTGGGCGAGCGGCAGCCACAGGTACTGGACGTCGTCCTTGGTGACCAGGCCGGTGGCGGCGATGGCCTTCGCCATGTACGACCAGCTGTCGTGCCGCAGCCGCACGCCCTTGGGGCGGCCGGTGGTGCCCGAGGTGTAGATGAGGGTGGCGAGCTGGTCCGCGGTGATCGCGGCGACGCGCTCCTTGACGACCTCGGGGTGCTTCTCCAGGTACGCCTTGCCGCGCGCCTCCAGCTCGGCGAGCGTGAGCACCCACTCGTCGGAGGTGTCCGCGCCCTCGGGGTCGATGACCACGACGTGGTGGAGGTCCGGGAGGTCGGCACGGCGCTCGACGGCCTTGGCGAGCTGGTCGGCGTTCTCCGCGATCAGCACGCGCGAGGCGGAGTCGGAGAGGATGAAGGCCGACTCCTCGGCGTTGGTCTGCGGGTAGACCGTGGTGACGGCGGCGCCGGCGCACATCACGCCGAGGTCGGCGAGGATCCACTCGACCCGGGTCGCGGAGGCGAGGGCGACCCGCTCCTCGGGCTCGACGCCGAGGTCGATCAGTCCGGCGGCGATGGCGTGGACCCGCTCGGCGGCCTGTGCCCAGCTGAGCGACTTCCAGTCGTCGGGCCCCTGCCCGGAAGCGGCGGGTACCGGATAGCGATAGGCCTCGGCGTCCGGGGTCCGCTCGACGCGCTCAAGAAAGAGCGCCGCCACGGACGGCGGCCGGTTCTCGATCAGGGTCTGTGTGTCGCTCATCGACGTCCTCCGGGCGGCGGCGGTGCGGTCAGGCGGTGCGGTCAGGCGGGGCGTACGCGCAAGGCGTGGCTGACTGACGTGGCTAACTGGCGAGTAACCTTCGAGCGGCTTCAGGTTAGAGCGCCGGAGACTGGCGCGTAAGGGCTTGCATATAACGAACGGGTCTGCACGCCGGCGGCGCACAGACCCGTTCGGTGTACATGTGAATGTACGGGGCAGCTATCGGGAAGACTACTTCTTGGCCTTGCCGCCGCCCGCCTCGTCGCTCGACAGGACGGCGATGAAGGCCTCCTGCGGCACCTCCACCGAGCCGACCATCTTCATCCGCTTCTTGCCTTCCTTCTGCTTCTCCAGCAGCTTCCGCTTACGGGAGATGTCACCGCCGTAGCACTTGGCGAGGACGTCCTTGCGGATGGCGCGGATGGTCTCGCGGGCGATGACCCGGGAGCCGATGGCGGCCTGGATGGGCACCTCGAAGGCCTGCCGCGGGATGAGCTCGCGCAGCTTGGCGACCAGTCGCACACCGTAGGCGTACGCGGCGTCCTTGTGGGTGATCGCCGAGAAGGCGTCCACCTTGTCGCCGTGCAGCAGGATGTCGACCTTCACCAGGCTGGAGGACTGCTCGCCGGTGGGCTCGTAGTCCAGCGAGGCGTAGCCGCGGGTCTTGGACTTCAGCTGGTCGAAGAAGTCGAAGACGATCTCGGCCAGCGGCAGGGTGTAGCGGATCTCGACCCGGTCCTCGGAGAGGTAGTCCATGCCGAGGAGGGTGCCGCGCCGGTTCTGGCACAGCTCCATGATCGAGCCGATGAACTCGGTGGGCGCGAGGATCGTGGCGCGCACGACCGGCTCGTACACCTCGCTGATCTTGCCCTCGGGGAACTCGCTCGGGTTGGTGACCGTGTGCTCGCTGCCGTCCTCCATGACCACGCGGTAGACCACGTTGGGGGCGGTGGCGATCAGGTCGAGGCCGAACTCGCGCTCCAGGCGCTCGCGGATCACGTCCAGGTGGAGCAGGCCGAGGAAGCCGACGCGGAAGCCGAAGCCGAGGGCGGCGGACGTCTCGGGCTCGTAGACCAGCGCGGCGTCGTTGAGCTGGAGCTTGTCGAGCGCGTCGCGCAGCTCCGGGTAGTCGGAGCCGTCCAGCGGGTACAGACCGGAGAAGACCATCGGCTTCGGGTCCTTGTAGCCGCCGAGCGCCTCTTCGGCGCCCTTGGACTGCGAGGTGATCGTGTCACCGACCTTGGACTGCCGGACGTCCTTCACGCCGGTGATGAGGTAGCCCACCTCGCCGACGCCGAGGCCGTCGGCCGGCAGCATCTCGGGCGAGTTGGTGCCGATCTCCAGGAGCTCGTGGGTGGCGCCGGTCGACATCATCCGGATGCGCTCGCGCTTGTTGAGCTTGCCGTCGACGACACGGACGTACGTGACGACGCCGCGGTACGAGTCGTAGACCGAGTCGAAGATCATCGCGCGGGCCGGGGCGTCGGCGACGCCCACCGGAGCCGGGATGTCGCGGACGGCGCGGTCGAGCAGCGCCTCGACGCCCATGCCGGTCTTCGCGGAGACCTTGAGGACGTCCTCCGGCTGGCAGCCGATGAGGTTGGCCAGCTCCTCGGCGAACTTCTCGGGCTGGGCGGCCGGAAGGTCGATCTTGTTGAGCACCGGGACGATGGTGAGGTCGTTCTCCATCGCCAGGTACAGGTTGGCCAGCGTCTGCGCCTCGATGCCCTGGGCGGCGTCCACGAGCAGGATCGTGCCCTCGCACGCGGCGAGCGAGCGCGAGACCTCGTAGGTGAAGTCGACGTGCCCGGGGGTGTCGATCATGTTCAGGATGTGCGTGCGCCCCTGCTCCGGCCCCTCGGTCGGGGCCCAGGGCAGACGGACCGCCTGGGACTTGATCGTGATGCCGCGCTCACGCTCGATGTCCATCCGGTCGAGGTACTGGGCGCGCATCTGCCGCTGGTCGACCACACCGGTCAGCTGGAGCATCCGGTCGGCAAGCGTCGACTTGCCGTGGTCGATGTGCGCGATGATGCAGAAATTGCGGATCAGAGCCGGGTCGGTACGGCTCGGCTCGGGCACGTTGGTAGGAGTCGCGGGCACGCAGGGTTCTCGTCTCGGGCGATGTTCAGAACGGATACGTAGGCTCCATCGTCCCATGACCGCGGGACCTCGGTCGGTTTGGGCGGCGTGCGGGGCGGCTGATATCGTGGACGGCTGTGTCTCGTGTGCCCTCTCAGCTGCGCGACACGTCCTGAAGAAACATCGAACCTGTAAAGGCTCTTTCGTGGCGAACATCAAGTCCCAGATCAAGCGGAACAAGACCAACGAGAAGGCGCGCCTGCGCAACAAGGCCGTCAAGTCGTCGCTCAAGACCGCGATCCGCAAGGCCCGCGAGGCTGTCGCCGCCGGCGACCTCGAGAAGGCCACCGTGGCCGCTCGTGCCGCTTCGCGTCAGCTCGACAAGGCTGTCTCGAAGGGTGTCATCCACAAGAACGCCGCCGCCAACAAGAAGTCGGCGCTGGCCACCAAGGTTGCCTCCCTCCAGGGCTGAGCTCTGATGTGACACGGCCGCACGGGACCCAGCGGGCCCTCTAACCGCTCCCGCCCGGCCACCCCGGCTCCGTACGCGAGACGCGTTCGCCACGCGTGTACGAGCCACCTCCGTTGTACGACGAAGGCCCCGCCGCCCTCCTTCCCCAGGAGGCGACGGGGCCTTCGCCGTACGTACGGGCCGTGCGCGCCGGCGCCCGAGCGCCCGGGCCGTGCGCACGGCGCCCGAGCGCCCGGGCCGTGCGCACGGCGCCCGAGCGTCCGGGCCGGCCGAGCCGTGGCGTGCGCTCACCCGGCGGCACGTGCGGCTGAGCGACGGGCCCCAGGCCCGCGGGTTCAGCCGCGGCGCACGCCGGCTCGGCGGCGGGGTGCGGGCCGCGGGTTCAGCCGCGGCGCATGCGGGCGGCGCGGGCGATCGTGACGACGGCCTTCTCCAGGGCGTACTCGGGATCATCGCCGCCGCCCTTGACGCCCGCGTCGGCCTCGGCGACGGCGCGCAGGGCGGCGGAGACGCCGTCCGGGGTCCAGCCGCGCATCTGCTGCCGGACGCGGTCGATCTTCCAGGGCGGCATGCCCAGTTCGCGTGCGAGGTCGGCGGGACGGCCGCCACGGGCCGAGGAGAGCTTGCCGATCGCCCGGACGCCCTGCGCGAGCGCGCTGGTGATCAGGACGGGCGCGACGCCGGTCGACAGGGACCAGCGCAGGGCCTCCAGGGCCTCCGCGGCGCGTCCCTCGACGGCGCGGTCCGCGACCGTGAAGGACGAGGCCTCGGCGCGGCCCGTGTAGTAGCGCCCGACGACCGCCTCGTCGATGGTGCCGTCGACGTCCGCGGTGAGCTGCGCCACGGCGGAGGCCAGCTCCCGCAGGTCGCTGCCGATCGAGTCGACGAGCGCCTGACACGCCTCGGGCGTGGCCGAGCGGCCGAGCGACCGGAACTCCTGCCGCACGAACGTCAGCCGCTCCGCCGGCTTCGTCGTCTTCGGGCACGCCACCTCCCGCGCGCCCGCCTTGCGGACCGCGTCGAGGAGCCCCTTTCCCTTGGCGCCGCCCGCGTGCAGCACCACGAGGATGATCTCCTCGGCCGGTGCGTCGAGGTACGCCTTGATCTCCTTGATCGTCTCCGCCGGCAGGTCCTGGGCGTTCCGCATCACCAGGACCTTGCGCTCCGCGAAGAGCGACGGGCTGGTGAGCTCGGCGAGCGCGCCGGGCTGGAGCTGTTCGGGAGACAGGTCGCGCACGTCCGTGTCGGCGTCGGCGGCCCGCGCGGCCGCCACCACCTCGCGCACGGCGCGGTCGAGCAGCAGGTCCTCCTGGCCCACGGCGAGCGTGACGGGGGCGAGGAGATCGTCGGGGGAAGACTTCTTGGTGGCCATCGCGCTCCAGCATCCCACGCGCCACCGACAGCGGGACGTCGTCGAGAATGTGGCCGTGAGCGATGTGAGACACGTACTGGTCCTGCCCGACCGCGACGCGGCCGAGGAGGTCGTCGAGGAACTGCCCGACCGCTTCGGCGTGGCCGAGGAGCCCCAGCTGGTCCGGGACGCCCTGGCGGGCGAGGACGACGCCGAGGACGCCCAGTGGCTGGTGGTGGTCGAGGACCCGGAGGGCCGCCTGGACCCGTCGGCACTCGACGCACTGGCCGCCGAGTACGAGGGCTGGCTCGAAGCCCCGTAAGCCGGCCCAGGGGCCCACACGGGTAAGCCCCGGACCAGGAGCCGACGCGGCCGCTGGTCTCCGGCCCCTTCGGGCGCCGGATCGCCGTCGGCCGCCTCGGGCCGCCGTCTCGGGCCGCCGTCTCGGGCCGCCTCAGGCGGTCGGCGGGGCCTTCGGGATGATCTGGACGTCCAGGTCGACGGTGATGCTGGAGCCGACCGCGGCGATGCCGCGGGCGAGCAGGGTCTGCCAGGTGAGGGTGAAGTCCTCGCGGTGCAGCTCGGTGGTCGCCCGGCAGGCCCCGCGGGTCTCGCCCTGCAGCCCGTTGCCCAGGCCCAGGTACTGGGTGTCGAGCGTGACCGTACGGCTGACGCCGTGCAGGGTGAGCGCGCCGGTGACGGCCCAGCGGCTGCCGCCCTTGTGGACGAAGCGCTCGCTGGAGAACTCCATCGTCGGGTACGCGCCGACGTCGAGGAAGTCGCCGGAGCGCAGGTGGTCGTCGCGCATCCGGACGCCGGTGTCGATGGAGGCCGCGTCGATCACGACGTGCATGGCCGACTGCTCCATCCGTTCGGCGATCCGGACCGCGCCCGCGAACCTGTTGAACCGGCCGTGGATCCGCGCGAGGCCGATGTGCCGCGCGGTGAAGCCGATCTGCGAGTGCGCGGGGTCGATCTCCCAGTCGCCCGGCTCGGGCAGCGCCTGCCGCGGCGCGACCTCGAGCCGTACGTCACCCAGGCCCGCGTGCCCGCCCTCCTCGACGACGGCGCTGCCGTGGTACGGGGTGTAGCCCTCGGCGGTGACCGCGAGCCGGTACTCCCCGGCCGGCACGGTCGCGAGGACGCTGCCGTACGGATCGGTCTCCCCGCCGAGGACCTTGCGGCCGGCCGTGTCGGAGAGCGTGAACCCGGCCTGGCGGACCGGCTCGTCGACGGGATCGAGGACCCGGCAGCTCAGGACGCCCGCCGTCGCGGGCACCGCGACCCCCGCGAACGGACCGCCCCGAGAGACTCCCGCACCACGCTTGCCGAACAGACCGAACACCGCCACATACCCCCGGACACCCTCGCCCACGTCTCCGCTTCAACGAATCCACATTCGATCACTGTTGCGTTGTTCGAGGCAAACGGCGGAAGTGTTACCGGAGGTCCGAATTGAGGATTCCCGCGGCTCCCGCTCGACCTCGCCTACACGGGCGAGGCGACCGGCGTCTGTTCCGGCAGCTCCCGGAGCCGCGGGACCGGCGAGGGCAGCAGCCACAGCACGGCGAACAGCCCGCCCACGGTCGCGATCCACAACGTGGGCCGCAGCCCGAGTGCCGTGCCGAGCACGCCGCCGGCGAGCGCGCCAACCGGACGGAAGCCGTGGTTGAGCGTGCGGAAGGCACCCATCACCCGCGCCCGGACGGCGTCGGGTATCACGGCCATCTGGAGCGATCCCGCGGCGACATCGACCATCATGACGCCCGCGCAGGACAGGAACTCGGCGACGAAGAGCAGCCCGACGACCCACGGCGTCGGACCGCTCGCCGCCGGTATGAGGAGCAGCGGCACGGTGAAGCCCACGAAGCCGGCGACGACCGAAGGACCGATGCCGATCCGCCTGACGGTTGCCCCGCTGAACGCCGCCCCGATCAGTCCGCCGACGGCCCCCGCCGCCAGTAGCGCGCCCAGCACGCCCGCGCTCAGGCCGAGTTCGGTCGTCGCGTAGAGGACGAACAGCGTGTGGAACATGTAGTTGAAGAACTGCACCGTGCCCGATGCCGCGAACAGCGCACGCATCGAGGGGTCCCGCAGCACCCAGCGAAGCCCTTCGGTGAAGTGCCCCTTCTCGACCAGCGCGGGAGCCGGCTCGACCGGGCGGATCCTGGCCAGGTAACCGGCCGAGACCAGGTACGTGAGCGCGTCGGCCAGCAGCGCGAACGGCGCGGTCAGCACCTGCACCAGGACGCCGCCGATCCCCGGCCCCGCCAGCCAGGCCATCGAACGGCTGCCGTTGACCAGCGAGTTCGCCTGCACGTAGTGATCGGTGGGCACCAGCGCCACGAACAGCGTGGTGTTGCACGCCTCGAACAGCACGCTCAACGCGCCCACCGCGAACGCCACGGCGTACAGCTGGCCGAGCGTCAGCACGTCGAGGAAGTGGGCGGCGGGCAGGGTCAGCAGCAGTGCCGCCCTTCCGAGGTCGGCCACGATCATCGCGCGCCGGCGGTGGGCGTGGCGGTCGGCCCAGGCCCCCAGCGGCAGGTTGAGCAGCAGCGCGGGCAGCAGCTCGGCCGTCTTGAGCCAGCCCATCTCGGCCGCGTCGGCGCCCAGGACGAGCACAGCTGCCAGCGGCAGCGCCATGAGCGAGATCTGGTCGCCGACGAGGGAGACGGTCTGCCCGCTCCAGTACCGCCGGAACGACCGCTCACGCAGCAGCGCGGGTATGCGTGCGGCGATCGCCATGGGTCACTCCTCCTCTCCGCGACCGGGGTTCTCCCGCTCCAGGTAGGCGATCCTCAGGATGCTGACCGGACGCGCGCCCTCGGGCCGCAGGGCCGCGTCGGTGGCGCGGTCCTCGTAGGGCCGCAGCAGCTCCTCCATCCGCCGCCCGAGGTCCGCCAGCTCCTCGGGCGTGAGGTGGAGCAGCGAGTCGCCGAACACTTCGGCCTCCTGCCACTCCCTGGGCAGCGTGCGTCGCTTCTCCACGGCCCGGAGGACGCGCTGGAAGTTGAGCTCCATCGCGGCCCCGCTCAGCGCGTCCGCCGCCTCGGCGACGGCCGGGTCCTCGCTGTGGCCGGGCCATTCGGTGTACCGCGCCGTCGCCTGCCAGGGCTTCTCCCGCCCCTTGCCGCCGGGAGCCTGCTCCACCAGCCCGTACTTCGCGAGTATCCGCAGGTGGTACGAGCAACTGGCGACGGACTCGCCGGTCAGCTCGGCCGCGCGCGTGGCGGTGAACGGCCCTTCGCTCCGCAGCAGACCCACGAGGGTCATCCGCGTCGGATGGGCGTAGGCGCGAAGGGCGCGCGGGTCGGTGAGCCGGATGCTCCGAGGCTGCTCCATCATGGATGAAAACATATCTTTAGAAAGGCTCCTTTACAACGACTTCTTTAGAAGTTCCCTCAACCGGCGTCGACGGCGAAGGTGTGGGCCACGAGCCCCGATCCGGCACCGCTGACCGCGATCGCCCCGTCCCGGTCGGTGCTCAGCACCCGGGCCCCGCCCAGCCGCAGCGACCGCACCGTCATCGGCGAGGGATGGCCGTACGGGTTGTCCCGGCCCGCCGACACCAGCGCGAACCTGGGCCGCACCGCCCGTATCAGCCCCGGGTCCTGATGGGCCGAACCGTGATGGGCGACCTTGAGCACGTCCACGGGCAGCAGCGCCGGATACGCCCGCAACAGCCCCTGCTGGGCCGGAGGTTCGAGATCCCCGAGCAGCAGCAGGCTCACCCCGCCGGCCGCCCGCACGAACAACGTCACGCTCGCGTCATTGGCCCCGGACTCACCCGCCGACCCGGGCCCGCCCGACCGACCCCCCTCCCCCGACCGCGGCCACAGCACCGACCACTCCAGCGGGCCCACCCTGCGACGCTCGCCCGCCACGGCCCGCACCACCGGAACGCCGGCCGCCCGTGCCGTCCGCCGCACGAACGCGGCCTGCCCCCGCGGCTCTTCGAGCCCCGTCGTCTGGATCGCGCCGACCGACCGCCCCCGCAGGACACCCGGCAGCCCGACGACGTGGTCCGCGTGGAAGTGGGTGAGCACCAGGAGCGGGATCCGCCGCACCCCGAGGTCCCGCAGACACCGGTCCACCGCCACCGGATCGGGCCCGGCGTCCACCACGACGGCCGCGTCACCGCCCGCCGCGAGCACCGTCGCGTCTCCCTGGCCGACCTGGCACATCGCGAACACCCACCCCGGCGGCGGCCATCCGGAGACCAACCGGACCAGCGGCGGCGGCCGCACCACCGCCAGAAGCAGCACGGCCGCGCAGGCCACCCCGATCCACCGCCGCCACGGCAACCCACGGACGGCCAGGACCGCGAGCCCGGTCAGCAGCGCGAGCAGCAGCCCGCCCCACCAGCCGTCCGGCCAGGACGTCTCCGCGCCGGGCAGCTCCGCCCCGGTGCGGGCCACGCCCGCGATCCACCCGGCGGGCAGCCCGGCGAGCCAGGCCACCGCCTGTGCCGCTCCGGGCCATACGGCCGCCAGTGCCAGCGTGAGGAACCCGAGCACCGTGGCCGGGGCCACCGCCGGCTCCGCGAGCAGATTGGCCGGGACCGCGACCAGGCTCACCCGCGCCGCGAAGACCGCCACCACGGGCGCGCACACCGCCTGCGCCGCAAGCGTCGCGGCCAGCGCCTCCGCGATCCTCCCCGGCACCCTCCGCCGCTGCAGCGCCTCGCTCCAGCGCGGGGCGACCGTGAGCAGCGCCCCGGTGGCCAGGACCGACAGCAGGAAGCCGTAACTCCGTGCCAGCCAGGGGTCGTAAAGCACCAGGACCAGCACCACGGCGGCGAGCGCGGGAATGAGCGACCGCCGCCGGCCCGTCGCGACGGCGAGCAGGGTGACGAGCCCGCAGGCCGCCGCACGCAGCACGCTCGGATCGGGCCGGCACACCACCACGAACGCCAGCGTCAGCCCTCCTCCGGCGAACGCCGTCGCCCGCAGCGGAATGCCGAGGCGAGGAGCGAGCCCGCCGCGCTCGGCCAGCTGCGCGGTGCCCGGTCTTCCGATGAGCAGCAACAGGACGATCGTGAGGTTCGAGCCCGAGACGGCCAGGAGGTGAGTCAGATCGGTGGCCTCGAACGCCGCCTTCAGGTCGGCCTCGATCCTGGAGGTGTCGCCGACCACCAGTCCCGGCAGCAACGCCCGGGCGTCCGGCGCGAGGTCCGCCGTGGCCTGCCGGAGTCCGGCGCGCAGCCCGCCCGCCGTGCGCTGGAGCGTGCTCGGCGGCCCGATGATCCGGGGCTCCCCCGCGCTGTCGGCCCGCAGCACCGCGGCGAACGGGTCTCCTGCCCGCGCCGGGACGGCGAGCCGGCCCGACACCCACAGCCGGGTCGACGGCAGCAGCCGCAGCCAGGCCTCGCGCTCCTCCCCCACCGGCACGACGAGCAGGACCGGAGCCCTGGTCCGGTGCGCCGCGCCGTCCCGCTCCTCGACCCGTGTCGCCTTGCCCTCCACGACCACGGACACCGGCGCCGCCCGGCTCCCGCGCACCCTGGGTGAGGTGAGCCTCGGGTCGGAGGTGACCTCCACCTCCGCCACCACCCGGTCGCCGTCGCGGGCCAGGGCGGGCAGCGGTCCCCGGTGCAGGTCCGCCGCGTGCAGCCCGGCGGACGCCGCCCCGGCCGCCGCACACAGCAGCACGCCTGCGACGGCGGTCGCCCGTAGTCCGCGCCGGGCGGCCGGGATCAGAAGCAGCACCGCACCGGCCAGACAGAGCAGCACGCCCGCGACCGTCCACCAGCCGGCCACGCCCAGCGCGAGCGCCGCCCCCGCCCAGGCGGCGAGGGCCGGCGGCACGAGCCGCAGATCGGCCGGACCCTCGTCCCAGGGCGCCGCACGGAAGTCCCCGCTCATGGCCGGACCAGAGGCTCGAGCTCCGCGAACCGGCGTGCGCCGATGCCGTTGACGTCCCGAAGCTCGGCCACCGAGCGGAAACCCCCGTGCTCGGCGCGGTGTTCCACGATGTGCCGGGCAAGGACGGGACCGACACCGGGCAGCGCGTCGAGCTGCTCGACGGTCGCCGCGTTGAGACTCAGCGGATTGGCCGCACTCGGCACCCCCGGCGCGGCACCCGGAGCACCCGCGGCTCCCCCGACGACACTTCCGGCCGCACCGGCGGCCGCGGCGGGAAGCCCGACCACGACCTGCTCGCCGTCCAGGAGGACGCGCGCCCGGTTCAGGCCCGTCAGATCGGTACCCGGTCGAATACCGCCTGCCGCGCGTAAGGCGTCGGTGACCCGTGACCCGGCGGGCAGGGTGAACACTCCTGGACGGCGGACCTTCCCGCCGACGTCGACCACGACGACCGCGTCCGCGCCCGGGCTCGGTCCTGCGGCCGGGGCAGGGCGCGGGCCTGAGCCCGCCGCCGTCGGTGACGTCCCCTCCGGTTCCGGGAACGACGCCGCCGTCCCGGGCAGCGGCCGGGCGGCCGCGACCACCTCGGGGGCCCTGACCTGCTCCGGCCGCCCCGTCCAGTAGTAGGCCCCCGCGCCTCCCGCGGCCACGGCCAGGACCACGGCGAGCGCGGCCAGCGACCGCCGTTCGATCCCGCACCGCGACTGGACCCACAGGGGCAGCCTGTCGCGCACCGCGAGGCGGGTCATCTCCACGCGCCCCACGGGCGGTTCGGGCCCCGCCCGCCTCCGCTCACCCGCCGCGACCCCCACCGGCGGCCCTAGCGGCGGCGAGCACGGCGACGGCGACGTCTGTGCCGACGACGGCAACCCCGGTGCCGGTCCCGCGACCGATCCCGGGGCCTGCGCAGGGGCCGGTGCAGGGCCTGGCGCCAGTCCCGGTGGCCGTGCCGGGGCCGGCCCCGGCGCCGGTCCCGACGTCCCCGGCGGCTCCTGTTCCGGTCCCTGCACAGGCCCAGATGACGACGCCGTGGACGGGAACAGGGCCTCGCCCCGCCGCCGTGCCACCGTCGGTCCTGCGGGCGCCCCAGGCGCCCGCCTCCGGCGGGTCCGGGCGGCCGCCGGCCGCGACCGGGCTCGTCCGTCCGAACCGGGCGGCCTGCCCGGCCCGCTTGTCGGCCCGCTGCGATGTGTTGCGATGTGTGTGCGAAGAGTCATGACTTGACGGTAGGCCGACCTCGCGCCGATCCCCCGAGATCACCTGATTCCCGTGGATAACCGCCCAGTTGTGGAAAACCCCGTCACCCTCAAGAGGGACGACCGGGACAAGGGACAGCCGAAACGACAGACGGCCGAAACGACAGACAGCCGAACGACAGACGGCCGAGACGACGAACGGCCGGGACGAGGACTGCCACGCCCCCGCCGACGCCACAGGCCGTGGCATCCGGGTCAGCGAGGGGACACGACCACCGCGAGCAGCCCCGGGCCGGTGTGGGCACCGATGACCGCGCCCACCTCGGTGACCTGGAGGTCCTCGACGGTCGGCAGGCGTTCGCGCAGCCGCTCGGCGAGAGCGGCGGCTCGGTCGGGTGCGGACAGGTGGTGCACGGCGACGTCGACGGCGCCGTTACCGGCCCTCTCCACCGCGATCTCCTCCAGCCGTGCGATCGCCTTGGACGCCGTCCGTACCTTCTCGCGCAGCTCGATCCGGCCGCCCTCGAGTTCGAGCAGCGGCTTCACGGCCAGCGCGGATCCGAGAAGCGCCTGAGCGGCGCCGATGCGGCCCCCACGGCGCAGGTAGTCGAGCGTGTCGACATAGAAGAAGGCGGACGTGCCCGCGGCGCGCTTCTCGGCGGCCGCGACGGCCTCGTCGAGAGAGCCGCCCGCGTCCACCACCTCGGCCGCCACCTGCGCGCAGAAGCCGAGGGCCATGCCCACCATCCGCGTGTCGACGACCCGTACGGGCACCGGGGCGTCCTTGGCGGCGAGTACGGCGGCGTCGTAGGTACCGGAGATCTCGCCGGACAGATGCAGCGAGACGATGCCGGCGGCGCCCGCCTCCGCGGCGGCGCGGTAGGTCGCCGCGAAGACCTCGGGCGAGGGTCGGCTGGTGGTCACCAGGCGCCGCTTCTGCAGGGCTTCCGCGAGCGAGCGGGCCGAGATCTCCGTCCCTTCCTCCCACGCGCGGTCGCCGATGACGACGGTGAGCGGAACGGCCGTGATGGCGTGCCGCTCCATCGTCTGGGGTGGCAGGTAGGCCGTGGAATCGGTGACGATCGCGACATGCCGGGACATGAGCGGGAGGTTACCCGCCGAGGCCGCCGCACGGCAGCCCGGGCCCCCGCCACTCCCCAGGCAGCCCCGGACGCCTCAACCGGAACCCGCCCCAGGGCGCACCGGCACGTCGCAGATCCCGGCCCGGCGCCCCGCCGCAGCACATGCCCCGGCGTGGCCCCGCCGCGCCTGCAACCCGCACCCCGCAACCCGTAACCCGCGACCCTCAACCCGCAACCCAGCAAATCCGCGGCGCAGCCCGGGCCACCGGCCGGCCCTCAGGTGGTCGTCTCCGGCCGGGTCGTCTTCTCCCACGGATACGCCGTCGCACGCGGGTCCGGTGCGTTGATCGCCTGCGGTCGGGCGGACTGTCCGGAGCCGGCGGGCCCGGCGGCGCCGCCCGCGCGGTGGTCTTCGTGGCCCTCGTGACCCCCGTGACCGTCGTCGAGACCGTCGGCGCGCGTCCAGTGCCGCAGCGCGCCCGCCTCCATGTCGATCTGGGCGCTCAGCGAGGACAGGTCGTCGTCGGCGAATCTGCGGGCCCGGTCGCGCGCCGCGAAGCGCAGCGCGTCGGCGGAGTGGGTGATCTGCTCGGTGCGCTGCCGCAGCTCCGGCAGCTTGGCCGCGACATGGGACCGGTCGGGCTCACGCTCCAGCCGCTTGAGGTCTTCGTCGAGTTCCCGCCCGTGCGCGCTCAGCCGGTGGAAGAGGTCCAGGGACTCCCTCAGCGAGGCGTCCTCGGCCACGCCCGCGTGGAGCGCCTCCTGGGTGGCGCGCATGGACGTGCGCAGCGAGAGCCTCATCTGGGCCAGGTCGCCGGCCACGCCGGTCTGGCCGAAGCTCTTGGCCCGCAGCGTGGTGTCCTCGACCGTGCGGCGCGCATGATCGATGGTGCGGTCGACCCCGCGCTTGGCCGCCTTGGCCACCTTCACCGTGGCATAGACCCCGAGCGCCACGAGGGCGACGAAGAGCAGCGCCAAGATCGTGATCAAGGCTTCCATGTGGCTCGCCCCTCCGGCCGCGGTTGTGGTTCTTCCACCGTAAACGGAAGGGGCAGGCGGACGGTTCCCTTCGAACCCTCAACCTGCCCCGACCCCGTCCCCTAGGGGACGGGTCCGTCCGACGTCAGTCCCGGCCGTCCTCAGCCGGCGACGATGTTGACCAGCTTCGGCGCGCGGACGATCACCTTGCGGATCTCCGCGCCGCCCAGTGCGGCCACCACGTTCGCGTCGCCCAGCGCCAGCGCCTCCAGGTCCGCGTCACTGATCGACGGGGAGACCTCCAGGCGCGCCTTGACCTTGCCCTTGATCTGCACGACGCAGGTCACGGTCTCGTCGACGACGTAGGCCGGGTCGGCGACCGGGAAGTCCTGGTGGACGACCGAGTCGGTGTGGCCCAGGCGGTGCCACAGTTCCTCGGCGATGTGCGGGGCCAGCGGGGCGACCAGCAGCACCAGCTGCTCGGCGACCGGGCGGGACACCGCGCCACCGCTCTTGGTCAGGTGGTTGTTCAGCTCGGTGATCTTGGCGATGGCGGTGTTGAAGCGCATCGCGACCATGTCCTGGGCGACACCGTCGATGGCCTTGTTCAGGGCGCGCAGGGTGTCGTCGTCGGCCGGTTCGTCGACGACCGTGACCTCGCCGGTCGCCTCGTCGACGATGTTGCGCCACAGCCGCTGCAGCAGCCGGTACTGGCCGACGACGGCGCGGGTGTCCCACGGACGGGAGACGTCCAGCGGGCCCATGGCCATCTCGTACAGGCGCAGGGTGTCGGCGCCGTACTCGGTGCAGATCTCGTCCGGCGTGACGGCGTTCTTCAGGGACTTGCCCATCTTGCCCAGGACGCGGCTGACCTTCTCGCCCTGGTAGTAGTAGCCGCCGTCGCGCTCCTCGACCTCGGCGGCCGGCACGGCGATGCCGCGGGCGTCCCGGTAGACGAAGGCCTGGATCATGCCCTGGTTGTACAGCTTGTGGAACGGCTCGGCGGAGGAGACGTGTCCCAGGTCGAACAGGATCTTCGACCAGAACCGGGCGTACAGCAGGTGCAGCACGGCGTGCTCGGCGCCGCCGACGTACAGGTCGACGCCGCCGGTGGGCATGCCCTCGCGCGGGCCCATCCAGTACTGCTCGATGGCCGGGTCGACCAGCTTCTGGTCGTTGTGCGGGTCCAGGTAGCGCAGCTCGTACCAGCAGGAACCGGCCCAGTTGGGCATGGTGTTGGTCTCGCGGCGGTACTTCTTCGGGCCGTCGCCCAGGTCCAGGGTGACGTTGACCCAGTCCTCGTTGCGGGACAGCGGGGTCTCCGGCTGGGTGTCCGCGTCGTCCGGATCGAAGGTGCGCGGCGAGTAGTCGTCGACCTCCGGCAGCTCCAGCGGCAGCATGGACTCGGGCAGCGGGTGGGCGACGCCGTCCTCGTCGTAGACGATCGGGAAGGGCTCGCCCCAGTAACGCTGGCGGCTGAACAGCCAGTCGCGCAGGCGGAAGTTGACGGTGCCCTCGCCGATGCCGCGGTCGGCCAGCCAGGCGGTGATCTTCGCCTTGGCCTCGACGACGCCCAGGCCGTCCAGGGAGATCGCGTCGTTGGCGGAGTTGATCAGCTTGGCCTCGTACGAGGCGAAGGCGTCGTCCCAGGTCGACGGGTCGGTGCCGCGGTCGTCGCTGGGCTCGACGACGCAGCGCATCGGCAGCTCGAAGGCGCGCGCGAAGGCGAAGTCGCGGGTGTCGTGCGCCGGGACGGCCATGATGGCGCCGGTGCCGTAGCCCATCAGGACGTAGTCGGCGATGAAGACCGGGACCTGCTCGCCGCTGACCGGGTTGGTCGCGTACGCGCCGGTGAACACGCCGGTCTTGTCCTTGGCCTCGGCCTGGCGCTCGACGTCGGACTTGGCGGCGGCCTGCTTGCGGTAGGCGTCGACGGCCTCGGCGGGGGTGGCGTGCCCGCCGGTCCACACGTCGTGGGTGCCCTCGGGCCAGGCGGCGGGGACGATCTTCTCGACCAGGTCGTGCTCGGGCGCCAGCACCATGTAGGTGGCGCCGAACAGGGTGTCCTGGCGGGTGGTGAAGACGGTGATGGCGCCGGTTTCGCCGACCTGGAAGTCGACGCGGGCGCCCTCGGAGCGGCCGATCCAGTTGCGCTGCTGCAGCTTGATGGCCTCGGGCCAGTCCAGACCGTCCAGGTCGTCCAGCAGGCGGTCCGCGTAGGCGGTGATGCGCATGTTCCACTGGCGCAGCTTGGCCTTGAAGACGGGGAAGTTGCCGCGCTCGGAGCGACCGTCGGCGGTGACCTCCTCGTTGGCCAGGACGGTGCCCAGGCCGGGGCACCAGTTGACCGGGGCGTCGGAGGCGTACGCCAGGCGGTACTCGCCCAGGACGTCGGCGCGCTCCACGGCGCTCAGCTCGCTCCACGCGCGCGTGGAGCCGGGGATCTCACGGGTGCCGTTCTCGAACTGCTCGACCAGCTCGGCGATCGGGCGGGCCTTCTGCGTCTCGGTGTCGTACCAGGAGTTGAAGATCTGCAGGAAGATCCACTGGGTCCACTTGTAGTAGTCCGGGTCGATCGTGGCGAACGACCGGCGCTTGTCGTGGCCCAGGCCCAGCCGGCGCAGCTGGACCTTCATGTTCTCCATGTTGGCCTCGGTGGACACGCGCGGGTGCGTCCCGGTCTGCACCGCGTACTGCTCGGCGGGCAGGCCGAAGGCGTCGAAGCCCAGGGTGTGCAGCACGTTGTGGCCGGTCATGCGCGCGTGGCGGGCGAAGACGTCGGTGGCGATGTAGCCGAGCGGGTGTCCGACGTGCAGGCCCGCGCCCGAGGGGTACGGGAACATGTCCATGATGAACTTCTTGGGGCGGGCCGCCACGGCCGCGTCCCCGGCCAGGTCACCGCCGGGGTTCGGGGCCTCGTAGGTGCCCTCGGCGTCCCAGGCGTCCTGCCAGCGTGCCTCGATGTCGGCGGCCAGGGCCGCCGTGTAGCGATGCGGGGCGGCCGTCTCGGCAGCCGTGTTGATCTCGGTCATGGTCCTTGAAGCTCCATCGATCGTCTCTGCCCACTGCCGGCACTGCCACGAAATGAAAAATCCCCTCGCACAGGAGGGGACGCCGCGCCGATGCCGACCGGATCTTCATCCGTCGGGACTGATCAGCGCGGCTCGCTAAGCAGAAGGCGTACGGCACGCATGGCGTCAGGGTACCGCAGGGCCCGAGCGGGCCGCACCGGCGTTCCGGGGAGTGGCACACGACGAAGCGGGCCATCCGATCCGGATGACCCGCTTCTCATCTGTGGAGCTAAGGAGAATTGAACTCCTGACCTCTTGCATGCCATGCAAGCGCTCTACCAACTGAGCTATAGCCCCGTGCGAGGGATTCAGAGTACCGCAGAAGCGGTGCGAGCCGATCCTTCCGGATGACCCGCTTCCCTTCTGTGGAGCTAAGGAGAATTGAACTCCTGACCTCTTGCATGCCATGCAAGCGCTCTACCAACTGAGCTATAGCCCCTTGCTGCTCGTCCCCGCTCCGGCGTGCGTCGCGGCGACGGACAGAACAGTAACCGGCCCTCCGACGGTTCTCCAAATCCGTTTCTCCGGAGCCGTCCGGAGCGTTGGGTAGGGTCGCCGACTGTGTCCGTCTCCGCGCCCCCTCCGACCCGCGCCCGCCGCCGGCCCCTGGCCGTCGCCGCGGCCGTCTGCCTGCTCTCGTTCACGGCCTTCTGGGTGGCGCAACGCCTCGCCCACGTGAACATGCTCGACGTGATGGTCTACCGGGCCGAGGCCGAGACGCTGCGCGCCGGTGAGGACCTCTACGCGATGCGTGCCACCTCGGCGAACCTCGCGATGACGTATCCGCCGTTCGCCGCCGTGCTGTTCCTGCCGCTGACCCTGGTGGGCGTGCCGCTGATGCGGACGCTGACCACCGCGGGGAACCTGCTCCTGGTGGTGGCGCTGGTCCGGCTCTCGCTCCAGCTGGTCCGCCCCGCGCTCGCCCGCCCGGCGGCCCGCGCCGAGCTGTGGCGCCTGACCCTGCTGGTCGCCGCGGTCGTCGTCTGGTCCGAGCCGGTGTGGACGACGCTGCGCTACGGGCAGATCAACCTGCTGATAGCGGCGGCGGTGCTCTGGGACCTGACGCGCCGGGAAGGAAGCCGCTGGGCCGGACTGGGCATCGGGCTCGCCACCGCCGTGAAGCTCACCCCGGGTCTCTTCGTGGTCCTGCTGCTCGTCGCCGGCCTGCTGCTGTGGCGCCGGGACCGGGCGATGAACCAGTGGCTGCGGACGGCACTGACGGCCACCGGCACCTTCCTGGGGACGACGCTGGTGATGGCGGTGGCCCTGCCGGCGGACTCGCGGAGGTTCTGGACCGGGACGCTGTTCGAGACCGGGCGGGTCGGCCACGCCGAGGAGACCGCCAACCAGTCCATCAGCGGTGTCCTCGCCCGGCTGATGCACACCGACGCGCCGGGCCTGTGGTGGGCGGCCGTCGCGGCCCTCCTGGGCGGCGCGGCGATGATCCTCGCGGTCCGGGCGGCGCTCCGCGGCGACAAGGCGGTGGCGGTGACCGTCACCGCGTTCACCGCGCTGATGATCAGCCCGATCTCCTGGTCCCACCACTGGGTGTGGTGCGTGCCCCTGTTGATCCTGCTGTACGACCGCTGCACGCGCGCGTGGACGGTGACGGGAGCCGTGGCGCTGGCCTTCGCCTCCTTCGCTCTGTGGTGGGTGCCGCACGACCCGGGCCGCCCCGAACTCGACCAGAACGCCGGGCAGATGCTGCTCTCGGCGGTCTAT
This sequence comes from Streptomyces roseicoloratus, assembly GCF_004117935.1. GTDB lineage: Bacteria > Actinomycetota > Actinomycetes > Streptomycetales > Streptomycetaceae > Streptomyces > Streptomyces roseicoloratus. Next base: position 33,198 of record NZ_SDOY01000118.1, on the reverse strand, counting down.
CCGCTGACGGCGCTCGCGGTGTTCGCGGCGTACGCGCTGACGCGGTGGCGGGCGCGGGAATCGCGTCCCGGCGGGCGCGGGGCCGCGGAGCCGGACGGGCACGAGGACCTGGAGCGGGGCGCGGAAGGGCGCCGGGACGGGTCCCGGGCAGGCGTCGTGGGGCCCCGGGTGCCCGTGGGCGGGCGTCAGGCCGTCGCGAAGGAGTAGAAGCGCTTCAGGGTGCAGTGCTCGTCGAGGAGCCGGCCGTAGATCGGCTCCCCTTCGAGCTCACGGTAGGTCTCGATGGGGTCGCCTTTTATGATCAGCGCCCGCGCGCATTCCTCGCACCAGTACTGGAACTCGGGGTTGACCGGGTCCATGTCCCGGACGATGGGCGTGCCGCTGCCGCACCAGTCGCACTTCCGCCTGTGTGCACCCATCACTCAGCTCCCGCTGTGAGTGCGGGACGTGCGGCGGGTAGGTGACCCGGGAGCGGATTCCGCGACGGCATCGGCATCGATCTCCTCGGCACCGTCCACGGCCATGCGCGCTCCCTCCCGCCCGGACCCGGGTTCCCCTCCGGCGGTCCGATTCTGCCATGGCACCGCAAGGGGGTCAGCGCCGTCGCCGAACCAGGCTCGTCGAGGCACCCGTCACGGCTGTCGCCGCCAGCACGATCACACACGTCCAGAGCGCCTCCGCCGACGCCTGGGGCCCCGGTCCGGCGATCCCGCCGAGGAAGAGCGTGCCGAAGGCCGCGACGCCGGCCAGCTGGCCGAGCTGGGTGACGGTGGCGAGCAGTCCGCTGGCGTCGGCGGCGTACTCGGGTCGTACGGTCGCGAGCGCGCCGGTGAGGGCGGGGCTGAAGGCCAGGGCGAGACCGGCGCCCAGGGCGGAGAGCAGCGGGTGGAGCACCCAGCCGCCCGTATCGCCGTCGCGGAGGGCCGCACCGGCCCCGAGCAGGGCGGCGGCGCTCAGGAGGAAGCCGCCGGGCACCAGGGAACGCTGCCACCGGGCGGGCCAGCGCCGCCAGGTGAGGCCGACGAGACCGAAGACGGCGGCGGTGGGCGCGAAGGAGAGTCCGGCGCGCAGCGCGCTGTGCCCGAGGGCGCCCTGGAAGTGCAGCGTGAGGGTGAACAGGAAGCCGGCGTTGACGGCCATCACGGCGGCGATCCGGAAGACGGCGCGGCCGAAGCCGGGGACCCGCAGCACCCCGGGCGCGACGAGCGGGGCGCCGCCTCTCCGGGCCAGGCGGGTCTGATGGGCGCCGAAGCCGGCGAAGAGCAGCAGGGAGCCGGCGAGCGACAGCCAGGTCCACGGCGGCCAGCCCTCCTCCTGGCCGAGGACGAGCGGGACGGTCAGGAGCGAGACGGAGGCGCCGAGCAGGAGCAGTCCGGGCAGGTCGAGGGGGCGGGCCCGTCCGGCGTCGGTACGGTCGTCGCGGGGCAGCAGCCGGGCGCCGAGGGCGAGGAGCGCCACCCCGATGGGCACGTTGACCAGGAAGACCGGGCGCCAGCCGGTGCCGAACAGGTCGGCGCTCACGAGGACGCCGCCGAGGACCTGGCCCGCCGCGGCCCCGGTGGCGAGGACGGCGGAGTAGGCGCTGAGCGCCCGGACCCGGGCCTCTCCCGCGAAGTTCCGCTGGATGAGGCTGAGGACCTGCGGGATCATCAGGGCCGAGCCCGCGCCCTGGGCGATCCGGAAGGCGATCAACTGGCCCGTTCCGGCCGCCAGTCCGCAGGCGAGCGAGGCGGCGGTGAACAGGGCGAGTCCCCCGAGGTACACGCGCCGGTGGCCGAGGAGGTCGCCGAGCCGGGCTCCGGTGATCAGCAACACCGCGTAGGCGATGGTGTATCCGGCGACGACGAGCTGGATCCCGGCGCCGGTGGCACCGAGTTCGGTGCGGATGGCGGGGGCGGCGACGTTGACGATGAAGACGTCGAGCAGGGCCATGAACTGGGCGGCCAGCACGACGCCGAGCAGCGGGCCGGGCCGGTTGTCGGTGCCACGGTCTTTACTGAGTACGGGACGTGTGGTGGTCGTCGTCATACGAGGAGCGTGACGCCGACCCGATACGGGTAACGAGAGCCCGCCGATGCTGGTATCGACAGCACCTGGCAACGGCGGCACGGAGAGTCGACCATGGGGGTGTGACGACTGTGGCAGTACCGACCCGACCGCGTCGCAGGCCGGAGCTGGCGGCCTTTCTGCGCAGCCGCCGGGCCCGGGTGACGCCCGAGGACGTGGGCATGCCGCCGGGCCTGAGACGGCGCACACCGGGGCTGCGCCGCGAGGAGGTGGCCCAGCTCTCCGGCGTCGGGGTGACCTGGTACACGTGGCTGGAGCAGGGGCGGCCGATCAACGCCTCGGCCCAGGTGCTCGACGCGGTGGCCCGCACGCTGCGGCTGGACCGGCCGGAGCGCGAGCACCTGTACCACCTCGCGGAGGTGGCGTACGAGCCCGAGGCGGTCCCCGAGCACGTGGCCGGGGTCAGCCCGGAGATCCAGGGCATCCTGGACGCTCTGGCGCCGCTCCCGGCCGTGGTCTACAACGCGCGGTACGACGTCCTGGCGACCAACGGGACGTACGACCTGCTGTTCGACCGGCGCGACGGGAAGACCTGGACGGGTCCGCTCGGGGTGCCCAACGTGCTGTGGTCGCTGTTCACGACGCCGGACGTGAAGTGCCCGGTGGTCGGCAGGCGGGTGGAGCTGCCGTTGATGGTGGCGCAGCTGCGGGGCGCGTACGGCCGCCACGTCGGGGAGCCCGCGTGGGAGTCGTTCGTCCGGCTGCTGTCCGAGGCCAGCCCGTACTTCGCGGAACTGTGGCGGAGCGGCGACGTGGTGCCGCCGGGCACCCGGGTGAAGACCTTCCGCCACGAGCTGGTCGGCGAGGTACGGATGACCTCGGTGTCGCTGTCGATCAACGGGATGCCGGAGTGCCGGATCGTCACGTACACGCCGTGCGACGAGCAGAGCCGCCGGGCCGTGGACGTGCTGCAGGCCGAAGAGCGACGGAACGACGAATCCCGCCCCCTGCTGGGGACGGGATCCGGTGACTGTGGAGCTAAGGAGAATTGAACTCCTGACCTCCTGCATGCCATGCAGGCGCTCTACCAACTGAGCTATAGCCCCTCGCGTTCCCGCGCTGCGCGCCGTGAACAAGAAGAACTTTAGCCTGTGACCTGCCGGAAAGTGAAATCCGGCTTCGGCGGGCCTGCCGCCGGTCCTCGGGAGCCGGTGGCAGCCGCCCCGGGTCCGGGCAAGGGCGGCCGCGGGTCTCAGTCGTCGTCGCCGAGAACGGGCTCGGGCAGCGTTCCCGCGTTGTGCTCCAGGAGGCGCCAGCCACGCGCTCCCTCGCCGAGGACGGACCAGCAGCAGTTCGAGAGGCCACCCAGGCTCTCCCAGTGGCGGGCCTCCAGGCCCAGCAGCCGGCCGATGGTGGTGCGGATGGTGCCGCCGTGGCTGACCACGACGAGCGTGCCGTCCTCGGGCAGCTTCTCGGCGTGCGCCAGGACCACCGGGGCGGCCCGGTCGGCCACCTCGGTCTCCAGCTCCCCGCCACCGCGGCGCACGGGCTCGCCGCGCTTCCAGGCGGCGTACTGCTCGCCGTATCGCGCGGTGATCTCGTCGTGGGTCAGGCCCTGCCACTCCCCCGCGTACGTCTCGCGCAGCGCGGAGTCGTGGGCGACGGCGTGACCGGTGAGCGCGGAGAGCTCGGCGGCCGTGCCCGCCGCCCGCTTGAGGTCGGAGGCGACGATCGCGTCCGGCTTCAGGGCGGCGAGCAGGCGGGCGGCCCGGCGGGCCTGGAGGACACCGGTCTCGGTGAGCTCGATGTCCGTGCTGCCCTGGAAGCGGCGCTCGAGGTTCCAGGAGGTCTGGCCGTGGCGCCACAGCACGATGCGGCGGCCGGCGCCGCCCTTCCCGCTGGTCAGCTCAGCTCACCGTCCGTCCCGTCGGTGCCCATGAGCCGGGCGTGCTCCTCGGCCTTGCCGCGGGTCTTGAGGGCGTCCTCGGGCAGCGGCAGCTCGGGGCAGTCCTTCCACAGCCGTTCCAGGGCGTAGAAGACCCGCTCCTCGCTGTGCTGGACGTGGATCACGATGTCGACGTAGTCGAGGAGGATCCAGCGGGCGTCGCGGTCGCCCTCGCGGCGCACCGGCTTGGCGCCGAGCTCCTTGAGGAGTCGCTCCTCGATCTCGTCGACGATCGACTTGACCTGGCGGTCGTTGGGCGCGGAGGCGAGCAGGAAGGCGTCGGTGATCGACAGCACGTCGCTGACGTCGTACGCGATGATGTCGTGCGCGAGCCGGTCGGCCGCCGCCTGGGCGGCGGCGTTGACGAGCTCGATGGAGCGGTCCGTGGCGGTCACAAGCAGGCTTTCGTCGGCGGTCAGAGACACCTCAAGGGTCTCATGTACCGCCGACGGCCTTGAAAAGGTTTACGGGAGGGTCACCGTTTGGCGCCGGGGATCTTGTAGTCCTCGCCCAGGATCACCGTGACCTCGGCGTTTCCGCCTGCCTTGCCCTTGGTGACGGATCCGGCGGGCAGCCCGAGGGTCTTGGCGACCTCCGCGGCGGTCGTCTTCTGGGCGTCGTCCGCGTAGACCACCTGTGACTTCTCCTGGGTGTCGGCCTTGGTGCCGCCGACCACGGCGTAGCCGCCGTTGATCAGGACCACGCGGGCGGCCTCGGTGGCGTCCTCGCCGGTGGCGTCGCGGATGGCGACCCGGGTCGCGGCGCCCTGTTCGGGGGCGCTGACCTTTCCGCCGAGGATGTCCTTGACGACGCTGTCGCTGGTGGCGCCGCTGAGGGAGCCGTCGGGTTCGACGGGCAGCAGCGCGGTCTTGTGGTCGCCGATCTTGGCGTGCTCGGCGAGCTTGGCGAGGGAGGCGCCGAGGTCCTTCTCGGGCAGCGACGGGTCGAGGATCTGGGCCAGGGTCTCGATGGTGACGGTGGCGGCCTTGGGGTCGTCGGAGATCTTCCGCAGCACGCCGTACATGACCGCGCCGAAGCGCTGGAGCTGCTTGGCCTCGGCCTCGCCGGGCGCCCGGTAGGTGGCGTAGGCGACGGCGGCGCGGCCGTTGAGGGTCTGGTTCTCGCCCTTCTTCACCAGCGGCTCGGCGCCGGGCTTGTCGCCGGGGACGTCGGTGTCGGTGGTGATGTCGATGTTGCTGACGAGTTCGACGAGGTTCTCCAGGTAGGGCGTGTCGAGCCGCCAGGTGCCGGTGATCTTCGCGCCGAGAAGGTTGCCGAGCGCCTCCCGGGTGCCGCTGGAGCCGTCGTCCTCGACGGACTTGGCGAGCGTGGTGGTGGCGCCTTCGTCGTCGGCGACGGCGAGCGAGTTGGGGAGCAGGACGGTGGTGCCCTGCTTGGTGGTGGCGTTGTCGACGAGGAGGGCGGTGGAGGTGCCGCCGTTCTTGGTGTCGTGCAGGTGGACGACGATGGTGTCGCGCTGCTGCGGGCCCGTGGCGGTGTTCTGCCGGGGGTCGTCGCCGCCCATGCCGGGGAGTTTGCCGGCCGACCAGAGGTAGCCGACCCCGCTGACGGCGGCGAGCACGAGGACCACGACGAGGGCGACGACGCGGTTGCGGCCGCGGCGGCGGGCCTCCTCGCGCCGCTCGGACCGGCTCTCGGTGAACTTGAGCCAGTCGATGACGTCCTCGGAGTCCTCGTCGGGCTCCTCGATGAACGAGAACTGCTCGGTGCGGTAGTCGCGGCTGTCGCTGTCGGGCGCGGGACGCTGCCCGGGCACGGCCGCGGGCGGCGCGGGCTGTGCGGCCGGATCGGGAGTCCGGGCGGGCGGCACGGGCGCGGGTTCCGTGCGGACCGCCCACTGGGTGCCCGTGTCGTACTGCTGCGCCGTGTCGTACTGCGGTTGGCCCGTTTCGTACTGCTGACCGACGCCGTACTGCTGTCCCTGTCCCGTGTCGTAGGACCGCTGGTCGTACGACGGCTGCCCGCCGTACGGGTCGTACGGCGGCTGCTGGGGAGCGTGGGGCGCCTGCGGCGGCTGGTGGGTCTGGTGCGGCTGGTACGGCTCGCCGGACTGCCGGCCGTACGGGTCGTAGCCGTAGCCCTGCTGCTCGTGCTGCGGCTGCTGGGTCTGCTGCGGCTGCTGCGCGTACGGGTCGTAGTGCTGCTGCGGCACCTGCTGCTGGTACACCGGCTGCCCGTACGCGTCGTAGCCGATGATCTGCGGCTGCGGATAGTACGGGTCGTACGGGTTCTGCTGATCGTTCACCGGTGCCCCTCCCCGAGGCTCACTCGCCGCGGTACAACTGGCGCTTGTCGATGTAGCGCACCACACCGTCCGGGACCAGATACCAGACCGGGTCGCCTTGTGCGACCCGCGCCCGGCAGTCCGTGGAGGAGATGGCGAGCGCGGGGACCTCGACCAGCGACACGCCGCCCTTGGGCAGGCCGTCGTCGGTGAGGTCGTGACCCGGGCGGGTGACACCGATGAAGTGGGCGAGGGCGAAGAGCTCCTCGGCGTCGCGCCAGGTGAGGATCTGCGACAGCGCGTCGGCGCCGGTGATGAAGAAGAGATCCGAGTCGCTGTTGAGGGAGCGCAGGTCCCGCAGGGTGTCGATGGTGTACGTCGCGCCGCCGCGGTCGATGTCGATGCGGCTGACGGAGAACTGCGGGTTGGACGCGGTGGCGATGACCGTCATCAGATAGCGGTCCTCGGCCGGCGAGACGGCCTTGTGGCTCTTCTGCCAGGGCTGCCCGGTCGGCACGAACACCACCTCGTCGAGGTGGAACAGGGCGGCCACCTCGCTGGCGGCCACCAGGTGTCCGTGGTGGATCGGGTCAAACGTTCCGCCCATCACGCCGAGTCGGCGCTTGCCGCGACCGCCAGTAGGCACTTCCTGCTCTCCCATGCGTGCAGAGCCTACTGGCACGGCGGCGAACGCCGGATCAGCGGCCTCGGGCTCAGCGGTCCCGGTTGAAGCGGGTGGTGATCCACAGGAGCAGAAGGAGCGCGAGCAGGGTGCCGCCACCCGTCACGTACGGGTTGAGGCTTTCGTGGTTGCCGCCGTGCTCGGCACCCTCGTTCGCGAGCGTGACCAGGTTGGCGGCGGTGGCGTGGAGGCTCATCTTCGGCAGGACCTTCGATCGGGGATGGGAGCGGAGACTTCGCGCACATCGTATGCGGCGCGTCGCGGAGCGCTCACGCCGACTCAGGCGTTGGCGTCACCGGGGTCGTTTTCGGTGCGCGCGGCGGCGGTCCGCCGGTCCTTCGCGGCCGCCGCGGGGTCCTCGCCACCGTTGGCGTAGCCCCGGAGCAGGAACCAGGCGAGGAGGGCACCGCCGAGGATCGAGACGACCAGGACGATCCGCAGCGGGCCGCCGAGGCCCTGCGGCTCGGCGGCCGCGGCGAGCAGGGGCGTGGCGACGGTGGTCGCGATGTCCGGCATGGCGGTCGTGCTCCTCGGTTGTCCACAGTGCCCGAGTTATCCACAGGCTCCGGCACACGGTAGCCCCCTCGCCTAGTCTGGGTTGCGTCAGGGGGACGAGCACGACTCGTACGAACAGGGGGCATCCATGACCGACAACCATCAGGGCCATCTGCCCGGGCGGCAGCGCAAGCGCTTCCCCGGGATCTCCTCACGGGCCTACGAGCACCCGGCCGACCGCTCGGCGCTGGTCGCGCTGCGCAAGCTGAGCGGCTTCGACACGGTCTTCAAGGCACTGAGCGGGCTGCTGCCCGAGCGGAGCCTGCGGCTGCTGTTCCTCTCCGACTCCGTGCGAGTGAGCGACGCCCAGTTCTCCCACCTCAACGACATGCTGCGGGACGCCTGTTACATCCTGGACCTGGAGAAGGTCCCGCCGATGTACGTCACGCAGGACCCGAAGCCGAACGCGATGTGCATCGGTCTCGACGAGCCGATCATCGTGGTCACGACCGGCCTGGTGGAGCTGCTCGACGAGGAGGAGATGCGGGCCGTCGTCGGACACGAGGTAGGGCACGCGCTGTCGGGCCACTCGGTCTACCGGACGATCCTCCTCTTCCTCACCAGCCTGGCGCTCAAGGTCGCCTGGATCCCGCTGGGGAACGTGGCGATCATGGCGATCGTCACGGCGCTGCGCGAGTGGTTCCGCAAGTCGGAGCTGTCGGCCGACCGGGCGGGGCTGCTCGTCGGCCAGGACCTGCAGGCCTCGATGCGCGGTCTGATGAAGATCGCCGGCGGCAACCACCTCCACGAGATGAACGTGGACGCGTTCCTCGCCCAGGCCGACGAGTACGAGAAGGGTGGCGACCTGCGCGACTCCGTCCTGAAGATCCTCAACGTGCTGCCGCGCACCCATCCCTTCACGACCGTGCGGGCGGCCGAGCTGAAGAAGTGGTCCGAGACGCGTGACTACCAGCGGCTCATGGACGGCCACTATCCGCGGCGCTCCGAGGACAAGGACACCTCGGTGACCGACACCTTCCGGGAGTCCGGGCGGCACTACGCGGACCACGTGCGCAGCAGCAAGGATCCGCTGATGAAGCTGGTCAGCGACATAGCCGGCGGGGCCGGAGACCTCGCGGGCGACCTCGGCGGGAAGCTCTTCGGCCGGTTCGGCGGCGCCTCGGGCGGCCAGGGCGGCGCGGGCGGCCAGGGCGGCGCGAAGGGATCGCAAGGGCCGGAGGGATCTCAGGGATCTCAGGGATCCCAGGGCCCGCGGGGTGCGGACGGCGCGGAGCCCGGTCAGAACGAGGGCTGAGCGCTCGGGGCCAGCGCGCCGCAGAGCGAGGAGGTGGTGGGCCGGCCCGTGGCGTACGGGTCGGTGACCGCCTGGCGGCTCGGGTCGGCGGCCCGCTCGCCCGCGAGGAGCGGTCGCAGCGCGCCGGTGGTGTCGGCGTCGCAGGACTGCGGGCCGGCCTCGACGGTGCTGGTCAGCAGTTCGGCCCGGTGCATCCGCAGGTCCTCGCGGTCGAAGCGGAAGTGGACCATGCGGTGGACGGTGAACAGGGAGGCCTGCGGTGCCGGGCCGCTGCCCGAGGTGGCGGGCCGGACGGCGTAGGTGAAGGTGTGGTCCGCGGTGACGTCGAGGACGTCGGTGTCGACCTCCGCGAACCGCAGGGTTCCCTGGACGCGGACGGCCGGGTCGGCGAGGGCGACCTCGTGCGGGTCGAAGCGGATCAGCCAGCCGGAGACGGCGTGACCGCCGTCGTCCTGGGGCGCCTCGACGCTGCGGTCGAACTGCTCCAGCTGGTCGGGGTCGAGGAGGAGCCGGGGCGGGCGGACGGTGCGTCCGGTCAGGACGTCGGGTTCGAGGGAGGAGGCGACCAGGTAGTCCTTGGCGATGCCGAGGGCGGCGACCACCTGGCTCTCGGAGAAGTGCGTGGTGCGCGCGGCGAGGGGGAGGTTGATGCCGGCGGCGCCGGAGGGGTATCCGGCGACGGGACTGTGGGCGAAGAGGCCGGCGGGGGTGCCGCCGGGGACCGGTCCCTGCGGGGCGAGCGGGACCATCGTGATGCGGAGCGGTTCGGCACGCTGGTCGGCAGGCGGCTGGTAGGGGTTGCGGACGCCCAGGTAGACGGCGGTACCGAAGGCCAGCACGATCAGCAGGACGAGCAGCAGGGCCTGCCGGGAGCCGCCGCGGCCCTCATGGGCGGGGCGGGAGCGGACCGCCTGGGAGTGCTCTCCCATCCGCTCCTCGGCGGAGAACTCCTGGAGCCGGGCAGCGCGGACGAACGCCTCGTCGAAGACGAGGTATCGGTACTCGTCCTCACCGCCGGGGAGTCCTTCGGGAGTCCCCTCAGGCGGGTCGCCACGCCCTGCCATACCTTCAGGGTAGGTCGGCGGGCGCTTCGGTAAACGCCCAGGTACACGACAACTTCGGAAGAATCTCCGATGCTGCTGCGGCGAATGGGCGAAGGGCTCCTCAGGGAGCGCTCGGAGCTGCGGGAACCGGCGCTGTGGGGACGGGAGGCGCGGAGGACACCGTGGCGGCGGAGGGGACGGCCCGGGGCTTGTCGACACCGGTGGTGGCCGGCGGGGGCATGCGGTCCTGGCGGTTGGCGGAGGCGCCTCGGTAGACCGCGCTGAAGGCGAGGGCGACCATGCCGACGCCCATGACGAGGGCGAGCACCCAGGCGACGGGCCGGTGCCAGCGGGCGGTGCCGCGATAGGGGCGCAGGGCGCCGCCGTGGGGGCCGTAGGGGCCGAAGTCGTCGTCGGCGGTGTCCGGGTCGTAGCCGTCGGGGTGGCGGGAGAGGTCGTAGCCGTCCTCGTAGGGGTCCTCGTCGGCGAGGCCGGCGACGGCGCGGGCCCGGGCGGCCTCGGCCTCGGCGCGGGCCTGGGCGGCGGCGAGCAGCCGTTCGACGGCGGTGGGCTCGTGGAACTCGGCGGCCCGCACGAAGTCCTCGTCGAAGACCACGGTGGCGAAATCCTCGTCGGCGCCGCCGCGGTCGACAGAGTCATCGGGGTCCCCGCCGTCCTGGAACGGCATGCCCCCCACGTCGTCCGGCACGGGTTCAGAGTAGACCGGGGAGGGGGATTTGGGCAGGGAGAGCGCAAACTGTCCCCACCCCGGTCGGGCGTCCGGCGGGCCGGGGTCGGTTACCGTACGTGACCGTCGCCGGTCACGATGTACTTCGTGGAGGTGAGTTCCGGAAGGCCCATGGGGCCCCTGGCGTGCAGCTTCTGGGTGGAGATGCCGATCTCGGCGCCGAAGCCGAACTGTCCGCCGTCCGTGAAGCGGGTGGAGGCGTTCACGGCGACGGTGGTGGAGTCCACCAGCTGGGTGAAACGGCGGGCCGCGGCCTGCGAGGTGGTGACGATGGCCTCGGTGTGGCCGGAGGACCACAGGCGGATGTGCTCGACGGCCCGGTCGAGGGAGTCGACCACGGCGGCGGCGATGTCGTAGGAGAGGTACTCGGTCTCCCAGTCCTCGGGCGTGGCCGGGACGACGGTGGCCTTGGTGCCCTCGGCGCGGGCGAGGACCCGCTCGTCGGCGTGGACGGTGACGCCGGCCTCGGCCAGGGCGTCCAGGGCGCGCGGCAGGAAGGCGTCCGCGATGTCGCGGTGGACCAGCAGGGTCTCGGCGGCGTTGCAGACGCTGACCCGGTGGGCCTTGGAGTTGATCAGGATGTCGACGGCCGTGTCGAGGTCGGCCTCGGCGTCGACATAGACGTGGCAGTTGCCGGTGCCGGTCTCGATGACCGGGACCGTGGACTCCTCGACGACGGTCTTGATCAGCGAGGCGCCGCCGCGCGGGATGAGGACGTCGACGAGGCCGCGGGCGCGCATCAGCTCGCGGACGGAGTCGCGGGACTCTCCGGGCACGAGCTGGACGGCGTCGGCGGGCAGCCCGGCGCCGCCGACGGCGTCGCGCAGCACCGTCACCAGGGCGGAGTTGGAGGAGTACGCGGAGGAGGAGCCGCGCAGCAGGACGGCGTTGCCGGACTTGAGGCAGAGGGCGGCGGCGTCGACGGTGACGTTGGGCCGGGCCTCGTAGATGATGCCGACGACGCCGAGCGGGACGCGGACCTGGCGCAGGTCGATGCCGTTGGGCAGGGTCGAGCCGCGGACGACCTCGCCGACCGGGTCGGGCAGTGCGGCGACGTGCCGGACGTCGGCGGCGATGGCCCGGACCCGCTCCGGCGTGAGGGTGAGCCGGTCGATGATGGCCTCGCTGGTGCCGGCCTCGCGGGCGCGGGCGATGTCCTCGGCGTTGGCCTCGACGATCTCGGCCGTGCGGACCTCCAGGGCGTCCGCCATGGCCAGCAGGGCGTCGTCCTTGGTCGCGCGCGGGAGTGGCGCGATCTGTGCGGCCGCTGCGCGGGCCCGGTAGGCGGCCTGGGCGACCGGGGACATGTTGTCGAAGGGCATGAGCGAGGTCATGCCCGCAGGGTACTGGCACCACTGCGGACATCCCTCACGTATCCCGCTTCCATCCCGTACTGCGAGACGTCCGCCGACCGGATGGCGAAAGGCCGGTTCTCGTCGGTGCCGGGGGCCGCGTCAGTACGGGTGGACGCCGACCGGGGCGGCCGGGGGCGGGCCGTAGCCCTCGGCGATCCGCTGGTGGTAAGTCTCCCGGTCGATGACCTCCAGGCCGACGATCTCCCACGGCGGCAGCTTGGCGCTCTGCCGGTGCTCGCCCCACAGGCGCAGGGCGACGGCGGCGGCGTCGTGGAGGTCGCGGGCCTCCTCCCAGTAGCGGATCTCCGCGTGGTCGGTCGCATAGCGGCTGGTCAGCAGGAAGGGGTGGTCGTGGGCCAGCTGTTCGAGGGCCCGGCGCACCTCCTGCAGCGGGGCGGCCGCACCGGAGACGCTGAGGGTGATGTGCCAGAGTTTGGACACCTCCCGCTCCGGTGTCCTCGTGTCCGCCCCGGTGTTCTCGGGGGTCTTGTCGAAGGATTCCTCGTCGAAGTCGGCTCCGGCCTCGACGCTCGTCAGGGCGCGTTCGGCCGTCCCGCGGGGCGATGCCCCAGGGCGCGCTCGTCTCACCGGCGGCCTCCTGTGTGATGCCTGTGCTGCGTGCTGCGATCTGCTGCGCGTGCTGGTGGTCCCCACCCTCCGTTGCCCCCGAGACAAAGTTGACCAGCCCGGGGCGGCGCATGGGGCGGTTTTGGTGAAGGTCCCTGCGGGATGACCAGAGTTTCAGCCGTTTCGGTTCACACGGCGGCGCGGGTGACGACCCGCGCCGCGGCCCGAGCGGCGACCCACACGGCCGCCCTCACGACGACCCACGTGTCGCTCGCGAGGCTGCTCCCGCGGCTGCTCCCGCGCCGGCTCGCACGGCCGCTCGCATGGCGGCTCCCCCGGTCGCTCCCATAGCGGCTCCCCCGGTCGCTCCCATGGCGGCTCACATGACGACGAGGTCGTCCCGGTGCACGATCTCGCGCTCGTACTCCGGTCCGAGCTCGCGGGCCAGATCGTGGGTGGAGCGGCCGAGCATCCGGGGGATCTCCTTGGCGTCGAAGTTGACGAGGCCGCGGGCGACGGCGTGGCCCGTGGTGTCCCGCAGCTCCACCGGATCGCCGGCGGTGAACTCGCCGGCGACGGCCGCGACACCCGCCGCGAGCAGCGACTTCTTTCCCTCGACCACGGCCCGTACGGCGCCGTCGTCGAGGGTGAGGTGGCCCTGCGGGGTGGACGCGTGGGCGAGCCACAGCAGCCGGTCGGCGGAGCGGCGGCCGGTGCGGTGGAAGTAGGTGCCGGTGTCGCGGCCGGCGAGGGCGTCGGCGGCGCGGACGGCGGAGGTGAGCACCACCGGGATGCCGGCGGCGGCGGCGATCCTGGCGGCCTCGACCTTGGTGACCATGCCTCCGGTGCCGACGCCCGCCTTGCCGGCCGAGCCGATCTCGACGTGGGCGATGTCGGCCGGACCGCTCACCTCCTGGATGCGCGAGGTGCCGGGCCTGGACGGGTCGCCGTCGTAGAGGCCGTCGACGTCGGAGAGGAGGACGAGCAGGTCGGCGCGGACGAGGTGGGCGACGAGCGCGGCGAGCCGGTCGTTGTCGCCGAAGCGGATCTCGTCCGTGGCCACGGTGTCGTTTTCGTTGACGACGGGCAGGGCGCCCATGGCCAGGAGCTGGTCGAGGGTGCGGTAGGCGTTGCGGTAGTGGGCGCGGCGGCTGGTGTCGTCGGTGGTGAGCAGGACCTGGCCGACGCGTACCCCGTACCGGGCGAAGGAGGCCGTGTAGCGGGCGACGAGCAGGCCCTGGCCGACGCTGGCGGCGGCCTGCTGGCGGGCCAGGTCCTTGGGGCGGCGGGTGAGGCCGAGCGGGGCGAGTCCCGCGGCGATGGCGCCGGAGGAGACCAGGACGATCTCCTTCTCGCCGCCGCTGCGGACCTTGGCGAGGACGTCCACGAGGGCGTCGACGCGGTCGGCGTCGAGGCCGCCGGACGCCGTGGTCAGCGAGGACGAGCCGACCTTCACGACGATCCTGCGGGCTTCCGTCACGTACTGCCTTGCCTCTGTCACCTGCGTGGTCCTCGCCGTCGTGCTCGTGCTCTCGCCTCGACAGGCAATCTACGCGAGCCGGTTCGGGCCCCGCCCGCCTATTCCGCCGGCTGGACAGCGGCCGGAGCGGCGCCGCGGACGGCGCCGTCGGTGCCCCGGGCGCGGGCTTCCCAGGCGGAGGCGATCATGGAACGGACGTCGTGGCGGGCGGTCCAGCCCAGTTCGGCGGAGATCCGCTCGGCGGAGGCGACCACCTTCGCCGGGTCGCCGGGTCGCCGCGCGACGACCTCGGGCTCGACGTCGCGGCCGGTGACCTCGCGGACCAGGCCGATCATCTCCCGTACGGAGACGCCTTCGCCGCGGCCGATGTTGAGCGTGAGGTCGTCGTACGCGCCCTTCGCGGCCCGCTCGGCGAGTCGGCGGGCGGCGGCCAGGTGGGCGTCGGCGAGGTCGGCGACGTGGATGTAGTCGCGGACGCAGGTGCCGTCGGGTGTCGGGTAGTCGTCGCCGAAGATCAGCGGCGGCCGTGCGGCGTCGAGCCGTTCGAAGACCATCGGCACGAGGTTGTTGACGCCGGTGTCGGCAAGTTCGGGGGCGGCGGTGCCGGCCACGTTGAAGTAGCGCAGACAGGCCGTGGCCATGCCGTGGGCGCGGCCCGCCGAGCGCACCATCCACTCGCCCGTGACCTTCGTCTCGCCGTAGGGGCTGAGCGGGGCGCACGGGGTGTCCTCGGTCACCAGGTCAGTGTCGGGCATGCCGTACACGGAGGCGGAGGAGGAGAAGAGGAAGGACCGGACGCCGGCCCCGGCCGCGGCCTCGAGGAGGACCTGGAGGCCGGTGACGTTCTCGCGGTAGTAGAGGAGCGGGAGTTCGACGGACTCGCCGACGGCCTTCTTCGCGGCGAGGTGGACGATCCCGGTGACGGCGTGCTCGCGCAGCACCCGGTCGACGGCCGTGCGGTCGAGGACGCTGCCGCGCTCCAGCGGTACGCCCGCCGGGACGCGGGCCGGGTCGCCGGTGGAGAGGTCGTCGAGGACGGCCACCCGCTCACCGGCCTCCGTCATGGACTTGACCACATGGGAGCCGATGTAGCCGGCGCCGCCGGTGATGAGCCACGTCATTCGGGCAGCCTAACGCGAACGGGGACGAAGCAGGGCGGCCCGGCCGCTCCCCGGAGGGAGACCGCCGGGCCGCCGCCGCACGACTGGGATCCGACGGGGCGTCAGCCGCGCTCCGCCAGCGACGCGCGGAACGCCACGCACTCCTCGTACACCGGCAGGATGCCCGCCTCGCGCGCCTGCGCGAGGGTCGGGCCCTCGGCGTCCTTGGCGGACAGCTCGGGCACGCCGTCGACCGGCCACTCGATGCCGATCTCCGGGTCCAGCGGGTAGACGGTGCGCTCGCGCTCCGGCGCGTAGCCCTCGGAGCAGAGGTACGTCACGGTGGCGTCGTCCGTCAGCGCGCAGAAACCGTGGCCGAGGCCCTCGGAGAGGTAGACGGCCTTGCGGTCCTGGTCGTCGAGGCGCACGGCCTCCCAGCGGCCGAAGGTCGGCGAGCCGACCCGGACGTCCACGATGATGTCGAGGACCGCGCCGCGCACGCACGTCACGTACTTGGCCTGGCCGGGCGG
Organism: Streptomyces roseicoloratus; assembly: GCF_004117935.1. GTDB lineage: Bacteria > Actinomycetota > Actinomycetes > Streptomycetales > Streptomycetaceae > Streptomyces > Streptomyces roseicoloratus. The sequence goes on along the minus strand of NZ_SDOY01000118.1, from coordinate 17,686 downwards.
CACGTCGGCGAAGTGGATGCCGCGGACGACACCGGCGGCGGACACCGAGAGGTTGCCCTGCTTCAGGTTCAGCGGGTGGCCGACCGCCTCGGCCATGCGCTCCGCCTTGTACCACTCCAGGAAGAGACCGCGGGCGTCGCCGTGCTGCTGCGGGACGAACTCCCAGGCGCCCTCGATACCAAGGGGGTTGACCTTCATGGAAAGAGCCGTTTCCTCTCTCGGGTCTCAGGCCTGCTCGGCTTCGTGCGCCAGCAGGTCGAGCAGGTAGTCGCCGTATCCGCTCTTCGTCAGCGGCTCGGCGAGGGTGCGCAGGTGGGCGTCGTCGATGAAGCCGGCGCGCCAGGCGGCCTCCTCGAGGCAGCCGATCTTCATGCCCTGGCGCTCCTCGACCACGCGGACGTACTCGGAGGCCTGGACCAGGGACTGGAAGGTGCCGGTGTCCAGCCAGACGGTGCCGCGGTCCAGGACGGAGACCTGGAGCTCGCCGCGGTCGAGGTAGTACTTGTTGACGTCGGTGATCTCCAGCTCGCCGCGGGCGCTCGGCTCGAGGTTCCTGGCGATCTCGACGACCCGGCTGTCGTAGAAGTAGAGGCCCGGCACCGCGTAGCGGGACTTCGGGTTCTTCGGCTTCTCCTCGATGGAACGGGCGACGCCGTTCTCGTCGAAGTCGACGACACCGTAGGCGGTGGGGTCGGAGACGGCGTGGGCGAAGACCACGCCGCCCTCGGGCTGCCCGTACTTCGCGAGCTGCCGGCCGAGGCCGACGCCGTGGAAGATGTTGTCGCCGAGGATCAGGGCGACCGGGTCGTCACCGATGAATTCCTCACCGATGACGAAGGCCTCGGCAATTCCGTTCGGCTTCTCCTGGGTCGCGAACTGGATGTCCAGTCCGAAATCGGACCCGTCGCCCAGAAGCCGCTCGAACTGCGGACGCTCCTCGGGGCCGGTGATGATCAGAATCTCCCTGATGCCCGCCATCACGAGGGTCGACAGGGGGTAATAGATCATCGGCTTGTCGAAGACCGGCATCAGCTGCTTCGACACGGCTCGGGTGATCGGCCACAGTCGGGAGCCGGTACCACCGGCAAGCAAAATTCCACGCATGGGCACGCAGCCTACGGCAGCACCGACGGGCCCACCGCCACCCCCGCCCCCGCCCCGCGTGAGAAGGGCCACTGGCCCTCCGCGTGAGAACGGCCACGGAACACCGGGCGAACTGGTGCCGGCACCCGAGCCCATAGAATGGTGGCCCTTATGAGGATTCTGGTCACCGGCGGCGCCGGGTTCATCGGTTCACAGTTCGTGCGGGCACTGCTCTCCGGAGAGCTGCCCACCAGCGAGGGCGCCCAGGTCACCGTCCTGGACAACCTCACCTATTCGGGTAACGAGGCCAATCTCGCCCCCGTGGCGGACAAGCCCGGATACACCTTCGTCCAGGGCGACATCCGCGACTACGCCACCGTCGACGACGTCATGCGCGGCCAGGACGCGGTGGTGCACTTCGCCGCCGAGTCCCACGTGGACCGTTCGATCCTGGACTCCTCGCCGTTCGTCACCACGAACGTGCTGGGCACCCAGGTGCTCCTCGACGCGGCCAAGCGGCACGGCGTCGGCCGGTTCGTGCACGTCTCCACGGACGAGGTGTACGGCTCGATCGCCGAGGGTTCCTGGACCGAGGACTGGCCGCTCGCGCCGAACTCCCCGTACTCGGCCTCCAAGGCCGGCTCGGACCTGCTGGCGCTGTCGTACCACCGCACGCACGGCATGGACGTCGTGGTGACCCGCTGCTCCAACAACTACGGGCAGTACCACTTCCCCGAGAAGATGATCCCGCTGTTCACCACGAACCTGCTGGACGGGAAGAAGGTCCCGCTGTACGGCGAGGGCCTGAACATCCGCGACTGGCTGCACGTCTCGGACCACTGCCGTGGCATCGAGATGGTGCTCCGCGGCGGACGCGCCGGTGAGGTCTACCACATCGGCGGCGGCACCGAGGTCACCAACAAGGAGCTCACCGGTCTGCTGCTGGACGCCTGCGGCGCCGGCTGGGACATGGTCGAGCACGTCGAGGACCGCAAGGGCCACGACCTGCGCTACTCCCTGTCGATCGCCAAGATCCAGGAGGAGCTCGGCTACCAGCCGCTCGTCACCTTCGAGCAGGGCCTCGCCGACACCGTCCAGTGGTACCGCGACAACCGCGCCTGGTGGGAGCCGCTGAAGGCCAAGGCGGCGCTGGCCTGATGAGTGCCGACGCCCCCACCCGCTGGCTGATCACCGGCGCGGCCGGCATGCTCGGCCGCGACCTCGCCGAGGTCCTGGCCGAGGCCGGCGCCGACGTGACCGCGCTGACCCGCGCCGAGCTCGACATCACCGACGCCGACGCGGTCCGCGCGGCGGTCGACGGCCACGACGTGGTCGTCAACGCCGCCGCCTGGACCGACGTCGACGGCGCCGAGACCGAGGAGGCCGCGGCCACCCGGATCAACGGCGACGGCCCGCGCGCCCTCGCCGCGGCCTGCGCCGTGACCGGCGCGGTGCTGATCCAGGTCTCGACCGACTACGTCTTCCCGGGCGACGCGACCGAGCCGTACCCCCACGACGCCCCGACCTCTCCGGTGAACGCCTACGGCCGCAGCAAGCTCGCGGGCGAGGAGGCGGTCCTGGAGCTGCTGCCCGAGCGCGGCTACGTGGTGCGCACCGCCTGGCTGTACGGCGCCCACGGCCGGAACTTCGTGGCGACGATGCTGAGCCTGGCGGCCCAGCGCGAGACCCTCGACGTGGTCGACGACCAGCGCGGCCAGCCGACCTGGACCCGGGCGCTCGCGTGCCAGCTGCGGGACCTGGGCGCGGCGGCCGTGCGGGGCGAGGCCCCGGCGGGCGTCTACCACGGCACCGCGTCGGAGACGGCGACCTGGTGTGACCTGGCGCGGGCGACGTTCGAGCTGACCGGCCTGGACCCGGAGCGGGTGCGGCCGACCACCTCGGAGAAGTTCGTCCGGCCGGCCCGCCGTCCCTCCTTCAGCGTCCTGGCGCACGAGCGCTGGGCCGAGGCGGGCGTGGCGGTGCAGCCGCACTGGCGCGAGCAGCTCACCGAGGCGCTGAAGGTCATGGCCCCGGGCGCGGGCCCGGCCCCGGTCGAGGGCGGACGGTCGGGCGCGTGACCGTGCTCGACCGCATCACCACCGCTCTGCCGCGCGGTACCGCCTTCGTGGGTATCGGCACCGCGCTGCTCGGCGGGGCGAACTACGTCCATCTCGCGGCGGCGGGCCATTCGCTCTCCGTCGACGACATGGCGAGCTTCTCGGTCCTGTGGACCGTGGTGGCCTCCATAGGTCTGGGTCTGTTCTTCCCGGTCGAGCAGGAGGTCACCCGTGTGGTGGCCGCCCGGGTGGTGGCCGGCGACGGTGCGCTGCCCGTGCTGCGGCGGGGCGCCGTCCTCTCTTCCGCGCTGCTGGCGGCGGTGCTGCTGCCGCTGGCGGTGTGGGCGGGTCCGATCGCGGACCTCCTCTTCCACGGCGACAAGGCTCTGGTGGCCGCGCTCGGCGGCGCCTTCGCGGCGCTGGCCTGCGCGCACGTGACCCGCGGTGTGCTCGCGGGGCTCGGCCGCTTCGAGTCGTACGGGCTGCAGCTGGGGCTCGACGGGCTGCTGAGGATCGTGTTCTCGGTGGCCCTGGCGCTGGCCGGCGTCACGTCCGTGGTGGCGTTCGCCGCGGTGATGACGGTCGCGCCGCTGATCTCGGTGCTGGTGACGCTGCCGCCGGTGCTGCGCGGGGCGCGGCCGGGTTCGACCGCGCACTGGCCCGAGCTGATCGAGCACCTCGGGCTGCTGGTCGGTTCGACGCTGCTCGCCCAGGTGCTCGTGAACATCGCGGTGATCAGCACCAAGCTGATCTCCACGGACGACAGCGCCCTGGTCGCGGCGCTGCTGTCGGCACTGGTCCTGGCCCGCGTGCCGCTCTTCGCGTTCGGCGCCTTCCAGGCCTCGCTGCTGGCGGGTCTGTCCACGGCGCAGGCCGAGGGCGACGCGCAGGGCTACCGGCGGCTGCTGCTGCGGGCCTGCGCGCTCACCGGCGGCATGGGCGTGGTGTTCGGGGTCGTCGCGGTGGCGCTGGGACCGTTCCTGCTGCCGGTGCTGTTCGGCTCTCCGGACGTGCTGGGGCCCGTGGACTTCCTGTGGCTGTCGGTCGGCACGACGCTCTACATGATGGCGATGGTGCTGGGTCAGGCGCTGCTCACGAGTGGCGGCGCACGGCAGCAGCTGGTGTCCTGGATCATCGGTACGGCGGTGCTCCTGGCGGTCACGCTGAGTCCCCTGGAGCTGCGGACCAGGGTCGAGATCGCCTACGCCGTGGGGTCGCTGGCCGTGGTGGCCTGCATGACGATCCTTCTTCGCCCTCGTGTACGCTACCGTTCGGTGCACTCATAGGAATGATCACCATTCCCTCACTCTCCGTGACCAACGCGACGGACAGTGTGCTGCGGTATCGCGGCGTCCTTCGCCCCTCCCCCGGAAAAAGTAGACAGGCCGTTTCCATGAGTCGTCCGATAGACCGGAGCCCCGCGTGAAGTTGTGGATGCTGACTTCGGTCACCGGAGTCTTTCTCGTCGCGTGCATCGTCGAGCTGCTGCGCCGCCGCAAGCTCAAGGAGAAGTACGCCTTCCTCTGGGTGCTCACCGGACTGGTGATCATCCCGCTGGGCTTCTTCCCGAGCGGCCTCGACTCGGTGGCCCGCGCGGTGGGCGTCCGCTCCGGCGTCAGCCTGCTGCTCTTCCTCAGCGTCGCGTTCCTCTTCATCGTCTGCCTCCAGCTGAGCTGGGAGGTGGGTCACCTCGAGGAGGAGGGCCGCACCCTTTCGGAGGAGGTGGCACTGCTCCGCATCGACGTACAGGAACTGCAGAAGCAGGTCGCGGAGCACACCACGTCCGCGGACGCGGCCGGCCGGGCCGGGCAGGGGGGCCTCAAGTGATCGACGGCAAGCGCGTACTGATCATCATGCCCGCGTGGAACGAGGCCGAGGGCGTCGCCGACGTCGTCAAGGAGGTCTACGCGACGCTTCCCGGGGTCGACGTCCTCGTCGTCGACGACGGCTCGGCCGACGACACCAGCCGGGTGGCCCGCTCCGCCGGGGCGACCGTGATGACGCTCCCCTACAACCTCGGCGTGGGCGGCGCGATGCGCGCCGGCTACCGCTACGCGTACGACCGCGGCTACGACGTCGCCATCCAGGTCGACGCCGACGGCCAGCACGACCCGCGCAACGTGCCGGAGCTGCTCGCCCGCCTGGACCAGGGCGCCGACCTCTGCATGGGCGCGCGCTTCGCCGGCACGGGCGACTACGAGACCCGCGGCCCGCGCAAGTGGGCCATGGTCGTGCTCGCCTTCTGGCTGTCGAAGATGGCCAGGACCAAGCTGACCGACGTCACCTCCGGCTTCCGCGCCTCCAACCGCGACCTGATCGACGTCTTCGCGCACTGGTACCCGGTGGAGTACCTGGGCGACACGGTCGAGTCGACCATCGCCGTCGTCCGGGCCGGCTACCGCGTCGAGCAGGTGCCCGTCGCCATGCGCCCGCGCGCCACCGGCACGCCCAGCCAGTCGCCCTGGAAGGCCACGCTCTACCTGGGCCGCATCGGCATGATCCTGCTGCTCGCGCTCAGCCGCCGCTCGGCCCTCGGCCCCAAGGGGAAGACCAAGTGACCGCGGTGCAGAATCCCCGGGGCGCCGACGGCACGACGGCCGGCGAGCCGCTCGACATCATGCTGCCGCACTACGGCGACACCGGTCTGATGCAGGCCGCCGTGCGCAGCGTGCTGGAGCAGAGCGACCCGAACTGGCGCCTGACCGTCGTCGACGACGGCAAGGAGCCCGGCGTGCCCGAGTGGTTCGCCTCCCTCGGCGACAGCCGGGTCCGCTACCTGCGCAACGAGCAGAACCTGGGCATCACCCGGAACTTCCGCAAGTGCGTCGACCTCGTCGAGTCCCGCCACTTCAGCATGCTCGGCAGCGACGATTTGCTGCTGCCGGACTACGTCGCGACCATGCGCGCCGCCGTCGCGGCGTTCCCCCACGCGACGATCTACCAGCCGGGCGTCGAGGTCATCGACGAGCACGGCAAGCCCTCGACGACCCTCGGCGACGAGGTGAAGAAGCGCCTGTACGCGCCGAAGACCACCGGGCGGCGCCTGGTGCTGTCCGGCGAGTCGCTGGCCGCCAACCTCCTCGGCGGCAACTGGCTCTACTTCCCGTCCATCGTCTGGCGTGCCGACGCCGTCAAGGAGATCAGCTTCCGGGAGGACCTCTCGGTCATCCAGGATCTCGCGCTGATCATCGAGCTGATCCGGCGCGGCGGAAAGCTGGTCGTCGACCCGACGACCGTGTTCCGCTACCGCCGGCACTCCGGCAGCCTCTCCTCGGCGGAAGCCGTGTCCGGCGCCCGCTTCGGCGAGGCCGTGCGCTTCTTCCACGAAGTGGCCGACGACCTCGACGCCCACGGCTGGCCGAAGGCCGCGCGCGCCGCGCGTCGCCACCTGTCCATGCGACTGCACGCGCTGACAATGGTTCCGGGGGCGGTGCGGCACGGGCAGTCGAAGACCATACGCACGCTCCTCGGCTACGCCCTGTCCACGAGCCAGCGCTGACCCGGCGGTCACGGCCTGTCTCCCCCGTCAGATTCCACGGTATTGAGATGACACAGACGCACTCCTCCTCCGGTTCCGAAGTCCCCCTGTTCAGCATCATCGTTCCGACGTACAAGGTGCAGGCGTTCCTGCGGGACTGTCTGGACTCGGTGCTCGAGCAGTCGTTCCGGGACTACGAGCTCCTGGTCGTGAACGACTGCTCGCCGGACGGCTGCGGCGCCATCATCGACGACTACGCCAAGGCCGACCCGCGCGTCGTGGCGATGCACCTGGAGCAGAACGTCGGTCTCGGCCGGGCGCGCAACGCGGGCATGGCCCGCGCCAAGGGCAGGTACCTGCTCTTCCTCGACAGCGACGACACGATGCTGCCCGGCTCGCTCCAGGCCATCGCCCGCCGCATCGAGGAGGCCGAGAACCCCGACCTGGTGGTCTTCGACTACTCGCGCACCCACTGGGACGGCCGGATCACGCCGAACGCCCGTGCCGACGTGCTGGCCAAGGCCGCCAAGCAGGGCGTCTTCGCGCTGAAGGACCAGCCGGAGCTGCTCAACCTGCTCCAGGTCGCGTGGAACAAGGCGTACCGCCGGGACTTCATCGAGCAGTGGGGCTTCCAGTACCCCTCGGGCTACTACGAGGACACCCCCTGGACCTACCCGGTCATGATCGCGGCGGAGACCATCGCCGTGCTCGACCGCGTCTGCGTCTACTACCGCCAGCGGCGCCAGGGCAGCATCCTGCACAGCACGAGCCGCAAGCACTTCGACGTGTTCGACCAGTACGACCTGGTCTTCGCGTTCCTCGACGAGAACCCGCGGTTCGACGAGTACCGCGGCGCCCTGTACGAGCGGATGGTCAACCACTTCCGCGTGGTCGACGTCTCGCCCGGCCGCCTGCCCGACGACGCGCGCGCCGAGTTCCGCGAGCGCTGGGCCGAGGCGGAGGGACGTCTCCGTCCCGAGGGCCACCCGGCCGCCCCGCGCGGCAAGGGCCAGATGATCCCGGCCAAGCACCGCGAGAAGGCCCGCAAGACGGTCCGTTCGCTCAAGCAGAAGAAGTCCGTGCCGGCGAAGCTGAAGAAGAAGCTGCGCAAGCGCGTCCTCCAGGCCTACTACCGGGCCCAGCGCCTGCTCCCGGTCCAGCAGGACGTCGCCGTCTTCGCGGCGTACTGGAACGGCTCGTACTCCTGCAACCCGGCGGCGATCCACGAGAAGATGAAGGAACTCGCGCCCGGCATGAAGGCGGTGTGGATCCTCAAGAACGACGCCACCAGCCGTCCGCCGAAGGGCGTGCCGACCGTCCACCCGGGCTCGCTCGGGTTCTGGAAGGCCATGGCGCGCGGCAAGTACTTCGTCAACAACGTCAACTTCCCGCCGTCCGTGGTCAAGCGCCCCGGTCAGGTCCACCTCCAGACCCACCACGGCACCCCGCTCAAGCGCATGGGCGTCGACCTGGCGGACTACCCGGTCGGCCGTCGCGGGATGAACCTGGTCCGGCTGATGGACCGGGTGGACCGCTGGGACTACAGCCTCACCTCCAACAGCTTCTCCACCGCCGCCTGGGACCGCGCCTACCCCTCGTACTACGAGGCGCTGGAGTACGGCTACCCGCGCAACGACCAGCTCGTGAACGCGTCGGCGGCGGACGTGGCCGCGGCCCGCAAGAAGCTCGGCATCGCCGAGGGCACCAAGGTGATCCTCTACACGCCGACGCACCGCGACTACCACGACGCCCCGAAGCAGATGCTGGACCTGGAGAAGTTCGCGGAGACGGTCGGCTCCGAGTTCACGCTCCTGGTGCGCGCGCACTACTTCTACGACCAGAGCCTGCTGGCCTCCGGTTCGGCCGGCGGCGCGCGTCTGGTCGACGTGAGCTCCTACCCGTCGGTCGAGGAGCTGTACCTCGCCGCGGACTGCCTGCTCACGGACTACTCGTCGGTGATGTTCGACTACGCGAACCTCGACCGGCCGATCGTCATCTACGCGAACGACTGGGAGGTGTACCGCACCACGCGCGGCACCTACTTCGACATCACCGTCGACACTCCCGGTGTGACCGTGCAGACCGAGGAGGAGCTGCTGGAGGTCTTCACCTCGGGCCGCTGGAACGGGCCCGAGTCGGACGCGGCCCGTGCCGAGTTCCGCAGGACCTTCTGCGAGTTCGACGACGGCCGGGCGGCCGAGCGGGTGGTGCGCAAGGTGTTCCTCGGCCAGAACGAGGTTCCGCCGGTGCTGCCGATCGGTGAGCGTCCGGTGCCGCCGCGGCCGGGACAGCAGCCGCTGGCCGAGGTGACCCGGCCCCGTGACCGAGAGACCGTCTGAACCGGCTAACCTGTTCGACTGTCCCGACCGTCCGTCCACTATGCCCAGCGGAGCCGAGTTGAAACTCCCGCGCAACGCCTTCCTCAGCAAGCAGTGGGAGAGAATCCCGGAGAAGCGCCGACTGCCTTTCGCGGTCTTCGCGACGACGCAGGTTCTCTTCCTGCTCTGGTGGGCGGCGTTCTTCCCCGGCGCCCTGAGCTACGACTCGATCACCTACGTCTGGCACGTCACCACCGACAACTGGATGTCGAACCACTCCGTGGTCTACGACTCCCTGGTGTGGCTGTCGCTGAACACCACCGGTGATCTGTGGATCCTGACGCTGGCCCAGACGGTCGCCATGTCGGCGACGCTCGCCTACTGCGCCGGCACCCTGCGGAAGTGGGGTGTCCGGCAGCGGTGGGCGGCCGTCGCCGCGTGCGTGCCGGCGCTGCTGCCGCCGACCGCCGTCTTCGTCATCTTCGTGTGGAAGGACGTGCCGTTCGTCATCGGCTCGATCCTCGCCTTCGGCGCGGCGGGCCGGCTGGCGGCACGGCGGGCCCGCGGCCGCCAGACCGTCCGGGACAAGGACTTCTACCGCACCGTCGCCCTGCTCTTCCTGGGCTTCCTGGCCGTGGCGCTGTTCCGCAACAACGGCATGCTGGTCGCCGTCGTCGCCGCGCCGATCCTGCTGATCGCCCTGCCGTCGATGCGGCGCTGGGTGCTCGCGGCGACCGCCGTGCCGGTGCTGATCTTCGGTCTGCTGACCGCCGTGATCTACCCGGCGGCCGGGGTGAAGACCCCGCCGAAGGACGCCGTGTACGCCTTCTTCTACGCGGACATCGCCGTCGCCTACGGGCAGCGCCCCGGGTTCTTCACCAAGGAGGACAAGGCGCTGATGTCCAGCATCGCGCCGCTGTCCCACTGGAAGGGCCGCGCGGCCAACTGCTACAACGCCGACTGGGCGATGGAGTCCCCGCCGATGAACCGGCCCCTCGCGGCCGAGCGCAACGACGAGCTGATGGCCCTGTGGGAGCGGGTCATGAAGCGGACGCCGGACCTGGTCATCGGCGCGCGGGTGTGCCGGGCGCACATCGCGTGGGCGATCTTCCCCGGCCCGAAGGAGCTGCGGGCGAACACGCTGCTGAGCGACCCGCAGACCTCGAAGACGCTGTTCAGCTACCTCAAGTGGAACGAGGAGATCAAGCGCAGCGAGTACCGGCCGAAGCTGAAGATCCGCCCGCTGTCGGAGCCGCTGCACAAGGTCGCGGACTTCTCCTGGCGCACGTTCAAGGTGCCGCAGCTGCAGTGGCTGCTGTTCCGCGGGGCGATCTGGTGCTACGCGACGTACGCGATCGTGCTGCTGTTCCGCCGCCGCACCAAGCTGAAGGGCACGACGGCGCTGTTCGCGGTCACGCTGGGCCTCCAGCTGACCGTCCTCGCCGCGAACCCGGCGCCGCTGTGGCGCTACATGATCGGCCCGATCTTCATCGGCATCCTGATCCTGCCGCTGCTCCGGGCGAAGCCCGGCTTCGGCCCGCGCCCGGACCGGACGTCCACGGGACCGACGGAGTCGAAGCAGCAGGACTCCGACCCGGAACCGGAACCGGCCCCGGTCGCCTGACGAGTCCGTGAAAGGGGCCCGGCCTCCTCTGACGAGGAGACCGGGCCCCTTTCGCATGCCTGCGGTACGGCGTTTCGTATGCCTGCGGTACGGCGTTTCGGTATGCCTGCGGTACGGCAAGGGGCCGCGGCCGGCGGCCCCCTGCACGCCCTAGAACGGGTCGAACTCGTCGAACTCGCGCTGGGCGTCGTCGCGCTCGGCCTGGCGGTCGCGGCGGCGCTGGGCGGCCGGGCGGGGCGCCTCCATGCGGTGGTCCTCGCCGCGGCGGCCGAGCATCTCGGCGCCCGCGACCATCGAGGGCTCCCAGTCGAAGACGACCGCGTTCTCCTCGGAGCCGATCGCGACGCCGTCGCCGGCGCGGGCGCCGGCCTTCATCAGCTCGTCCTCGACGCCCAGGCGGTTGAGGCGGTCGGCGAGGTAGCCGACGGCCTCGTCGTTGTTGAAGTCGGTCTGGCGGACCCAGCGCTCGGGCTTCTCGCCGCGCACCCGGTACACGTCCTCGTGCTCGTCGTAGGTGACGGTGAAGCCGGCGTCGTCGACCGCCTTCGGGCGGATGACGATGCGGGTCGCCTCCTCCTTCGGCTTGGCCGCGCGGGCCTTCGCGACGATGTCGGCCAGCGCGAAGGAGAGTTCCTTCAGGCCCGTGCGGGCGATCGCGGAGACCTCGAAGACGCGGTAGCCGCGCTCCTCCAGGTCCGGGCGGATCATGTCCGCGAGGTCCTGGCCGTCCGGGATGTCGATCTTGTTGAGGACGACGATGCGCGGGCGGTCGTCGAGGCCGCCGTACTGCTTCAGCTCCTCCTCGATGACGTCGAGGTCGGTGACCGGATCGCGGTCGGACTCCAGCGTCGCCGTGTCGAGGACGTGCACCAGCACCGAGCAGCGCTCGACGTGGCGCAGGAACTCCAGGCCGAGGCCGCGGCCCTGGCTGGCGCCCGGGATCAGGCCGGGGACGTCGGCGATGGTGTAGACGGTCGAGCCGGCCGTGACCACGCCGAGGTTCGGCACGAGGGTCGTGAAGGGGTAGTCCGCGATCTTCGGCTTCGCGGCCGAGAGGACCGAGATCAGCGAGGACTTGCCGGCGCTCGGGTAGCCGACGAGCGCCACGTCGGCGACCGTCTTGAGCTCCAGGACGATGTCCTGGAGGTCGCCGGGCTCGCCGAGCAGCGCGAAGCCGGGCGCCTTACGCCGGGCGGAGGCCAGCGCCGCGTTGCCGAGGCCGCCACGGCCGCCCTGGGCAGCGACGTAGGTGGTGCCCTCGCCGACCAGGTCGGCGAGCACGTTGCCCTTCTTGTCGAGGACGACGGTGCCGTCGGGCACGGTCAGGACCAGGTCCTGGCCGTCCTTGCCGGAGCGGTTGCCGCCCTCACCGGGCTTGCCGTTGGTCGCCTTGCGGTGCGGCGAGTGGTGGTACTCGAGGAGCGTCGTGACGGACTGGTCGACGACCAGGATCACGTCGCCGCCACGGCCGCCGTTGCCGCCGTCCGGGCCGCCGAGCGGCTTGAACTTCTCCCGGTGGACGGAGGCGCAGCCGTGGCCTCCGTTACCCGCGGCGACGTGCAGCTCGACGCGGTCCACGAAGGTGGTCATGGTTGGGCCTCCAGAGAGCTAAAGCTATGGGTGGGAATGTCTATCTAGTAACACGCGAAAGGCGGACCCGCTTCCCTTCCGGGAAGTGAGGTCCGCCTCCGCACAGTGTCCGATCAGGCGACCGGAACGATGTTCACGACCTTGCGGCCACGGAAGGTGCCGAACTGCACCGAACCGGCCTGCAGGGCGAACAGCGTGTCGTCGCCGCCACGGCCGACGCCCGCGCCCGGGTGGAAGTGGGTGCCGCGCTGGCGGACCAGGATCTCACCCGCGTTGACGACCTGACCGCCGAAGCGCTTCACGCCGAGCCGCTGGGCGTTGGAATCGCGACCGTTCCGGGTGGACGATGCGCCCTTCTTGTGTGCCATTGCTCAGTCCCTCTTTACTTCGCGGCCGTCGGGATGGACGTGACCTTGATCGCCGTGTACTGCTGACGGTGACCCTGGCGACGGCGGTAGCCGGTCTTGTTCTTGTAGCGCAGGATGTCGATCTTGGCGCCCTTGGTGTGGTCCACGACCTCGGCCTGGACCTTGATGCCCGCCAGGACCCACGGGTCGCTGGTCACGGCGTCGCCGTCGACGACGAGCAGGGTCGAGAGCTCGACCGTGTCGCCGATCTTGGCGGTGGAAATCTTGTCAACCTCAACGATGTCGCCGACAGCAACCTTGTGCTGGCGACCACCGCTGCGCACGATGGCGTACACGCGGACTCTCTCTCACTCGGAAACGGGACCTCTGACGCCAGCCGCCCACGCGCGGGCCTGGGGCCTGCGGTGGTCCGGGATCGGACGAGCGGCCTCTCCCGGAGAACCGGGAGGGAGGTGCTCAGAGGTGCGGCGTATCAGTCGACACGCCGACGGTCTAGGTTACGGGCGGCTCCCGTGGGGGGTCAAATCCCGGGGGTTTCGGCACTCTCGGCGACGAAGGCCTTGAGCCAGGCGCGGAAGTCCGGGCCGAGGTCCTCGCGCTCGCACGCAAGGCGCACGATGGCCCGCAGGTAGTCGCCGCGGTCGCCGGTGTCGTAACGGCGGCCCTTGAAGACCACGCCGTGCACGGGCCCGCCGAGACTCTCGTCGGCCGCCATCTTCTGCAGCGCGTCGGTCAGCTGGATCTCGCCGCCGCGGCCCGGCTCGGTTCCGCTCAGCACGTCGAAGACGGCCGGGTCGAGGACGTAACGGCCGATGATCGCGTAGTTGCTGGGCGCCTCGGACGGGTCCGGCTTCTCGACGAGCCCGGTGATCCGTACGACGTCGGCGTCGGCGGCCGGCTCGACGGCGGCGCAGCCGTACAGGTGGATCTGCGCCGGGTCGACCTCCATGAGGGCGACGACGCTGCCGCCCTGCTCGGCGAGGACCTCCAGCATGCGGGCCAGCAGGGGGTCGCGCGGGTCGATCAGGTCGTCGCCGAGGAGCACGGCGAACGGCTCGTCGCCGACGTGCGGCTGCGCGCACAGCACCGCGTGGCCCAGGCCGCGGGGGTCGCCCTGGCGCACGTAGTGCATGGTGGCCAGCTCGCTGGACTCCTGGACGCGCGCCAGGCGCTCCTCGTCGCCCTTGCGGACCAGCGCCTCCTCCAGCTCGTAGTTCCGGTCGAAGTGGTCCTCGAGCGGGCGCTTGTTGCGGCCCGTGATCATCAGGACGTCCGACAGCCCGGCGGAAACCGCCTCCTCCACGACGTACTGGATCGCCGGCTTGTCGACGACCGGCAGCATCTCCTTCGGCGTCGCCTTGGTGGCCGGCAGGAAGCGCGTGCCGAGGCCGGCGGCGGGGATCACGGCCTTGCGCACGCGGGGGGCGGGGGTGTTGTTCATCGGGCTGGTTCCTGGTTCCGATTCCGGTTGAATGCCGTGTGGACCGTCCTCGGCGGGAGGACGGTCCACACGGGTCGCGTCGGTGACTGGTCAGTCCTGCGCGGGGGCGGCGGTCTTCTTGGCGGCCGCCTTCTTGGCGGTCGTCTTCTTCGCCGCCGTCTTCTTGGCCGCCGTCTTCTTGGTGGCGGCCTTCTTCGCGGTGGCCTTCTTGGCGGCGGTCTTGCGGGCCGTCTTCTTGGCCGGAGCGGCGGCCTCGGCGGCCTCCTCCGCGGACGGGGCGGACCCTGCGCCGGGCTCCGTGGTCCCGGAGTCCGCCGTCTCGGCGGCCGGGGCGGCGGACGCCACCACGACCACGGCGGCCTCCTCGGCACCGGCCGACGCACCCGCCGGGGCGGTCGCCTTGCGGACCACCCGGCGGCGCGCCCGCGGCGGGGCGGCCACGGGGGCCTCCTCGACGACGGCCGGCTCCACGACGGGGGCCTCGGCGACGGCCGGGGTCTCCTCGACGGCGACCGTCTCGACCGCCGTCTCGGCGACCGGCTCGGCGGCCGGCTCCGCGGTGGCGGTCACCGGCGCCGTGGCCTTGCGGGTGGCACGGCGGCGGGTACGCGGCGCGGGCGTCTCCTCCGCGGCCGGCTCGGCCACGGGGGCCTCGGCGGCCGGGGCCGGAGCGGCCGGGGTCTCGGCGACCGGGGCCGGGGCCTCAACCTTCGCCTTCTCCTCCGCCTTCGGCTGCTGCTCGGCCCTGGCCTTCCTGCCCTTCGGCTCCGGTACGACGACCTCGTAGGTCTCCGTCTCGGTCACCGCCGGCGAGGCGACGGGAGCCGACACCCGGCGGGTCGCCCGGCGACGGCCACGGCCGCGGGCGGCGGCCGCCTCGGCCTCGGCGATGCTGCCGTACAGCTCCTCGTCCGCGCCGATCAGCTCGGGCACGGCCACCGGGGCCGCGAGCTCCGCCGCGACCTCGGCCGGCGTCTCGACCTGCTCGGCCGGCGCCTCGTGGGTCTCGGCCGGGGTCGCGACGGCCTCGTGGGCGTGCTCGTGACCGTGCTCGTGAGCGTCGCCGCCGCGGCCGCGCTTCTTCGAGCGCTTGCCGCCGCCACCGCCGCCGTGCGAGGACGGCTGCTCCATGTGGACGATGACACCGCGGCCGTTGCAGTGGACGCAGGTCTCCGAGAAGGACTCCAGGAGGCCCTGGCCGACCCGCTTGCGGGTCATCTGGACCAGGCCCAGCGAGGTGACCTCGGCCACCTGGTGCTTGGTCCGGTCGCGGCCCAGGCACTCCAGGAGGCGGCGCAGCACCAGGTCGCGGTTGGACTCCAGGACCATGTCGATGAAGTCGATGACGACGATGCCGCCGAGGTCGCGCAGGCGCAGCTGGCGGACGATCTCCTCGGCCGCCTCCAGGTTGTTCCGGGTGACGGTCTCCTCGAGGTTGCCGCCCTGGCCCGTGAACTTGCCGGTGTTGACGTCGACGACGACCATCGCCTCGGTCTTGTCGATCACCAGCGAGCCGCCGGACGGCAGCCAGACCTTGCGGTCGAGCGCCTTCATCAGCTGCTCGTCGATCCGGTACGTCGCGAAGACGTCGACCTCGCTGGTCCACTTGGACAGGCGGTCGGTGAGGTCCGGGGCGACGTGGCCGACGTAGCCGTGGATGGTCTCCCACGCCTCGTCACCGCTGACGATGACCTTGGAGAAGTCCTCGTTGAAGATGTCGCGGACGACCCGGACGGTCATGTCCGGCTCGCCGTACAGCAGGGTCGGCGCGTTGCCGCTCTTCGCCTTCTTCTGGATGTCCTCCCACTGCGCCTGCAGCCGCTCGACGTCACGGCGCAGCTCGTCCTCGCTCGCGCCCTCAGCGGCGGTGCGCACGATGACGCCCGCGTCCTCGGGGACGATCTTCTTGAGGATGGTCTTCAGACGGGCGCGCTCGGTGTCCGGGAGCTTGCGGCTGATGCCGGTCATGGAGCCCTCGGGCACGTACACGAGGTAGCGGCCCGGGAGGGAGACCTGGCTGGTCAGACGGGCGCCCTTGTGGCCGATCGGGTCCTTCGTGACCTGCACGAGGACCGACTGGCCGGACTTGAGGGCGGACTCGATGCGGCGCGGCCCGTTGGCCATGCCGAGCGCCTCGAAGTTCACCTCGCCGGCGTACAGGACGGCGTTGCGGCCCTTGCCGATGTCGACGAAGGCGGCCTCCATGGACGGCAGCACGTTCTGGACCTTGCCCAGGTAGACGTTGCCGACGTACGAGGTGGCCTGCTCCTTGTTGACGTAGTGCTCGACGAGCACGTTGTCCTCGAGGACGCCGATCTGGGTGCGCTCGCCGTTCTGGCGGACGACCATGACGCGCTCGACGGCCTCGCGGCGGGCGAGGAACTCGGCCTCCGTGATGATCGGGACGCGGCGGCGGCCCTGCTCGCGGCCCTCGCGGCGGCGCTGCTTCTTGGCCTCCAGGCGGGTGGAGCCCTTGATGGACTGCACCTCGTCGGACGGCTCGGCCTTCTCGCGGGCCGGGCGCGGCTCGCGGACCTTGACGACCGTGCGGACGCCGTCCTCGTCGGTCGTCTCGGCCTCGCCGGCGGCGTCGCCGCTGCGCCGGCGGCGACGGCGGCGACGGCGGGAGCTGCTGGAGCCGCCGGCCTCGGTCTCCTCGCCCTCCTCCGGCTCCTCCTCGGCGTCGGACTCGGTCTCCTCGGCGTCGGTCTCCTCGCCCTCCTCCTCGGTCTCCTCGACCTCGGAGAGCTCGCCGCGGCGACGGCGACGGCCGCCACGGCGACGGCGACGGGACGGACGGTCCTCGTACTCGTCGCCCTCCTCGGCCTCGGCCTCGGCCTCCGCCTCGGGGGTGGACTCGACCTCGGGCTCGTCGGCGACGGTGGCCGGGACGGGCTCGACGGCGACCGGCTCGCCACGGCGGCGGCGACGGCGGCGGGAGCGCGGCGACTCCTCGGCCTCGACGGCCTCGACCGTCTCGACGGCCTCGGGAGTCTCGGCGGTCTCCTCCTCCGGCTCCTCCTCGACGACCTCGGCGGCGGCCATGGCCGCGGCGGTCTCCGGAGTCTGGAACATGGGCTCGGTGAAGACCGGGGCCTGGAAGACGGCGACGGCCGGACGGGTGGCGCGGCGGGAGCGCGGCGCCTCCTCGGTCTCGGACGGCGCGGCGAACTGCGGCGAGGTGGCGCGGCGGCGGGAGCGGCCACGGGTGGCGGCCTGCTCGGCGGCGGCGACCTCGACGGCGTGCGAGGCGATCTCCTCGACGGTGTCGGCGGGCAGCTCCTCGCCGGAGGTCTCGGCGGAGAGCTCGGCGGCCACGTCCGGGGTCACCTCGGGCGTCCCGGTCCTGCGGGTGGCACGGCGGCGGGTACGGGGCGCGGGGGCGGCCTCCGCGGCGACCGGAGCGGCGGTCTCGGCGGCCGGGGCCCCGGCGGCGGGCTCCTCGGCCGGGGTCTCGGCCACGGTCTCGGCAGCGGTCTCGGTCTCGACCGGCTCAGGGGACGTCACGGCGCGGGTCGCGCGGCGACGGGTACGGCGGGCCGGAGCGGCCTCCTCGACGGGCGCGGCCTCAGCGGCGGGCGCCACGGCCTCGGCCGGGGCCTCGGCAGCGGGCTCGGTCTCGGCAGCGGTCTCGACCGGCTCCGGGGACGTCACGGCGCGGGTCGCGCGGCGACGGGTACGGCGGGCCGGAGCGGCCTCCTCGACGGGCGCGGCCTCAGCGGCGGGC